>JAJYEE010000002.1 GCA_021790335.1 Pseudomonadota bacterium | reverse complement strand
TGCGATCACTTCCCCGTACTCCTCAAACCGACGTTCCAGGCTCTTACCCATCATGCACCTCTTGCAGTGACTGAGGATCCTGGCACAATACCATGAACTATCGAGGTTTGTAACACAGTAGAAATAGGATCCTTGCCGATCCGGCCCGTTACGGATTGCGGGATGCTGCATTCGCCGAGCATCTGCGGATGGAAGAGAACTGCCGATAGACAATCCGTTCCGAATGGGGAGGCCGGGAGATCGTTCTGGAGGACAGAGGTCTTCGGTAGACTCCGGATGTTCGTGGCGTTAGACTCCTTCAATCCGGCCAAGACCGCCAGAATAAAAACTACTTTTTCATATCCCACCGAATTTTCTGACAAGAATTTATCCTATGACTTTATTTAAAGTTCTGGTTCTCGCACTCATCCAAGGAGCCTGCGAGCTGCTGCCGGTTTCGAGTTCCGCGCACGTGATCCTGGCGGAGAAGCTGATGGGGATCAACCCCACGGCGCCCGAAATGACCTTTCTTCTGGTCATGCTCCACACCGGCACAATGTTCGCGGTCCTTATTTATTTCTGGAAATCGTGGCGGCAACGATATTTTTCGTCCGCCGCCGCGTTCTGGCCGTTTTTCAGGCTCGTAGTTGCGGCAACCGCCCTGACCGGCGCCGTTGGTCTCATCCTGCTGGTCATCATCGAGCGGTTCTTCATGCGCGGCATCGCACATCCACAGATTGAAATGCTCTTCGGCAATTCCTACGTAATTGCCGGGGGGCTAGCCGCGGTCGGCATCATGATCATCCTGTCGGCAAAACGCCAGACCGCCCTCGCGGGAGACGGGGAACTGGGGCTTCGCGATTCGATCTGGATCGGTGCCATCCAGGGGGTGTGCCTCCCTTTCCGGGGATTCTCCCGGTCGGGAGCGACCATCTCGACCGGTCTTTTTCGCAACCTCAACAAGGAACGGGTGGAGGAGTTCAGTTTTGCGCTTGCGGTCGCGCTCACCCCGCCGGTCATCGCCAAAGAGGCTTACCGGCTATACAAGGCGCAGGCGGTGGCCGGGCAGGCAGGTCATTATTTCTCTCTGTTATGGCCGAGTTTCTTCGGCATGTTCGCCAGCTTCGCTGCCGGACTGGCTGCATTGCGCCTGCTGTCGCGCTGGCTGGAACACAATCGTTGGCACTGGTTCGGGTACTACTGCCTGTTCGTGTCCGGGGTGGTGCTGGCGGCGGAGTGGTTCTGGCACTGAGTCGGATCGACCCCCGGTCGGTGTGTACTGGCGGCATTTGAATGTCGCGTGCTTGACAATGTCCGGAAGGCTAATTAAATTCGCCGCCGTCTCGGTTGATAGAGAAATCCATGGATTGCAGCCCTAGTAGCAGAACTGAAATACGGTGAGGCCGATCCGCAGGATTTCGCATTAACCCCTGCCGCTGCCTCACCGATGACAACGAGGCGGTGCGCCCTTTGGTAGTCTTCAAATCAACCTCTTGCCGGTCATCCGGACGACTGCCTGCGCGTCGCGCCCGTCGGCCTATCCATGGTATTCCACGGTGCGCCGTCAATCAGCATCCAAAGCCGTTCGTCCTCATCCCGCGTGAAACCGGGGTCAAGGTCCGCTGGCGCACACCCGATGACCTGAAGTCGCAGCCGCTTGGCTCGCAAAGTCGCATGCCCGCGGGCAGTGTTTCCGGCGGTTCGCGAACCGCAAGCGCCTGGTTTCGGACCGCCCGCGGTGGGTGTGTGGCGGAGTCTGGTTTGACTGGTTATCCGGCAATACTGGATCGTGTGGCAACGGAACCACTGGATTGGGTATCAAAGGCGGAGCGGGAGCCCTGCGGACCGGCAGCCGGCCGTGGCTGCCAGACCCGTATCGGGATCGGATAGTCGAAGAGCTTCGGAGATCGTTGCGACCATGAGATGGTTCTCGCAGGTTTATTACCGCTACAGCAAGATATGGAAAGTCATCACGCTGTATTTCATCATCGCCGGTCCGGGCCTCGTTGTGATGATTGCCGACAATGACGCCGGAGGGATCACTACCTACATGGCCACCGGCGCAAGATTCGGTTATGGCCTGATCTGGTTTCTGATCGTCCTGGTGCCCGTCGCCTATTACGTGCAGGAGATGACGGTGCGACTCGGAGCAGTGACGAAGCGCGGACACGCCGAGGCGATCTTTGACGGATTCGGCGCATTCTGGGGCTGGTTTTCGCTTGCTGACCTCATGCTGGTCGACTGGCTGACGCTGGTCACGGAATTCGTCGGCATGACCGCGGCGCTGAGGATCTTCGGGATACCGCCGTATCTGACAGTCATCGGGGTGTGCCTGCTTCTGGGCATCATCGTGCTGAACGGACGATACTGGACCTGGGAGAAGATTGCGCTGGTGTTTTGCGCCTTCAATCTGATCTACATTCCGGGTGCATTCATCGTGCATCCGTCCGTATCCCAGGTAGTGCGCCAGGGTCTCGTCCCGAATTTCCCCGGTGGCTTCAACGGCGAGCTATTCTTCTACCTGATGGCAAATATCGGTACGACGATCGCGCCCTGGATGCTGTTCTTCCAGCAGAGTGCCGTGGTGGACAAGGGCATGACCGAAAAGGACATTCCCTGGGGGAAGTTTGACACCATGCTGGGATCGTTTGTGACCGGGCTGGTCGGGGTTTTCATTATCATCGTTGGCGGCACGGTATTGAAGGGTGTGGACATCGATAGTGCCGGGCAGGCCTCGCGCCTACTCATGGGGGTGAACCATTATCTGGGAACTTTCATGGCGATTGGCCTGTTCGATGCGGGGCTGCTTGGCGCCATCTGCATATCCCTGGCAAGTTCCTGGGCGTTCGGGGAGATCTTCGGATGGGCGCACTCGCTCAACAACAAGATCAAGGAGGCACCCTGGTTTTACGCCAACTATTTTCTTACCCTCATCACCGCCGGCGTCGTGGTGCTGATTCCCAGGGCGCCACTGGTGCTGATCACACTGTTTGTGCAGGTGGTGGCGGTCACCCTGCT
Source organism: Pseudomonadota bacterium (assembly GCA_021790335.1). Classification (GTDB taxonomy): domain Bacteria; phylum Pseudomonadota; class Gammaproteobacteria; order Acidiferrobacterales; family UBA6901; genus JAJYCY01. The sequence continues at coordinate 200,139 of JAJYEE010000002.1, read as the reverse complement.
GCCGGCCGCCTTGGTGTTCCTGATCCTGCTGCTGAACGACAAAAAAACGATGGGTGAGTACAGGAACACCCTGATTCAGAACATTCTCAACATTACGATTGTTGTGGTCATCATATCGCTGTCGTCCCTTTACGGAATCAGCGTGCTGTTTCCGAAAATGTTCCAGTAAGCGAGAGCCGCCATGTGGAAGATCCTGCGACGCCAGTTCGGAAAGATCGGGGAAATCAACAGGAAATACTCCAAGCCCCGGATCGAAATGTCCATGCCCGTGCGGCTGTCGCTGCTGCTGCTGCGTGGCTATCTGATCTTCCTGGTAGGCCTGATGGTATTCCGATTCATTACTCTGCTGCGCTAGCCGCGGTTCCAGCTCCGGAACGAGGACGGTAACAATGGCAACCATCATGACGACCGCCTTTTATCTCAGCGAGATAATCGGCCGAAAGGTTTTCCTCGGTGCACGCAAGCTCGGAAAACTCCAGGATCTGGTCATCGCCGAAACCGGAAAACTGCCGGCGGTAACCTATTTTCTCGTTGCCCGCCCGTTCGGGCATCATGCACTGCTTGTTCCATGGGACAAGGTGGTCGTCATTACCGAAACCGAGATCGTCGTCGACCTGGAGCGTATCGAGCAGTATGAAACGGATCCCGGGCGTTCGAGCATCCTGCTGAAGGACTACATCCTGGACAAGAAAGTGCTCGATCTCGATGACAACGAGATCGACGTCGTTTACGACGTGAAGCTGATCGCCCGCAACGGAAGGCTTTACGTCACCGATGTGGATTTCAGCCGCTCCCGGCTGCTGGGCAGGATGGGGCTGAGGCGATTGGCGAATCTGCTTTCCGGCAACGGCAAGGCGGAAACGCTCTCCTGGGCCTATGTGCAGCCGCTGCCGGAGCACATCGGTCCGTTTTCCGGCGATGTGAAGCTGAGGGTGCTCAAGGAGAAGCTGTCGGAAATGCACCCGGTGGACCTGGCGGACATCCTCGAAGAACTCGACCCGCCGCAACGTCTCGCCGTTTTCAACCAGCTGGAAACAGAGCGCGCGGCGTCCACTCTGGAAGAGGTCGAGCCGCGGGTGCAGCGCGACCTGATCTCCTCGGTCCACAAGGAGAGGGCGGCGGAACTGATCAACAACATGACGCCGGCACAGGCGGCCGACATCCTGGCGATATTGCCGGCCGCCGACGCCGACGACATCCTGAAGCTCGTCGACCAGGAAAACGTCCGCAAGGTCCAGTTTCTCATGGAGAAGCACGAGGAGAACATCCTGAATTTCGCCACATCGCGCTTTATCAAGTATGCCCCAGCCACTCGCGTCGGCGAAGTCCTGAGCCAGTACCGGGAAGTTTCCAGGGAAAAGGATGTGATCATCTACCTCTACGTCGTGGACGAACGGGACAAGCTTCTTGGTGTCGTCGATCTTGCCAAGCTGCTGCTGGCCAATGCGGAAGATCCTCTGGAAAATATCATGGTCACCAACGTGATCCATCTGGACCCGAAGAGCACGGTGCTGGAGGCGTCCGAGACATTCGCGCGCTATGGCTTCCGGGCGCTTCCGGTCGCTGATCAGGCCGATACGATCCTGGGCGTGATCCCATACCGGGATATCATGAATCTGAAACATCGTTACGTCTGAACGGTTCGCGCCGGTGCGCTGCGCATCTCCGGCAGGCCAGGTGCGGGCCTGATCGGGGCCCTCGTGTGACCGGTAATTACTTCATGTTAAAAATAAATATTAATTTGTAATACATTGTTTATAAAAATAAAACTGGCATATCCCGCCGTCCATACCATGCACGAAAGTGCCGCCCTGCAAGGTCCGGTCCGGGTGACTTCGGGCATCAAAGAGGGTATATAGTAGCGGCTTGATGACTGTCAGGGAGTGACGGCCATTATGCAGATAGCGTTTGCCGCAAGGACCGGACCTCTGGCCCGGATCGCGACGACCGAAACAGTGCTGGTGCTTTCCGCCTCGGATCGCGCCCTGTTTCGCGACATCGCGGTCGTGCGCCTCGTTTCGCAGGATCTCATCGAACGGTTTCACTACGCGTATCACAGCGGCGGAGCGGCCCGCCGGCTTGCGCGCCTGGAAGAAGCCGGAATCCTCGAGGCCAGGCCGCTCTACGCGGTCGGCCGGAAACCGGTGCGCGTCTACCGGTTCGCTGCCCGGGCCATTGCTGCCGCCTGGGGTGATCCGGCGGTGCCGACGGTAGCGCAAGGCCGGATGCTCCACGAGATGCTGACGACACGGGCATATTTCGCGCTCGGACGTCCCTTGGGCTTTCGCGTTGCCACCCGTCTGAACGAAGCGGAACGGTTTCTGTTCGAATCACATTGTCCCGACGCGGTGTATCCGGACAGGGCGGGCGGGCGGATCGTCCTGGTCGAAGCCGACAGCGGGCAATACACGGCACGCCAGATCCGTGAAAAGACGCGGTACTGGCGCTCCGTCGGCTTCCCGCGCCAAGTCTGGGTGCAGCCCGCCGGTACCAGGACGGCGCCGGTTCCCGAGGGCGCGGGCATCACACTCCTCAGACTATGAAGCGCGGATCCGGCACAGGGCTGCTCGCCCGAGTCGGTCACAGGACCGTGCGACCGGGCAATTCCGGTTTGTGGCTGATCGAATGAGCGCGCGCTGCCCCATCCAGTTGGCATCCCTGCACCATGAGATCCTGCGCCAGCTCGGGCGCGTCCATTTTGCGACCGGCACGCAGCTGGCGCATTGGTGCAGAGTACGGCCAGCCACGATTTCCCGGGCAACCGCGTGGCTGTCTAATCTGGGTCTGGTGCACGCCTGTATCCTGCCTCGGCCGGCCATCTGGACCCTGAGCGGCGCCGGAGCGGCGGTGTGCGTGCGAACCGCATTCGTGCGGCGGTCCCGCCCTTCCTGGAGCCTCATGGCCCATGCCTGTCATCGCAATACCCTAGAAATAGCTCTCGACAAGCAGCAGGGCGGCTTCCGGTTCCTGTCGCGCGCAGCACTGTTGAAGCAGGGTTTCAACCCGGCACGTGGCGAGCATGCCGGTATCGATGCGACAGAGATCTCGTGGCTGGCGCTGCTCGATGATTACCTGATGGCGAGCGCGCGCATCGCGCGTGTCTGGCGCCGACGGCATACGCCGAATCCGAGACACTGGCCGGATGCAACGGGGCGTGCCTGGTGCGACGTGATGCAGCGCTATGTCATAGGCTGCACCGATCCGGTTCGGGCAGCCCGGCACCGCGCCTGGATCGTTGCGCACGACATTCCGGCGTACGTGATCGATATCCCGGCGTTGTGGTCGACATGAGAGCGGTGGCGGCCTTCATGCTGTTCGTGCTGGCCATCGATGCCGTAGCCGCGACGTTATTTTTTCATGCCTGGCAGCCGGTCGCCGCTTGGTTGGCAGTTTCCGCGCCGGCGATCGGCCTTGCATGCCGTTTCCGCAGGTCGCGGATGCGACCGCATCGCGCCGGCTGGGTGCTGGGCGCGGCCGCCGAGCTGAGCAATCCCGACCGCCCGCAGCACGTAGAGGCTGCGGCGCTATCCAGCGAGGTGCTCAATCTGGGGCTGATCGCAATCGGTGCGCCGGGGTCCGGCAAGACGGATTCCGTCATGCTCGGCTACATCAACGCTTTGAGCAGGCAGCTACCGCGCGGCGGCTGGGCATTCTTCGACGGCAAGGGCGATATCGACACCTTCCGCAAATGCGTGGGGATGGGCTGCGCGCCGGACCACTTCTTTTCGAGCGAACTGCCGGGGTCGGAATCGATCAACCTGTTCGAGGGAGCGCCCTACGACGTGATCGACCGGCTGTCGAAGATGCTCATTGGCACCACCGAAAGCACATCGTTCTACATGGACGAGCAGCGCGCTGTGCTGGCGCGCATCGTGCCGCTGCTTCTCGGGCTTCCGGTCGCGACCAATCTGCGCGATCTGTATGTGGCGCTGTGCATGAAAGACGCGGGAAATGAGCTTTTGCGCCGTGCCCGCAAGGCCGGTGCCGATCCGGTGGAAATCACGCTGGCGCGCCAGTGGCTCGAACAGCCGTTCAGTACGCGCGTCAGGAACATTTCTGGCTTGCTCAACCGTCTGTTCGTATTCGTTGCAGGACCGTGTGCGGACCGGCTCAATGCCTATGATCCGGACATACGCATCAGCGCCGTCGTCAGTGGCGGAAGGTCGCTGTTCGCCCATTTGCCGCTCACCGTCTTCGCGCGCGATGTGGCGATCGCTCTGATCGAGATGTTCGGCGTGGAGGCGCGGCGGCGGCAGCTTGAGCGGACGGAGCCGCCGGCCAGATATCCGCTGCTGTTCGACGACTGGGGTGCTTTTTTCCATGAGGGCTTCGGTCCGTTCAGCGCGCGCTGCCGGTCAGCGGAAATGCCGCTTTCGTTCGGTTTCCAGTCGCACGCGCAACTGCGCGCCATCGGCCCGGGCTACGCGGACGAGCTCGACGATACGATTGCCACCAAGGTGATCATGCGTGTCCAGGGGGAAGACACATCGCGCTATGCCGCACACCTGCTGGGGCAGCATGAGGCTATCGATCTGGGAACGCGCAGCTGGAGTGGCGGATCCGAGCACAGTTTGCGTTTTGCACGCCGCTACCGGGTATGCGAGCGCGCGCTGCGGGAAATGCAGCCGGGAGAGGCTTATGTCTCGACACTCGAGGAAGGCCCGGAAGGTATGCGCAATCCGCTCTGGCACCTGAGGTTTACGCTGCCGGAATTCGGATCATGGCAGAACGTGGTGCTGCCCGGTTTACGGACGCAAGCGGTGCGCGAGGGGCTCGATTTCTGGAGCCGGTATATGAATCCGGAAACACTTGCCGAATTCCATCGCACTGCCGCACGCGAGTATGGCCGGCGCGAGGCAGCGGCTGCAGCATGCCGAACCGATACGCGCTCCGAGGCTTTCAGGGACATCGACGCCAACCCCGGGCTTGACTCGGAGTGGCGTACGTGACGACATGGTTCGGGCTGTGGCCATTCCTGGCCTTGCCTGGGGTCGCGATGATCGCACTGGGTGCCGTGGTTACGTTGCCCATGGGCGGTCATGAGATCGGCGGCGCTGCCGTTCAGCACTGGTGCATTGTTCATCTGCTTGTGGACTGGTTGCCGCACGGTGCGCAGAACCGGTTGACGGTCTGGGTCGGCCAGACGGATTCGTTGCACCGGTGGATTCTGTATCTGCTTATCGCGACTAACATCAATGCGCTGCTGTTGCCGCTGTTCTATGGGATCGGAGTGGCAATCCTGCGGCTGCAGGCGTGGGCTGCGCGCCGGGATCTGGAGCTCAAAAGTACAGCGGTGCGCCGGGGCCGGTGACCTGCGAAAGAAAGAACGATCGTCCGGGCGTAGCGCCGTATCGCGGCCCCCAATGCGGCACGGGGGTGAGACGCCGGCGCTTCCGGCAGCAGACTTTGACGGAGATCAAGGTGCCCGGCACATGGAGTCATATATTGGCCGGTGAGGGACGTTGCGAGAATCCCGGACAGGAGTTTTATGACAGCGGTTTAGGAGACACGGACATGGCTAACGAAATTAGGCAGGAATCCAAGACCCAGCAGATACAGAAGGCCGAGCCGGCGGGTATGCTCAGCCCGTTCGAGGAAATGAATCGCATGTTCGACCAGTTTTTCGGGGGCGGATGGGTGAATCCGTGGCGATTCAGATGGCCGTCATTTCCGAACCTTGCTCTGCCGGAGATGAACCTGCCAAAGGTGGATGTCATTGATCGTGAGAACGAAGTATCGGTGAAGGCCGAGGTGCCCGGGGTGGAAAAGAAGGACCTCGACATCAGCGTGGGCGAAAATACAGTCATGATCAAAGGATCGACCCAACACGAGGAAAAGGAGGAGAAAGGCGACTTCGTCCGACACGAAATTTCCAGCGGCGCCTTCACCCGTACCGTCGTCCTCCCGTCAAATGTGGACGGTGCCAGGGCCAAAGCCGTCTTCAAGGACGGAATACTGGAGCTGACGATACCGAAAGTGGAGACCGCCAAACGCCACACTGTCAAGGTTAGCTGACCGCGCGCCGGGCGCTGAGGCAGCCGGTGGGGCAACGGGCAGTGCCGGTCGCGCGTGATTCGCGACAGGTATGCGGCTGAGTGTGCGCGCACCGGGTGTCGGCAGGATGATTGCGTCGTGCCTTAAATGGCCAGCAGTTTTCGGGGCCGTGTGCTCAGCGGACCACCGGCTGTGCGCGCAGCCGGGGGGGTGTCGGGGATCAGTCCCGCCGCCCCTGCAATGCCGTCAACAGCTCGAGCAGGGCGACGAACACGTTGAGGATGTCCAGATAGAGGCTCACTGTGATCAGTATCGGATTGGTTTCCCCTCCGCGTATCAGCCGGCCGGTGTCCACGAGGATGTAGCCGGAAAATATGAGCAGCGCAGCGGCTGCGATGGTCAGCTGCAAAGCCGGCATGTGCAGAAAAAAATTGGCGACGCTGGCGAGTATGACCACAATCAGCCCCACCATGAGGAATCCGCCCAGGAAGCTGAAATCCCGCTTGGATTGCCAGGCATAGAGGGATAGCGAGCCAAAGATCACTGTTGTCCCCAGGATCGCCTCGGCGACGATCTGCGGCCCGTTGGCCAGCCTCAACGTAACGGCGAGCAAGGGCCCGAGAGACAGGCCCATGAGGCCGGTGAAGATGAAGACCAGGGGAACGGCCATGGGGCTGCGTTTCGCGCCAGTAACGAGCACGGCAAAGAGAGCTGCGAAGGCGATAAGCATCAGAATGACGGGATGCTGATAGGGGAACGCCATGCCGATTCCGGCCCATGCGGCAATCGCGCTGACGGCCAGGGTGCCGGAGAGCAGGCTGTACGACTTGCGCACGATGTCGGAGTTCGACAGGGCAGGAGCCAGATTCGATGATGCCGGAGGGAAGGGTCTAGGGTCGCTCATGAAGGGTTCTCCCATTTGGCTGCCCAGTGTGCCTCCGGAAAGCGGTACGCGCAACCGGCCGGTCGGCGCGGAATCCGGAAGGGCGTATTCCCGGGCAGTGCCACATCGCAAGCAGTGGAGCGAGGTTTTGCGTCGTTTCGAGGTTGGTTGCCTGGATGATCCCGGACGGAACATGGCCGGAGTCATTTGCCAAACCGAGATGAATGCCAGCGCCTCCGGTCTGCGAAAATGACCGGCTTTGGCCCCTAGACCGGAGTCTGCCCCAGGACAGACTCCGTTACGATGTTATCGAAGGATCGGCCTGATCAGCTGGCTTTGCGCTTGCGTGCGACTCCGACCAGCCCGAACAAGCCGGAAGCAAATAGCCATCCCGCCGCGGGAACCGGTACCGGGTTCGGTGTCAGAACGAAGGCCTGTCGCTGGCCGCCATAGTAGCCGTCGCCGACGATCTGGCCGAGATCGTTGATGCCATAGGCATCGGCCAGAGTCCATCCGGAGCCGGAGGCCAAGAGGCTGTTGAGGTCGATCATCTTTCCGTTGCTATATAGGAAGGCATCGTGCTGGCCGCTGGCGGTGAGCGAATAACCGACGACCTGGCCATATTTGTTGATGCCGTAGGCCACGCTCGTGTTCCCGCCAAGGGTTCCCAGGTCGATCATTCCGGCACCGTTATTGTCCAGGAATGCGTTCTGGAAGCCACTGAGGGTGAACGCGCTTCCGACCACCTCGCCGTTGGCGTTGATGCCCCAAGCAGTGCTATTGCTTCCGCCCAGAGTACCGAGATCGGTCATCTGGTGGTTGCTGTAGAGGAACGCGTGCTGGGTTTGGTCTCCAGCCACCGAGGAGCTTCCAGCGATTTGCCCAGCGTTGTTAATGCTGGCAGCGGCACTCCATGTCCCGCCGAGGGTGCCCAGGCTGGTCATGCTCCCGTTGCTGTACAGAAATGCGTCACCAGAGCTGTTTCCTGCCGTGCTGGTCTGGCCGACCACTTCGCCGGAGTCGTTGATTGCATAGGCGGAACTCGTCGCTCCTCCCAAAGTTCCGAGGTCAGTCATCTGACCGTTGCTATATAGAAAGGCATTAAAGTTGTTGCTGGCGGTGTCAGCAAAACCAACCACCTGGCCGAGACCGTTGATTCCCAAGGCCGCGCTGTTTGTTCCGCCGAGCGTCCCCAAATCGTTCGTGCCGCCATTGCTGTACAGGGCGGCATAAGTCGTTCCGGAGACCTCCGAATTACCGGCTACCTGACCGGCGCCGTTGATGCTAAAAGCCGGTCCGTTGATGCCGAGAGACGTGCTGAAGGTTCCGCCCGAGGCACTCACGTCGGCTAAAGTGTAAGAGGTCGAACCTGCGGCCAGTGCCTGAATCGGCAGGGACAACGCGCCGGTGACCACGATGAGTAGTGTTGAACCCGACCAGTGACGAATTTTCATGACGTGCCTCTCCTCTGTAACTTTTTTCCTTTTTGTTGCTTATTCGGGTCGACCGTCGTCTCAAGCCACGTCCGGCAATGGCGGCCGCCATGAGCGTCTGCGGACCATCGAGCCCTTCGAGCCTGTAACAGGCATCGAGGGCAATAACGTGATGCTTTAATTGTGAATACTTGTGTTTAAGACGACCCTGCCGGGCCCGGTGTAGCACCACCCCGTTTTTATTGCGATCTATGGTACCTCGAACGTCGGCGGATTTCATCCGAACGGCCGCGATCACCAGATTGCGATGGTGCTTGTTGAACGACGAGCTGCCCGATTTCAGCCAGGAATCATTACAAATTGTTGTTTTAATAACGAAATCATTGTCCCGCCAGCGCAGCTCATGGCTAGAGGTTCATGGCCTGCATCTGGGGTTTTCCGGTTTTCCCGGTATGCCAGAACAAGGCTGGCCCAGAGCAGTCCTTGCCGGACAGGACATAAAGTCTGGTCGCCCAGAATCAAATTCGCCTCATTTTCAGAGCCAGACCCGTGGCATATGGGGTTTGTCGGAACAGTGGCAGTCCCCAAATGGCCAGGCCGGGGTGACCCAGTCTGGTCATGGCACCCGCAAAAAAAGTGGTGACACCAGCGGTCCAGCGGGTGTTACGAGAAGCCCCGCCCAGGGCGACGAGAAGCTGGGCTGTATCCCTGGTAACGCTGCGTCAAGGCTCGCGTGTATCCGAGGCGTGCCTGCTGATCGGTGCGTTCGAAATCGATCAGCTGAAGCACGTCCGATTTTCCAGCGGCATAGCTCAGTTGCTGAAGCCTCAGCGACAACTGCGCTGTCTCGAGCGCGGCATTTACTAGGATTTACCCGGTTTTAACCGCCATTACCGGCTATTTTTGAGCCGCCTGGCAGCCGTGGAAGCCGGAATATTTCTAGCAGCGGTAACCGCCTCGGCGGCGGGCTATATATTGGAAGATATGCGCAGACAGCAATCGGTCGTGGCGGGCAGGGATCGTTAAGGTGCGGATGTGCCCGCCACGCATCGGCGCGCGCGCAGGGCGCGCTGGGGGGGCGTTTAGCAGGCAAGCCGGACCTGGGGGCGTATCAGGTATCCCGGACCGGCTTCCATGAGTTTGATTCAAGCCAGGACATCAACGCATCAAAGTCATGCGGGTAACTGATGAAATATCCCTGAGCTTCGTCACAACCAAGCAACGCCAGGGCATCGAGCGTCTGCTCGTTTTCGACACCCTCGGCCACAACGCGCAAACCGAGATTGTGGCCGAGCTCGATTATCGAGCGCACGATCATTGCATCGCGCCTGTTCGTGAGCATGTCAGTGACGAAGCTCTTGTCGATCTTGATCTCGTTTACCGGAAGGTGCTTGATGCTGGCGAGTGACGTGTAGCCAGTGCCAAAATCGTCTATGGAAATCCAAACACCCACGCGGCTCAGCGTCGTGAGCGTTTCTTCGGCGCGCTGCGGATCAAGGACGATGGCGCTTTCCGTGATCTCCAGCGTCAGCTGTTCGGGGGACGCGCCGGCATCCGCCAGTTTTTTTTCGATGACCTCGGGCAGGTGTGGGTCGTGCAGCGAGCGCGCCGACAGGTTTACGCTGACCCGTAGGCGAATCCCGCAGGCCCGCGCGCGCTGACATTCCCTCAATGCGCGACTCAGCACCCATTCGCTCAGCGGATTGATGAGGCCGGTATGTTCAGCAGCGACTATGAACCGTTCCGGGGCAAGCAGACCGTATCGCGGATGGTTCCAGCGAACGAGTGCCTCGGCGCCGATGACATTGCGGGTCGCGATCTGGCCTTTGGGCTGGAAATGAAGCAGCAGCTGATCGTGCTCGATCGCGGCACGCAACTCAGCCATGAGCCCCAGCCGCTCGGGGCTGTGCAGGTTGAGTTCCGGAGCATAGACGACGTAGCTGCTGGTGGTGCGCTTGGCGCGGTACATTGCAATTTCGGCGTGCTGCATGAGCGTGCCGGCATCCGCGGCGTGACCGGGCATCAGCGCCACGCCGATACTTGCCTCGACAGCGATCGGAATTCCATCAATCATGAACGGCGCCTGCAGGAAGTCCTGGAGCTTGCCAATCACCGTCGTAAGGTCCGATCCCTGCGCCAGGCGCGGCAGCAGAATGCCGAATTCGTCGCCGCCCAAACGCGCCACGACGTCGGTGACAAACAGCGCAGCGCGCAGACGCAGGCCGACCTGGCGCAGCAGCTGATCGCCGCGCGTGTGTCCAAGCGTGTCGTTGACCTCCTGGAAGCGATCGAGATCCATCACCAGCAAAGCCATGACTTCTTCATCCGTGCGAGTCTGCCAGATTGCCTCCTGTGCGTACTTGCAGAATCGCGTGCGGTTCGGCAGATCGGTGACCGGGTCCGTATAGGCGAGCCGGCGAATGGTTTCGTCGGCCTCGCGGCGTTCGCGGCGAACCCGCGCCTCCCGCAGTTCGCGGTCGACTGCCGGCGCCAGACGCTTGAGGTTGTCCTTGAGGATGTAGTCGTGCGCGCCGGCCTTCATCGCAATGACAGCGCGATCCTCGCCGATGGTGCCAGAGACGATGATAAAAGGCAGGTCAAGGCCGCTATCGCGCAGCAGCGAGAGCGCGTCGAAGGCATTGAAGCGGGGCATGGTGAAATCAGAAAAGACGATATCCCATTGGCGCGCGCGCAGCTCAGCACCCATCGATTCGGGAGTATCAACGCGGGCATACTCCGGTTCGTAGCCGCCGCGCCGAAGCGCGTGCAACAGCAGTTCGGTGTCGTCGACCGAATCCTCTACGATCAGGGTTCGTAGTGGTCTCATCTGGCTGCTCCCGGCGGGTCCCTGGGGGTCTCGTTGAGCACCAGCCAGTAGAGCCCGAGTTGGCGCACCGCTTCGGTGAACTGTGCGAAATCTACGGGTTTTCGGATATAGCTGTTGGCGCCAAGACGGTAGCCGTTTATCAGATCCTGTTCTTCCCGGGAGGACGTCAGGATGACTACCGGAAGAAGTCGCGTCGCCGGAGCGGATCGGATCTGGGCCAGTACTTCTAGCCCATCGACCCTGGGAAGCTTCAGATCTAGAAGTGTCACCGCCGGCTTGTCCTCGGGGTCGCGTCCGGCATGGGCGCCGCGGGCAAACAGGTAGTCCAGCGCCTCGACACCATCGCGTGCCACCACCACGGTGTTCGCGATGTTGCTCCTGCTTAAAGCACGCAAGGTGAGCGCCTCGTCATCGGGATTGTCCTCAACCAGTAAAATAATCTTGTTTTCCATGTTTCCTCAGGATGATGCTTCGGACCGTAACGTGAAAAAGAAGCTTGCCCCGGCGTCGACGGCGGCCTCGGTCCAGATGCGCCCGCCGTGGCGCTGGACGATACGCTGCACCGTGGCGAGTCCGATGCCGGTTCCGGGGAACTCATTCGCCGTGTGCAGCCGCTGGAACGCCCCGAAGAGCTTGTGCGCGTAAGCCATGTTGAACCCGACGCCGTTGTCACGCACGAAAAATCCCGACCGTCCGTCTTCGGCCACGTACCGTCCGACCTCAATGCGTGCTATGGGGCGCGGCTCCGTGAACTTCCATGCATTCGAGAGCAGATTTGTCAGCGCGATGCGTAGCAGCCTGCCGTCTCCCGTGGCCTGCAGACCGGGCTCGATGTCGACCTTCACCTGCCGCGCCGGGTGGGTATGGCGCAGTTCGTCAGCAATAGACTCGGCCAGGGCGCTGAAGTCGATCGCTTCCGGGTGCAATTCGCTGCGCGTAACACGCGAAAGTTCGAGCAGATCGTCTATCAGCACGCCCATGCGCTGCGTGGCAGCGCGCACGCGCGCGAGATGATCGCGTGCAGTCTGATCGAGCTGTGCTGCGTAATCCTCGAGCAGTGCCTGGCTGAACCCGTCGATGGAACGCAGCGGAGCGCGCAGATCATGCGACACTGAGTAGCTGAACGCTTCGAGTTCGCGGTTGGCCGCCTCGAGTTCAACGGTGTGCCGGCGGAGATCCTCGTTGAGCCGCCGGATCTGCTCGGTCTCCTGTTTACGCTGTGTAATGTCGTGGATGATGCCTGCTACCCAGAAACCTTCCGCGGTTTCTATGGGGCTCAGACTGATTTCGACGGGAAAAAAGCTTCCGTCTTTGCGTTGTCCCAGTAGTTCCAGGCCTTCGCCCATATTGCGCCGTCGCGGTGTTGAGATGTATCCGGCGCGATGTTTGGCATGGACCCGACGCTGTTTGTCCGGCACCAGGACTTCTATAGGTTGGCCCATGAGCTCTTCAGGCGTGTAGCCGAAGTGCAGCCCGGCTTGGTCATTGGCGAGAACGACTCGGCCCTCGCGGTCGACGATGATGATCCCGTCGGGAGCGGATCGCAGCAGTTCGGACAGCCAGTTCTGGGCGCGCTTGCGTTCGGCGATTTCGGCATTCAGTGCTTCGTTGATCTGCTGCAGGTTTCTGTTCAGCGCGTCCAGCTCGCGGCTGCGCTGGAGGATTTCGCGCTCCAGCGCCTGGTTGCGGCGCTCGACAGCATCGGAGGGTTCGTGCTGCACGGCTTCCGGCAGGCTGCCGCGAACGTAGTCGGTCACGTCTTCGACGCGGTGGATGATGTAGCGGATATGACCGTCTGACGCCAACACCGGCGAGTTGACCGGACTCCAGAATCGCTCCTCAAAACCTCCGCCGGTACTGTCCGGACGGCGTACGTCGTATTTCTGGACGGCCATTGTGTCAGGCGCTCTTCTGGCCATCACGCGCTGCAGCGATGCGCGCAGATTCCGCGTCCCGGTTGCCGAATGATCGTCGGGATTGTCGGGGAAAACGTCGAATAAGCCGCGGTTGACGATCCTTGTCCGTTCGGTGAACGTTGCGCGCAGGTAGGCGTCGGTGGCGTCCAGGATCGTGAACTGGGCATCAGCCTGGAGAACGAGCAGCAGTGCAGGGGCATCCCGGAACAGCCGCTCGAAATCCAGATCACCATGAGTCATCGTCACGGTACCATACGGCTTCGGGCGTAGTGAGAAATCATGAGTTCACCTCCTTATGAAGGACTTGGGCAAACTGCTAATGAGACCCACCGGATGTGGCAGGGGTGCGGTGCAGCCACGGTCCAGCAAGCCAGCGGTCGTGATGCAGACGGGCTGTTGATTCTCCCTGATGATGCCCGGCCGGTGGCGGCGTCAGGACATCGTCACCGGATCGGAAAGACTATAGGTTTAGATGAATTATAGTTCAGATTTGCGGAGAAAAATAATTGCCGGGCAAGCAGACGGCGATGTGCGATTATCACCAATGTCGGCAAATCGCCGAGCAATGGCTTAATGTAAACGCCTTTCGTAACCTGCAATAACATGCTGAATAGAATCGCTGTTTTTCCAGATATTACGCACAAACTGTAGGTTTTTCTGTTGCGCTAGGCCAATGCATGCACTCCGGGAAGACATGTTTTCTTAACTTCATACTGCACTTTTTCTTCGCTTGCGACGTCTGGGCAGACATCAAGTGTCGCATGCGCGACAGAGATCAGACGCCCGATCAGGGTGGCACGTATCACCGAGGTGACAAGTCTACGGAAAAGCGGAAGATCCAGTGGCCGTCCGGCCTCCCCGACGTGCGCTCTGATCCGGACCCGCGGCTTCCGGGCTACCGAGCCGGCGGCTTCGGATCAGGCCTACGGAGGCCTCCACAGTCGGGCTTCTTTTAAAGACAGACAATGCAGGGCGGTTACTCGTTGCTGTCACCGCACGCAATGCGCAGTGTGCGCGTCTTCATGGCTGGGCATGATGAGCTCGCAGATGGGCATGCATATCGGTCGGTGACGGGGGTGGCAAATCGTGCGATTGTCGCGTTATCATTCACGTGAACTCTGCCTGCCAGCGTCGATCCCTGTCGCTATTTGCGACGATGTGTTCGCAAGAGGAACTAAATTTCAGGTGCGCTGTCTTTGAACCTCAGGAAACGTCAGGCCGACGGAGGAATGCATACTCCATCAATGAGCAGGCGAATTGTGGCATATTTTTCCGACGCGGACGCTGCGCACATGAGCTGTGTCATTTCGGCCATGCGACGGATGCGCTGGTTCAGGTGGACCGCATTCCTGGCCCTGCTTTGCGCTATCGGTCTTTACGCCGCGGAGGCGTCGCATCACCACAAGACACGGGCCGGCGAGCTCCGCTGTCCGGTGTGTCATACGATTGCCCACGGCGCGCTGGATGTTTTCGTCCCAGGGGTCGATTCCGCACCCCAGTTCGGAAGTGGATATCTGCTCACGCTGTCGCGTGTGCGGCAGATTTTCCTTCCACAATCCTTTGCTGTCCGTCCGCAGTCGCGGGCTCCGCCGTTTCTCTTTTTCATTCCCTAGACTCCCGTTTACGCCAGGTGCTGATTGCGGCGTGATCCGCTGCGGTTGATGTCGATCCAGGGTCCGTGCTGATCCGGTGTGTCGTTGCCGGAGGCTTGCGGCATGGTAGCCCCGTGAACGTTGCCCCGGTGGCAGTTGGCCACTGGCCGTTTGCGTTACATCCGGACCGTCTCGGCAGCAGTCCGTCCCGCGGACCCGGGATGGAATCAATGTGCGTTTTGGATAAACGGGTTGTGACTCTGCGCATTGCAGAGTGGGTTAGACAATTAACAATCAACTTAGAGGTCAATACCCATGAAAAGCATTTCGAAATTCCTTGTAGCAGGCGCCGTGCTGGTCGTTCTGGCTGTCCCGCTTGTGCGAGCCAGTGATATGGCGGACATGTCGGGAATGGCAGGGCACGGATCCAAGGGTGACCGCTACGGGGTGCCCGGGCTGGTACAGGCGGTAACCAGAACAGTGAGGATCGCGACGCTCGATACCATGCGCTTCTCGCCTTCCCGGGTCGACGTGCGCCCAGGACAGACAGTGCGCTTCGTCATCCATAACGGTGGGCGGATTACGCACGAATTCGTCATCGGTGACCGTGCCGAACAGCGCGCCCATGAGGCCGAGATGGAGGCGCACCCCGGTATGAAGATGGGCCATGACCCCAACGGATTGACGCTACCGCCAGACAGCACCCGCACCCTTATCTGGCGTTTCCCGCGGCATGCCATGACTCTGGAATACGCCTGCCATGAGCCCGGGCACTTTGCCGCCGGTATGGTGGGATATATCCATGTGCACGGCCCGGCAGCGAGCACCACACGGTGATTCGGTGGCGCGTACTCGGTGTGCCGCTTATCGCATCGCTGCTCGCAGCGGGCATCGTTCCTGTGGCACACGCCCACGCCATTGCCGGCATGCGCGTATTTCCGGCCACGATGAGCTTCGATGATCCTGGTGTGGCCGATGAGGGCTCGTGGGTTTTCAATCACATCGACAACGGGGGAACGAGCCAGGACACGCTTAATTTAGCATTCGCCAAGCGGCTGACCAGACGCTTCGGTGTGGTGGCCAGCACCGACTACCAGCGTTCGCTGTTCGGGGGCGGAATCCCGAATGCCGAGGGCTGGGGCAACACGACAGTGGCCGGCTCCTATCAGCTGTTTGTGCATCCGGGAGCTGAATCGATAGGGATGCTGCAATTCGCCGACACCATCGGCCATAGCGGCAGCCGAAACATCGGTGCGCCGTACTCGATCTACACTCCCGAATTCGCACTCGGGAAGGGCTTTGGCGGCCTGTCGCATCGCTGGCGGATGCTGCGGCCAATGGCGTTCACGGCCGCCGTGTCCGAGGATTTTCCCTCGGATCCGACGGTTCCGCACATGCTGAACTGGAGTTTCTCGCTGCAATACAGCATTCCTTATCTGCAGGATTTCGTGCGCGATGTGGGCATCAAGGGGCCGTTCAGGAACATGGTGCCGATCATCGAGGTTCCCATGCAGACCTGCCTTGATCGCGGATGCGCTGATCAGACCACCGGCTACATAAACCCCGGAGTCATATGGGTCGGGCATTACCTGCAATGGGGAGTTGAGGCGCAGGTCCCGGTAAACAGCCGTAGCGGCAATTCGGTTGGAATCCTGCTGGGTATGGATTTCTATTTTGACGACATCGCACCGCACAGTCTGGGTGCGCCACTGTTAGATTGAATGACGGAGACGGCAGCATCATGGCTAAAGTGGGCATCATGCAGTTCGCAATCGGCCTGTTCGTCCTGTTGCTGGCTACCCAAGTGGCGAAAGCTCATGCCTTTCCGGACCACTCGTTGCCCAAAGTGGGGTCAGAACTGGCCAGCGCGCCGACGTCGGTGCGCATCTGGTTCGATGGGGACATCGAGCCGGTATTCTCGACGCTGATCGTTAAGACTGCGACGGGCGCTCAAGTGAGTGCCGGTCGGGGCCGGGTTTCTGCATCCAACAGTGCACTACTCGAAACAGACCTGCCGAAGAAGCTGGTGCCAGGAAAATACTATGTCTACTGGAGCGTCATCGCGCGCGACGGCCATCATACCGAAGGGCGTTTTCCGTTCCGGGTAAAGTGAGGAGGGGATATTGTCCATGCCTATGCATCCTCTGTATATCGGCTTCACGGCGCTGGATGTTCTGTCGGTGGTTGCGGTGCTGGGATTGCTCGCGTGCTGGCTCGGAGTGTTGCCGCAGGCGCCTGTGGCACGGGTCGATGCGGCGATGTCGCGTCTGCTCGGTATGGCGGTTGTGTTGCTCACACTCAGCAGCGTAGGGATTCTCATTGCCAGGACGCTTGAAATGGAAGGTGGCCGGTGGGCGGGGCTGCTGTCCGCGTTACCGATCGTGCTGAAAGTCACGCATTACGGGCATGTCTGGGGCTTTCGCCTTCCGGCACTGGCTTTGCTGTGGTACGGGTGGCGCAAGATCGGGCAGCATCGACGGCGTGCGTGGCCGGCATGGCTCATGCTGGCAGCTGCGGCGGCCATTGCTCTCACGCGCAGCGAAACCGGCCATCCGGCGGACAACGGCGACTTCACCCTGGCGGTGTGGATAGACTGGGTGCATCTGCTGGCCGGATCCGCATGGGTCGGAAGCCTGTTAGGCATGTCGCTCGCCGTTTTTCCGCAGCTCCTGGCACAGACGCAGAAGCCACCGTTGCTGGCCGCTGAGATTTTCGAGCGCCTTTCCAGACTCGCGGGATTCGCGCTCGGTGCCGTTCTGCTCACAGGAGTCTACACGGCCTGGCACGAACTCGGGAACTGGGGGTCATTATGGGATTCGCAGTACGGGAGGATCCTCACGGTGAAGCTGTTGCTCGTAGCCGGCATGATCACCCTTGGCGCGAGAAACCGCTACGGCCATCTGCCGAATCTGCAGCGGTTGTCGGGACGGTCGTCGCGCCGGCCGCGGTTGCTACGCCATTTCGGCGCAGCAAACGACAAACGCATGGTCATGCGGCCATCTGAGGAGTCGGAGGTTCGGGCCTGCTTCCGGACGGTCAGCGTCGAAGTCCTGCTGGCGCTGGGCGTGATCCTGGCTGCAGCGGCACTGCTTCACAGCATGCCGGCGTCCGAAATGAAAAACGCGCAAAGCTCACAGCTGTCCCGGCCGGCATCGCTGGTGCTTGCGGAACATGCGCTGCCCCGGACAACCGGCATCAGGCCGCGGCTTTCTGTCGCACCTGGGCGTTCTTGATGAGAATGGCGGTCTGAGTAAACCCACCCTTGGTTGCCACTGTCAGGGCCGTGTTGCCGGCACCGTCAGTGGCATCCACTGTCGCGCCGTTGTCGAGCAGGAGCTTGACGACCAGAGCATGCCCATGGGAAGCGGCTAACACCAGCGGCAAATGGCCTTTTTCATCCCGGAAGTTCGGATTGATGCCGGCGCTGATAAGCGAATAGACCATGGACGCGTGGCCTTTTTGTGCCGCATGGCACAGCGCGCGCGCCCCGTGGGCACTGTTGATCTGGGCGATCGGTTTCACCCCCTTCGGCAGCTTCAGCGCGAAGTTTACGAAAGAAGTGACAACCATAGCGACCAGCGCAAAGAGCATGATATGCGGATCGACTCCGAGCCGCTGAGCGATATCGCTGGGAAGGTTCGCGCCAATGGCTAGGATCGCGATTACGAGGATCAGCGCAAACTTGAGATAGCGGACAAGCGATACGCCGATGATGGCTATCAATCCGATGAGCAGGTAGTCTTTGTTCAGACCGATGCCCTTGGATATCCTGTCGGGAAGGTTGGCGCCGATGCTCATCAGAGCGACCAGCACGATGATCGTGATGTCCTGTGCCCAGGACGAATATTTTTTTATTTGTACCATTACCCCGTCTCCCCTTTGACCGCGACCTAATAATTTTACAGTTAGCAAAGGTCGTGCCAATTTTTACCCATAAATGGCACGCAGCATCCGCACCCCGGCACGCAAACCCGATCCTGAGCGACCATAACACTAACGGGTCCTCCGGCGAAAATCCATCGCGATGGGGCTAGCGCAGAAGCCGAATCCAGCCGGGGCGTCGCACCTTCGGATTCCCTAATGTCCCAGTACCAGCGACTCAGCCCAATCCAGGATCGGCCGCAGGCGCGCCGGCAACAGCCCATGCGCCTCGCGATAGCTGACCCAGCGGTATTCATGATGTTCCGGGCGCCCCAGTTCGCGGCTTACCGGAAGCGTGAGATTCTCCTTCTGGGTTCGTGCAACATAGAAACGCGCCACTTTGCCCCGTCCGTAAGGACCGGTTTCCCGGTAAGCGGTCCCCCAGGGGAAACTGAGGTCGGAAATGCCGGTCTCCTCCAGTGTTTCCCGAATTGCTGTCTGCAGGTCCTGTTCTCCGGCCTCCGCCTGGCCTTTCGGAAAATCCCAGTTTGCGTAAGCACGCAGCAGCAGGAAGCGCCAGAATTGACCGCTTTTCCGCACCACCACAACGCCTGCCGAACGTATCGTGTGCAGTGGCTGCCACTGTGCCCGTCCCGCTCAGCGTTTTGGTTCCGGCCGCAAAGGGCAGGGACCGCAGGGCCGGGGCCGGCTAATGGCATCGATACGGAGGATGTTGTCCGGGTGGACAGGTGCGCGAGGTTTCACAGGATGTTCCGGAATTCCTTTCCGAATGGCTTATCTGCGACCGTGGCCGCAGGACTTGACGAATGCTGCGCCCGAACCGACTGCCTTGCTTGGTCTGGAACGGTACCGGGAAGCACCTGCGCAGTCAGGTCGGCAGCTGCAACCATGGCCAGGTGCCGGTCATCTGGAAATCCCCGAGTTTCGGCGCAGTGGATCACAAGAATGTGCGGCCCAGATTGGCGCACACCGGCATCACCGCTTCCGGGATATGCACGCCCATAGTTCCCCTCGTTGTCCGTGCTCGTGCGGGCGACCAGTGGCGGAATCCGTGGGTAGTCGCCTTTCTCGAATATATATCAGTCCGCTGCAGTGCGAACAACCGAATCACCAAGAAATTGCCGGGTTGGTGATTTGCGCCGGCGGCAACAGCCGAGCAAATTCGCGAGAAAACCGACAGGGCAGGGCAGTCCCGATGGACGGATGGGGGGTGCCCCTATGTCTTTAGTCAAGCGTTAATCGTGGGAGCCGCATGGTAGAAGCTACCATCACGCAGCATCGCAAAGAGCACATCGCAGCGCCGGCGCGCGAGCGCGATGAGCGCCTGGTTGTGGCGTTTGCCCTGTTGGATCTTGCGTTCGTAGTAGGCACGGGATACCGGATCGCGAAGCGCCGCGAAGGCCGAGAGGAACAAGGTGCGCTTCAAGACCTTGTTCCCGCGCCGGGAAGGATGTTCACCACGAATGGAACTGCCGGAGCGGCGCGTGACCGGGGCGAGCCCTGCATAGGCCGCCAGATGCGCCGAGGAGGCAAAGGGTCGGGTAGTCACCTCGGTGAGGAGTCTCGCTGCCGTCCTGACGCCGACCCCCGGCATGCTCATCAGGACCGCGGCAAGAGGGTGCGCGTTGACACGCCGCTCCACTTCCCGGGCGAGCTCCTCACGCTGGCGGCGCAAGGTGGCGAGCTGCTCGGCAAGTCGCGGCAGGACAAGTTCCACGGCTTGCGTGCCGGGCACGACGACCGTCTGTTCACGCAACGCCCGATGGATCTCAGCGGCAAACGTCCTGGCAAGCCGCGGTGCGAGCCTCGCGAGAAAGACCGCCAGGCGCTTCTCGCTCACCGCCGACAGCGCGGCCGGAGAAGGATATTTCTGCAGCAGCGCGAGCAGCGCCGGGTGGTCGAGCCGAGGCCCCAACACCCGCTCGAGTGCCGGATGAATCTGCGTCAGCAGCCCCCGGATGCGGTGACTCACCTGGGTGATTTCCTGGGCCAGGTCATCGTCAAAGCCGCACAGCAATGTGAGTTCCGAGAGCGCTTCATCGGTCTTCGGCAGCGCGCGCAGGGCATGCGGCATCGAGCGCGCGGCCTCGGCGATGATGGCGGCAGGACGTGGATGCCCACGAATCGCGGGTTGCTGTCGAAATACGAACTTCCGGACCCAAGCGCTGAAGTGGGGCATTGTGTTCATCGGGTCACGATGCATCCGTCACGTCCGGATGTTCTGTTCATGCAAAAGCACTGGGACGTAATGCGCACCGACAATGCCGGGGAATCGTGGATCGAGGTGAGCGGCAATTTGCCCTCTGACTTCGGATTTCCGATCGAGGTGCATGCGCACGAGCCGGAGACCATATTTGTCGTGCCAATCAAGAGCGATTCGGAACATTATCCGGTGGACGGCCGCTTGCGTGTGTATCGAAGCCGCAGCGGCGGCATTGAGTGGGAGGCACTAACGAAGGGACTTCCGCAACGGGATTGCTATGTGAACGTGCTGCGCGAGGCGATGTCTGCGGATTCCCTGGGCCCCTGTGGCATATATTTCGGAACGACCGGAGGGCAGGTCTATGTTTCGGCCGACGATGGGGACTCGTGGGACCCCATTGTGTGTCATCTGCCGGCCGTGCTGTCGGTCGAAGCGCAGGTGCTCCCGTGATCCGCGTAGTGCTCCCGCACCAGCTGTGCCGTCTGGCGGGCGTTGACGGGGAGGTGCGCCTGGCGCTGGAAGGCTCCGTGACGCTCGGGGGTGCGCTGGACGCGCTTGAGGCGCGTTATCCTGTGCTGCGCGGAACGGTCCGCGACCATGCTACGCTGAAACGCCGGCCGCTCGTGCGGTTCTTCGCCTGCAAGGAAGACCTGTCTTTCGCTTCTCCGGATACTCTGTTGCCGGGCGCAGTGGTCAGCGGTGAGGAGCCGTTTCTGATCGTAGGGGCAATTGCGGGAGGCTGACCGGAGGCGTGGCCGATGAGAGCCGGAAGCTAACGCAACCCGCGTCCTGTACGGATTATGCGCGTATGGGATGCCTGAATTGTCCGCACGAGTCGAATACCGGCTGGTTGTCCGGTCAGCAGGCACCGGGCGGTCGGCTTGTCGGCAAGCGATCCGTTGCGAAAACGCTGGCGTTGGTCAGAGGACGGAGCGGGGCGTATTCGGCCGAATACGTCAGGATGAGTCGGATCGGATCCATTGATGGGGAAATGCAGCTCGGTCTGGCCGAAAATCCCAGGCGTCGACGATCTTCCGGTTCAGTCTAGCGATCCCGGTTCGGGGCGCTTGCGCCCGGTCAGCATCGCGCGCGCGAGATTTTCCTTGTGCATCACACCGGCAGCAATGACACCGGCGATATGCAACATCACCAGACCGAGCGTGATGTTTGCAAGCAGCTCATGGGGTTCCTTGAGGGTTCGCTTGTTGATTCCGATCATGGCGCTGGCCAGCGGCCCGGCATGTTCACCGGCTCCGTACAGCATTACTCCCGTTACCGTCGTCGCCAGAAGAAACAGAAGCAGCAGCAGCACCATCGCTCCTCCGGCCGGGCTGTGCCCGAGGTAGCGTCGAGGATGTGCAAGCACGATATCCTTCAGGTTGGAAAGTACTGCCGAAGGCGGATACGTAAAATCGCGGAAGCGCGCGTGTTCTGACCCGATGAAGCCCCAAAGAATCCGGAATACCACGAGAGCGAGAACGACATAGCCTGCCCAGACATGGGGCGTAAGCAGATCCTCTGTAAAGTAGGCCACGAAAAATGACATGGCAGTCACCCAGTGAAACAGGCGCACTTCCGGGTCCCAGACCAGAACGCCTTCTGCGCGCTTCATCGTCTCACCTCCCGGCTTGCTGATGGGTGCCGGCTTTCGGGTTGCAGCAGATCCTCTCCACCCCGCTCTTTTCTTTATTTTCAAAGTAAGATGGAGGGACCAAAAATGTGTTGATGTGCGTCAAAAATCGTAGCACCGAAGAGCAAAACCACCGCTTGATAATGTTTTCGTGGCCTCGGCCCACGGGAACACCGGAAAGCCAATCTCTGGCTGATCTCCGAAACTGGCGGGCAGTGCCAGCTTCACGACACACAGGCCATGGTATTGCTGGCTCGCGACAGAAATGGGGATCCGTAAAGGAAAATCCTATTCTTCCGGCCTTTGTCACCTTGCCACATTAAAATATTACGCGAACAATATGCCCGGTGTGGTCCTGGCCGGCCCGCTCAGTGCCAGCCCAGCGAGCGCGCGCAGGCGCTCGAGGTCGCACAACTGGATGCGGCGTGTGCGTGTGCGTGTCAGGCCCTCGTCGTCAAAGCGTCGCAGAATACGGCTCACGGTTTCGAGGGCCAATCCGAGGTAGCAGCCGATTTCATAGCGCGACATGCTCAGCCGCAGAATGTGGGCGGCACGCTGAGGTTCAGGCAGGCGTGCGTCGATCCCCAGCAGAAAGCCGGCAAGACGCTCATCGGCGCGCTTCTTGCTCAACACCATCATCTGCTCGTACAGCTCGTTTATGCGGTGCGCGAGAAGCCGATGGATACGGTGCTGGACCGCCGGGATGCGCCGGTACATTGCCCTGATCTCTGGCACCGGCAACGCGCGCACTGTCGTGGGTTCGAGTACCCCGGCGGACGAACCATGCGCAGGTTCACCCAGGACATCGAGCCCAAAGAACTCTCCGGGCAGGCAAAATGCGAAGATCTGCTCGGCGCCGCTGCTGGTGATGCCGTAAAGCTTGACTGACCCAGATTCTACGACATACAGACTGGGGTCGCTGTCGCCGGCGTGAAACAGATGCTGGCCGCGCACATACCGGCGGGGTGGACCTGCAATCGACATGAGCAATTCGCGTGTGCCACGCGAAGTGGCGGAAATGGTCGGCGTTCCGCGGACTGGAAGAAAAGGTGTTGTGCGGGAAGCGCTGGTGCCAACGTTAATGTTCATTGATGCCTCCTTGTGGAAATTGGTAAATCCGCTTCATTCGGAAGTGCGGGTAAAGGCGCGTACACGGCCGGCGACGTGTCATCTCCTCAAAGCCGTTCGGCACCGTGGCGCTTCGCGGCATAACAGGCAAGGTCCGCGGCGGCGAGCACGGAAGCCGGCGTATGATTCCCAGCGGTAATGGCGACGGCACCAATGCTTACGCCGAGCCGGAAGCTCGTTCCGGACCAAAAAAATTTCTGCTCTGCGAGCGCCTGCGCCAGCGTGCGTGCATGTGCGTTGGCCAAGCCGATCGAGCAGTGCTCGAGCAGAAGTGCAAATTCGTCACCGCCGAGACGTGCAAGTGTGTCGCGCTCGCGAACCGAAGCGCGGAATATTTCTGCTACTTTGCGCAGGACGGAATCGCCGGCGGCGTGTCCGTGAGTGTCATTGACCAGCTTGAAGTGGTCGAGATCCATATAAAGCAGTGCATGCTCCTCACCACCGCGAAGCGTTTCGAGCAGGCGCTCCAGACGGCGCTCGAACTCCCGGCGGTTGGCGAGACGGGTGAGGGAATCGTGTGTCGCATTGAGTGCGAGCTCGCGCAACCCGGTGGCGTCGCGCAGCACCAGAACTACCCCTTCGGACTCACGGTCCGGACCTCTCAAAACAGAGCAGGAATCCTCCACTGGTATCTCGGTCCCCGTCCACTGTTGCAGCAGATCGAATTCGTTCGGTCTTGGGCGGGCGCTGCGGGCAATAAAGCGTGTGAGAGGATCAGAGACGCGTTTGTGTGTGACGCCGTCCAGGATCGTGAGGACGTCAGACAGCAACCGGCCACGCAAGCTGCCGCGATTCAAGCCGATCAGGCGTATCGCCGCGAGATTCAGATATAGGATCTTTCCGCTAAAGTCCGTGACTATGACCGGGTCTGGCAAGGATTCGAGCACGGTCGAGTAAATCGCTGCCGTAGTAAAGACAGACGTGCTGATTGGCTCTGCGGTCATCATTATTTCCACCGATGGTTTACTGCCCAGAATTGCCAACGAAAGTCCACGTTGTATTGCAGACTGTGGGAATTATTGTCCGGAAATTCTCGTTTTTGTAATCGGTGCGAATGCGTACGGGCAACTACGTACAGCGCAGAAAACGGCGAATTACAACGCGTTCTGGTGAACCTCGGCTAGAGGTCCGGAAAAGTGGCGGAAGCGCAAAGTTGCCCGATCCTGATCAGATCGGCCAGGCTGTCGGCACCGAGCTTTCCCATGATGTGGCTGCGATGGACTTCGACGGTTCGCGGGCTGATCCCGAGCGAACGGGCGATCTCCTTGCTGGTTTTTCCATCCGAGACCTGCGCCAGAATTTCGCGCTCGCGCACGGTAAGGCGGTCGTACAGGGCGCCAAGGGCGGCTTGTTCTGCGCCGACCGTGCGACGGCGCAAGTCCTGCGCAAGTGCGTCACGCACGCGCGCGAGCAGCGCATCCGGATTGGCAGGCTTTTCTAGAAAATCTACGGCCCCGGCCTTGAGTGCGCGCACGGACATGGGGATATCGCCATGCCCGGTGAGAAAGATGATGGGCAGCAGGATATTTTGCTCGGAAAGCGCCTTCTGCAGTTCGATGCCGCCCATGCCCGGCATGTGCAAGTCAAGCACGAGGCAGCCGCAGACATCGAGCGGACAGGTCGCGAGGAAATTCTCGGCGCTCGCATAGGCGGACACCGTGAGCCCCTCGGTGCGGAACAGGACGCCGAGCGCATCGCGCACAGCAGCGTCGTCATCCACGAGAAAGACGGTCGGAGTCATGGTTCGATAGGGACGGTAAAGTGAAATATGGCACCTCCCTGCGCAGGTTCGGACCACAGCCGGCCCCCATGAGCTTCTACGATGGTGCGGCTGATGGCAAGACCCATTCCGAGTCCTTCAGCTTTGGTGGTAAAAAAAGGCTGAAACAGCCGTTTTGCATCTTCGGGGTCAAGGCCCGGTCCTGTGTCCGCAACGCTGATTCGCGCGAAACCAGCATCATCCGTCTGGGTGCGCACAGTGACCACACCGTTCTGTGTATCGCTGTCGCGCATCGCTTCCAGCGCATTTTGCAGCAGATTGAGCAGCACCTTCTCGACCGCAATGCGTCCGATGCGCACCATCGGTACGATGCCCGGGTCCAGATTCAGACTGATTCCGGCCACCTCGGCCTCGGGCGCGACTTGGGAGACGATCTTGTCAACGAGACTGTTCAGATCTTCCACCGACGTCTCGGGCGCGCCACGACGCAAAAAGTGCCTTATATCGCGAATGATGTGCGCAGCGCGTTGCGCCTGTAGCGCGGTCTGCTCGATGTTGCGGTTGAGTTGTCCGTCCTGCTGACCGTTGCGGATCATCCGCAGACTCGCATCGCTGTAGCTGACGATCGCTGCGAGCGGCTGATTGAGTTCATGCGCAAATACGGAAGCAAATGCGCCAAGAGCATACTGGCGGTAGATCCGCTCGATTTCGACCTGGTAGCGAAGTGCAGCTTCCTCAGCAGATCGACGTTCGGTAATGTCGACTCCGGTCGCAATCACGTATTCGACCTCGCCGGCAGAGTTGGTTAGTGCCGTGTTCGACCAGGCAATGAAGCGCTCCGCGCCGCTTTTGTGGCGCCAGCAGTTCTCGAAGCTGTTTGGAAACAGGCCATCTTGCAGTTGCGCGAAAACTTTTTTGACTGGACCGATTTCCTTGGGGGGTAGCATCAGGTCCCAGACGAATTTCCCTTGCGCCTCCTCGAAACTGTATCCGGATATGGTTTCGCAGGCCTGGTTCATGCGCACGATCCTCCCTTCGCGATCGAGCACAATGACCACGGCCCCCACGGTGGCAAGTACTGCGGAGATGAAGTCCCGTTCCAGCCGTAGGGCCTCTTCCATGCAACGCTTTTCCGTGCGCATCTGCTGCTCTCGCAGTGCGCGCTCGATGACGGTGGGCAGCAGCGCCAGGTATTCGCCGGCCGTATCCTTGAGGAGGTAGTCACACGCCCCGGAGCGCATGGCTTCGACTGCGACCGAGATATCTCCGGCACTGGTCATCATGATCACCGGAGGTGCTTCCTCGAACATGCGGAGCTCAGACAGGACTTCCACGCCATTCAGATCGGGCAAGCGGTAATCAAGCAGAATGAGGTCGGGATGATGGGCGCGCGCATAGGCAAGTCCATCCCGGGCCAGATCGGTCTCGTGTATGTCGAAGACGCTACCGGTCAGGCGGCTGAGCGCGCGTCGGCATGCCAGACGGTCTACCTGGTCATCCTCTATGAGCAGCAGGCGTACGATTGGCGTACCCATGCGGTCTGGCTACTCCGGCATCTCGCTGACCGTCCAGTAGCGATCAATCGTGCGCACGGTCTCGATGAACTGCTGGTAGTCCACGGGCTTCTTCATGTAGCCGGCCACTCCGAGGTCGAAACTCTCGACCTTGTCCTGCTGCTCCGCGGAGGTCGTGAGCACGACCACCGGAATGCGCCTGAGGTCGTGGTTGCCGTCCTTGACCACTCGCAAAAACTCTATGCCGCCCATAACAGGCATGTTGATGTCGAGAAGGACCAAACAAGGCCGCTCATTGGTGTCGTCATGCAGGTAGGCAAGCGCTTTCTCGCCATTTTCGGCACGTTCCAGGCGGTTCGTGATGTGCAGTGCTTTGAATGCACGATGCACAGCCATTGCGTCGACATCGTCGTCTTCGACCAGCAATATGGGCCTGCTTGTTATTTTCATAGCATGCCTTCCGTGTTTGAAAATCGTGTCAATGATGCTTGTCGCAAGGTAAAGAAGAAGCTGCTTCCCTGCCCGGGTGTGGATTCGATCCAGATACGACCACCGTAAAACTCGACAATCTTCTTTGCCAGCGCAAGCCCCACACCCGTGCCCTCGATGCGGTCGCGAGGAGCGAGTGTCTGAAACAGTTGAAAAATCTTCTCGTGATGCCGGTGTTCGACACCTGGCCCGTTGTCGGAGACGCTGAAGTGCCATTCGCCATTAGCCGCATGTCCGGAGATGCGGATAAGCCCTTCGGGTTTATCCATATATTTTATGGCATTGGAAAGCAGATTCTGAAAGAGCTGGCGCATGCGTGTCGGCTCGGCGGTCAGAACCGGCAGCGGACCTTCGACTTCGACGCGAATGTGCGGAGGCGGGGAAAGAAGGTCCAAGATCTCGTGGATCATCTCATCGAGATCCACGGAAACTCTTGTCTCCTTAACACGGCCAACGCGCGAGTATTCAAGAATCCCTTCGATGAGCTGATCCATGCGTCGTACGCGGCCGGCAAGCAGGCGCAGAAACTCCTTGCCTTCGGAGTCCAGTCGATCGGTGTAATCGGCCCGAAGCCAGTCGGCGAGCGAGCCGATGGCCCGCAGCGGCGCCTTGAGATCGTGCGATACAATGTAGGCAAAGTTCTTGAGCTCCTCGTTGGTACTTTGAAGCTCCTGCATCGTGTTGGCAAGCTCCTGATCCCGTTGCCTGCGTCGGCTGATGTCACGCAGGACCCCAGTGAACAAGTGCTTTCCTGCAATCTGTATCTCGCTCACGGAAAGCTCTACCGGGAAAATGCGACCGTCTTTGCGTCTTCCTTCCGTCTCTCGCCCCATGCCGATGATACGTGCGTTGCCGGTGCGCAGGTAGTTGCTGATATAACTGTCATGCTGTTCTCGGTAGGAATCAGGCATCAGGACAGAGACGTTTTTTCCGATGACCTCGGACGCGCTGTAACCGAATGTACGTTCAGCAGCAGCATTGAAGCGGTCTATGATTCCATTCCCGTCGATCACGATGATCGCTTCAGCCGCAGTGTCAACGATGGCATGCATGCGCTGCTCGCTCTCACGCAGGAGTTCCGCATGCTTTTTCAATGCAGCTTCAGCCTGGAGACGTTCGTGAATCTCGCGTCGGATACCGACATATAAAAGTGACAGGGATGCAGCGGAAAAAAGAAGCAGAATCGCAAGGGTGGCGAGCGTCTCGTGCAGGTGACGGTCAGTTTCCATCCGCCGCTGGGTCAGCTGGGCCATCTCCGCCTGTTCCATCTGGCCCACTTGGTTGCGGACCCGGCGCATCAACGTGTGTCCCGGTCCGATGGTGAGCCGCTGGCGGATTTCCGAAAAGCTGCGCAGGCGACCTGAGAGCGGCTGCTCGAATAGTAGCAACCGATCGGTAACAGTACGGCGGAGTATGCGCAGCCGCGCATTCTGCTGTGGGTCGTCGGACAAAAGCCGATCGAGCTCGGCGAGGTACGTGTTGACGCGGGCGACCGCAGCCTGACGCGCGGCAAGGTCGCCTTTGTCGCCGAGGATGAGGTAGCTGCGTTCGTGGGCAGTGACCTGATTCAATGATGAATCGATACCATCGAATGCCGACAGTGCTTGCTGGGAGGCCGCAGCGGCCTTGCTGGTGTCGATGAATCCGGCCATCGCGCGATAGACCAGCGCGCCCACGATCGCGAGCACTACGAGCGCGAGCGTGAATGCGAACAGGATCTGCGACTCGACCCGCCATCTATTCATGATCGGCCCCAGGGCCTGCAGACAGGCTTAGCCCGTTCGTTCATATCGCTGCAATTGCCAGAATAACGTTTCTGTGGGGCACGTGCACCACAAGCAACACGCCCCTCCGCCAGGTCGACGTGTGCATGCTGCATTCGCGGCAGCCGGTATGTTTGAGTGCAACGACTGAAACGACTCCGCCGCGGATCCGGACCGGTCTTGAGCTTAGCACGACCACTATCTCATCCGTAAATCCGGGCGGTGGGGCGGCCGCAAAAGCGGCGCCGTGTCGCATGGAAACGGGCTGGCCGAGCACGTCTGAATGTGAAGTTCAGAAGCGGCTCACTTAAGTCTTATGGCCGCCGCCACGCGGAACGTTTGCGGTTTATCGGGCAAGTGATTTGTTTCCAAAAAAATGCGGGATCCGGGCGGCGCACGGATGCGGACGGCGGGGGACAACCACACGGGAGTTCACTTCATGTGACTGCGTTCAAATAAGTAGATACACGGATTTTCGCAATGTGCCACCGGTGATCTAATTCAGGTTCGGCGGCAGTCCAGGACCGCTGTTGTGCCATGGCGGGAAAATTGCGCACAGAGCTATCGTGCGGGAGCGGGGCGAGTGCTTTCAAGGGGAAACTTCATGAGAATGAATCACCGCTGGGGAATCCGCGAGCCGATCGAGTGTGAGACCATAATATATGACCGCGGTGCGAAACCGGTTCGCGGGCAAAGTCAAAATGTGAGCTTCGACGGAATTTTCATAGCCGCACGAAAAGCCGCCTTGCATTTAGGAACGAGGGTGGATCTGGTGGTAACACGGCGCGCACATGGCGTCACGTGGACTCAGCAGATATCCGCGGAAGTGGCGCGCTTGACTGAACATGGCGTCGGGTTAATGTTTGCGCTGCGCGACGCCGGCAAAATTGCCCGATTCATCGCATTGCTTCGGAGCGGCGGGTCGGTACTCAGGGTTCGGAGATCCGACTCATACGGCAGTTTCGGAGAACACATTGGGAATCATGGCATGCTTTTTTCCACCATGAGCCGCCAGATGGCCGCAATAGTGGGCGTGGTCGCAGTCCCTGATTCGGTCGGCGATCACAACACGGCGACAGGAGGAGATTATGACAACGGCAAGACGGGTTGAGCAGCGCTGGAACGAACGGCGAGCAGTTCAGTTCGAAGTAAATCTTACCGCGGATGGGCAGCCGCCGCAGCAGGCGGTGTGCCGAGACCTCGGCTTCGGCGGCATGTATGTCGAGATAGACCCGCAGGCGATTTCACTCAATGAGGGACTCTACGTCGATCTCCGTCTCGGAAATGCCGGGCAGCCGAAACATCACTCCATTCCCGCCCGGGTCGTGCGCATCGGTACTGAAGGGGCAGGGCTCATGTTCAGCGGTTTCAAGCGTGAGAGCGTGAAGATGCTGCGTGATGCCATCTACGGTAGCGAAAGAGACCGGTCCCAGGTGCACGGGTGAATGGTCGCATGTGACCTGTCTGTGGTGGGGGCGGGGGCGCTACTGCCTGGCTGGAATTGGCGGTTTCCTGCAGGCAAGACTGGGGGCACGGACTGCTGAACGGGGAAAATCCGACTGCGGAAATAGAGATGGTCCGCAGCCCTACGTGCTAGCGTAACGGCGATGGCGGGTTAGATACCGGTCACTTGTTTCCGATCCTTCCAGCAACAGGCCTGGCGCCCGACTTTGGGAATCAGGCGCTAGGGATGTTCTCAGATGGCATTTCCATTGCGATGTGATCAGGTTCCGGACGGTTCGGACTTCCAATGCGAGTGCGGCCGGGCGATTGACAATGTGCGGGTGCGAGCTGCGAGGCTAGCAAGTGATTCGGGCACTTATCATTGAGTTCCTATTGAGTGGTGTCATCGGCGCGATTATATTTCGACTTTCCTGGGCCGCATCGAAGAGAAATCTGATGTCGTGGGGCGTGGTTCTCGTTGTTGCGGCGATGACCGTGATCTTCATTCCCGGTAGCATCGATGGGTGGCACGTGCAGAAATATGGTGCCGGTTTTTTGACCATGCCTGTTCCGCACCCGCTCGTGGTACAGCTTCTTCGAAGCCTGGGGTTGATTGGTGGCGCCTGGCTGGCATCCATTGTGGTCGCCAGGAGAAAGAAGCGCGGGTTCGAAGAGGATCGCAGATTCAAGGATTTTCCATAGCGCCGTTCGAAAACTACGGGTGGTCTCGTGGCCTGCAGTGGCGTGTGGCAACCCAATGTCCGAGCCTCGATGAAGCAGATGGCAGTGGGCGGTCCTTCGGCCGAGTCGCGCAACATTCCATTTGTCCCACGCCGGGTTTTCAGGCGCATTCCAACGAGATACATCGCTTCGGCGGCAACCTTAGGGTCTCAGCGGAACGTTTTCTCCTCCTGGGGGCTTGCCACCGCCGTATTTGATTTGTATCAAAGTAGGCGCGTTATTGCAGCCGTAATGTTAATAAATTAGCGTGTTTCGGATCGAACTGGTGATCATCCGATGGGTCATGAAGGGCAGCCAATATTGGTTGGATCTTTACAAAACCTTGCAATTTCTTGCATAAGACGTGTCAGCCAATCGCCGCTAATTCCGTTAAGAGGGGGTGAGAGCCGGGATAGCGATAGCGACGAAAATTGGTCGTCGCTCCATTGAAGTTTGTAGCGTGAATTATCAGAATATGTTGGGACATATGGCTGATGGGTAAGAGGGTATACAAGTGAAGATGAGCAGAACACTGAGCTGGGTGATTGCTTGCGTGCTGCTGACGGTTTCGCTTTCCGCCGCTGCCGACCATGACGATCGCCGCGATTGGCGCTGGCGCGATGGTCGCGGCGATTGGCGTGGCGATTGGCGTGGCGATTGGCGTGGCGATTGGCGTGGCGATTGGCGTGGCGATGATCGTGACGTTTGGCGCGGCGATATCTGGCGTTTCCGTGAGCATGATATGGACCGCTGGCGCGGCGGCTATTGGGTTCACGAGGATCATGATGGCCGTTGGGGCTGGTGGTGGGTTGTCACCGGCCTGTGGTATTTCTATCCGCGGCCGATCTATCCCTATCCAGACCCGTATATACCGTACGAGCCGGCCCAGCCGGTCTTGCCGGTACCGAGTACTCCACCTACAGTGCAATACTGGTATTATTGCGAAGGCGCCAAGGCCTATTACCCCTATGTTGAATCATGCCCGGGCGGCTGGAAGAGGGTGCCGGCGACCCCTTCTGCGCCGGGTCGATAGAATCTGATGGGAGCATGATGATGAAACTCCAAAACCTCGTTCTGAGTTCGGCAATCGGTATGCTGTTGGCAGGATGTGCGTCAATCCCGACCGGACCGAGCGTGGCGGTCATGCCCGGACCCGGCAAACCGTTCAGCCAGTTTCAGGAGGACAATATCGTTTGTCGCGAGTTTGCGCGCCAGCAGATCGGCGCAGAACCAAGCAATGTCGCGAACGAGCAGCTGCTGTCTGGTGCCGCGACGGGTGCTGTGCTCGGCGCGGCAGCCGGCGCACTCTTGGGGCACGGCCAGGAGTCGGTGGGGACCGGTGCGGGAGCAGGCCTGCTTTTCGGTTCAGCAGTTGGGAGCGGCGCTGCGACTGGGAGCACCATGACGCTGCAGCGCCGCTACGACATTGCTTACGAACAATGCATGTACGCCAAGGGGAATCTGATACCGGGCTATCCGGCGCCGAGATATTACGCGCCGCCTCCGCCGTCGTCACCGCCGCCTCGCTGAGACCGTCGCACTTCGGCAAATAGTCCGGACATGTCCGAATCGGCCGCCTAGGCCTGTCCTCGGCGAAGCGGTCTACGCGGTTCGTTTCCGCCATCTCGCCGGACTTCGCCGTGTTTGGCCCCAATCCGCAAGCTGCCCGCAATCAGCCGGGTTTACCCCGGAATCGGGATGCCTCGAAGTCATCCCTCAAGTGCTCTACGAAGCGCAAGTCCGCCGAGAACCAGAAAGAACACCGCAGCAATGGCATGGATCCATCGCACCGGAAGGCGGTCGGCAAAGCGATGTCCGAAGACGATCACAGGAATATTCGCCAGCATCATGCCCAAGGTTGTCCCCGCAACGACCGGAAGCCATTCCTGGAACCGCGCGGCCAGTGCCACGGTGGCGATCTGTGTTTTGTCACCCATCTCGGCAAGAAAGTACGACATCAGAGTGGCCATGAAGACGCCCGCAGCGGACCGCAGCGGCAGGTCATCTTCGCGTAATTTGTCGGGAATCATGATCCACAGCCCCATCGCCACGAAGGACAAAAGGACTGCCCAATTCAGGATTGCCGGCGTCAGCACGCGCGCCAATAGGTCGCCCAGGCTGGCGGCCAGGCCGTTACTGAGCACGGTTGCTCCGAGAACACCGAGGATGATCGGCGCAGGCCGACGGTAGCGTGCCGCGAGCAGGAGCGAGAGAACTTGCGTCTTGTCGCCGATTTCGGCCAGGGCGACAAGGCTGGTCGTTACAAATAAGGGATGCATGATTGCCCGATGCATGGTGCGCGCTTCACATCGCCCGTCGTAGACCTTCTGGTGGAAAAACTTCCAAATCCCCTGGCATCAAGACCGTCGATACGCTGTAACACGGCGTGCCAGTATGCCGGAAGCGCGCAGTGTGGTCGAGTGTCACCAGCGCTGAGCAGACCGCAGATGGCCGCCATGGGTCACCACAGCGTTATTGGGTCACTGTGAAAGCTGTTGTGCCGGGACGGATGCGGGTTAACGATGATTATATGTAACTCTGGAGTTCACAGTGAACGCTCCAGAATGCAGGAACGCCGGCAAGACACCTTGCGCGCTAGTTTGCGCCGCAATCCGGTACTGCACCTTCATGGTGCCCCGGTGTTCATCCGCCATGGCGAAAGGAGGGATAGAGCACCATGCCCCCATCCACCAGCAGACTGGGTCCGGTGACATACGATGCCATGTCGCTCGCCAGCAGTGCCACCATGCGGCCGATCTCGGCGGGTTCGCCCATGCGATTGGCGGGTATTTTTCTGAGCAGGTCCTTGAGAGTGTCCGGGTTGCTCCATACCGCTTTATTGATATGGGTCTTGATGGCCCCGGGCGCCACTCCAAGCACGCGCACGCCCAGGTCCGCGGTTTCCTGCGCGAGTGTTTGGGTCAGCATGGTTAGCGCCGCTTTCGAGCAGGTATAGGCGCTGTAACCGCTCCACGGAATGCTCTCGTGCACCGAGCTGATATTGATGATTACACCATGGTGCGCGGCCGTCATCCGTTTCAGAGCCTCGCGCGCGCAGTGATAGGCGCCGAACAGATTAATCTGTATCACCCGATACCAGTCGGTCGGGTTCGACTCCCAGCAGCGGGCAGCAACACCGTCAATGCCGGCATTATTTACCAGAATGTCCACGCCGCCGAGTTCACGGTCCATCGCAGCGAACATCTGTTCAACCTGACCGGCGTTCGATATGTCCGCTGCAAGGCTCACTGCGCGCACGCCGTACTGCCGGGCCGCTGCCGCAACCCGCTCGGCATCGGCTGCATCCTTGCCGGCAGGGTCTTCGAGATAGTTCACTGCCACGTCGGCGCCGGCCTCTGCCAGGGCATGGACGATGGCCTCGCCGATTCCGGAGCTGGACCCGGTGACCAGCGCGCGCTTGCCTTTCAAATCGATGGTAATCATTGCCTTACTCCTTGTCAGATCTTGTTGATAGCCGCATGAGGATCGGTGTGCTTTCGCCCCTGGTCGGTGTTGACGCGGCTCAGCAAAAAGGCCAGCCCGAATAAGGGCAAAGTCCATAGTGCCGAGAATCCGTAAATCACGGACAGGTTTAAGTGTTTCTGTAGCGGACCGAGCGCATAGGAACCAATGCCTTCACCGCTCATCAGGGCTGCAACCAGCAGACCCGCTGCTTGCGTCTGGCGCTGGGCATGTGTTTCCAGAGCGAACGACATGGTATACGGGTAGTAGATACTGCATGCGGCTCCCGCGGCCGCGAACGCGCCGACAAGCTCCCATGGAGCAGACACGTACGGCAGCGCCAGAAAGCAGGCTGCGATTACTATCGGCGACGTACGATAGACGACCCGCGGTGGCGCCCAGCGAGACGGAACAAGACCGAACAGCAGCCGGAATGCCGTCATTGCCCCCCAGAATGCGGACAGCGCCCAGGCGCCATAGCGAGGAGGCAGATGATGACTGCCGCTGACGTAGAGCGCTGCCCAGCTGCCGAACGTGCCCTCGACGATCGCATAAATCAATACTGCGAGGCCGAACATCAATAAAGAAGGCCCGGGGGCCGCGTCCCCGTTGGCAGACATGCTGCCAGCATGAGTTTTGCGAAGGCTTGCGGACAGACCCAGGACCGTCAGGAATCCGGCGATCAGTTCCAGCGGCCAAAGCCACCATTGGTGTGTGGCTTCGAACAGGTTGAGTATCAGCGGCGAGAGCGCGGTGCTCCCGCCGATCACGGCATTAAGCAGAGTCACCGCCGCGGTTTCGCTCTGTGGAAACAGCATGGCGGCAAGATGATTGATGGCGGAGAGGTTGAATCCGAACCCCAGGCCAAGGAGCGCAGTTTCCGCCATCAGCATGACGTAGGCGGCCGGATGTCCGGCATATGCGGCACTGCCGACAAGCAGGCACAACGCCAGCGTATTGGCCGCTAGCCCCAGCCGGAACACGCCACTGGCGCCGATACGGCGGTCGAGGGTGCCGGCGGTCAGCGCACTGACGATGGCCCCCGCGGTCATGGGCAGAAACAGGCTGCCATAATCGGTCGCCGACAGATGATAAGGGGCGCCCTTGAGGAGCGTTCCCAGAGCGGGAATGAGCACGAAAGCGAAACCCTGCAGCAAACCTGCGCCGTAGATTGTCGACACCGCGATCGCCGATCTAGACATGCCAGTCACCCTGGGCAAGTCGC
Source organism: Pseudomonadota bacterium (assembly GCA_021790335.1). Lineage (GTDB taxonomy): Bacteria > Pseudomonadota > Gammaproteobacteria > Acidiferrobacterales > UBA6901 > JAJYCY01. Next base: position 164,315 of record JAJYEE010000002.1, on the reverse strand, counting down.
GCTTTGAGATATTCACCGACACGTTGTGCCTGGGCCATGATGGTGAGCGACGGATTGACTGCCGCGATCGAGGGCATGAAGCTGCCGTCCACGACGAACAGGTTATCTAGCTCATGGGCACGGCAGTACGGATCGAGCACGCTTTGCGCGGGATCCTCACCGAAGCGTGCCGTGCCTACCTGGTGTGCCACACCTTCGATACCGATACGCTGCGCGAAGATGAACGCAAAACCGATCCGGCGCAGTACGTGGCGCCATGTCGAAAGCAGCCGCGCGTGCGCCTCGAGATTGTTGGGTGTGTAACTGAGCCGGATCTGTCCGTTGTCCGCCAGGGTAACGCGGTTCTCCGGGCGGGCCAGGTCCTCGGTCGTCAGCCACCAGTCGACGGAATGCCGGCCGAACCACCGGGCAATGGCCGCGGGCAGCAGCGGCCGTTCGGCCTTCAGAACCGCGCCGGTCACCTTGCCGAGCAGTTGCACATGGCCAAGTGGATAGGGAAATCCCGCATCCCCGGAATCGTGATAATAATCGTTGATGCCCAGGGTCTTCTGGAAAACGGACGCACGGCTGTTCCACGGTGACAGCGCCAGCATGACCGAATTCAGGTGACACATGTAGTTGCGTCCGACCTGTCCGGATCCGTTGGCCAGGCCATGCGGATGGGTGTTCGCGGCGGACGCGAGCAGCAGCGCTGCGGAGTTGACTGCGCCTGCCGCCAGCACGACGACGCGCGCGCTGAATGTCCGTGGCCCGTGCGGTCCAGTGGCCTCGACAGTCGCGACCCGGCGGCCATCGTCCGATGAGAGCAGACGGAGCACGCGCACCCCGGTCTCCAGCCGGATTGCCGGATCGTCGAGGGCGGGACGCACTGCGCTCACCTCGGCATCACCCTTGGCGTGCACCAGGCAGGGGAAGCCATCGCAGGTATCGCAGCGGATGCAGGGGCTGGCGGCGGGATGCGTTTCATCCAGGTGGATGGCCAGCGGCAGATGAAAGGGATGCAGGCCCTGCGCCAGGAGCTGGCGGCAAACCATCTCGACGGCCGGCTCGTGGCTCACCGGAGGGTAAGGGTAGGGGCGATCGGCAGGCGGCTCTGTCGGGTCCTCTCCCCGCTGTCCATGGGTGAAGAACCAGGTTTCTGCCCGGTCATAGAAGGGAGCCAGATCCCGGTAGCCGATTGGCCACGCTACGGTATCGCCGTCGGCGTGCCGTATGGTGCGGAAATCATGCTCGCGGCGGCGCAGCACAGCGGCACCGAACAGTTTGGTATTGCCGCCCACGTGGTAGCCGGTGACGGGACGGAACGGCCTGCCCTGGCCGTCGAGCCACTGCTCACTGACATGAAAGGCATGCCGGTGAAATACCGCCTCCGGGTCCCAGTTGCTCTTGCTGCGTGGGAGAAAGTCGCCACGCTCCAGCAGCAGTACTTTCAGTCCGCTGCCGGACAGGGTGCGGGCGAGCGTGCCGCCTCCGGCGCCGGTACCTATGATAATGACGTCAGCGTCCATCTTTGCCGGTGGTGCTGTGCGGTCTTACGACGACAGTATAATCTTCACCCTGCCAGCGGCAGTCTTGGCTCCAGCGGAACGTGAAATCGATGCGCTGGCCAGGCTGCAGAGAGGCTGTCGGCAGTTCCACCATGTGGATACCGAGACCGGTTTCCCGTGTCACGATGTCTGCCGCGTTGTGCCAGCCATCCGTGCCCCAGTGGATCATCGCAGGTTGCGGCAGGCAGATCCGCAGGCGTTTGCCGCTCGGAATTCGGCGCAGGCGGACATTCGGACTCCAGTGCGCCCATGGAGTTTCCGGCCGCCGCCCCTCGTAGCGTTTCCAGACCACTTCCGGCCGGTCGAAAGGTCGGCCGAGCGCCATGCTTGACGCCAGCTTGATAAATTCGGAGTGCGCCCAGACGAGCGGCATGGCCGATCCTGAAGGCCGTCCGGGGTAGAGACCGCGCTCCGGAATCGGCGCGCTGTCCCAGACCTGTTCCGGGATCAAGCCGCATGGGCCGGTCATGGCTGCCATGGCGCGCAGGTAGGGCAGGGCGTCTTCTCCGGCACTGAGCGCGAAATGACCCCGCTCGCCGGTGAGCAGCGGCCACGCGCGGCCGCGACCCGTGCCGTTGAATCCGGATCCGTCCGGATGTTCACCGTAACCGTCGCCGTTGTAGCGGTGCCAGGCGGGGCCGCTGGGCGTATCGACGCGCAGCAGCGCATCGGTCACCTTGACGGTGGCGCGCACCAGCGGATCATCGGCACGCCTCAGCCCGAAACGTACCAGCTGCAAGAAGTCGCCGCCGACCTGTTCTTCGGCAGGAAAGTTCGGATCGTGCATCCGGTTCTTGATAGACAGTATCGACGCCAGTGCCGAACGACCTTCCAGGACCTGCGTGGGCGCCATGCGCACGTAGTAGCCCGACACGCCGTACGCCTGCGCAAGCTGCGTGCCGTGCACGGTCGTCCAGTGTTCGATGCGCGAATTCCAGTAGTCCGCCAGATCCAGGGCAAAATCGCGTGCAGGATCCGCAAGGAATTGTGCGCCGCAGACGAGGGCGGCGATGCTCACCGCAAGCGTGAAGGGGTTGATCCCTGCATCCTCTTCCCAGCGGTCCTGCTGTGTACCGGGACCATTCTGGGCGATGAAACTGAGCGCACGGCGGACCATGTCATTCACGACGATCCCGTCAAGGGCATTGCGTTCCGCAAGCTCCGAGGCGAGCAGTACCGCAAAGCCTGCCTCATCGAGCTGAATGCCCGACCAGTACGGTTTGCCCCCGAGCCACTGGTTCTGGAACCAGTGTCCGTCCGCCTGCTGCGTCGCAATGAGGTAACGGAGGATATCGCGCGCTTCGTCTACGGCCCCCAGGGCGAGCAGCGCACCGGCACTTTCCACCAGGTCGCGTGGCCACACCAGATGGTATCCGCCGAGATCATCCTTGGTACTGCCCCAGGGAATACTCAGGCTTGCCACCATGGCCCCCGGGTAGGTTTTGTCCTGGTGGGTACGCAGCACCATGGCCGAAGTCTGGAAGATATCAATCAGTCTGGAGTCGAGAACTTTTGGCAGGGCGCAGGTGCGGGTACGGTCGGCATGCCAGCTCTGCCAGCACGTAACCTGACTCTGCCAGGCATTTTCGAATGGCTGGGCCAGCGATGAAATTGCGAGTGTTGCAGCGGCTTCCTTGCTGCTGCCGAATCCGACGGCCAGCGTGGTTTGGCGCGGAAGTTCCCCCACGAGCGCGACATTGCCGGGTCCGGCAACATCATAAGTCCAGGACATCACGCCGTTGGCGGAGAAATCCTGCCAGCCGTCGCTTACGCCGACATATCCGGCGCTGGTACGCTGCAGGGCATCGCACTGCTGATCGTCGGCCGCGGCGAGGGCGAGACCGAAAGGCCCCTGTTCCGCCCAAAGCATGGTCCAGCCCGCGTGGCGGCCAGTCATGGCCGTGTTGCCATAACCCGTACCGCCAAGATGCGGTGCGAGCAGCACATAGGGGCGCAGGTCTGCGTCACCCGTCAAGTTCACCTCGACCAGCATCACATCCCGCAGCGGATCAGGGGTTAACCGCAGCCGCAGCCTGAAACGCGGATGGGTGTGCTCGATTTCCATCGCTGCGATGCCCGGGCCGGGGAGACGGATTTTACAGCCTTCCAGCCGCTTCACCTCGACCCAGAACCCGCTGCCATCGGCGACGATGAATCCGAGGTCCCTTGTCTGGGGAATATCCGCGCGCGGATAGTAGATCTCATTGAGAATGCCATGGCTGGCCGTGAACCAGATGCGTGACGGTCCAAGCGCCGTGCCTACCATCTCCTTGGCGCTGGTCGTCCATGTCGGGGTAATTCCAGGATGGCCTGGTGCGTGCATTAAGTTCCTCCTGATGGGGAAAATCCGCCGGGTTACCCGGCGTCATGAACCTGCCGTGCGGACCGCAAAGCCTGGCGGGTCGCGTGAAACGACGTCTGACCTATTCCCCGGTGGCCCATAGACCGCAGTCCGATGCCGTGCTCGGTTTCCCGAAGCGGCAACCGGGCCATCTGGACAGCGGCGATGCCTGATAGATGTATACAGAATCCCCTGCGGCGGCTTCTGTGGTCAGGGAGATAACCCCCTCCATTCCGGCAGGGCCGCCACGCGCGGTTTCCGGATTATGTAGCACGGGGCGGTGACGCAGCGCCCGCACAGACGTCGCCGCGTCATGCAGCCACATTCCCTGGTTCGACCGGCTGGAGGTCGTGACGTTCCGGAAATTGTTTCGAATTACTGCTGATCCGGTTGGCCGGGATCATCCGCCATCCCTGACCCTGCCCGCCAGCACCCGCAACGGCAAAATAGCCAAACACCACGGATCGCTATCGGACATTCTGTCGCCGACAGGATGGGGCCGCAGCCGTGGCTGCTGCGGAATAGCTATTTTATACCATAAAAATAAATACTTGTATAAATATATTCAAGTTATCTATACAGACGTGCCAACGCCTGTTACATCGCATCACCGGCGTTTTTCCATATGCATCGGGAAAATAGAATGTATTTAGGAATACGAATCCCGGCGTCAACCAGTGGTCCGCGCCGATGATAGCCTCCTGCGAAGCGGTGACGTGACGGACAGATCTGGACAACAGGACCGGCCGAATCCTGCCATGCAGGACCAGAGCCAACTGACAGAGATCAATGTGGAGCGCGTGGATACAGGCATGATCATCTGTGGGAGTGCGACAACAGCAGCCGGATTGGTGGGCTGCCCGGCGATTTTTCGCGCTGTTTCCGCCGCTCAGCCAGGATCCGGCAGAGGGCGCGAACCGGTGTGTCGCGGCAGACGGCACCGGCTTATCAACACGGGAAAACGGGAGGCCAGCACATGTATGCACAGCTGAGAGTATTTCTGAAAAATAACAGCGGCATGACGAGCAAGGTGTCAACCGTGATGCTGTTGCTTGTGGCTTTCAACGTGGCAGCATGGACCTGGGCGCTGATCGTACTTCACGGCAATCCGGTACTGCTTGGAACCGCAGTGCTGGCCTATTCATTCGGCCTGCGTCATGCCTTCGACGCCGATCATATTGCGGCAATAGACAGTGCCACCCGCAAGCTCATGCAGGGTGGCAGGCGGCCCGTGACCACCGGGCTTTATTTTTCCCTGGGCCATTCACTGGTGCTTGTAATCGCCACATTCGCGATCTGCATGACCATGAGTTCGATTGACGGCAGATTCCGGTCATTAAATGAGGATGCCAGCATTGTCGGAACGGCCATTTCGGCGACATTCCTGTTCATCATGGCGCTGATCAACATTGCCATCGCGAAAGCCGCATATGCCACATTCAGACATGTCTGCAACGGTGGCGCGTACGACGAACATGAAATGGAACTGCTGCTGAACAAACGCGGATTCCTGTCGAGGATACTCCAGCCGATGTTCCGGCTGGTCACGGAAAGTTCGCACCTGTTCTTTGTCGGCCTGCTTTTCGGCTTCGGTTTCGATACCGTAACCGAGATGAGTCTTCTCACAATAGCGGCTGCCGGGGCGCTCCATGGGATGCCGGTCTGGGTGATCATGGTGTTTCCGGTCCTTTTTGCGGCCGGCATGTCCCTCATGGATACCGCGGACGGAATCCTGATGCTGGGTGCATACGGCTGGGCATTCATGAAGCCGATACGAAAACTCTATTACAATATCACCGTGACAAGCGTATCGGTCACTGTTGCCGTGCTGATAGGCGCGATCGAAACCATCGGCCTTGTTGCCGGGGAATTCCATTTCAATGGATTTTTCTGGGACAAGGTCCGTTCCGTAAACGGGCATTTCGGAATGGCCGGTCTTTTCATCGTCGCAATTTTCATTGCGGGCTGGGTTGCATCAGTGATTGTCTACCGGATCAAAGGCTATGAGGCCAGCTGATATCCTGTGCCCGACCGGAACCGCCGGACAGCGCAGGCGTGCGGCAACCCGAGCCCGGCACGCAGCAGTTGTGCGGAAACCGGCGGCCGCGCCCCGTCCGGGCTCCGCCCCGCCAATCACGGCGCTTCATAGTCTAGGTTTGCGCCTGTTTGTGCAGTGCACGGACTTCAGCGGCGTGGCCTGCGGCGTTGATCACGGTTATTTTTTTCGTTATTCCCGTTCGGAACGGAGCAGGGGTACAAGATGCACCGGTTGTCGCGGATCCGGCTGCGTGGTTGCATGAACAATGGCATCAGGAAATTCGAGATTGCCGGTCATGCCATCCCGGCAATCGAAGGAACATGGTTGCGATGATACCGCTGACGGTGCCCGGAAGATTGCAGCGGCCAGCCAGCCTCAAGAAAAGATGCGCCTGGATACGATATGGAATCTGTTCTCGTTAGTGCCTGCCTGATGGGGCAGGCGGTACGATTCGACGGCGCAGGCCGGTTCTGTGACCATGCGGTGCTCAGGCGATGGCGCGATGAAGGACGCATTGTCGAGGCATGCCCGGAAGTGGCCGGCGGTCTGCCGGTCCCGCGTCCGCGCGCGGAGATCGCTGCGGCTGCCGGTGGATTGAAGGTACTGCTGGGAACCGCGAAAGTCATAAACTGCGAAGGCCAGGATGTGTCAGAGTATTTCGTTCAGGGCGCCAGAAAAACGCTCAAGCTCGTTCAGGAGAAGGGAATACGCATCGCCATCCTGAAGGAAAACAGCCCCTCGTGCGGCACCGGAAACATCTACGACGGAACATTCAGCGGTACACGGATTGCCGGTCTGGGCGTCACGGCGGCGCTGCTGCGGGACAGCGGAGTGCATGTTTTCGGCGAGTCCGGGATTTTTGAGGCAGAGCGCCTGCTCAGAAAACTTGAAGGTGGGTTTCTGCCCGGTTAATGCCGGCTCGGTGCAGACAGGGAACGGAAGGGCCGGAGCGGCAGAATGGCGGTCCGCAGACCGCCGGCTTCGCGATCATGCCTCCCGGGTCTGTTGCATGCGGGGTTTTACCGTCACATTTTCCTGCGCCGCGTCATGCTTTGGGCCACGGCTTCGGCGACCCGCATTCCGTCTACCGCAGCGGAAATAATTCCGCCGGCGTATCCGGCGCCTTCACCGGCGGGATACAGCCCCCTGGTGGCCACGCTCTCGAACTGTTCGTTGCGCGTGATCCGCACGGGCGACGATGTGCGTGTCTCGACCGCGGTTAGCACGGCATCGTTCATGGCAAACCCGGGAATGGTCCGGTCGAACGCCCGAAGAGCTTCGCGAATGGCCGCAATGGCATAGGCGGGGAGAGCGCCGGCGAGATCAGCAGGGGTTACGCCAGGCGTGTAGGACGGAATCACGTCACCCAGTGCGTTTGATGGCCTGGCGGCAAGAAAATCTCCGACGCGCTGCGCCGGCGCATTGTAATTGCCACCACCCAACCGGAACGCCGTCGTTTCCAGATCGCGCTGGAACGCGATTCCTGCCAGTGGATCGTCGCTGCCGAAATCCGACGGTGTGACCCCGACGACGATCCCGGAATTGGCGTTGCGCTCGTTGCGCGAATAATGGCTCATGCCATTCGTCACGACCGCTCCGGATTCTGAAGTCGCCGCCACGACCTGTCCGCCGGGACACATGCAGAAGCTGTAAACCGATCGGCCATTGCTGCCGTGATGCACGAGTTTGTAGTCGGCGGCTCCGAGCGCAGGATGTCCCGCGTGCGTTCCAAAACGGCGGGCATTGATCATGCGTTGCGGGTGTTCGATTCGAAATCCGACGGAAAACGGCTTGGGCTCGATATGCACGCCGCGGCGGTGCAGCATCTCAAAAGTGTCCCGGGCGCTGTGGCCGATGGCAAGGATCACATGATCTGTGCTGACAGTTTCGCCATCTGCCAGCACTATTCCCCTGACTGTGCCGTTCTCGATCAGAATGTCGGTGACATGACTTTCGAATCGGATTTCTCCGCCGAGCCCGATAATCTTGTGCCGGAGGTTTTCCACGACCTTGACCAGGCGCAGGGTGCCGATATGGGGCTTGCTGATGTAGGTGATTTCCTCCGGCGCATGGCAGTCAACGAACTCCTGCAAGATGTATCGCACATGATGACCGCGATCCCGGATGTTGGTATGCAGTTTCCCATCGGAGAAGGTTCCGGCGCCTCCCTCGCCGAACTGAACATTGGAGTCAGGACGGAAACGGCCCTGTCGCCAGAAATCCCATACGTCTCGGCTCCGCTCTCGCACGCTACGTCCGCGCTCGAGCACGATCGGATTGAAGCCCATGCGGGCGAGTGACAGGGCAGCAAACAGACCGCACGGGCCGCTGCCGATGATTACCGGACGCGAATCGAGTTGCGCGGGCGCCCGCACCGGCAGGCGGTAGGCCTCATCGGGTGCCTCGATCACATGGCGGTTATGATGCAGGCGCCGAAGCAGTCCGGCCTCGTCATGCACATCGGCATCGATGGTGTAGACAAACATGACCTGCCCGTTCTGACGGGCGTCATGGCCACGGCGGCGTACCTGAAAGCTATTCAGTTCATTGTCGGCTATGCCGAGCGTGTGCAGAACAGCAGCCTTGAGCTCGTGCTCGCCATGGTCGAGGCGGAGCCGCACTTCAGTCAATCGCAGCATGAGTAATTAGGGTGGGTCCGAGAAAGCAACCCATGATCAGTCCAAATGGTCGGGAATTGTTGCCTGACATGGCTGATTATATCCCATACGACGCGCCCGATCAGTCTGTGCGTGTGCAGCGTCCCGCATGCGGACAACGCTCAGAATGGGCGGAGCCGGCGACAATGCTGCTGCAAAAACGCACTGGCAACAGGGAGAATAATTCCGGAAAGATGGCAAGGGCTACACATCGGCCGACGGAGAGAAAGCAGGGGAGGCCGACGTTGGTGGTTGGTGCTGACAGGGGTAGCGGGTGATGTCTCCGTTGCCGGCATTCACATAGATCCGGGCCCGAACTTGTTGCAGGCCAGGTGCCTTAAACAGGTGCAGGTCTGCCCGGTTTGGGAAGACGGCTCGCGGGTTTGAGCGCGGGGGTCTGGCCAGGAAGGGTTCAGTCGTGCAGGACGGAAATTGCCGCAAGTCTGGCCAGCCGTGACGGCGCCCTCAGCGACGCCATCACGGCCGATGATGCTTGTCCCACCCCTGCGACCTAAGGAGTCGTGGCAACCAGACCATTGTCCCCGAAAATGATCAACTTGTTGATGGAGGTGGACCAGATGGCGTCATAGAAATTGGGCTCCGTGGGCGGGTCCAAAGGATATGTTGACGGCCAGTTGTTAAAGGGCGTCGTCAACGTCGTCCAGGTAACTCCATCGGGCGAGCTAAGCAGCGTGGAGGTGTCACCCACGGCATAGAATTGGGTTCCGGTCCAAATGACTCGATGCAGATTCGATGTCGTCCCCGAAGTCTGGGGTGTCCACGTAGACCCGTTGTCGTTGGACGTGAGGATTGTTCCGCTGTCACCCACCACGACCATGGTGTTACGCGATACGGCGGCACCGTTCAGGTTCTGCGTGGTGCCTGTCGTTTCCGATGTCCAGGTCGCGCCGGTGGTCGAGGTGGCGATCAGGCCGTTGGTGCCGACGACAAGGAACTCGCTGCCAGTCCAGTATCCTTTAGTCACCGACTGAGTCGCCCAGGGTGCGCTTCCTAGTACCCAAGTGGTCCCGTCAGTTGATGTATAGACACATCCGCCGCCGCCGTAATTGGTGCCGGCATCGACGATGGTTGTTGGGGACGCAATGACCGTACCAGCTCCACAATTGGTTTCACTCAGGGAAGTCCAGGTGACCCCGTCACTGGACTCGTAGAGGTACGCGTTGGCTGATTCCTGAACGAGGGCGATAAATCCGTTTAACGCAGGCGACCACGTTACGTCGTCAAATGGATAATTAACGACGCCGAGGCCGCCCAGGCTCCACGTCGCACCGCCATCCGACGAGGCGCGGGTGGTGTTGGTCGGTCCGACTGCAACGATACTGCTACCGTTGGGCGATATGGCGGCGGCGGTTAGCGAACCGACTTGATTGACCTCGGTCCAATTCAGGCCGTCGGAAGAAGTGTACTCAGCGCCAACGCCATTAACATCCATGCCTGTGGCGACGTACTCCGTGCCATTATTGACCACGGAGTACAGCATGCCATTCAGCACGGGACTGGTTGTCCAGGTGGTTCCGTCCGGCGAAGTCATCGAGTAGTAGTCCCCGACTGCGATCCAGTGAGTGCCGACATAACCGATGCTATTTGGAACAAAGCCCAAGGACGGCTGCACTGTTGTCCAGGTGATGCCGTCCGAGGAGGTGAGAATGGAAGTGGTGGCAGGTGAGGTTTCAGAGTTGGCGACCGCAACAATAAGCTTGTTCGTGGAGGCGAGACCGATGATATCCGTTGTGGCAGAGACAGGTGCGGGCTGAACGGTCCAGTTGATACCGTCGCTCGAAGTGACGAGGGCTCCCCCCGTTCCCCCGGCGACGAACTGGGTGCCTGTCCATGTTACGGCGTCCAGGGTCGGGTTGATACCGATGGATGCGGCCTGTGTCCAGGTGATGCCGTCCGAGGAATAGACGATGGCGCCACCAGTGCCGACAGCGACCCACATCGAACCAGACCAGGCGATGGCGTTGAAGGAAAAGGAATTGGGCGCAGGTAGGTTAAGTGGTCTGGGCGTCCAGGTCTTTCCGTCAGGAGATGTGTCGAACCAGGCGGTACCAAGCGCAACATACAGACTGCCATTCGGACTGCCATTCGGACTGCCATTCCAGCCGAGGGCGCTTGCCGGATACGTGGAGATAGGATCGGTTAACGACCAGACTTGAGGATTATTCGCGATCTGATAACCATATTCCGAGCTCTGGGAAGTCATAGGGCCATTTGCGCCGACATAGCCGGTTCCGTTCCAAACCAACTCCTGTGGCATACCGTAGGCGAACAGAAGATTTGTCCACGGTATGGTGGAGGACCCCGACCCGCCTCCGCCAGAAGATAAGGAACTCCCGCCCGACGAACCTGTACCTGATGAACTTGCGCCTGACGAGCCTCCGCCGGAACACGCGGAAAGCATCAAGACAGAAATCGCCAACAAGACACTAATGCCGATGGCTGCCGCAGTGGATCGCCTATTCTTATTGTGCACGAGGATCTCCTAGCGATGGGTGTACTTTTCCGCGGCGGGCGTGAATGTCGCGTGCGCGCAGTGGAGGACTACAACGGGCGTGGCGAGAAGAGGTGTCGGCAGCTGCTTCGGGGTGAGCATGGATGCCACTGCCCAGGCGACACCAGGCAAAGATAACTGCCATTCACACCATGATTCGCTTCGCCTGCCATTATTGTTAATTAATAAATATCCCGAGGCGATGCATGGCCTATGGGTATTGTGGATGGAAGCAAATCCACACATGATTCATGGAAAAATAGCAATCAGCAGTGCATTGTCAAGGAACATCACGGCGCATGCCGTGGAATTTGAGGGTCGCAATCTTCATGTTGTCGCTTCCTGTCCGTTAGGCAAAACACTGAAAATCCACTTTTTAAGTGCTTCGACGTCGGGTAAGACAGGGGCGCGGTCATCCCGTTAACACTATCCACTCCGTTTGGGTAGCTAGATTAGGACTTAGTCGCAGTCGTGACGTTTGGCAAATTACTGCGTACCGTGACCGTTGGAAGGAGAGTGGTCGCAGAAAGGGAGCACGGCAGTCATCCCACTGCGACTCTAAATAAGAAAACAGCAAGACCTATCGGGAATTGGCCGCAATGTTTTCAGATAAGAATAATAAAGCAGTCGCGGGGCCATTGTGACCGCGAAACGCCACCGGCGTTGGGAATCCCTAGATTCGTCGCACGGAATGAGAGCGACCGGTGAGTCCGCGATTCCGTTTCCGGTTCTGCCCCCGCTCCGCATTGATCTCCTCCGCACGACAACTGCCACGGCTGGGTATCTCAAACTGATGGCATGCGCGTATTCATTCAGCCAACTGCGCCGGGCCGGAGTAGAAGGGGCCGGCGCCTATGGCGCGGGCCTAACCCACGTACTACGTGACCATGAGGTAGGGGGTGCTTGAAGTAAATCGACCTGATCGGACTGCACGTCGATCTCAGGGGAAGTCGGATCCCACCGATGCGGAAAATGCCGCGCGTGCAGTTTTGTCCGGAAGCGCCACTGCCATCCCCAAGGAACAGTCGGGTGCCGCTGAAGCGATGCGTGCCGTATTGGTGGCCCGGCGTAGCGCGGTCAAGGCCAAGCCCCAGGCAATCAATCAGTTGCGCGCCTTGCTCGTCAGCGCGCCCAAGAAGTTCGGGAGCGGTTCCCGAAAGTAAAAATGGGGGACTGTGTCGAGTGCTGTGCGCGCATACGGTCATTGGGAAATACGCCGATGTTGCAAACGCTGGCGGCAACACCGCGCTTGCTGGCAAAGCGCTGGAAGGGGCTGGCTGAGGAACCCAAGACACGGAATGCCGCTTGGTAGCCTGACAAAAAAGGCATGCCAAGCGGCTTCGTGAACGATTCGGTGTGGGGCCTCAAACAGCAGCGGAGTTACTCGCAGTCGCAGGCGACAATCCAGAACGCTTGAAAAAAGCGAAGCGGCGTTGGCGGCACTCTGCGGTACAAGCCCCCTACAGGCATCATCAGGCAAAACAATCCGACATCGACTGAACCGGGGTGGTGACCGGGCGGCCAACAACGCCTTGTGGACCATCGCGATGGTAAGGATGCGGAGCGATCCCCGGACACGGGCTTACGCCGATCGACGAATTGGGCAAGGCATGTCGAACCAGGAAACCAGCCGTTGCCTGAAGCGCTATATCATGAGGGAACTGTATCCGCTCATCCTGGCCGATCTGGCCGATTCTCGGCGTACCGGTTGACATAGGAGCGTCAACGCGCCATGGAAAGCTTCTTCAAAACACTCAAGGTCGAACGTGTGCATCAGGTTCGGTACGCAACCCGGACGCACGCACGCCTCGACCTCATCGGCCGGATCGAAGGTTTCTACAATTCGCGGCGCATGCATTCGGCGATTGATTACCAGGCACCGAACCAGCGTGAAGAGCAACTCAAAGCTGTATAGCCTGGTGTACGTCAAATCGAGGCGGGGTCAGGCGGGCACGGAAAGGCATCCCGGACAACGCTCGTGCGGGCGGTTTCGCTTTTCTGCATCATGCGGTGCCGAGCGCTTCGATGTTCCGGAAACCGATAGGCGCGGCAGTCACGGACCGCGTTGTCCCGTTCCTGCCGCGCAGTTTTCATTGTGATATATCATCCGTTGTTTCGGTGCTGCTCCCGCAGACTATGGCTGAGATGTTTGCCGACAAGAGAAAGAAGCCGCAGACTTTCCTGCGTTCCGGGTTCACGCACGACACGCAGCACGCCGCCGATGCCGCCTGCGGCCGGCGCAGCCTCCGCGGTGTCCTTGCTAAGCGCGCGGAGGACTTCCGCCAAAGCGATGAGCAGATGCTGGCTCTCTTCGCGGTTGATCATGTAAAGGAGGTGCATCAGGCCTTCGTTCCGTGTTAGCCGGTCGAGCAGATTGATACCCTCGCTCATTGCCCTGGAGATGCGTGCCACCATATCATCCGACATTGCGTCTCGGGCCGATGCAATAAAGTGCGCGAGCTCAACAAGCTGTTGCAGATCGTCCTTGGCGATTGGTTCGATCGGAGTTTCGACTTTCGAGTTCATGTATTGGTTTCCTCAGAGGAGTCCACGGACGCTGGTCCAGTACATCTGGTTGTACGCCACCTTGAACCAGTGGATGGGTTTGGATGGCGGCTTCAGATCCGGCAGGTTGACGTAATCGAAGGCGTTGTAGGTGGCGCGATCGAAGCCCGCCTCGATGAAGCAGTACACCTTGCCGTCGTATTCGCGAACCGGACTGTCGGTACCGGTCTTGATCCTGGCAACGATGTTCGCAGCCAACACCTCTGACTCGAAATGGGCCGCCGATCCGGTCTTGCTTACCGGGATGTTGGTAGCGTCGCCGATCACGTAGACATTGTCTCGACCGTTCATGGTGAGCTTGAACCGGTCGGTGGGGATCCAGCCGCCCTGGTCCAGATGGTTCTGCTCAATGATCTCCATGCCCCGGTGGGGCGGTACCGCGATCAGCAGGTCGTATTTGACCTCGGTACCTTCCTCGCTGTAGACGATTTTCTTGACCGGATCGACCGATTTGAGATTGAACAGAGTCTCGTATTCGATGCCGGCTTTGTCGAATTCGGGCTTCGCCCAACGGGCGACGTTGGCGGTGGCGTGGACGCGGTTGGTCGGGTACTGATAGCGCAGTGTGACCTTGTCGCGGATGCCGCGTGACTTGAAGAAGTCATGCAACATGAACATCGCCTCCACGGGCGCCACGGGACACTTGTGCGGAATGGAAACCACCATCGCGACCGTGCCGCCCTGGAACTCCATGAGACGTTTGTGGAGCCGCACGGCACTCTCCTCGGTATAGAAGGTCTCCGCTCCTTCACTCAGGCCCGGGACCTCCTCAGGGACGATGCGCGAACCGGTTGCGATAACGAGGATATCGTAGGCGTAGCTCTTGCCACCCTTGGTTACCACGTGGTTCTGGTCGAGCTGAAATTTATCGACCGGATCCACATGAAAATCGACCTCTGGTTCTAGCAGGCTTGCCTCGTCCCGGTAGAGCTGATCCGGCGTCATCTGCCCGAACGCGACATACAGCAGGCCGGGCTGGTACATGTGCCGGTCTGATGCCGAGAGCAGGGTGAGCTCAACCTTGCCGGCGCGGATCTCGCTGCCCAGTCTGCGAGACAGGTGGTTAGCGAGTATCGTGCCACCCGTGCCGCCACCGACGATTAAGATTTTCATTGCATTCTCCTATCCGGATTTAACTTACAGCGCGTTCTGTCCAGAGGACAGGTCGGTACAATTCGTCATTTGGTCTTGCGTACCTTGATGTGCCAGATCCCGTCCATCTTTTCGTTGCTGATGACCTCGTGGCCGACCTTGTAAATCCATTCCGGAATATCCGCCGCGGAACCCTCGTCCGTGGATAGCAGTTCAAGCGTATCGCCAACACTGGCCTGCTTCATGTAGGTAATGAGCTCCATGAGCGGCCCAGGGCAAAACGTGTTGCAGGCGTCGACAACTTTGTTTTCAGCCATTCTGATTTCCTCTTGTATCAATTGCAGTTCGATTTCTGGCCTGGGTCAAAACGTGAGCAATTGGCCGCCCTCAGCGTCGCCGAGAAAGCGGGTAAGTCCAGTTGGCGGACCGAGCTCCGGGTCAAGATCGGCCTTCGTCACTTTCATGAGATCCATGGCCATGGAGCAGGGCAGCAGCTGGGCATCGCCGAGTTCTGCAGCCTGCTGGAACAACTGCTTGAAGGGAGGCACACCTTTCTGCTGCATGAGCGCACCAAGTTCACCTTCGGCTTGGGCCTCCGCGGTCCGGCCTTTTACGAAAAATGGCAGGGCATTCATGGACAGAAACACTGAAACTGCTTCGCCGGTTGCCGCTGCCACCGACGCAAACATCGCGGCCATCTGCAGCTTCTCGCGGGTTCCTGATACGCAGACAATACCGATCTTGTTAGGCATGTTGGTTCTATCCGACCCTCTAAATTTATTAACTGTTTTGCTCCAGAAGCGTGTGACGGTTCGTTGCTTTTCGTCAGACGCCTTAGCAAAACGCAAATTATTCGGATACAAGTCGCCATTAAACGCTGAATGCGCTCCAACGCTGTCTCTATGACGCCGACCGAAATTCTGTGCCAGGCAATGTCCGGACACCTTCTGCTGCAAAGTCGATAATGCCTGTGAGGCGAAGTCGCATATGAACGGGTCGCGTTTGCGAGCCGCCCGCATGCGTCATCGACGAGGCAATCAAACCCGGCAGTTTCCCGACGAATCCTCCAAAAAAAGGCGGAATCCCGCTATTCAACGGAAATCCGCTATTCAGGGAACGACGGATGTCTGTGACAACGCTCGCGGCATGGCGAACAACCTGGCCACCACCGTCATTGTCCCGGGTCAACCCTCACGGGTTCGTCCTCGATTCCGAGGTGCCGTTCAAACCGGCCTGCCAACCGGGCGGAGCGTGCCAGACGAACCGCCCGGATATCCTCTTCAGACGCTCTTCAAACGACGTCCGACCTCTTCCATCTGTCGCGCCAGCTCTTCCTCATTGATCAATCCATGTCTTATCATTGAATGCGCCAGTGCCAGAAGTTGCCGCTCGGGAAAAGGAACATCCGCGTAGATCGTCGTGGACAAGTCATCCTCTTCTATACGACGTTCGAGCAAGGGCAGGGCGCACGATCCGGGTACGACCTGCGCGTGCGGCACGACGTTGGAGTCGGCGGCGAGGATGTCGCAAGTCGCATCCATCGTTACCTTCCACGGTGGATCCGGATTCGTGACACCGTACTGCGCAGCCAATTCCTCCCACACTTTCCCGTGGTTTCGGACTTCTTCAAGGACAGGGATGGTTGTCACGTCCGCTTCCTGCCCCATGCTTTCCGAGCCGAGCTCCTTACTGTCTGATTTGGCCATGACTCACTCCTTGCAAAGGAACAACTCAATGATCGTGACCGTGCTGGACCGGATGAACAGCCTTGTGCACCGGAAGCTTGATATTGGACGTGACGCCAGGCTTGGGAACCGCCACGCCTATCAAGCAGTCGCGAGTCACGATTTCCGTCAGCTGGTCTTCCGTCCAGCCTTCCGTGCCTGCAGGGCGCACTGGCAGCACCATGTAGCGGGTCTTCTGGTTGGAGTCGGCTACCCTGATCTGCACTTCCGGTGGCAACTGCAGACCGAACTCGCTCAGCACCTGGCGCGGCCAGCGAACCAGGCGGCGACGGTAGTTTGGGGTGCGGTACCATTCTGGCGACTGGCCGAGGATCGGCCGCGGATAGCAGGAGCACAGGGTGCAAACAACGACATGCTTGAGCGTCGGCGTGTCTTCAAGAACGCGCAAATTGCAGTAATCGCTCGGCGTGCCGAATTTTGTCGGCGGGCTATTTACCCAGTCGACGCCAACCGCCTTGCTGGCCGCGACGCCGTCGGCTACGGCGAGCTTCTTGTATTCCGGATCCAGCCAGGCTTTGGCAACCAGACGCGCTGCTGGTGTCGGACCAAGGGTATGGACGTACTCCGTCCAGATCCGATGATCTTCCGCGGAAAAGAGCCCTTTTTCGATGGCTAGCTCGCGAACAGCCATTTCGAGAATTTCAAAATCGCTGACCTCGTCCACCATTGGGGCTGGTTTGTGATCATGCTCTGACATCTGCATTTCCTCCTGGGAATTGAACCCGCTAACAGCGTTACGGCTTTTCGAGCCAGCGTTCGCAAAACTCGGTTTCCAGCGTGTCGTTGGGAAACGCATCGCTGTATTCCGGCCAAAGATCCTTCTGCTTGAAGGCAACGCTGTAGAACCACTCCGGATTTTCGGAGTTGTCCCATGCCTCGTCTTCGGCCGCAGGACTCTCGTAGACCAGCTTCGTTACCGTTCCGACCGCACCACGGGGATACACCTGGCAACGCGTATAGAAGAGGTCGGGAAGATCCTTGACCCGTACGCTGTCGCCCTCTTTGAACTTCGGTTTGCCGGCCTTGCCCTTGAAGCACTGCGGATCACCGATGCCCGTCGCGATCGAAGCGTGATGGTTTCTATCGTGATGACTTTTTGTGCTCATGGCGCTTTTTCACCTCATCGATCTTGTTTACCAGTTCAGTAAGCGTTGCGTACTGCTTATCGACCAATATCCGTGCCGCAGTCAGTAGCCACCGGCCGTAGTAAGGCATGCCGAGGTATGCCGTCTGACCAATGTCGACATTCTGGCGCCGCCGCCGTTCCTCGGCGTTCCAGACCCCGCGCCAAGCCAGACATTCGCAGGTTGCAAACGTATTCAGCTCCCACTGCTCTTCCTGCTTCTCCTCGTACTGGATGGGGACATCCGCCTCGCCGCCGACATCGTGCACCGACCGTGTATAGGTACGGTAGAGCGTGTGGTCGATGGCATCTGGATAGGGCGCCTGTGTCTGCTTGTGCAGAGCCGGCTGCACGTACCCCACCGATTCGAGATGTCGAAACACCCCTTCTCTCGTAGACATATGTTTGAGCTCCTCTTGGTGATTGCTGACGAATCGTGCTTGCATGTGATGCTTTACAAAATGCCAAGAATATCCATACTTCACGCCTGTTGATGCCGAGACATCGGTGACTTCATGCATTTCCCAGCGTCAGTCGCGACACAGCCTGCTCAAATCAGCACCACGAGCCCAATATGAACTAGATTTTTACGTTTCTCCAAGATCAAATTCCGATTATCTCCATAGGGTTTCGCTATAAGTCGTAATCGCTTTTTTTCCAGGGCATATTGCTGGCCCCCCAACGGTTATAGGGCGCGGAAGGAGGGGTGGGTCCGGGTCCAGAAAATATCTCGCAACCCGCGGTGTTGTGGCCCTCTGGGCCCGGGCTGACAGTGCCGGTAGTGCCGTCGGGAACGTGCCCCGGGGTTACCGGCGGGTGCGCGGCCGTTTTTGCTGGCGCCAGTTGACCCGTGCTCGACCGGGCACGGGATTCGAAGCTCCTTCGAGGTCCTTACCGAAATGATATTCCGGGCTTGCAAACATGATGCATACAATTGATGGTCCCGACACGTATCCAGCCGAGTTCGCAGGCTTGCATGGCCCCGGACTTCCAGCGCGACAGATATCGCCGGCTGCGAACCTGGCGGCAAATTGAGGTGGGGTGAAATTGTCCTAATAACCCGCAAATATCGTGCCGGATCCATCGGCAGGAACGCGCAAGAGCACGTCCCGACCGTGGCCCTGCGGACTCGGCGAATCGCTCCGGCAGCTGCCGGCGAGGGCCGCATTGATCAGATCGGGAGCCAGAGAGGGACAACTGCAGGGATCGGACCCCCGGTCAGAAGATGCCGGTGAACCCGACAGAAAAAATAAGCGACGGGCATAGGGTAAAACTAAGCCTTTTATATCGTAGGGCGATCTGTATCCCGGGTGACGGCTGACTGCAGTCGCCTCCATGGCCGAGAGTTATGCCGATCCATCGTGGGTCGGGTGCATCGCGGAAAGGCGCGTCGGAAACATTGCAACGGATCGTGTGCGTAATGCGTATCGGAGGAGATTCTGATCCGTCATCATCCACGCGCGGGTTTGACTACAATTCGCGCGGACAGATTCGCATCCTGAATCCATATTCTGGAAAGCTTGTGGTGGATGTCGGGTGCCACGATCAGCGCGACTGACGAACCGCCGTAATGCGGGTCCTCGGAAATGAAGTGCGCCGGCAGTATGGACTGCATCCCGCAGCCCATCGACGGCGTGCATGGGTCACTTCTGGTTTCGGGTACACCGGAGCCGTCATGGCTGCCCGGATTTTCTGCACGTAACGCTATGAGACCGTACTGAACGCCGAGCGCGCTGTTGGCCTGGACGTTCCGTGACGGTGGCTTCGGCCCATTGCTGATCTGCAACGGTAGCGCTGGCGATCCGTCGATCGCCTAGGAAAGAGCAGGGAATGTGGTGTCTTCCGCGCGCAACATGTTTCCAGAGGGACCCATTCGGGGTGACATGGTTGCCGACGCACGCGTTCGCCGGGTGCGGATGATGCGCGGGGCCATCAGCAACACAACGGAGTGTTCCCGAGTGGCAACCAGCGTCCAGTGGCCAGGCCAATCAGTCTTCCGGCATTCCTCCGGACTGTTCGGCACTCCGCATCATGTCAGGCCTGGCCCGGACCAGAAACACCGCCACGATGCCGAGACTTGTTCTAAACGCCGAACCAGAGGTGCAAAAGAAAATCTGTCGCGTGGCGGATGTGTGATCCGTTTAATTCATTCGGAATACATAGAAACAGCTGGTCCGAGATCGTTTTTCCTCTTGGCAGGCATTGTGGAATCGATCTCATCGGTACTGGTCCCCATTATGTGAGACGCGACAATCTTGGCGTACCCGCTTGACCATCAGCGCCACTATTGCGCGGAGTTTTTCGTTTGAGCCATTGCGTTTGTGATCGAAAACCAGAGTGAAATTTATGATGCGAAATGGCAAGAGATTCCGCAATTCGATGTCGACGATATGTCGTAACACAGATCAATAGGCGCACCTTATGGAAACAATAAGGACAAAGTCTTGGACCGCAATTGAGTGCCAATATATATAACTCACTACGTCGGATTCGATGAGTTGACCGATCAGATGAGTTCTTCGAACGAGAATTAGTCCAGGACAAAAAGGTACCGGCACGACCTGGATGCATGCGAGCTTACATCATAGCCGGTCGTGCCAGCAGCAAGTCTGAAGCAGTGTTGTTGTGCGGTGGGAATCGATGGCGCGGCATTTGGGTGGTCGGGCAGCCGGAGCGGGAGTGAAAATCGATTTTGCGGGCTTTCCGGTTCAGATCGATTCCACTAAAAAAGGGCCGACGGGTCTTGTACCGGGGCTGTGTATCCGGGGATGGACGCATCGCAGGGCGATCCTGTTGACCATGCGATTCTTGAACATATGAGGATCAGACCATGACATCGAATAGCGCACCAAAGATCGAGCAGACGCCGAATCCGGATTTTTTCGACAGTTCCGACTTCAAGGAAATGATGCGGACAGTCCATGATCTCGGTGGTGAAGAGGGCGGACCCATCCCCATAGAGGAACGGGTTGCAAGTAAATGGGAAACCAGCACCTTTGTCACCTGTGAGTGTCTGGCGTGGCGCGGCGTGTGGAACACGGTCGAGAAGCACCGGCGGCATGCCGACCTCGGCCAGAAGCAGTATCTTGGGTTGCCCTATTATGGGCGGTGGCTGGTATCGGCTGCGCGAGTCATGCTCGACAAGCAGCACATAACGTTGACGGAGTTGACGAATAAGATCGAGGAGGTGAAAAGGCGCCATGAGCAAAAGCGTTAATCCGCCCGTTGCAATTGCCAAGGGGGTCGGCGATCCCCAGTGCTACAAAGGCAAGGCCGGTGGTCCGCCGAAATTCAAGGTTGGCGACCGCCTTCGGATCCGTGATCTTCCGGACATCTTCTACAACCAGACTCCGGGATACACGCGCGGGAAGGTGGGAACAGTGACGGCGCTGGCCTACGAAAGTCCGGCGCCAGAAGACGAGGCCTGGGGTCATATCGACGTGGTCGAATGGTTCTACGTGCTGGATTTTCTGCGGAAGGATCTGTGGGGCGACGATCCGTTGGAGCCCAACGAGAACGATACCGTACAGGCCGAGATTCCCGAGCGGTGGCTCGACCCGGCGTAGCTTTTCGGTGCTATGGCGAAGGCGGGCGGCGAATGAATACGTCAGGATGCAGGACGGTTTGGTCGCTTCGAGCTGTCATGTAGTGACAACACTTTTTTCGGAGGATTTATGGCGAGAGAACTTGTTGACCGTCCACTGGTGTACAGCTGTTCCGGTTGTTCCAACCTTGCACAGCTTGCTAATACCTTAGCTTTGCGTCTCGACCGCGACGGAGAAGCGCAGATGTCGTGCATCGCTGGAGTAGGAGGAGACATCCAGAGTTTTGTGCGCCAGGCCACTTCCGGACGGCCCATTCTTGCTCTGGATGGCTGCCCCCTGGCCTGCGTGCAGAACACACTGAAACGTCATGGCGTGGAGCCTGACCGCTACCTGCAGCTGCAGGAACCTGGCCTGAAGAAGCGCTATGGCTATGATGCGGAAGAGAGCGATGTGGAGCGGTTCTATCCACACGTCGCGGAGCTTGCCAGAGAAATTCGCCCGGGTCAGCAGCGCCAGTCTTCCTGACAGAACAAGCGTATGGGGCACAGCGCGCCCGTCAACGATCTGTGCTTAGAGCGCGATGGAAACGTATCGCGCTTGCGCCCGGCAGTGACGAACTGCTGCCTAGCAGACACCAGGGTGCGGCATTACGAGTGGATCCCTGTTTCGGTGCGTAAGGTACGGTGATGGGTTTGTCCGGACAGGGACGCAACAGGAGGGGAAGAACGTGAACAGGTCGGTAATCACAAAACTGAAAGACTATTCCGCAGCAGAGCAGACTGGCGACGAGCGTCCGCGGCGGAAAATGAAGGGCCAGCAGTTTCTGGCTGAGCTGGTGCGCCGCTCGGGGTCAAAGGCGGTATTCTTCGTGCCGACATTCCTGTACCCGACACTGGTCGAATTGGCTGAGGATCCAATCAAGCGCGTCCTGTGTCACTCGGAAAAGGCCGCGGGATATATGGCCGATGGTCACGCGCAGGCATCGGGTGCACCGGCCATCGTCATTGCCCAGGGCGGCCCCGGAGCGACGAATCTGTATGCAGGCCTCGTCGATGCCTGGCAGAGCAATACACCGGTGCTTGCGGTGACTCCAGTTCTTCCGAGTTCGCGTTACCAGGGCAACTCCTATCAGGAAGCCTATGTCGATTTCGGGCCGGTGACCAAATACGACACCGAAGTGCGGACGATTGACCGGATGGCGGAATTCTTCGGCAAGGCCTACAGGGAGATGACAACGGGGGCGCCGCGACCGGTCCATTTGTATCTGGACGGAGCGCTCGAGAGCGAAGAGACGGAATTCGATTTCCGTTTCCTGGACCAGCGTTATTTCACCTATCCGGCGTTCCGGCCGCGGGCGGACGAAGATCTGGTGGAACAGGCTGTCGAGGAACTTCGGTGTGCTGAGCGCCCGGTGATCGTATGTGGCCGCGGGGCGATCGTATCCGGCGCATGGAAGGAAGTGACGGCCCTGGCCGAACATCTGGATATACCGGTTACGACGACATTGGGCGGCAAGGGAAGCATCGACGAGCGGCATCCCCTGGCAATGGGAGTGACGGGGTCCTATCGCAGGCCGTCGACTGATCGCGTGATTGCTGACGCAGACTTGCTTCTGTATATCGGGAGCCATCATGGCGGGGCGAAAACGGAGATGAGGCAGCTGCCGCAGCCGGGCAGCCGGGCCATTCACATTGACATCAATCCGGTGCAGCCTGGCGCCAACTTTCCGAATGTATTGCCGCTTGTGGGCGACGCCCGGACCGTCTTGCAGCAGATGCTGATGGTTGCGCTCTCAGAAAAGCAGAGTGCGCACGGTATCTGGGTAGCGGGCGCACGGAAGGAACTGCGCACGTGGCGTGAGAGGGAATATCAGCACATTTATGGAAATGCAATTCCGATTCGCCCGGAACAGCTGGTAATCGAACTCACAAAAGCATGCCCGGAGAATACACTTTACGTCACCGACACGGGCTATGTCGGCACGTGGGCGGGCGCCTTTATGGATCTTCCGGCAGGGAAAAACTTCCTGCATTGCGAGGGAAGCCTGGGGTGGGCGTTTCCAGCAGCGATAGGCGCCAAGGCGGCTGTGCCGGAACGGCCGGTAGTGGCAATCACCGGCGACGGCGGATTCTTTTACCACCTCGGCGAGCTCGAAACAGCGGTGCGCAACAAGATCAACTCGGTAACGGTTGTGTTGAACAATCAGGCGATGGCTTTCCAGACGCATTTTCTGCGGTCGCACTGGCCTGGTTCCCGTGAACTGGACAAGCTGTCGGAATTCGGCGAAACCAATTTTGCCAATATTGCGCGGGAGATGGGCGCCTGGAGTGTCCGAGTGTCAGATCCGAATGATATCGGCAAAGCAATCAAGGATGCATTAGATGCAGACATGCCGGCGGTGATAGACGTGATCATAGATCAGGCCGCCGTTGCCCCCGTGGCAGTCATGGCGGGACAGGGGAGCCGCGGAGGTACGTCCTCCGGGGCCGGAAAGGAGAAACACCCGAAGTAATGGAAAATAGACCTGGGTGAACTGATGGGATGGACTCCTCCCTGCCAGGACGGCAACAAAGTGTCAAACTGAGAGGAGCAGGCCGCATCGTCACGTGGCCCGGCGATACCAGACATCAGCCGCAAGGAGGAGTCGGCCATGAACAGTACTGCCCGGCGTTCCTCGCTGTTCGACACCGTGTATGCCGTCGACTTGGCCAAGAACATGTTCGAGGTTCACACCTTCGGACCGCATGGTGTGCGCCGGAAGGTTGAGCGCCTGTCTCGCAGGAAGTTCATCGCCAAGTTCACCAACCCGCATGCCGAACGCGGAGTCGTGGTCATGGAAGCCTGCGGCAGCTCGCACCATTGGGGACGGCAGTTGAGCAGCCGCGGTTACTGGACGCAGCTGGTGCCGCCGCAGTTCGTGGCCCAACACCGTGTCGGCAACAAGAATGATGGCAACGATGCCGATACCATTTATGCGGTGTACCGGGATCCCCGGATTCGGCCGGTTCCGGTAAAGACCCTGGCCCGGCAGGACTTGGCCGCCCTGCATCGCACCCGCGAACTGCTGGTTGCCCAGCGCACCCAATGTATCAACCAGATTCGCGGGCTGCTGGCCGAGCGTGGCGTGGTCGGGCGAGCTGGCACGGGTGGGTTCCAAGCCTTGATGAAGCGGATCAACCAGGAAGACCTTCCGGAAGTTACCGCTTCTGATCTGACCTCCAAGATTGATTGCGTCCAACTCTTGGGGAGGGTCAGATCATTCCGGGGCGGTTAAGCTAAGCGCAGGCTAGGCCGTAAACCGGCCCGGGCTATCGGGAAAAATCTGCCCGACAGCCCGGGTATATCTTTACGCCTTGACGGTGCTACGACTCCTGAACTTTGCAATCGCAAGGAAGACCAGAGCCATGAAAACGGTACCACCAATCAGATTGCCAGCGCCTGATAGCAGCTCGTTGCGCAGGAATCCTGTCGGGCCGAGACCCCAGGTAATCGCGCGCATCGGGCCATCGGCGGGCAGCGTGCCCCCAAGCGCCTGTGCAAGCTTGTCCTGCATGAACAAGGGTAGGGCAATGAAGCCGACGTTTGCGATGCAGTGCTCGGTCATGCCGGCGACGAAGGCGAGCGGGCCGTAATATGCCAGCATCATGCGGCCGACGTCTGTGCGCGCCTTGCAATAGAGAAACAGCGCAGTTTGCAGGAACCAGGTGCAGATAATGCCTAGGGTGAAAATCGATTCCGTTCCGACCCCTGCCTTTGCGATGCCGAGCATATGCGCTCTCTGCAAGAACGGAAGCGTCGCGTACGGGCCTGGCCCGGCAGCGATTATCCCTACAAATATCAGGGCACCGATTATGTTGCCTATCCAGCCGACCGTGACGAATCCGAGGTAGCTGCTGAGAGGCATTTTGTGCCGTACCAGGGCAATGAATCCAGCTGCCATGTCAGACGTGATCAAGGTCGAGTTCGAAACTAGGATCACGACGAAGGAGAAACCGAAGACCAGGCCGCTCACAAGGTTTGCCAGACCAGGCGTCGTGATGCCGGTGCTGACTGCAATGGCCAGGATCACACCAAACGCCACCATTGCTCCACCAGCCAGCGATTGAAACAGGTAGCTGAGCGGATAATTCCACTTATCGACAGCAACCTTGACGAGCCTGTCGAGAGTCACCTCGACGCTATGCGGCTCGAACGGATCACCTTCGTGCACCACTCCATGCGAAAGGCCGGTTTTAGGCCCCATTTGCGCAGCGATGTCGTTGCTTTCTCTGACTATCGTGTTCACGCTATCTCCTCCAATAATGTGGATGAATAAGGGGTGTGGCTCAGGTTTATGCGTTCCGCTGCCGCCTTAATCGGCTTTCCAAACCCCACGTCAAGCGAGACATTCGCAAGTCGAGTGGTCGTACATTTTGTGTCGATTCTCTTACCTCCATCTCCAGCACAAGGAAGCAGTCGGGTCTGCGACTACGTCGCGCGATTTCCGCAATGGTGCGGAATTCGCCGGGATCCGGACATGACGCTTGCGCGAGCCTCCGCAGTCCCGGATGCAATTAGCCGACGGTTGGGAATTGTCGGAGCAGTGCTCATTGCATCAGACCCATTGCAAAACCGCAGATAGCCCAAATTTGTGCGTGATCTTTCTTCTCAACCTGCGACCACGCCATCCAGGGGTCACTGAATCCGAACGCCGATTCGCCCGACGGTTCGCAAGCGCCAATGCACCTACGCTCTCACTACGCGGTTGCCGGCGAAGCCAATCGGAACCGGTATCCGCGACTGGCCCTAACTATGGAACAGGAGATTTTTCGCTTCCAAGACTAAATTTCGATTTGTGGTATAGGGGATTGCTATGGATGAAAGTAAGAAAAACGCCCCGAAAACAGGACTGCAATGGCCAAGGAATATTAGCAAACGCTTTAGTGCCAATGCGTGACATTTGAAAGTCCACACCGCATCGCTGATTTCAAATCTGACTATGAGGACAAGTCTCGAGCCGAATCTGGCGCGCCGGAGTGGTTCGGTCTGTAAGCAGACATTCTCGAACTGCAGCAGCCCGAGCGATTGCCGTCACGTGAGTGCGGAGCGGCTTTGCAGGCGGGCGGGAATGCCAGCAGGGTGCATTGTCCCCATGACCCAGGGAGGGCATGAAACTTCAACTACAGCTGTGAACGGCGGTTAGGCCGCTGCCGCGCCATTTTCAGTGCCCAGACCAGGCCATCGAGAACTTATGGTTCAAACGGCAGTTTTGTCACGCTCATTCAGCGGATTCTGGTCCACGTTGTCGCTGTCCAACATGCATCTCGGTTCGGCACACACCTCGGCTTGAGCGCAAACGTCGGGAAGGGGGCAGGGCCGGAGCCTGTGAACGGGCGTGCGCAGACACCTTGACTCGGTCCATTCAGTGGCCAATTGTCCGAATGCCCGGCAAGCCGGGCTCTTGTACTGTCCTCGGCGGCAGATCAGAACGATTGTGTGACGAGGCAGTTCTGGGAGCAGCGCAATGGAGCGAAGTCCCGGTTGCACGCAGGCAATCACGTCGGGGAGTATCGTCGCGCGGCGTCCGAAACGGACAATTTCCATGATGACGCTCAGTGACGTCGCTTCGATCGCAATGTTCAGATTGATGCCCTGTTCCATGCAATACTGGTCGATGTGGCGCCGTAACGCATAATCGCCCTTAAACAGCACCAGCGGCTCCTGTTCCAGCACGTGTTTGCTCAATGGTCCGTGCTGTTGTGCAAGCGGGTGACCCGTGCCGACAACAAGACCGAGCGTCTCGACGAACAGGATATGGTTGTCGACTTCTTCCGAACCGTCCTCGATTGATACGGCACTGCTGAAAGCGATGCCCAGGTCAACACGATCTTCCGCCAGGGCGTCTCCGATTTCATGCTGAGGCATTTCCAGCATGCTCACTATGATGCCAGGGTAGCGGACGCTGAACTGCTCCAGTAACGGGGTAGCCAGGTAATCAGTGATCGGAGTCATTCCGATACGGAGCGAGCCACTCTTCAAATCGCTCAGATCCTGAACGGCCCGCTTCGCCGATTCAAGTTCCCCCAATGCGCGGCGGGCATGACGTACATAGACTTCGCCGGCCGCTGTGAGGCGCACGGCCCTTCCGGAGCGATCCAACAGCTGGACGTCCAATAACTGCTCCAATTGTTTGATTTGCTGCGAAAGCGTCGGTTGCGATACAAACAGGACTTCTGCCGCACGCGTGAAGCTGCGATGTTCAGCTACCGCAATGAGGTAGCGAATCGAGCGAGGCAAAACAATGTTTCGATCCATAGCTACCACCTATAACACTCATCAGTATTTAGTCTTGGTGCACCATGCTCTCATGTTGCATAGTTACGCACAATCGCGAAGGTGATCTTGTACCGTTTGGCAGTAGAACTTGGTTAAGGTTGCATGTTTCTTTGTGCTACCACCGAGATGTGCCGGGATTCGGGGTCAGACAAGTGAAACCGTCTTCGGAAGAACACGATATAAGATACTGAGCAAACAAGACAACGTCAGGCGTTGCGACCATAAATCTGGGGTCGAATCTATTTCCGCCTGTGCTCCCATTCCGGTCGGGGAGTGATTCGCGACACGACGGCATTGGCATCGGCATACTGCGCGCGTCGACGACACAGGATACGGAAATGGCATCGTATTGCGTAAGCGCGCACTGACTGAAAGCAATGTTGGGCGCCTGGCGCAGGAGCATGATGTCCTGCAGCGCGGTCCGGATAAGGGCGATGGGTTCGCGTGAAATGTATGACGGGATCAGTCATTTCTCACAATTCCCCGACAGGGAACGCAAGAGGCAATTCTTGCGCAACGCGGAAGTATCGATGGGCTGTGTAATTTTGATTGAGTACTCGGTTCGGTGTGATGTGAGCCGGCGGTGTCGCTAATGCACCAAGCTGCGGGAAATCTCGGGAAAATGCGCGATGGCATCCGGAGCTGCTACGGGTCGCCAATCCCCCGAATCCTGACATGCCGACTTTCTTCGAAGAACAGCGTTGGCCGATATGGAACCATGCAACGGAGATGCTGCTGGTGGAAGCAGGGCGAGAGAACTGATAGAGAAGTTGGCGTGCACCAAAGCGTAGTCTCTTCGAAATTTGATCAATCCTAGCAAGAATTTATTAGGAGGTCGGCACATGATCGCACATCTGCGAACGTTCCTCGCCAGCGACGCGGGCCTCAAAAAGAGGGTGATCGGGGTGCTCGGCCTGCTCATCGCATTTAACGTCGTTGCGTGGACCTGGACGTTGATCGTTTTTCACGGCAGTCCTGTGCTGCTCGGTACCGCGGTGCTGGCGTATTCCTTCGGGATGCGGCACGCCTTTGATGCCGACCACATCGCTGCAATCGACAATGTCACGCGCAAACTGATGCAGCAGAACAAGCGGCCAGTGACAACAGGTCTGTTTTTCTCGCTGGGGCACTCACTGGTGTTGGTCATCGCCACAATAGCGATCTGTGTAACGTTGAGTTCCATAAACGGCAGGTTCAACTCGTTCAACGACTCGGCCGGCATTTTCGGAACCATCATATCGGCGTCGTTTCTTTTCACCATGGCGGTGATCAACATCGTCATAGCGCGGTCCGCCTATGCAAGCTTCAAGCACGTCCGCAACGGTGGCGTCTACGACGAGGACGAGATGGAATTGCTCCTGAATAAGCGGGGATTCCTTTCGCGTATATTCAGGCCTTTGTTTCGGCTGGTTACGAAAAGCTGGCACCTGTTTCCGGTCGGCCTTCTCTTCGGGTTCGGATTCGATACCGCTACCGAGGTCAGCCTGCTGGGCATCGCGGCAGCCGAGGCCACAAAGGGCATGTCTATATGGGTGATCCTGGTGTTTCCTGTCCTGTTTGCTGCCGGCATGTCTCTCATGGACACGACGGACGGAATCCTGATGTTAGGTGCCTATGGCTGGGCCTTCATGAAACCGATTCGCAAGCTGTACTACAACATCACTGTAACATCCGTTTCGGTCGTAGTCGCGCTGCTCATTGGCGGGATTGAAACCATCGGACTTATATCGCAGGAGTTCCATCTAAAGGGATACATGTGGGACCGGATCAAATTCCTGAGTGACCATTCGGGGGCGATAGGGCTTCTGATAATTGGTATATTCATCACGAGCTGGATCGTGTCCGTGGCCATCTATCGGATGAACGACTATGAGAAATTGTGATAGCCGCATTTCGTTCGCGGGGATCCCGGCATCCACTTTTCCGGTTTTCCGGATTTCCCCGATTCGGAACCGCAGAAAGTCTGGGTGATGTCAACCCAGCGGAAACCTTCCTGTGCGCGTGTGCAAGACCGTCTTTAGACAGTTGCCGTCGTACGGAGGAACAAAAAAATTGATCCCAAGGAGATATAAATTTCATGACACGCAATGACGTAACCGAGGCAATTGTTGCAGCCCGGATCCGGAAGGGCCTGAGTTGGGCCGAGGTGGCGCGTACAGTCGGAAAGAGCAAGGAGTGGACCACCGCGGCATGTTTAGGGCAGATGATTTTCACTGCGGAACAGGCAAAAATAGTGGCAAAATTGTTTGACCTGCCGGCGGAGGCAATAGCGCTGCTGCAGGCGGTTCCCTACAAGGGGTCTCTGCCTACCGCCGTTCCGACGGATCCTCTGATTTACCGCTTTTACGAAATGCTCAATGTCTATGGAACGACGATCAAGGAGCTTATTCACGAGAGATTTGGCGATGGCATCATGAGCGCGATCGATTTCACCATGGACATCGACAAACAAGAGGATCCGAAAGGTGACCGCGTCCTGATCAAGATGAGCGGCAAGTTTCTGCCCTACAAGCCATGGTAGGGTCCGCCGGAAGCTGAAGTTTCGTTGAGCTTTCCATTTTACCTGGCCCCGGGGTGTTGCGCGCACTGCCGCAGCGCCCCGGGGAGAGTGCGAGGATGTCGGCGCCCGATGCGCGCTGCTGCCCGGAAAAATGAGGAGGGGCGGAGCAGGTCTGCGTGTGATATTTCCCGGAAGGATGATGTATGGAGTGAAACATGGTTGCACGCGATCCCCACCGTTTCGTTAACGAGCTGGATCAAGGTACGCTCGAGCGCCTTATCGCGCGCTTGGAGGGCCGGTCCCGGGACGCGGTGTTCACGAGGTTGTTTGACAAGTACCTGGCCCGCCTGGCCGTGCCTCAATCCCCACGGATACTTGAAGTCGGATGCGGTACCGGGGCCATGCTGCGGTTGCTGGTGCGACGCGCTGACTTTACCGGTGAAGCCATAGGCGTTGATCATTGCAGTCCCTTCATTGAGGCAGGGCGTAGATTCGCCGACGATGAGAAAGTAGGGGACCGGATCACTTTCCGGGTCGGAGATGTCCACCACCTGGATTTTCCCGACGCGTCTTTCGATGTGGTAATCGCCCACACGCTGATCAGCCACGTTACCGAGCCGGCAATGGTTGTAAGCGAGATGGGAAGGGTGGTCCGTTCGGGCGGCACAATAGTGGTATTTGACGGTGACTATGCCTCTCTGACCTACTCCTTCGCGGATCACTGCTTCGGCCGTCAAATGGACACAGCGCTGGCAAGCGCCACGTTCAACAATCCGCGGATCATGCGAGACCTGCCGCGACTGCTGCCTGAATTGGGACTGAGCCTGATCGAAGCCTGGGGCGACGCGGTGGTCGAAATCGGAACCGGCAGCTACTTCAAGTCTTTCGCGGAGACATACGTGCCGTATGTAGAGAAAGCCGGCCTGTTGCCCGCGCAGCAGATCAAGGTCTGGTTGAGCGAGCAGCAACGGGCAATGAGCGACGGCACGTTCTTCGCTGCGTGCAACTATTACACCTATCTGGCCGGACGCAGATGAGCCCCTCCAGCGTCAAGCAAGGAAGGAAGGCGGCGGCTTGTATATACCGGTATGCCCGTTTCCCGGGCGTCTCATGGCGGCCAGAAGAGGGCAAGCAGGCTCTGGCGCGCCACGAGTATGCCCTGCCAGAATCCGCTTCATGGACCCTGGTGTGTGTCTGAAAGGGTTTCCGTCGAAATACCTGCAGGACAATGATGCACATCTACATCGTTGATGTCTTTGCGGAACAGCGATACTCAGGCAATCAGCTGGCCGTCGTGACCGGCGGCGAAGGTCTGTCCGTTGAAACGATGCAGCAGATTGCGGCAGAGATGAATTACTCCGAGACGGTATTTGCAGACACCGTACCGGAGCAGGATGGTGGATACCGGGTGCGGATTTTCACGCCGGCGCGGGAAATCGCCTTTGCGGGACATCCGATCGTCGGCACGGCGTGGGTGATCCGGCGGCATGTTGCGTTCGGCGATTCGAACGCCGTGCGGCTTAACCTTTCGGTGGGGCAGATCCCGGTCACTTTCGAGCACACCGCCGAGGACAGCGAGATCGCGTGGTTCCTGGCGCCGCAGGTCCGCTTCAGGGCGGTCTGCAGTCGTGAATCGATCGCTGCCGCGCTTGGAATATCGCCGGATGACATCGATACCGCGTCTCCCGTTCAGATGGTCACAGCCGGCATCTCGGCGATAATCGTGCCGCTGCGAAACCTCCAGGCGCTGAAGCGTAGCACGCTTGATCTGGATGCGTTCATCCCCCTGGCAGCGGAGGGGTTTCCGCCCCTCGTGTACCTCTTTTGCCACGAGACCCATGATCCGCGAAACGATCTCTGCGTGCGCTTTTTCTTCGAGGCTTACGGCGTGCGCGAGGATCCAGCCACCGGAAATGGTGCGGCATTTCTTGGCGCGTATCTGCTGGAACACCGTCTGCTGGGCGGGTCGGACCTGTCGCTACGCATCGAGCAGGGTCATGAGGTTCGCCGTCCGTCGCTCATCAGGCTGCGCGCACGCATGAACGGCAGATTGCGAGAGGTCAGTGTCGGCGGCCAGGTCGTCGCGACGATGCAGGGAGAGTTGCTTTGAATGTGGCGCGGCAACAGCGCCAAAGCCGCATCATGCGAACGGCGGCGCCAGCAGCCGCGTTCGCTGCAGTGGGGATACGCGATGGAATCAGTCCTCGTTAGCGCCTGTCTTCTAGGCCATGCCGTCCGCTACGACGGAGAGGATATGTTCTGCGATCACCCCCTCCTGAAACGCTAGTATCGGGATGGACGCATCGTGGCAGCGTGCCTGGAGGTTGACGGCAGCCTCACGGTTCCGCGTCTGCGCTCGGAGATCGCTTCCGTCGTCGGAAACGTGCTTGACGGTTCGGCAAAAGTCGTCGATTTCGGCGGTCGCGATGTCACGGTGTATTTCCTTAGGAGAGCGGGGCGGGCGCTAGAGGTTGCGCGGGAGTGGAACATCCGGATCACGATATTGAAGGAAGGCAGCCCGTCGAGTGGATCGCATGTCATTTTCGATGGAAGCTTTACCGGCTCCAAAGTGTCCGGCTCCGGAATGACTGCCGCGAAGCTGCGCCAGGTCGGCGTTCACGTCTTCAGTGAGGACGAAGTCGCGGAAGCGGAAATGCTGCTCAGGAAGTTGGAAGCGGGGACCGCAGCCTGATCCGGCGCCTTTCAGCCGGCTAGGCACGCCGGGTGTTGCCCTGCAACCGTTGGCAGCGGGCCAATGGGGGCGCGGGCTTCTCTTGCCCCTTACGGCTTCGAGACGCCAGCCGCTTCGTCTGGCAGCATGCCGATCAGGAGGGGGATGTGCCATAACATAAGCCAATCCTATTGATGCGATTGATATAAAGTCTTGGAAACAGAAATGGGTTTGTCTCATAGTGTTGCAGCGACTGCGGCTTCCGAAAGTGCACCGGAACCCCGGCAGCGGTGCGCTTCCGACTGAAACTGTTCAAATTCTCGGATCATGCCCTATGAAAGTCGATTTGGCCGAAAATTACCGTGGCACCGATATGGCGCGGGAAGCGGAGGCGCTCCTCGGTCCCTGCGTGCAATGCGGACAGTGTACATTTATTTGCCCCACTTTCAGGCTGCTCGACGATGAATGGGACGGGCCCCGTGGACGAATCTATCTGATCAAGCAAATGTTCGAAGGCAAGATGCCCAGCGCCGCTTCCTTGCTTCCCGCCTATACGCTGAAGACGCTCCAGCATGACACGATCGGGGCCAACCTCCGGCAGCATCTGGACCGCTGCCTGACCTGCCGATCCTGCGAGGCCAGCTGCCCGCAGGGAGTCCGCTACGGACGCCTGCTCGACATAGGCAGGGAACTGGTCGAGAGGGAATCGCCGCGTCCGTTCAAGGAGAGACTGGTGCGCCTGGCCCTGCGTGCCGTTGTTCCGCACCGCCGCAGGTTCACGGCACTATTGCGCATCGGACAGGCGTTGCGCAGGTTTCTGCCTCGCGATCTGCAGTCCAGGGTGCCGCAGCGCAGGCCGATGGGCGAGTGGCCGGACCGGCCGCACGCCCGCAGCATGCTTGTCTGGCAAGGCTGCGTGCAACCGGCATTGGCCCCGGATATCAATGCTGCGGCGGCGCGCGTGCTGGATCGTCTGGGAATTCGGCTGATCAGGGCCGGGAACGGGTGCTGCGGTGCGGTCAGCCAGCACATGGGGGCAGCGGACGAGGCGCGCGCATTCATGCGCCGCAATATCGACGCCTTGTGGCCGCACATCGAGGCCGGTGCTGAGGCGATCGTCTTCACAGCCAGCGGCTGTGGCGCATTCTTCCGCGAGTATGTTCATCTGCTGCAGAAAGAACCCAGATATCGAGACAAGGCGAAGCGCATCTCCGAGCTGACAAAAGACATCGCCGAGGTCGTTACGGACGCTTGGAGGAATGACGAGAATGCGTCTCTTAGACAGCAGCAGGGCCCGCGCATCGCGTTTTTGTCGTCCTGCAGTCTGCAGCACAGCCAGAAACTCAACTCCGTAGCCGAGAAACTCCTGCGACGGGCCGGATTCAAGCTGGTGCCCGTGTCCTATTCCTTCATGTGCTGCGGCGCAGCTGGCACCTATTCGATCCTGCAGGGGAAGTTATCGAAGTCCTTGCGCACACACAAACTGGGCACACTGCTGGCTACACGTCCACAGGCCATAGCAACTGCCAATATCGGCTGCATGATGCATGTGACCGCTGCTTCGCCGGTGCCGGTACGCCACTGGATCGAATTTCTTGATGAAACGTTTGCCGTCGTGGACGTAGAAATGAAGCTGCAGGACACGGCTCGGACCCAGGTGCGGCAGGCGATGCAAAATGCCCAGGCCGGATAGCAGGGGATCATCGCGCTACCAGCCAGCCGGGATCTTCTCAATGCCCCAAAAAGCTTGGCCGGTTGTTTCCTGATGCATGTTGCAAAAAAGAAGGATACACAGCTTTTTTTGTCAGACCGCGACAATCAGATCCTCAGCGGAAATCCCCACTGCCCCAACCCATGCTGGTCGAGGGCCGTACACCAGATTCGACCTTAGCTCTCGACAGCGGTGAAGTCCTGTCCAAGAATCTGGATGAAGCGCATGCCGCGAAACGGCAGATTCGCACGTAAAATTCGTGGAAAAATGTGTCATTTCATTTAAGTGAAGGATGCGTCATCGTCGGCTCCTTCAGGTGAGATTTCCATGCAAACACGAATGGATTATCACACGGCGGCGCCGGGTGTCGTCGAGGCGATGCGTCGGCTCGAAACCTATGACGATCATTCGCTGCCTTCATCACGTGACGATTGCGGTGCAGGCGCTGGAGAAGCTTGTCCTCATCGCGCACCTCGACATCGATGGTGTAAACAAACACGACTTCGCTGGTCTTGCGTGCATCGTGGCCCCGCCGGAACACACGAAAACCCAGCAGATCGTGTTCGGCTATGCCGAGGGTACGCAGGATTGCAGCCTTGATCTCGGTCTCGTGATGATCGAGGCCGAGCCGCACTTCAGTCAGTCGTAACATGAAGGATGGTGAAAAATCGATTTTTTGGATCCCGGTGCCTGACTACACTCTGGAAAACACCGAGGAGAGAAGGGCGCGCTTCCACTGGTACGCTCAACTGCGATGGCTGCAATAACCGTAATGCGGCTTTGTTCCATCAACAGGCCTGAGCACGTCGTTGTGCATATCCTACCTTAACGAGCGTGTATAGCGCGACGTTGTAGCCTCGGCATCGACCAGCCGTTGCCAGAGCTCGCTCGAGCGCGACTACCAAGTGGATGGTCGCTACTTTTGTTGTACGGTCTGGCTGCGCGAGCGTGCTTGCAAGCCCAAGCCCTGGCTGATTGCGTTTCGATTTCCCGCGAGGGCT
The DNA here is from genome assembly GCA_021790335.1 of Pseudomonadota bacterium. GTDB lineage: Bacteria > Pseudomonadota > Gammaproteobacteria > Acidiferrobacterales > UBA6901 > JAJYCY01. Next base: position 128,952 of record JAJYEE010000002.1, on the reverse strand, counting down.
ATCGGGGTCGCCCTGGTATCCTTGCATGGATATCCAGTACTTCGCATAATGTATATTATGTTAAATAATGAAGAAGGATGGAATTGTAATTCATTTAGGCCTGTGGTCAACCACGCAAAACACTAAAGTTCCACGCTATGCACTAAAGAACCGAACATTCCCAGAGAGCCGATCCACGATCATTAATGTGGCAAAGTAATTGTTCCCAGCCTGAAGAACGCCGTGGTTTTTTTAACACATCACGCTCCATGCGCGGCGTGGCGTTCTCGGCGAACAGGTGCGAGTTCTCCGCCTCGGTCTCGCCGACCAGCCGGCGCTTGGCATTACTGAGCGGGGCCATCGCGATCTGGGCGAACCCCGTTGGCCAAGGACTTGGCCGAGATGCCGAGCTTGCGCGCGGCGCCCACACACGCGCTCGCGGATCAATAACGGCCTGGTTTGGTTACGACTGGGGGGCGGCAATTATGCCGGACCGGACTGTCCGTGCCTCTTGTAGAGGCGGGAAAATAGTAACGGGGACAGAAACATGAAAACGGGACCCGCCCTATCCAAAACCGCGGAAAAATCGGGGCACCGGATACGCAGTCGGGGTTATTTTGGACAGCAGTGATCGTTATTATGTGTCGAGAAACAGATCATATCTAATTGAATACAAAGTGGACTAATTATCGATCAACGGAAAAACCGCCCCCAGGAAGCGGGGTCTTTTTGGCGTCTCACCTCTGCATGGCACAGCCAGAGTCTATACTGTTTTAATGGAGCGTAAGCGGAGCTGGGCTGGCAATCAAGCCGATTGTCTGTTTTCCGTGACCGGTAATCCGCATCGCCCTTTTTGTTCCGGAGGTTGGCTAAAATCTATGAAATTCCGGATTCAATACCGATAAGTATTTATAATACACATATATAACGTGATTATGAGGAAGGTCTGTGTGCGCGGTTTCACGCTAATTGAATTGGTCGTCACACTGAGCGTAGCGGCAATCCTCGCTACGATAGCAGTACCCAATTTCGAAACGGCGATTCAAAACAACCGGCAAGTCGCACAGATCAACGCGCTGGTGGAAGCGCTCAGTCTTGCCCGGAGCACTGCTGTCAAGGAAGGTGGAAGTTCGACCGTCACCGTTTGCGCCGGTACCAGCATGAGTTGTACCGACACGAATTGGGCGGACGGCTGGATTGTGTTCAGCACGCCGCCAAATCCGCCTGGTGGCAATCCGCAGGCGGTACGCGTCTTCCCTGCTCTGTCCGGAGGCAATACCCTGACCAGCCATTCACAACCCTCTGGCAGCTTGGTGAACAGCTATTCCTTCTCTTCAAGCGGGCTGCTGAGTGGCACCGGTTCCGCCAGCGATTTTTATTTCGTGCTCTGTGATGCACGTGGATCAACCATGGCAAGAACGCTGGATCTGCTCCCCACCGGAAGCATTGAGGCGGGCCAGACCCCGGGCTACCGGATCGATGGCACCACTTCTCTCACCTGCCCCTGACAAGAAAGTACAGTGATGCCTAACACGCCAATGCCGAAAAACGAAATGCCCAGGCACAGCCGGGGGTTCAGTATGCTCGAGGTGCTGATCGCGCTTCTGATCTTATCGGTGGCCCTGCTCGGCATCGCAGCTCTGGTGAGCATATCGCTCAAGGCCGATGACAGCGCGTACATGCGCACCCAGGCCGACAATCTTGCCTATCAGGTGCTCGACCTCATGCGCGCCGACCGCAGTGATGCAGTGAACGGGTGTTTCGACAGCACGTTCAGTGCAGGCGGAACTGCATCCAGCGTCTGCGGATCTGCTGCCGCCAACGCCGCACTCTTGCAGTGGCAACAGGCCCTGACGGCGCTGCCCAGCGGCGTCGGCACGATCAAAACAATCGTTGCCAACGGGACGACCACCGTCACTGTGGCCATCAGTTGGAATGACTTGCGTGCCCAAAACAGCCTGCTGCTGGGCACGCCAACCTACAATTTGAGCGTGGAATCAGCGTTATGAAGATTGCGTCGCCGCAACGGCCTATCAGGCACGACCGTCAGCAGGGGTTTTCGCTGGTAGAGCTGATGGTGGCGGTCACCGTTGGTCTGATCCTGTTGGGTGCAGTGCTGGCTGTTTTCATTGCCAATCGCGGCATCTACAGCAGCAACAAAGCTGTCGCCCAGATCCAGGAAGACGGGCGCTTTGCATTGAGTTTTCTTCAGCACGACGTGCGCATGGCTGGTTACATGGGCTGCGCGGAGGACACACAGCTCAATAGCATCCTGAATGTGGCCACGAACGATTACATCTATGATTTTGCCGAAGGTATTACTGGTTACGAGGCAACCAACACCGGACCGAGCGCCACCTATGTGTTGCCGGCCACACTTGCTGCTGCCACGACTGGGTCCTTCGATGCCGAATCAGACCCGAACGTTCCAGCACTCAGCAGCAGTGAAGTGCCATTCACCACAAACGGCGTCGGTGAGCCGCTTCAGGGCAGCGATTTTCTGGTATTGCGCTATGCAGACTCCACTCCTGAGAATGTCACTCAGGTTCCCTCGACGCAAGCGGCCAACTTCAAGTTCTATGTTTCGACTCCGCTTTCATTTGTCCAGCCTGGACAGATCGGCATCATCACCGACTGCGTCAAAGCGACCCTGTTCCAGATCACGAACACGAACGGGTACACCGTGGTGCACAACAGTGGAGCTGGCACTCCAGGAAACACCACACATGTGCTGGGCCCCCAGTACGGGCCGGGTGCAGAGCTCGTGGTGCCGGATATGATGATCTACTACATCGGCCTCGGCGTGGACGGCCAGCCTGCATTGTTCAGGGCGGACCTCAGTACGATCAGCAGTCCCGGCACATTGACGCTGACTCCGGAAGAGCTCGTTGCCAATGTCGAAAACATGCAGATCCTCTACGGCGAGGATACCACTGGCAACGGGACGCCAAACGTTTATGTCACAGCAGACCAAGTCACGGACTGGACCAAGGTGCTCAGTGCGAGCATCGCGCTGTTGCTGCAAAGCAATGCGGGCGAGGCGCAGATCCCGCCTACCCCCCAGACTTTTGACTTGCTTGGATTGACAGTGCAGGTCCCGCGCGACACACGTCTGCGGCGGGTATTTACTACGAGCATAGCCCTGCGCAATCGTCTGCCATGAGCCAAGCGGAGATCGTTATGAGCAGCAAACCATCCAACGGTCAGCCGAGCCCGCCGAACAATCAGAGAGGCATGGTCCTGGTCGTAGTCCTGATCCTGCTTTTGGTGATGACTATCATCGGACTGACAGCAGCCCAGAGTACAGCACTTGAGGAGCGGATGACCGGGAACCAGCGCGACGCCAATATTGCCTTACAGTCGGCGGAATACACGCTGCGTCTTGCGCAGGCGGATCTGCTGGCGGCACAGTGGACCAATTTTCTTTTGGACACTGGCGGTCTGTATACCTACGATCCGACGAACACAACAGTCGTGGAGCCGTTGTACAGCACCCTCAACTGGGCCAACGCGGGTAGCGTGCTTACCGTCGGCGGGGGTCAGCCGGGAACCGGTTCGCCTCTGCCCGACGTGATGCAGCAGCCCACGTTCGTCATTGAGCAGATGCCCCCCGTGGCCAGCCCCGGCAGTGCTCTGGGGCAACCCGCGTACAGCAGCGGCGTTCCACCGGTGCAGATATTCCGGGTCTATACACTCGCCTACGGCGGCGACAACAATACTCAAGTTATGTTGCAGGCGACGATACGAAGATAGTCTTCGAGATTCGGACCGTACCTTAAACTAAAGGATGCGCATATGAACAGAGGAAACCAGCCTTTCACTTTCGCCCGGGTCATTATCTGGGTATTGGCGGGTGCGAGTGTTCTGGGTCTGGGGAGTTCTGTTTTTGGTGGCGCCATTCCGCAGGTGTCGATATCGCAGGTTCCGATGACCATGGTCGTGCCGGCGCATCCCCAGGTGCTGCTAGCTATCGGCAATTCCCAATCCATGGACGGTGATCTGTCGGGCGCTATCATGACCGGTTCGGGTACCTCCTCAACTGCATTGCAGCCCTCCAGTTCTCCGCTCGATTATCTCGTACCAAACGGCTTCACGCCGCCGTGCAATTCCACGATCACCAGCGGACAGGCACCGTATACCGTCAATAACGGCGGTACGCTGTGCGACAACTCGGCCAGCCGCCTGAACGTGGCCAAGCAGGCCTTTCAGGCCATCCTAGACACCTATGCCGGCGACACGGATTTCGGCCTGCTCGACTACAAAACCGGCGGCCTCAGTCTGTACACGACCTGGGTCTACTACATGAGCGGAGCGAGCGGCTTCCAGTTCGCTTCGACCGACACGACCGCACTGACCAGCGGCGAGTATGTTTCCAATCCCTGCTATCAGCAGACCGGAACCGGTGCGGTTGCGCAGGACTGCGCAAACCTCCATGCGTTCTATTCAGGCAATGGCGTAATCGGGACCATCACCGATCCCTGGATGATTGTCCAATACAGCAGCGACGATCCGTCCATCAATGACGTGCTGTATGCGGGTGGTAATCAAATCGATCCGGTGTGCATAGTGTATGGCGGACCCACCCCAGCGACCCCCTACCCGCCCAACTTCTCGCTCAGCGATTATGAAAGCGGCAATATTCTCGAGACTTACGGAAATGAGGTCAATTATTGTGCGACACAGACCGGACCGACGAATGCGGGGTTCGTCCCTTATCAGCCGCAGACCATGTATGCGCAGCGCGGATTCGGCTATTACACCAGCGTGACCGACAATAGTGGGAATCTGGTGGTCCCGATGACCACCGCCGGCATGAACCCCACGCCTGCGCAGGTGCAGACAATGATCGCCCAATTCACGCCCTATCTGGCACCGGAAACGAATAACACCGGCAGCTCGGAGATCAAGGCGCTGGCGGGCCAGTCCCCAATTGCCGGCATGCTGGCGAAGGCCTACAGCTACTACACCACCAACGGGGGGCCATCGTCGAGCAACGGCTGCACGGCAGAGCGCTACGTCATTCTCGTTACCGATGGCCTGCCAACCATGGATCTCAAGGGAAACAACTGGCCACCGCTCGGCAGCGCGGCAGCTGCAGGCTACAACGTCACCGCAACGTTCAATACCGATGGTTCTCTCAATTCCACGAACGATCAGGCTCTGACCGACACGATCACGGAACTTGCTGCCCTGAACAAAGCCGGCATCAAGACTTACATCGTAGGCGTCGGCGCGGGCGTGAATCCGGTCCTCAACTCGCAGGCCGCCGATACGCTGACCGCGATGGCCATTGCCGGTGGCACCGGCAGCTATTTCCCAGCAACGAGCGCCCAGCAGGTGACTGTGGATCTGCAGAACATTCTCACGGCGATTCAGGCCGGGACCTACTCGGTGAGTTCTGCGGGTGTCAACTCGACCGGCCTCAACTCCGGGGCGGTTGCCTACCAGGCGAAGTTCACGACTTCCGATACGCCTTGGCAGGATTGGACCGGAAATCTGATCGCCTATCCGATCAGCGCCAGCGGCAACAATGCAGGTACCGTGAATACGCTCACTCCGATCTGGAGCGCACAAAGCAATCTCGATACGCTCGCTTCAGGTTCTGGTTGGAACACCACGCGGTTGATCGCCACCTGTCTTCCTACCGGCGGCCTGTGCAGCAACGGGTCCGGAATTCCGTTCCGCTGGGCCAGTCTGAGCAGCGCCCAGCAGTCGGATCTCATGACCAGCTCGACCGATACTCTAGGACCGGACCGACTCAATTACCTGCGCGGCGACAAGTCCGAGGAACAGCAGAACAGCGGACCGTTCCGCAACCGCTCGCACCTGCTTGGTGACATCGTGGACAGCAGCCCGGTGTACGTGGCGCAGGCATCCGGTCCGTATACGACTGATACCACGTATCAGAGTTTCGAGACGAGCACCGCGAACCGCGAACCGATGCTCTATGTCGGCGCCAACGACGGCATGCTGCATGCTTTCGATGCCACAACCGGCGAGGAGAAATTCGCCTTTGTGCCGAGCGACGTATTCGGCAATCTCATTGACTTGACCAACCCGATTTACAATCAGCAGCATCGCTTCTTCGTCGACGGCTCACCGACTGCCGGAGACGTGAAGTTCGCCAATGGTACCTGGCACACGATACTGGCCGGCGGTCTGGGGGCTGGCGGCAACAGCATCTATGCTCTGGACGTGACTAATCCTGCAGGGATAACTAACGAGACACAGCTCGCGGCCGACGTGCTGTGGGAATTCACCGATCCCGATCTGGGCTACACTTTCAGTCGCCCGGTCATTGCGGACACCAATATCAGTACCCCACATAGCGCGATTCCGTTTCTGGTGTTTTTCGGGTCCGGGTACAACAGCAGCGCAAGCAACGATGACTATCTCTATGCGCTCAATGCTCAGACCGGCCAGGAAGTGACCCCGAACGGAAAGCCGATCGATCTGTGTACGGCTGTGACCCCAGACCCGTGTTCGGCCACCGTTCCCAACGGTCTGGCTTCTGCGACCGTGGTGAACAGCTCAGGTGACGAAGGTGCGCCGGCGGATATCGTTTATGTGGGCGATCTGCAGGGCAACCTCTGGAAGATCAACATTCTCGATCCAGATCCGGCGAACTGGACCGTGACCCTGCTTTTTCAGGCAAAGGATTCGTCGGGCAATGCGCAGCCGATCACTACGGCGCCGGTCGTGTCGCTCAATCCCAAATATCCAACGGTTCTGTACCCGATGGTGTTTTTCGGGACCGGACAGCTGCTGGGTACTCCGGACATCAGCAACACCCAGGTACAGAGCTTCTACGGGATCGAGGATGAGGAGACATCTGGAAGTGCGTACACCGTGCCGACCCGCACTAACCTGATCCAACAGACGCTCACCGACACGACGACTACCGTATGCGTGGATACCGGTGCGTCCGGCAGCCCGCCTCCGTGCACAACCCAGACGCTTTCGGTGCGGCTGGTCAGCAAAAATACTGTGAACCTGGCCACGAATCCGGGTTGGTTTATCGACCTGGGTTCCGCCGTGAGTGTCGCCGACACCGGAGAACGCGTTGTGGCTGATCCGCGTCTGGCAAACGGGACTATCGTGTTCACCAGCTACATACCGGCGCAAAGCACGTGTTCGGCGGGCGGTCAGTCATGGCTGATGGCGCTCGACTATGTCAACGGCAGCAGCTTCCCGCAGCCTCAGCTGGACTTGAATGATGACGGCAGCCTGAACGGAAGCGATCAGGTCAACGGCCAGAATCCCGTCGGGCTTTCTCTCGGAACCGGGTATGCTGCCGCTCCGGCCATAATCTCGGCACCATCGGGCAACGACATCAAGCTGGTGAACAAGTCGACGGGGCAGATTCAGTCGGTTCAGGAGCGCGGTGGCAGTGTCAACCGGACCTGGTGGCAGATATACTGACTTGCGCAAGTGGCATCATCGGGAGCGATACATGACCAAAACGTACAAGATCATCGGACTGGCTGCCGCTGGCCTGTTTCTGCAGCTGGCATGCACTATCCCGGCGGCGGCGACTTATGCCGTGCCTGCCGGTAATGCCGGCAAAGGTGCTATCCAGACGATCAATCATTCCCGCCACACGATCACGATAAACGGGAAGACCTATCCCGTATCCCCGAAAGCCGTGTACAGCGGAGTGGGTGGTTTCAGGGGCCTAGCACCAGGCATGACGGTCGAGTTTGTTGGCGATGGGCCTCTCGCTAAACCATCAACGACCGTGCGTGTGCTGGTCGTGACTCCGGCTAAATCCACCAAGCAGTGACGACAACCATGAACAACACACCGTCGAGAAATTCTCGTCTTTCAGGGTTCACCCTGATTGAACTCCTTGTCGTGGTCGCGATCATCGGTATCCTTGCATTGATGATCTATCCGTCCTATGAAAAAGACGTGTATGCCTCTCGCCGCTCCGATGCCTTCGCAGCGCTCAGTACGGATTCCCAGCTTCTGGAGCGTTGCTACACGCAGTACTTTCAATACAACAACGCCGCGTGCCCTGCCCTGGCCACAACATCCCCCCGGGGCTATTACACGATCAATCCGACGGTTACGCCGAGTACCTACAGCCTGACCGCTGTCCCGAATCCGACAGGCCCTCAAGTAGGCGACACAGAATGCGCAAGTTTCACGCTGGATAACACGGGTCAAAAGACGGCGATAAATTCCGTTGGCCAAAGTACCACATCGGCGTGCTGGACAAATTGATCCGATATCCATTGCCCGAATTCGACAACTGCTCGTTCCAGAAACTGCGCTGTTTGGGACGTATGCATCATGGCACAGGGTTTCAGGAAAATATGATTTTGGTGCTGACCCCAGAGTTTCTGAAGACAGACAGGAATTGGGCCGGTTGCGATTCCACAGCTGGAGGGTTCCATGGCCGAGCATGGCGGCGCAGAACTACGCAGAGCCTGTTGATGGTGACAGTTCCACCGTGCTAAAGCCCTGCAGCGCTTAGGGAACAGGTATTTCGACAACGACCTCAATGGCAGCAGCGGAAACATCGAAAATCAGTCCAGAACGTTGAGCCTATGTTAATGACCGTAGAGATTGCCCAGCCGCCCAGCGAGCGAAAATGGATCGGCCTATGACATCGCCTGCGGCATAATAGCCCGGCTCATCGGTTTCCAGAACGTGAATCAAAGGTATGCCGTGGCGGTCGTTGCGGAATTCGGTGTGATCCGGTCCCAGTCCTTCGGTACGTGCTTGGTACCCGGCCACCTGCACGACGTATTCTCCATAGGCCCGGTTCGCTGCGCCCTCCGATCGTGGTATTGCACGTAGGCACCACCGCCCGCATGGCAGATTCTGCTCACGTGCGCATCGAGCACCAGGGAAACGCCTTGCTGTACCATTCGCGTCTCGAACATTCGCACGATTTCTTCGTCCACCGGTTCGAGAATACGCAATCCCGGATCGAGAAAGGTCACTCTGACACTCTTATCGGTCATGCGCTGTCCTGGTTCTGTATCTCCACCCGGGCATGGCAAAGACCGACAGCATCGCGGCCCGCGGCGTCTTTGCGGCCTGCGCTGCGTGCTCCCGGAAAAGCCTGCGACCGGACTGAGCCGTCCATTTCAGGCCGCGCGCTCCATCTCCGGCCGGTATTGGCCACGGCGCGCGGCGCCGGCAAGCGCCGCACGAAAATGAAATACCCGCTGCGCGGCAGCGACATTTTCCTGCCGGCCGCGCCAGACATCGAGAACCGGCTGCTGCAAGGCGCGCGCGTAGGAAAAAGACAGTTCCCAGGGGGCCTGCGGAAACAGCGTGTTCATCGCATTGAGATTGGCTGTCGCCTGTTCCGCAGTCTGTCCTCCGGAGAGAAAATTGATGCTCGGCACCGCCGCCGGCACGGTACGTCTGAGCACCTTCACGGTCTCGCGTGCCACCTCGTCCGGAGCGGATTTCCGGGCATGCTCCTTGCCAGGCAACACCATGCTCGGCTTGAGCAGCATGTATTCCAGCATCACACGGTGGCGGTGCAGGGCGTGAAACACCGCATGCAGTACCGACTCGGTTGCTTCGGCGCAGCGCTGCAGACTGTGATCGCCATCAAGCAGCACCTCCGGCTCCACGATAGGAACGATCCCCTGCTCCTGACACACCGCCGCGTAGCGCGCGAGCGTTTCGGCGTTCACCTCGATTCCAAGCGGCGTCAGATTGCGGTCCGTAATCGGGTAGACCTCCCGCCATTTCGCGAATCGGGCTCCCTGGGACTTGTAGATCTTCAGTCTTTCGGACAGTCCGTCCAGGCCTTGTGTTACCAGATCGTCGGGGGCGCCAGACAAAGGTACGGTGCCCTTATCCACCTTGACCCCCGGAACGATACCCTGGCGCTGCGCAACCACGGACAGCAGCGTTCCATCGTCGGCCTTCTGAAGCAGCGTTTCCTCGAACAGGATGACCCCGCTCAGAAACTCGCCTGCCCCCGGAGTCGTCAGCAGCAGTGCCCGGTAGGCGCGCCGGTTTTCTTCGCTCGATTCCACGCCGATGGCCTTGAATCGCTTCGCGATGGTCGGCTGGCTCTCGTCGGCCGCGAGTATCCCCTTGCCCTTCTGCACCAGCGCGCCGACGGTCGCCTGCAGATCGTCTTGAATGCTCATATACACCTCCTTGGTGTTGGCAGGGAAACCCGCGGCGATGCGATCGCCCGCTGCCGCGCCCGGACCCTATCGGGCCATGACGGATTCTTAGCGCAAACGAAGACTCATCTCTTTGACACCGATCAAACCTGGAAGAATTCCCCGGACGGACGCGATCCGCGGCAACCTCGCCTGCGCCCACGGATCCCGGGCAGCGAAGCGACAACTGGCCGAGGCTCGCCCGATCCGGACGCCCGGCCGGAGGCGGAAACTGGCGGAGGTCCGGCTGTAAGTCTACATTTTTATATGACTCATGGATCCCATATAGCAGTGAAAGTTCTCCGGCATGATCAGGACAGGACTATTCCGGCCCTCAAGGGGCTGGGCGAGCCCATGCGTGCGCGCATCTTGCGCGCACGCAGACACGACTGTCCTGTGGTGACAGAAATCAGCAACGCTACGGGTTTGGCACAAACCCCTGTTTCGTTCCACCTGCGTGTGTCACGCGAAGCGGGATTCGTCCGCGCCGAGCGTCACGGGGCGACCATCTATTACCGCCTCGCCGATCCGGAACCGCGACGCGTCTTGCCCGCGCTGAAAAGCTCGCTGGGCGCACACCAGGCCCCGCCTTCGCGCGGTGCAGATCAGAGCGGCCGCGTAAGCCCGCGACGTAAAATGAGGATACGGGCGCATGAGCCGCTCGGACGGCCGGCTTTTCGGGTGCGGACAACGGCCGTTGGATATTCTGTCTGCGATGCAGGTTTTCCGGTCCGGTCGGTGCGTGCGCTGCGTGACACCAGTCACCGAAGAGGCAACGCGGAAATCAGTGCGCCACGCTCGTCCAATGCCATGCCACACTGCTTGAAAAAATAAAAACTGAACGCTTGAGGGAGGTTTTCGAAATGACGTTGCAAAACCGGATGTTTTCAGACAGCGAAATGCCCGAGCGGGACTGGTGGCAGGTACTGTGGCCAGACCCCGAGGGCATCGTCAAAACCCTGGGCGTCAGATGTGGCATGGAGGTAGTCGACCTCGGTTGCGGGTACGGCTACTTCACCGCTCCCCTTGCCCGACAGGTCGGCCCGGGGCACGTCATTGCCATTGACATCGATTCCGAGATGCTGGAGCGGGCCAGTGTCGAGTGCGGGGCGATGATGAACTGCATCTGGTGTCGTGGTGATGCGATGGATCTCGACCGTCTGATATCCGACCCGGTGGATTTCGTCCTTTTCGCCAATGCGCTACACGGTGTGCCGGACAAGACCGCACTGGCCGAGCAGGTTTGGGACATTCTTCGGCCCGGGGGGCGCATTGCCATCGTCAACTGGCATGCCATTGCACGGGAACTAACCGTTGTCCGCGGCAAACCACGCGGGCCCGATACCCGGCTTCGTCTGTCCCCCGCGCAAACCTGCGAAGCGATGGAACCGGCAGGCTTCACGCTCGAGGCCGTGGTCGAGTTCCCTCCCTATCATTACGGAGCGATATTCGCCCGCCCGGAAGAAAACATCCGATAGCAGGCGCCCGGGTAGTAATAGACCGCAATGAGACGCGGCACGTCTACGAGCATCGATGCGTCCAGCGCCTGGTTCTATGTCCATGACGCCTGTGCCCGCCGGGATGCCTGGAATCCGGCGGTCTGGGGATTCATGGCATTACCCGCAGCCTTCTTGCTGGCTGCGCTCCGTTCAGCCGGCGCCTTGCGGTCGGGGGTCATTTCCCGGGCGTGGCCTGTCTGCTGGTCTCGCTTTTGCCTGGATCCTCCAGCGCCCGCGAGCTGGATTTTGCCTGTTCGATGACCCGCTTCGCCTCCTCGCCGCTGACGACTTCCTTTTCCTGCAGCACGGCGGCCAGCGCTTCCAGCGCCGGACGTTGTGCGGTGAGGATCTCGCGGGCGCGCCGGTGCGCGTCCTCCACCAACTCCCTCACTGCAGTGTCGATCTGGCGCGCGATCTCGTCGCTGTAATTCCGTTCCTCCACGTATTCGCCGCCCAGATAGGGCGATTGCTGGCGTCGCCCATAGGTGAGCGGCCCGAGTTTCTCGCTCATGCCCAGCTGTGTAACCATGTCACGGGCGATCTCGCTGGCGCGCTCCAGATCATTGGAGGCTCCGCTCGAAATATCGCCGAAGATGATCTCCTCGGACCCCCGGCCGCCGAGAAGGATGGCGAGCTGGTCTCTGAGTTCGTTTCCCGTCGACAGAAATTTCTCTCTCACAGGCAATTGCATGGTATAGCCGAGCGCCGCAACACCGCGCGGAATGATCGATACCTTGTGCACGGGTTCGCCGGTGGGCACCGTCATCGCCACCAGGGCATGCCCCGATTCGTGAAAGGCGATTCGCCGTTTCTCGTCGGCATTCAGCACTCTATGCCTCTTCTCTGGGCCGGCCATCACCCGGTCTATGGCCGCCTCGAAGTCGGCCATGGTCACAGCCAGGTGATCGTGACGCACCGCAAGGATCGCCGCCTCGTTGGCGATGTTGGCCAGATCGGCGCCGACGAATCCGGGGGTGCGCTGTGCTACCACGCTCAGATCCACATCGCCCGCCAGGGTAAGTTTGCGTGCATGCAGCTTGAGTATTTCAATGCGCGCGGTCAGGTCCGGCTTGTCCACCACGATCTGCCGATCGAAGCGTCCCGCGCGCAGCAATGCCTTGTCCAGCACCTCGGGACGGTTGGTCGCGGCCATGACCACCACACCGGTGGAAGGGTCAAAGCCGTCCATTTCGGTAAGCAGCTGGTTCAGCGTCTGTTCCCGTTCGTCGTGGCCGCCCATCACGACCGGTCCGCCGCGCGCACGACCGACGGCGTCCAGTTCGTCGATGAAAATGATGCATGGCGCCTTGGCGCGGGCCTGCTGGAACAGATCCCGCACCCGGGCCGCGCCGACCCCGACAAACATCTCGATGAATTCCGAGCCGCTGATGCTGAAAAACGGGACTCCCGCCTCCCCCGCCACCGCGCGCGCGAGCAGCGTTTTGCCGGTGCCAGGCGCACCGAGCAGCAGCACGCCCTTGGGCATGTGCCCTCCGAGGCGCTGGATGCGTCCCGGATCCTTGAGAAACTGGATGCTCTCCTTGAGCTCTTCCTTGGCCTCGTCCGCTCCGGCGACATCCTCAAAGGTGACCTTGGGCAGATCGTCGGCATGGATGCGCACGCGGTTGTTCCCGATGTTCAGGAAGCCGCCGGCGGCACCCTGCATCCTGCGCGACAGCCAGGTCCACACCAGAAAAATCAGTCCGAACGGCAAAACCCAGGCCAGCAGAATGTCGAGCCAGTGGCTCTGGTGTTCGACGGTGTACTGCACGCCGTGCTGTTGCAGCAACTGCGCGAGGGCGTTGTTCTGCAGAGGCACCGTGACGAAGCTGCGGGGTTTGCCGGTCTTCGAGTCATTGATCGTGAGCTTGCCGCTGATCAGGTTGTCGCTGACGACCGCGTTTTTGACCTGATTCCTGTCGAGGTACTGCAGGAACTGGCTATAGGGAATTTCCGTTTGCGCCACACCGCTCGAGTACTGCCATACGTAGATCATGGCGATGAAGAACAGGACATACATTACCAGCGCTACGTCAGGCCGCCGCCAGAACTTCATCTTCGATGGCTTTTCCGGCTTGTTGACTTCGATATCCGGTTTTTTGCTGCCGACATCGAATTTGGTCTGTTTCATCAATAACCTCGAAGCATAAACCCGGCCAGTACGGCGGGTCACTGCAGGTTGCGCGCCGTCCTCGCCATCCAGTGCGCTCATCAGCGCGTGGCGGCCGGCCAGCTGCCGCAATTGCACGCGAAGCCGGGCAACGCGCGTCACCCGGGCAACTGCAGGCCGGCTCCGCGCACGCCGCACAACGATCCCTCGGCACCCGAACTGCGGTACCGCGATGATGCCGGACCTGCAGCGGCCGGCCGGTGTCCTTGGGCCGCGACCGCTTCGCGCAAGCCTAGACGACGCTCCCGAAACCCCGGTCTACCGTCCCGGCGGGAGCCTTGAGTCCGGCCAGCCGGCAGCCCTGGGCCACGGGACCTCCCGGGAAGAGCCCATAGAGGTACCTGATACCGCCCTTCGGGTGGAACTTCTCGTCGAGTGCATCGTGCAATTCATGGGTATTGAGCGGCCCATCCTGATGCTTCGCATAATATTCCTGCAGCGCCCGGATGGTTGCCCAGTGGTCGGTCCCAAGCGTGAGTCTTTCCTGTCCAGCGAGATCGACTGCGGTTTGCTTCGTCCAGTCCGGCGGGGCGTGCGGAAAACCCGGTTCCGTCAGGATAACCTCTTCTCCTTGCCGAATCGCATCAATGAGGCTTGGCATTGTTGCGCCCTCCGTTTATGGGATGGAAGATGTGACTCTTGCATGTACCTTCTGCCCTGTACTTTGACGAGGATCAACTACGCCTGCACCAGTATACTCGCGTTCAAACAAAAAAAACTTCAGCGGATCGCGCGCCATGCGCGGGCCGCAGATCATGACTGGCCGGTTGCGGGCGGCCCGGATACGCCGAATTCCCAGCTCTTTGGGAATGCGCATAGCCGGCAGCATGACGGCCCCGACCAACCGGTTCCTGCGGCCGGCCATACAGCCGATGCCCTGGAAAAAACGATTGCAGCGTGTGCCAAGCGGCAACCGTCCCGTCCCTCTACCGGGCTGCTCGATGCCCCCGCCTGCGCAACAGTCCTGAGGAATGCAGCCATTTCTCGACCTCGACCGCCACCGCGCATGTCGCTGCGGTCGCGACGATCCAAACCCAATCCCGGAAGCCGATCGGTGCGGTCTGAAATGTGCGGTTGAACATAGGCACATAAGTGAAGGCCGCTTGCAAGATCAGCATTACTGCGCTGCCGATCCATACCCACAGGTTGACGCCGGAGGACCAGAAGGGGCGGGTCAGCGAGCGGCAGTTGAACAGGTAGAAAGTTTCGACCATGACAAAGAGATCGGCGGCGATTGTCCGCGCTTCGTTCACCGGCTGTCCACGATACAGTGCCAGTTCGAACAGGCCGAAGGCACCTCCCAGCAGGAACAGGATCACGAGCACAGTACGCGTCAGAAGAACGCGGTCGAGGATCGATGCACCCGGAGGTCGCGGTCGACGCTGCATGATGCCGCGTTCGCCCGGCTCGAAGGCCAGCATCAATCCGAGCAGGACGGCCGTGGTCATGTTGATCCACAGGATTTGCAGCGGTGCGATCGGCAGGGTCGTGCCCGCGAAAATGGCCGCGAGAATTACAAGTCCTTCGCCAGCGTTGGTCGGAACCGTCCAGACGATGAACTTGACCAGGTTGTCATAGATGCCGCGCCCTTCTTCGATTGCCGCTTCGATGGTGGCGAAGTTGTCGTCCGTCAGGATCATGGCTGCCGCCTCCTTGGCCACATCGGTCCCGACGCGACCCATCGCCACGCCGATATCGGCCTGCTTGAGCGCCGGGGCATCGTTGACGCCGTCGCCGGTCATCGCCACCACTTCTCCGTTGGCCTGCAGGGCCCGCACGAGCCGCAGTTTCTGTTCGGGTTCGACGCGGGCAAACACATCGGTCTGCGCGACAACCCTGGCGAGGTCCGGATCAGCGATTCCCGCCAGTTCGCGGCCGGTCAGGACTCCGGCATCGTTCCCGACAATACCCAGCTGACGGGCTATGGCGATGGCTGTTCCGGGATGATCGCCGGTGATCATTTTCACCCGGATGCCCGCCGTGTGACAGGCACGGACCGCCGCGATCGCGCCTGGCCGCGGCGGATCGATCATACCGACAAGCCCGAGGAACACCAGGTCCCTGTCAATGCTCGCGTGCTCCAGCTGCCGGTCCGGTTTCAAAGTGGAGCGGACCACGGCCAGCACCCGCAAACCGCTTTCCGCCATGCGGGTCGCCGCAGCATGGACTGCGGCCGCATCCAGCTTTACCTCGTGCCCCTGGCGATCCAGCAGGGTCGTGCAGGCGGGCAGCAGCTTCTCAACAGCGCCTTTTACATAGACGATGCGTGCCCCTTCGATCTCGTGCAGCGTCGCCATGTATTGCCGGTTCGAGTCAAACGACAGCTCGTCAAGCCGCGGAAAGACCGAAGTCAGCGTACTTTCGTCCAATCCGCCCTTGCGAGCCAGGACCAGCAGCGCCCCCTCGGTCGGATCGCCGATGACCTTCCATTGCCCCTCTTCGCGCACGAGGCGGGCATCGTTGCAGAGAATACCGGCCAGCAACGTTTCCCGAAGACTGCTCGCCGGTCTGATGGATACACCGCTTGCCCTGATGTCGCCGACTGGGTCATAGGCGTTTCCGCTGACGGCGAAGGTCTCGCCCCCGGCCCAGACTTCGCGGACCGTCATTGCGTTTTCAGTCAGCGTTCCGGTCTTGTCGGAACAGATCACCGTCGTGCTGCCCAGCGTCTCGACCGCGGGAAGTCTGCGGATGATGGCCCGACGCGCGGCCATGCGCGAAACGCCGATGGCCAGCGTTATAACCATGGCTGCCGGCAGCCCCTCCGGAATCGCACCGACAGCCAGCGCCACCGCAGCCATGAACATCTTGAGGATGGATTCACCGCGCAGAATGCCGACCGCGAAGGTAACTGCGGCGAGCCCCAGAATCACCCACAGCAGGCGGCGCGCAAACGCATCCATCTTGCGCGTCAGCGGCGTCGTCAGGCCCGGCACCTGGGCGATCAGTCTGGAAATGCGCCCCACCTCGGTGGCATCCCCGATGGCGACCACCACTCCCGATCCGTGCCCCGCCACCACCAGCGTGCCGCTGTAAAGCATGTTGCTGCGGTCGGCGAGCGGCGTATCGGCAGGCAGTGGTGCAACGTGCTTTTCGACGGGAACCGATTCGCCGCTCAACGCCGCTTCCGCAATGCGCAGCGCGCGGCCGCCGAGCAGGCGCAGGTCGGCAGGCACTTTGTTCCCGGCAGCCAGTATGACCACATCGCCGGGCACCAAATCCGCCGCATCAAGCGCGCGCCGGGCACCGGCGCGAAGCACCGTCGATTCGGCCGCGACGGACCGCGCGAGGGCGGCCAAAGCGGTCTCCGCTTTTCCCTCCTGAATGAAGCCGACAATGGCGTTGACCAGCACCACCCCGAAAATCACGCCAGCATCGACCCATGCGCGCAGCAAGGCCGTCACCGTTCCGGCGGCGATCAGCACGAGCACGAGGGGCTGGATCAGCTGTGAAAAGAACCGGGCGAATACGCCTCGCGCCGGGCGGACTGTCGGCCGGTTGGGACCATGAGCCCGCAGGCGGATCGCAGCCTCGGTTTCGTCGAGTCCGCTTGCGGGATCGACCGAGAAATGCCGTGCCACCTCGGTCGCCGCCATTGCATGCCAGCCGGATTGGATCTTGGTCACAGTTCCATCCTGTAGACCCCGGAACGCCAGCACTGCAGCGACAGCATACGGCACGGCGTCCGGAAGGATTTCGAGTAAACCGACCGCTTCATTCCTGAAGCGCCGGCGACGCCATCCCTCAGCCCGCACACCGGCTCGGGTTTTTCTGTGGTTGAGCCGCACGAAGCGCCCCAAGGCGGCCTGCGCGAACCGCGGCCGAAGCAGCATCTCATGGCCGTTCCATCCTGGCCGTCAGCCGGTCTGAGCCGGAACGTATACACAGACACGTCGAGTCCGGATTCGCATGGCGGCCGTGTGCCCAGCGAACACCTCACGCCGCGGCACTTAGAAACAGGCCACGGAAGGCGCGACGGATGGCATCTTCGGCATTCATGGCTTCGTTGCAGGCAAGATTCTCAATACCGCCGGAATCGGTGATGGTTCCGATGATCAGACCATTACCCACGCCGGCAGGCTGCATTCCTGCCTTCATTCGCGCAACACGGGAAGTCGGCTTTTCGCAGTGCATCGGAGATTGGTACACCATCCGTTGCCGTCACGCAACGAAATCGCTCAAATTGTCCGGATCACGCGGTGTCATCCGGGATGTGCTCGATGGCGATGCTGCACGGGTGCCGGAAGCGCCGCTGCGTGCCAGAGAGAACGAGACGCGCGGCGCGCGGCTTGATATGATCCGTGCCGTTGTCATCCAGCATGGTTAGCGTATGGGGCTTTCCTCCAGGCTCCTTTGCGAACCGAACAAAATCGCTTCTCCCTGGGGATACCGGCACCATCCATGACAGATCTGATCGAGCTTTTCGAGCAGGAATTTCCCGTAGACTCGAACCTGTTGTATCTCAATCACGCGGCCGTCGCACCCTGGCCGACGCGCACCGGAGACGCCGTGCGCCGGTTTGCCGCGGAGTGCGTCGACATGGGTGCGCACGACTACCCATCCTGGCTGGACCAGGAACGCACGCTGCGTGTGCAGCTTGCGCGTCAGGTCAATGCCCTGTCACCCGAGGATATCGCGCTCGTCAAAAATACATCGGAAGGGCTGTCCATGATCGCCCACGGATTCCCATGGCACGCCGGCGATAACGTCGTGATCGCGGCGGGCGAGTTTCCTTCTAACCGCATCGTGTGGGAGTCATTGAGCCGATACGGAGTCGAGCTGCGCCAGGTGCCGCTGGCACATTGCGAAGATCCGGAATCGGCCTTGCTGGCGGCGGCGGATGACCGCACCCGCCTGCTGTCGGTGAGCAGTATCCACTACGTCACGGGTCTGCGTCTGGATCTCGCCCGCTTGGGGCGCCAGTGCCGCGGGCGCGGTATCGCGTTTTGCGTGGATGCGATTCAGGGTCTGGGTGTGGTGCCCCACGATGTGCAGGAGATGGGCATCGACTTTCTGGCCTCCGATGCGCACAAATGGATGCTCGGACCCGAGGGCATCGCGGTATTCTACTGCTCCCCCTACTGGCGCGAGCGGCTTACATTGCACGAATATGGCTGGCACATGACCGACCATCCGGAGGATTTTGATCGCCTCGAGTGGAGCGCGGCAGCTTCGGCGCGCCGCTTTGAATGCGGTAGTCCCAACATGCTGGGTATCCATGCATTTGCCGCAAGCCTGGAACTGCTGGAGGAGATCGGACTGACCGAGCTCGAGGGCCGTGTGCTCGGCCACGCGCGCCTGCTTATGGAGGGTATCAGCGCCAATCCGAGACTGGAGCTTCTCACTCGCAATGAGCCGGGACGCTACGCGGGAATTGTCAGCTTCCGCCACCGGACCATTCCGTCTGCAACGCTCTTTCGGCACTTGCAGGAGCAGCGTGTTATCTGCGCGCAGCGCGGCGGCGGTATCCGGCTATCGCCGCATGCCTATCACCGGACCGAAGTACTGGAACAGGTGCTTGATCTAATTTCTTTATAATTTATACATATAAACAATATTTTATGAGATATACTTCAACCTAAATATTACTTAATCTGAGAGAGCGTCTCAGTCGCAGGCCAAGGCGATATCATTACAGATCGGCGGTCCGGATTCATATGGAAAATACTGCTCGGGCGGGATTGAGCAGTGTCGGTCATTGAGATGGTAGCCCTTGCTCATGACCAAATTACTCCTTCTTTTCGGCTCACCGTTACGTTCGGATGATCCTCTGAGTTGCCGTCTACGGATGGCGGTCATTTTTGCCGAACTCTAGTTCAGTTTTAAACATCCCTATAGTTCGTTTCCACGCATGGTCGCTCGCAGCTGGATCGCAGGTGTCACGTTTATCGCAGAAAACCCGTGCTGTACTTCTGGATAAACAATCACATTATGGGCAGTTTCCAGACCCGCTTTTGTGGGTAGCCACCAGCAGATCGCCCCGGCAACCTCCGACGATGGTAGAGCCGTTGGCAGCGTGGCCGGTTCGATGCAACCGCGCCCGGGTCAGGTACCGTTTCTAGGCCTTTCTGGCCATATCTGGTCTGCCGCGGCCTCCTTCAATAGCCATACACGGAACAGAAATTGCAAGCCACGGGGTATTGGAAGGCGCTGTCCGGCCCTGAACCCCCGTTAAACCTGGAATATATTGCGCCACTTGCAAACGACAAGCCCTCGGCCCAGATACAAACGCCGCATACGCCAGAAATCTGGCGCTGTGGACGACCCGATTCTGGCGCGCCCGAAGCCGCCTGCGGAACCGGACGGTGCGCAATCGCTTGATCCCCAGGACTGGGAGGCGTTGCGCACCCAGGGCCACCGGATGCTCGACGACATGCTGGATTACCTGGAAGGGATTCGCGAGCGCCCAGTCTGGCAGCCGGCTCCCGAAGCGGTCCGTCGTCGATTCGATCAGCCCCTGCCCCGCCACCCATCCGACCTCGAAAGCGTTCATGAGGTGTTCATGGAGTCAGTGTTGCCGTATGCGTTGGGCAATGCGCACCCGCGTTTCATGGGCTGGGTTCACGGCGGCGGCACAGCCGTGGGCATGCTGGCCGAGATGCTGGCAGCAGGACTCAATGCCAATCTGGGCGGGCGCGACCAGGCGCCGATTGCGCTAGAACGGCAGGTGCTGCACTGGATGCGCGAACTGTTCGGATTTCCCACCGGCGCAAGCGGACTGTTCGTGACGGGTACCTCGATGGCCAATTTTATCGCGGTTCTGGTCGCCCGCACCGGCGCGCTCGGCCCGGCAGTTCGTGCGCGCGGCGTCGCCGCCACCGGGACCCGCCTGCGGGCTTATGCGTCGGCATCCGCCCACAGTTCGCTTGCCCGCGCGCTCGACCTCTCGGGCATCGGGGTCGATGCTCTGCGGATCATCCCCCTGGATCACAGGCATCAGATGGATATCCGTGCGCTTGAAGCGGCCATCGTTGAGGACCGGGGTGCTGGATTTACCCCCTTTTTCATCGCTGGAACCGCTGGGACCGTTGACGTCGGCGCCATAGACAATCTCGCAGAACTGGCGGACGTGGCGCAGCGCCAACAACTCTGGTTTCACGTGGACGGGGCTTACGGTGCGCTCGGGATGCTGGCTGCCGATATTGCGCCGCGTCTGGCCGGATTGGAGCGCGCGGATTCGATCGCTTTCGATTTCCACAAATGGGGTCAGGTCCCCTATGACGCGGGATTCGTGATGGTGCGCGATGGCGCTCTGCATCACGACACATTTGCCACCCCCGCCCCGTATCTGGGGCGCGGACAACGCGGAATGGCTTCCGGATCGCCGTGGCCCTGCGATTTCGGCCCCGATCTGTCGCGCGGCTTCCGGGCCCTCAAAACCTGGTTCACGATCAGCGTATATGGCGCAGACCACCTTGGCCAGGCCATTTCCGGCTGCTGTGCTCGGGCCCGATACCTTGGCGGCAGAATCGAGACCGAACCGGAACTCGAACTCCTTGCTCCGGTATCTCTGAACATTGTCTGCTTCCGCTACCGCGGTGACGCGTCCGACAAGCTGAATGCGAACATCGTTGCCGACCTGCAGGAATCGGGAATTGCAGCTCCATCGACCACGACAGTCGGAGGCCAGCTTGCAATCCGCGCCGCCATCGTGAATCACCGCACGGCAGACGAGGACATGGATATTTTCATCGAAGCGACGCTCGGGATTGGCCGCCGATACAGCGCCCGCAACTGGAGGCATCATGACGAGTGAGGCAGTCAGGCGGGCAGGCACGGACACCCGCCACATCCACCAACCGTTGCAGGGCATGGCGGCGCTGATGAAGAAGCTGTGCGCCGGGGGTGATCTGAACGCGATCGGGTCCGGATTCATTGCGCGTGTCCAGCAGGATCTGGGCGATGCCAATGCCCTCATGGATTTGGCCACGATGCTGCAGTTGGTCGGAAAACCGGATCTTGCGCTCAATGCCCAGCAGCAGGCGTTGGCCCTCAGCAGGCTATACCAGATCGCGCCGGACGATGGCCGGGTCGCAATACGCGTGCTCGTACTCATGGCGCCGGGCGATCTGATGTCGAATACTCCGATTGAATTTCTGATTCAGGATTCCGATGTGCAGCTGGACATGCTGTACCTGTCTGCGTCCTTGCCGATTCCGGCAGCCATCCCGGAGCATGATCTGCTGTTCGTGGCTGTCGGAGAGTCCGAGAACAACAGACCGCTGCTGAAAGAACTGGTGAGCGCACTTAAGGACTGGCCACGGCCGGTGCTCAACCGTCCTGACCGGATCGCGCGCCTGTCGCGCGATACTGCGTCGGCGCTGCTGCGGGACATCCCCGGAGTCGTCACACCGGTATCGGTGCGCATCGAGCGTGCCGCTCTTGAGCAGATCGCCCACAGAACCCTTGATGTCAGCATGGTCCTCGGCGACGGCGGGTTCCCCATCATCATCCGCCCGACCGACTCGCATGCCGGCCGGGGCCTGGAGAAGATTGACGGCCCCGAAGCGATTTCAAGCTACCTGGAAGGCATGCCGCAGGAGCATTTCTGCATCGCACGCTTTGTCGACTACAGCGGCCGGGATCACCTGTTCCGCAAATTCCGGATCGCGCTGATCCAGGGCCGTCCCTTCGCCTGCCATATGGCGGTGTCCGAACATTGGATGATCCATTACATCAACGCCGGCATGATGCAGAGCGCCGAGAAGCGGCTGGAGGAGGAGCGCTTCATGCAAGAGTTCGACGACGGGTTCGCGCTGCGGCACGGCTCTGCCCTGCGTGCCGTCAACGAGCGGATCGGACTCGACTATCTCGTGATCGACTGCGCCGAGACACCCGACGGACAGCTTCTGATTTTCGAGATCGACAGCAGCGCGGTGGTTCACGCGATGGATCCGGTCGATATTTTCCCCTACAAGCAGGCACCGATGCGCAAGGTGTTCCGGGCATTCCGCGAGATGCTTGCCGCGACGGCGGCGCGTGCGCCGCATTCCGGTCCATGGAGCGATGGATGAGAAACGTGCTTTACAGGGCATCCGCCGCAGCCCGGCACACAGTGCTCTTGCCGCCACGGCAGACCCGCACTTTCCCCACGACCGGGCAGCTGCTCGTCGAAGGTGGAGATGCCCGCATCGCACTCGATCCGTACAGTGGCGCTAACCGCTATGGGTGCACGCCATTCCCGGATCCCGGCATGGCGGCTTACGGATCCACGACGGCTTCGGCGATTTCCGATCCGGCATTTCGCGCGGCCGACCGTCTCCGCGACCGGCTCGCCGGCACGCCGGGCGGTGCGCGTGCCGCGCTCTATGTCCGGGAACTCGAGCGCATGCGCCTGGAGCTGGCACAGCTTTCCGGCGCCCCTGGTGCCGAGATCATATTTGCCGCCTCCGGCACCGACATTCACCTGATTGCAGCCTCTCTGGTGCGCACCATCCACCCGGTGCCACCACTGGTCATCATGATCGACGGAACCGAAACCGGCGCCGGGGTTCCAGCTGCCGTCACCTGCCGCCATTTCAGCTCCCGCAGCGCACGCGGCGACAGCGTGGCTGAAGGCGGCCCGGTCGGACCGGACGCTGCGCTACCGGTGGCGACTGTCGCCATCCGCCGCGCGGACGGCAGTCCGCTCCCGTCGCAGGACATCGATGCAGCAGTCGAGAAGCATGCCATGCAGGCGTTGGCACGCGGCCGCCGCGTTCTTCTGGTTCTCAATGATCTGAGCAAAACGGGAATGCTCGTGCCGAGCCCGGCGTGCATGGCGGCATTGCGTACCGCCATGCCGGACAGGATCGATGTGCTTGTCGACGCGTGTCAGTTCCGCATCGCGGCATCGACCGTGCGCGCTTATCTGGAACAGGGCTTCATGGTTGCGCTGACCGGATCCAAGTTTCTCGGCGGACCCAGTTTTTCGGGCGCCTTGCTCATCCCGCAGTCGGCCGCTGACCGTTTTCGCCAGCAGTCTCTGGGCCGGGCGATGTCGGCCTATTCGGCACGCGCCGAATGGCCCCGCAACTGGCAGGGAGCCGAGCTCCTCGACCAGGTCGCCAATCCCGGACTGTTGCTGCGCTGGGAGGCGGCGCTCGCCGAGCTGCGCGCCTTGCGTGCAGTGCCGGAAACCGAGATCCGGGCCTTCCTGCGCATTTTCGCCACGGCAATCGCTGGCCGGCTGGCGGACGACCCTCTGTTCCGGGCAGTGCCGGTGCCGGACATCGACCGTCGGCCGCTGACAGGGACCGATGGCTGGGACAGCATCCCCACGATCTTTCCCTTCCTGCTGCGCTGCAGTGGAGTCCGTGCCGGCACTGCGTTCCTGGGTCCGGAAGAAACTCAGGCAGTATACCGGCTGATCAGGACCCGCCTGACTGATCGACCGGATTTGCACCTGTCACGCGCCGAGGAAAAAGCCGCCGGATTGCGCTGCCAGCTCGGTCAGCCGGTCGTATGCGGAAGCGATGGCGCCACGCCACTGAGCGCCCTGCGTCTGAGCGTCGGCGCGCGGCAGATCATCGCGGCAACAAGGGAAGGCAGGGCGGCCCGCGAGATCGTAGATGAAGCCCTGACGGTGCTCGACAAGACCGCGTGGCTGGTGCGGGCCGGGCTGTTTCGGGATCTCCCGCGCGTCGGCGACCCGCAGCCGGCGCGACACGGCGAACCTGCACCCGCAAAATGCGCCGCGGCCCGGTCCGGGGAGAGCGGATCCACGCAGCTCAGGACTGCGTCGGCTGCAACGATGGTCCATCGGGCATTCGGGCAGCGGTAAACAGCCTGAAGAAATTTCCGGTGGTGGCGTCGCTGATCCGCTCCAGGCTCAGGTCGCGCAACGTGGCGAGCCGTTCGGCAACATGTCGCACATACGCCGGCTCGTTCGTCTGACCACGGAAGGGTACCGGAGCAAGATAGGGGGCATCGGTTTCGACCAGCAGCCGGTCTTCGGGAACGCGCGCGGCGACAGCGCGCAGGGCGTCGGCGTTCTTGAAAGTCAGGATGCCGGAGAAGGAGATGTAAAAGCCCAGATCCAAGGCGGCGCTCGCCGTATCCCAGTCCTCGGTAAAACAGTGCATGACGCCGCCAACCTGCTCCGCGCCCTCCTCCCGCAGGATGCGCAACGTGTCGGCCGCAGCTTCACGTGTGTGAATGATCAGCGGCTTGCCGCATTCGCGGGCAGCGCGGATATGCCGGCGGAAGCGTTCCTGCTGGCTCGCCTCGTTACCGGCCGACCGATAGTAGTCCAGTCCGGTCTCGCCGATCGCCACGACGCGCGCGTCGTCGGCCAGGGCAAGGAGCTGCTCGACCGTCGGGTCCTGGCCTTCGGTCTCGCTGGGATGGACGCCGACCGAGGCATAGACCTGCGGCTGGTCGTGTGCGACCTGCAGCACCTGCGGGAACCCTTCGAGATTCACCGATACGCAGAGCAGACAGCCTACCGCATTCGCGCGGGCATTCTGCAGAATCCTGGGAAGCTGGCTGGCGAGAGGTTCGAAGGTTATATGACAGTGGGAATCCGTCAGAAAAGCCATCGGCATTACATGGTATGGGTCGGCTTGTCCGAGGTGAGCTGGCCAGCGAGAAGGGTCTCGATCTTGTTGCGCGCAGTACCCGAGTCTTTTTCGCTGAACTGGATGCCGATGCCCGCGGCGCGGCTGCCCTGGGCCCCGACCGGAGTAACCCATATCACATGGCCCGCCACGGGGATCTTCTCCTTGCTGTCCATCAGCGTGAGCAGCATGAATACCTCGTCACCGAGCTTATAGGCCTTGGTGCTGGGGATGAATATGCCGCCCCCCTTCACATACGGCATGTAGGCCGCATACAAAGCGTTCTTGTCCTTGATAGTGAGGGAAAGCACGCCGGGTCGTGCGACAGAAGCAACCGGTTTGATGTTTTCGGCCATGGGCTATTTCTGCTGTGCCAGTCTGCTCCAGCGAATCAGCACGTCCTCGAGCAGCAACAGTTCGTCGGCGGGTCCGTCCAGAAGATGCCTGCTCTCGGAAACCGCCTCAAGAAAACGGAATAACTGTTTCAAGTTTAACCTCTTTTCCAGCACATGCAACCGCGCGCTGGAATCGCGGTTCGCCAGGGTTCCGTGCGTGGGCGCCATGCCGATTCTGATCAGATCCATGACCCCACCCTCCAGCCACTCCAGGCAGCGGCGCGCGCCATGCGATTTCCAGCGTGCGGCACAGGAAACCGGATCTCCCTTCCCGGTTCCGAGCGTCTCGATATCCTCCAGCAGTTCACCGCGCACCGCCAGAAAACCGTCCTGCTGCAGCGCCGCTGCCTGCAGCGGTGCACCGCCGGCCAGTTCCAGAAGCAGTTCGGCCTGCTCGCCGGGAAATCCCTCGATCGCCCGCAGCCAGGCCAGCGCTTCGCTGCGTGCCGGCCGGGGGAAAGTCACCCGCTGGCAGCGGCTGCGCACGGTGGCCGGCAGCCGTACCGGATCGGAGCTGACCAGAAGCAGCAGACTGTCCGGTGGCGGCTCCTCCAGCAGCTTGAGCAGACTGTTCGCGGCATGGGTGTTCATCGCCTCGGCCGGTGAAATGATGACGACCTTGCGCTGTCCGATATGCGGCCGCAGGTGCAGAAACTGCGCCAGCGCCCGGATCTGATCGATGGTGACGGCTTTCCCTTCCTCCGCCGGTACCACCCACTGGACGTCGGGATGCGTGCCGGCCGCCAGCAGACGGCAGTTCTGGCAGGTTCCGCACGACGATGGTGCGGCACCGTCCGGGCGCTCGCAGCACAGGACCTGCGCCACATGGGCAGCGCATGCGGCCTTGCCCAAACCGCGCGGTCCGGCGAGCAGCAGGGCATGCGGCAAGCGTTCGATATCCTGTGTGATGCGACGCGCCTGGCTCAGCGTCCACGGATATAGCCGTGCGCTGGTGTTCACGGCAGGAATTCCTGCAGGATCACACGGATCGCGTCCTGGACCTGTCCCGGTGTGAGTGCGCCATCAATGACGCGGATGCGCCCCGGCTCGCGGGCAGCAGCCACCAGGTAGTGCCGGCGTACGCGTTCGAAGAATTCCTGCTTTTCGCGCTCGAAACGGTCCGGAGCACTGCGCCTGCCGGCCCGTGCAAGTCCCTGGTCGACCGGAATATCGAACAGCAGTGTCAGATCCGGCCGCAGCGCGCCCTGCACCCAGTTCTCGAGAATGCGGATGCGCTCATCGGGTATGCCACGCCCGCCTCCCTGGTAGGCATAGGTGGCGTCGGTAAACCGGTCGCACACTACCCACATGCCCTCATCCAGGGCTGGCCGGATGCGTTCAGCGAGGTGCTGGGCGCGCGCGGCAAACATCATCAGCAGTTCGCTGTCCGCACAGATGTCCGTGCGATCTGCATGCAGCATGATTTCGCGCAATGCCTCGCCAAGAACAGTGCCTCCGGGTTCACGTGTCACGAGATGAGGAATTGCGGCGGACCGCAGCAGCTGCTGGACGAACTCCAGATTCGTGCTTTTGCCGGCTCCCTCGATACCCTCGAGCGTGAGGAACCGCCCCCGGATCATGGCGCGGCGTCACCGACGCGGGACAGCGGACCGGAGCGGCGCACCTGCCGCACCGGTCTCGCCTTGCGCTCCGCTGCCAACGGTTGCGGTGAACTTCTGCCGTGCAGCTGATACTTCATGACGGCCCGATCCTGGCCCTGCAGGGTATCGGAAAATGCATGGGTGCCATCCCCTCGCGCCACAAAATAAAGCGCCTTGGTGTCGGCCGGATTGAGCGCGGCATGCAGCGCATCCTCGCTCGGCATGGCAATCGGCGTTGGCGGCAGGCCGGATATGACGTAGGTATTGTACGGTGTCCAGCGGTGCAGATCCGCGGTCGTGATCTTGCCGTGGTAACGGCTACCCATGCCGTAGATCACGGTCGGATCGGTTTGCAGCCTCATGCCCATCCGTAGGCGGTTGACGAACACGCCGGCGATGATTCGGCGCTCGCTTGGCAGGCTCGCTTCTTTTTCGATGATGGAAGCCAGGATCAGGGCCTGACCCGGCGTTTTCAGCGGAACGGTCGGGTCGCGATCGGCCCATTCCTTCCGCAGCGTGCGCTGCATTCTGAGATAGGCGCGCTGCAGGATCATCCGATCGGACATACCCGCTGCATAGTCATAGGTATCCGGGAAGAACCGCCCTTCTGGCGAAACCCCGGGATGTCCCAGGCTCGCCATGATCTCGGCCGGCGTCAGATCGCTCAAGGTGTGGAGCAGATGCGGTGCCGCATCGAGCGACTGCATGACCTGGGCGAATGTCCAGCCGTCAACGATGGTGAACGGATACTGAGCCACCTTTCCGGCGATCACCTGCTCGAGAATGTCGAACGCCGTGACGCCGTGGTGGAAGCGATATTCGCCGGCCTTCAGACTTCGACTCTCACCGCGCAGGTAGGCCAGCAGCACCAGGGTGTTCGGATCCGGCAGGACATGCTGGTCGTAGAGCTCGCGGCTGAAGGCATGCAGACTGGTGCCGGGCTGCACTACGTAGATCTTGCGCGCCGGCGACAGCGGGGTGATTCCGAACCAGAGCAGGTAAGCAGCCATTCCTAGCACCAGGGCCGCCGCTGCCATGAGACCATACTTCAGCACCTTGACGAATTTTCCCAAAATCCGACTCCTCATGTCGCTGTGACGAGATTTCCTACCGCCATCACCGCAGCGTGCGGCTTCCCTCGCCGGTGCGCGCACACCGCATGCCGCGGTCCGCGGCATGCGCACGGCGGTAACGTGATCCCGGGATCTTGCAGCCGGGCGCAACGATTCGCCGCGTACCCCACGGATCGACACAACACAACTTGCCCGTTGCCGGCATCAAGGCGATTCCGAAGCGCGGATCCATACCTGTATGCCCGGTTTCGAGTTCGGCCGGAAAGGCGGAAAAACTGCGGCATGTTCATAACGTTATGATACATTTAGCCGGCAGGAACTGCGAGCAAGAGGCTGCGTGTTTCCGTGCCAGTATCTGCCTGCGGCGAAGGGTTTGGGCGCCAAAACCGCCCTGCCTCACCCTATGCGGGCATCACGCAATCCCTGTTCGCACCCGCCATCGGCACTGCCCGGCCGATGCCGGCCTGTCACAAAGACTCCACGGCGAAACCGACTGCCGCGGGCCCCGGCTGTGGCAGATAAAGAGCGTCAAACCCGCCGACAAGGGCCAGACGCTGAAATGTCTCGACGCCATCATCGCACGCGGGCAGTGAAATTGAATGGCGCGAGTGACCGGTGAGGTGATCTCATGGTTCCGGTTGCCAAGAGGCGACCGGGAAACAGTCATCGCGGCTGAGCGATGGCCTGTTTCCCGCCAACGTGGATGAAAGCCGCGATTGCGGCGGGAGGTCTGTTGTGCGGCTGCGCTTCCGGCGCGCTACTTTCGCAACCAGCACCATCTGGCCGGCATGCGGCGGCGCTCTCGCCGCACCGCACCCGGGAGGAACCGGTCGGCGTCATCGATGAAGGTTGGCATACGGGCATCATTCTGCCGGCGAAAGCGCTCGGTCCGGGTCTGACCGATCTGCGTCATCGATTTCCCAAGGCACGGTATCTGGTGTTCGGATGGGGTAACCGGCGTTTTTACGAGGCAGCCAGCCCGGATGCAGGGAAGGCGATCGCTGCGCTGTTTCCCTCTTCCAGCGTCATTTTCGTCCAGGAAATCCAGGCGCACAAATTGAAACCATCACCCGGCACCGATCTGCGCTGGCTGTGCATTTCACCATCCGGAATACGCAGGCTCGACGGGTTCCTCGAGACGTATTTCCGAAAGGACAGGCAGGGAAAACTTGTCCGCGCCGAACCCGGCCCATCGCATGGCGAATTCTATGCGTCCACCGGCACCTACGATGCCTTACATACCTGCAACACCTGGACGGCCGAGGCGCTGCAGGTTGGCGGATTGCCGGTGCATTCGGCGGGAATACTTTTTGCGAACCAGGTCATGTCGGAAATCCGGCCGCTGCACCCGTGCATTCCGTACCGTCACCTCGGCGGCAACCACGAACAGCGGGCGGTCCCGGCAATTCCATAGCGAATGGGCGACCAATGGGATGCGGCATCCCGGCACTGCTCACGATGTATCGACTTCAAAACACTGGGCTTCGCGGATGGTCCTGCGCAACAGCTGAGATATCTCTCCGACCGGGTAGGTTCCGCCTGCCAGGGCCGTGACTGGCCAGAGTCCGATGATGCTGTTGGTCAGAAAGATCTCGTCCATCCTCTCCAGGTCGGCGGCCGTGATCCACGCCTCCTCGCAGCGCAATCCCAGACGCTGTGCCGCAGCCATGACCTCGGCCCGCATGACGCCGGCAACACCAGAACGTGACAGTTCAGGGGTGATCAGGCTGCCGCCGGAAACGGCGAACACATTGCTCATGGTGCCTTCCACCACAAACCCGTCAGGATCGCGCATGAGCCCCTCGGCATATTCGTTTCCCCATTCCGCGCGCGCCAGCACCTGTTCCAGGCGGTTGAGATGCTTGATTCCGGCCAGAGCCGGATTGATCGACGCCGGCGTGCGGCACCAGCGCACAGCCACGCCAAGGCGGGCGTTGCGCGCAGGATAGTCGGGCCACGGCCAGGCACTGACCACCCTCGTCGGCGATGCCACCTGCGGCGGGGCATAGCCGCGTCCTGCGCACCCGCGGGTCAGAATGATCTTGATCACTTTCCGTTCGAAACCACGGCTCAGGCGCTCGACATCGGCACGCAGTGCCGCCTCGTCGGGCGCATCCAGACCGAGGCGCAGACAGCCGGCGCGCAAACGCGCCACGTGCCGGTCCCACAGCAGCGGCTGCCTGGCGTGCACAGCCAGGGTCTCGAATATTCCATCCCCATACTGGAGTGCCCGGTCCAGCACCGAAATCCGGTCCGCGTCCGCCCCGTCAACGAGCGTGCTTGCACCCGGCCCCGGCACCCGTTCGGTGCTCCTGCTCATCGGATTGCATCAGCCCCAAAAGCTGCCAGCAGGCCCCTGGCCTTGGCGCAGGTTTCGCGCAGCTCGCGATGCGGCTGCGAGTCCGCGACGATGCCGCCGCCGGCACGCAGGCGGATGTGCCGACCCTGCTGAACGAGGGTGCGGATGAGAATGTTGAGATCCATGCTTCCGTCGCGGTTCAGGTAACCCATGGAGCCGGTATACGGGCCGCGCGCCGTCTGTTCCAGTTCAGCGATAATTTCCTGGGTGCGCACCTTCGGGCAGCCGGTGATGGTACCGCCGGGGAACAGTGCACGGATCACATCTGCGGGGCTGGTTTCCGCGCGCAGGATTCCCTCTACGCTCGAAACCAGATGGTGCACATGGCGATAGGTCTCAACCTGCATCCGCTCGTGCACGCGGATGGTGCCCGGGCGGCAGATGCGCCCGAGATCGTTGCGCTCCAGATCGATCAGCATCACGTGTTCGGCCCGCTCCTTGGGGTCGCGGTGGAGCGCGCGGGCCAGCGCCTGATCTTCGTCCGGATCGCCGCCGCGCGGGTAGGTCCCGGCGATGGGGCGCGTGGAAACGCGGTCACCGCGCACGCATACCAGGCGCTCCGGCGAAGAACTGAGCACCGCCTGCCCTGCCCCAAGGCTAGCCAGACCGGCGAACGGCGCGGGGTTCGCCTGCCGCAAACTGCGATAAAGATCCACCGGCTGCGGCTCGTCGCGCAGCTCCACCTCCCATCCGCGCGACAGATTGACCTGAAACGTGTCGCCGGCGGCAATATAGCCGAGCGTGCGCCCGATACGGTCGAGATAAAGCGCCGGATCCTCTTCCCGCACCGCGAGGACCTCGATTTTGGCCTCCGCCGAAGGCACACAGTCACTCACATCCCCCGACATCGCCGCCAGCCTGTCGGAGGCGGCATGTCCGGCTTCGGCGACCAGATAGGCCCTGCTGGCAGCACGATCGTGCACGACGGCCGCATCGAAGCGCGTGGCGAACGCGACCGGGAGTCCGGGCTCGACCGGCAGCGATGCGAGTGCCGGCTCGATATTGCGTGTCAGCTCGTAGCCCAGGTAGAGGAACCATCCTCCGCGGAACGGGGTCTCCGCGCAGGCCTGTTCGCGTACAACCGACTCGGCACGCCACAGCCGCCCGAGATT
This sequence comes from Pseudomonadota bacterium, assembly GCA_021790335.1. Lineage (GTDB taxonomy): Bacteria > Pseudomonadota > Gammaproteobacteria > Acidiferrobacterales > UBA6901 > JAJYCY01. Next base: position 97,085 of record JAJYEE010000002.1, on the reverse strand, counting down.
CGCAAGGAAATCGCCGCCGACTTCCCGGCCGTCGAGGCTGACACGCTGGTCAGCCGCGAGCGACAGGGTGCTTCGCGGGAAGGCAAACAGGATGTCATAGCGTGCCTGCGGCGTGCCGTCCGCCGCGCTCTCGAGCAGATGTGGATAGCGTTCGGGACGAAAGCGGTGAAGCTGCGCAAGATCGGGGATATATTCCAGCGCCTGGACCAGAAATGATCCGCCGCCAGGTGCGGCCCCGGCGGCAGACGACCGGCTCACTTCAATCGCCGCATCACCACCGTGCCGTTGGTGCCACCGAACCCGAAGGAGTTGGACAGCGCGACATCGATCCGCATGTCACGGGCGGTGTTGGGCACGTAATCCAGATCGCACCCCGGCTCCGGCGTGAACAGGTTTATGGTCGGCGGCACCACACCGTGATGGATGGCGAGCGCCGTGTAGACCGCCTCAACGCCTCCGGCGGCACCGAGCAGGTGGCCGGTCATGGATTTTGTGGAGCTCAACGCCAGGCGGTAGGCATGATCGCCGAATGCGCTCTTGACGGCATTGGTCTCCGCGCGGTCACCCAGTGGCGTGGAAGTTCCGTGGGCATTGATGTACTGGACCTCTCCGGGGTCGATGCCGGCATTGCGCAGGGCATTGCGCATGCAGCGCGCCGCGCCGTCACCGCTTTCCTGCGGACTGGTCATATGATACGCGTCGCCGCTCATACCGAAGCCGCAAAGCTCCGCATAGATGCGTGCTCCGCGTCTGCGTGCGAATTCCAGTTCCTCCAGAACGACGACGCCCGCGCCCTCACCCAGCACGAAACCGTCCCGGTCCCGGTCCCATGGCCGGCTTGCGGTGGCCGGATCGTCGTTGCGCGTGCTGAGCGCACGCGCGTTGCCGAAACCCGCCATGCCGGTCGGTGTGACGGTCGCCTCGGCACCGCCGGCCACCATCACGTCCGCGTCGCCGTACTCGATGATGCGTCCAGCATCGCCAATCGCGTGGGTTGCGGTCGCACAAGCCGTAACCATAGCCAGATTCGGTCCACGCATGCCGAAGAGTATCGACAGATTTCCCGATATCATGTTGATGATCGTCATCGGGATGTAGAACGGCGAAATGCGTCTGTGGCCCTTTTCCAGCATCGTACGCGTTCCGCTCTCGATGCTGTGCAGGCCGCCGATGCCGGCCCCGATATGCACGCCGATACGTTCGGCATTGCCTTCGTTGACCTCGAGCCCCGCATCCTTGATTGCCTCGATTCCCGCCGCCATGCCGAATTGCATGAACCGGTCCATCTTGCGCGCGTCCTTCTCAGTCAGGAACTTCGTGGGGTCGAAGTTCCGCACCTCGCCGGCGATGGTCGACGGAAAGCCGGTGGCATCGAACTGGGTGATCGCGCCTATTCCGTTCTTGCCGGTACTGACGCCCAGCCAGTTTTCCTCGACACCGATACCGAGGGGGGAGACTATTCCCAATCCGGTAATGACAACGCGACGCTTGCTCAATCGGACATCCTCTCGCTCATTACAAGGCTACGGCACTGCAAGTAAAACCAAAAGGGCCGCCCCACGCACCGTGGCAGGCGGCCCCCTGTGCATAGATCGTTGCTTACTTCAGGTGCGCGTTGATGTAGTCAATCGCCTGCTTGACCGTGGTAATTTTCTCCGCCTCTTCGTCCGGAATTTCGCAATCGAATTCCTCTTCAAGGGCCATCACCAGCTCAACCGTGTCGAGAGAGTCCGCGCCCAGGTCGTCAACGAAAGAAGACTCCTTGGTGACTTCATTTTCGTTGACTCCCAGCTGCTCCACGACGATTTTCATGACGCGTTCATCTACACTGCTCATGGCTACGGTATCCTCCAAGAAATTGCCAAAATTCACGCTTGCCGGCCTCACGAGGCCGCATAGTTAACACGATAAGTCCGGCCAAGTCCACCGGCCGCCGACGGTCCCGGCGCCATCAATTCATGAACATACCTCCGTTGACATGCAGCGTCAGGCCGGTGATGTAGGTGGCGGCACCCGACGCCAGAAAAGCCACGGCATGGGCCACGTCCGCCGCATTTCCCAGCCTGCCCAGAGGAATCTGTCCAGTCAGGGCGGTGCGCTGTTCGTCCGAAAGGCTGCTGGTCATATCGGTCTCTATGAACCCGGGAGCTACCGCGTTCACCGTGATGTTGCGCGATCCAACCTCGCGCGCCAGCGCATGCGTGAATCCCACGATACCGGCCTTGGCGGCTGCATAGTTGCTTTGGCCGGCATTGCCAGTGTAGCCCACTACCGATGTGATGCTTATGATCCGGCCCTTGCGTGCCCTGGTCATCGTCCGCAGGCAGGCCTTCGACATGCGAAACACGGACTTCAGGTTCGTATCCAGGATCGCGTCCCATTCCTCGTCTTTCATGCGCAACAGAAGATTGTCGCGGGTAATGCCGGCGTTGTTGACCAGAATGCTAGGTGCGCCCCAGGACTTTTGCACCTGTTCGAGTCCGCTGTCAATGGACACTTGGTCGGTGACATTCAACACCAAACCCGTGCCGCGAATACCATTTTCCTGCAATAACTTGTGTACTTTTTCGGAACCTTCTTCTGACGTAGCGGTTCCGATCACCGTGGCGCCCTGTCGACCCAGTTCGAGCGCAATCGCGGCACCGATTCCGCGGCTTGCTCCGGTCACCAGGGCCACCTCCGTTTCCAGCGACATAGCCACCCCCTCCTTCCCCGTTCATTTCACTCCGACCGCTGCAAGCGCCTGCTGCAGCGTGTCGGGGTCGTACACCGGCAGCGCCTGAACATCCTTGACGATGCGCCTGTTCAGTCCCGAAAGCACCTTGCCGGGGCCGCATTCTACCAGCTTGTCTATTCCGTCAGCCGCCATTTTGAGCACGGTCTGCGCCCACCGCACCGGCGATTCGATCTGCTGCACCAGCGCCGACCGGATCCCTGCCGCGCTGGTCTCCATGCGCACATGGAAATTATGAATGACGGGCACGCGCGGGTGATGGATTTCGACACCCTCGAGCCGCTCGCCCATGCGCAGTGCGGCCGGATGCATCAGCACGCAATGCGACGGCACGCTCACCGGCAGGACCACGGCGCGCTTCGCCCCGGCCGCCCCGGCCTGCTCGACCGCGCGTTTGACCGCGCCCGCCGTCCCGGCCACGACCACCTGCCCGGGCGAGTTATAGTTGACGGGCGCCAGCACCTCGCCCTGGGCCGCACGCTCGCACAAAGCGGCGACGCTTGCGTCATCCAGCCCCAGTATGGCAGCCATTCCCCCCATGCCGGCAGGTACGGCCTGCTGCATGAAGCGCGCGCGGTCGGCCACGAGCCGCACGGCATCCGGAAAGCCCATTGCCTCGGCGCACACAAGCGCGGTGTATTCTCCCAGACTGTGGCCAGCCATGACTGCCGGCACCGGACCGCCGCGGCCCACCCATACCCGCCAGACGGCGACGCCGGCGGCCAGCATGGCCGGCTGGGTAAACTCGGTCTGGTTCAGCTGCTCTTCGGGCCCATTGCTCACCAGCGCCCACAGGTCGTAGCCGAGCACCCGTGATGCCTCGCCGAATGTCTCCCTTACTTCGGGACAGGTTTCGGCCAAGGCTGAAAGCATACCGACCGACTGGGAACCTTGCCCAGGAAATACGAGCGCAAGTTTATAGTTTGGATTCATTGATTTATATACTTTATCTCCAATCTGGATTAGATTTGCGAGTTCGTCCGAAAGCACCGGCAGCGGCTTGCAAAAGGATCTCCGGTCTGCAGCCCCGTCGCGGCTATCAGTACTTGAGCAGCACGGAACCCCAGGTGAAGCCGCCGCCGAATGCCTCCATGAGAAGGACGTCTCCTCGGCAGATACGGCCGTCGCGCACTGCCTCGTCGAGCGCCAGTGGGATAGACGCAGCGGAGGTGTTGCCGTGCCGGTCGACTGTCACGACCACCTGTTCCATGGGCATCCCGAGTTTTTTGGCCGTGGCGCTTATGATCCGAATGTTGGCCTGATGAGGCACGAGCCATTGAATATCGCCCTTGCACAGACCATTGGCATCAAGCGTCTCGTCCACGATGCGCTCCAGGGTGTTGACGGCCACCCTGAACACGTCGTTTCCGCGCATTTGCACGAATGCCTGGTTGCTCCGGACTTTATCATAGCCCTGCGAGATTCCGGCAGGCACCGTGAGCAGCTCCTTGTAATGTCCATCGGCATGCAGATGGGAGGAGACGATGCCCGGTTCCGTCGCTGCCTGCAGGATTACCGCCCCGGCACCATCGCCGAACAGCACGCAGGTGCTGCGGTCTGTCCAGTCGAGAATGCGCGACAGAGTCTCGGCGCCGACGACCAGGGCACAGCGGGATGTGCCGGTACGGATGAACTTGTCGGCGATGTCGAGCGCATAGACGAAACCCGTGCACACGGCCTGCACGTCGAACGCCGGGCAGCCGTGTATTCCCAGGCGCTCCTGCAGCAGGCAGGCAGTGCTCGGAAACACCCGGTCGGGCGTAGTCGTGGCCACGATGATCAGATCGATCATCTTCGAATCGATGCCGGCGGCCGCAATGGCGCGCAATGCCGCCTGTTCGGACAGATCGCAGGTTGTCTCTCCCGGCGCGGCAATGTGCCGCTCGCGGATTCCGGTGCGCGAGAAAATCCAGTCATCGGAGGTGTCGACCATCTTCTCCAGGTCGGCATTGCTGAGGATCTTCTGCGGCAGATAGCCGCCGGTGCCGGCGATGCGCGAGTAGTTCATGCGGATGCGCTTCGAACCTGCATCGAGGACAGCTTGCTGCCGATGAGCTCTGGCACCTGATTGCGAATGGCGGCAATCGCTACGCGTATGGCGTTCCCGAACGCGTAAGCGTCGGCGCTGCCGTGGCTCTTGATAACGATGCTGTTGAGACCCACCAGGCATGCACCGTTATAGCGGCGTGGATCCACCTTGTCGCGAAATGACCGCATTACAGGCATCGCGATCATGCCGGCCACACGCGTGAATAGGTTGCGCATGAACGCCTCCTTCATCAGATGCGAGATCATGCGTGCCAGGCCCTCACTGGCCTTCATGGCGACATTGCCGACAAAGCCGTCGCAAACTACGACATCCGCCGTGCCGGTGAAGATTTCATCACCCTCGACGTAGCCGCCGTAATTGAGCTCGCTCTGCCTGAAAAGCTCCGATGCCTTCTTGACGGTCTCGTTGCCCTTGATGTCCTCCACTCCAATATTAAGAAGGCACACCTTTGGGGCCGTTTTGTGCTCTATGGCGCCGACGAGCAACGATCCCATGATACCGAACTGCAGCAGTTGCTGTGGCGAAGCGTCCACGTTGGCGCCGAGATCCAGCACGTGCACATGACCGTGCATGGTCGGCCAGGCGGTAATGATGGCTGGCCTGTCGATCCCCGGAAGCGTTTTGAGCACAAAGCGTGCGGTGGCCATAAGCGCGCCGGTGTTGCCGGCACTGACACAGGCCTGCGCATCGCCGGACTTGACCAGGTTGATCGCCACGCGCATCGACGAATCCTTCTTGGAGCGCAGCGCCTGGGCCGGCGGTTCATCCATGCCGACCACCTCCGATGCATGGTGCACCTTAAGACGCTCGTCCTCGCCGCGATTGAGCCGCTTCAGCTCGGCGCGGACCTCGTTGCTCCGCCCGACAAGGATGAGCCTCAGGTCCGGCTGCTCGCGCAGCATCGCCAGAGCGGCCGGCATGGTCACCTGCAGCCCCCGATCGCCCCCCATGGCATCCAAAGCTATCGTTATGCTCACAGCCGGCAGGCCCGGGCTGCGGATCGGCTGGAACCGGGCCGACTCAGTCGGTCTTGGCGTCGAACACCTTGCGCCCGCGATAATAGCCGCTGGCACTGACATGGTGACGCAGGTGCGTTTCTCCGCTCGTCGGCTCGATGGAAAAATGGGGCGTCTTCAGCGCGTCGTGCGAACGGCGCATGCCGCGCTTTGATGGGGTCTTCCGGCTTTTCTGTACGGCCATGGGTATTCCTCTCTGTCATCATGGAACTGAAATCTCATTGCTTGCGTTTGAGATCCGCCAAGGCCGCAAACGGCCCAGGAGACGTAACGGCGTCGGTATCCAGACGGCCCGTACGCCCCCGCCCCGGGTGGGGGCATTCTCCCTGCGGATGCCTCGGCGTCATCGGCAATGCCAGCAGCAGCTCATCCTCCACCAGTTCAGGCAGGGAAACAGGTGCTGCGACCTCGATAAAGTCGACTTCTTCGGCCAGGACCGGGTGCGGTTCCCCGGCCTGCAGCAGAACCACGCGTGTCTGCGCCACGACGTCCTGCTCCAGCGCACCGAGACAGCGCTGACAGGTCAACTCCAACCGGGTCGTTATGGTTCCCTCCATCATCCGCCCATGCGTACCGCGGTCGAAACGCAGAGCCACCTGTACCATCATCGCCGTCGGGTTCTGGCACAATTCCCGCAAGCGTGGCATCGCCTGCACCGACAGCTCGCCCACCAGGCTCGATCCCTCGTCGGCGAGCCGGATCGGGTCTATGACGTCAGGCAAAATGGCGGACATAGGCCGCGCATCATATATTTGCATGGGAAAACTGTCAAAATCGGTGCGGATTTGGCCGAACATGCCGCCAACAGGCTGGAATCTGCAACCCCCGACTGGCAATGCACGCGTTCGCTGAAACGGGCCACCGGGCCGGAAGGGGCGGACGTGGCCGGGCTTATTGACACACCCCCGGGCTTTACGTAAAACGATCAAATGGGACTTAATGATGGGTTTCCCAGCCCTGCTGTTGTGCCGCTGCCGGCGCAGCCCGCGACTTCCGACGGAGCCTGCCTTGTTCAAAAAAATTTTGGTCGCCAATCGGGGCGAGATCGCGGTCCGGATCGTGCGCGCTTGCGCCGAGATGGGTATTAAATCGGCGGCGATTTACTCCGATGCCGACCGCAGCGCGCTGCATGTAAAAAAAGCCGACGAAGCCTACAACGTCGGACCCGATCCGCTCGGTGGATACCTCAATGCGCATCGGATCGTGAATCTGGCCGTAACCACGGGCTGCGATGCCCTGCATCCGGGTTACGGATTTCTCTCCGAGAACCCCGAACTGGCGGAAGTCTGTGCACGCCGCGGCGTGACCTTCATCGGACCGCCGCCCGAGGTCATCCGCTGCATGGGGGACAAGGTGCGGGCGCGCCGGGCCATGGCCGAGGCCGGCATACCGGTGATACCGGGTAGCGATCACAGCCTGAGCGACGTCGCCGAAGCCGCGGAGCTTGCGCGCGGGATCGGCTATCCGGTGATGCTCAAAGCCACCAATGGCGGCGGCGGGCGCGGCATCCGCCGTTGCGACAACGAGGATGAGCTGCGCCGCAGTTTCGAACGCGTAGTATCGGAAGCGACCAAGGCGTTCGGATCTGCCGATGTCTTCCTGGAAAAGTTCATTGCCCGCCCCCGTCATATCGAGGTTCAGATCCTTGCCGACCGCTACGGCAGCATTGTGCACCTGTATGAGCGCGACTGTTCGATCCAGAGGCGCCATCAGAAGCTCGTCGAGACAGCGCCCTCGCCGCAGCTCACCGAAGATCAGCGCATGCAGGTGTGCAATTTTGCGGTGCGCGCGGCGCGTGCCGTGGGCTACCAGAATGCCGGTACCGTGGAATTCCTGTTTGATCACGACGACCGCTTCCATTTCATGGAGATGAACACCCGCCTGCAGGTCGAACACACAGTCACCGAGCAGATCACCGGGATCGACATCGTGCAGGAGCAAATCAATATCGCTGCGGGCGCGCGTCTCGGCTTCAGTCAGGACGAGGTCGAGCGCCGCGGCTTCGCCATACAGTTCCGCATCAATGCCGAGGATCCGAAGAACGACTTCCTTCCCGGTTTCGGACGCATCACGCGCTATTACGCGCCCGGCGGGCCGGGTGTACGGACCGACGCCGCGATCTACACCGGCTACGAATTTCCGCGCCACTATGATTCGATGTGCGCCAAGCTTACCGTCTGGGCGCTCGAATGGGACAAGGCCGTTGCACGTGCCGCGCGTGCCCTGCGCGACACCGGGGTGGCGGGAGTGAAGACCACCATCCCCTACCACCTTCAGATCCTCAAGACAGCGGAGTTCCGCGCCGGAAGATTCGACACCGGCTTCGTCGAACAGCACGCCGAACTGGTAGACTACACCGCGCGCCGGCCACCGGCGCACATCGCGACGGCCGTGGCGGCCGCGATCGCGGCGCACTACGGCCGTTAACCAGTCAGGGATCCCGCCGCAATGAAGTCGAAGAAGGTGTTCGTTACCGAACTCGCACTGCGCGACGCGCACCAGTCGCTGATCGCCACACGCATGCGCACCGAGGACATGCTGCCGGTCTGCGACAAGCTCGACCGCGCAGGCTTCTGGTCGATAGAAGCCTGGGGCGGCGCCACTTTCGACGCCTGTATCCGATTCCTGAAGGAGGACCCATGGGAGCGCCTGCGACACCTCAGGACGGCGCTGCCCAACACCCCGATCCAGATGCTGCTGCGCGGCCAGAACCTTCTCGGCTATCGCCATTACTCGGATGACGTGGTCGCCGCTTTCATACGCAAGGCGGCACTCAACGGCGTCGAAGTCTTCCGCATATTCGATGCCATGAACGACCTGCGCAACATCCAGGTCTCGGTGGCCACGGTGATCGCCGCCGGCAAGCACGCGCAGGGCGCGATCTGCTACACCACAAGCCCGGTCCACACGATCGAGCATTTCGTCAAGCAGGCGGTCGAGATCGAGAAGATGGGCTGCCACAGCCTGTGCATCAAAGACATGGCAGGGCTGCTCACCCCGGTGCGCGCGAGCGAGCTGTTCGCGGCGATGTCCACCAGGGTGAAGATTCCCCTCCACTTTCACTCCCACACGACTGCGGGTATCGCCAACATAAGCATGTACAAGGCGGTCGAGAACGGTGCAAGACATGTGGACACCGCGATTAGTTCGATGTCCTGGGGCACGAGCCATTCGCCGACCGAATCCATGGTCGTCGCCTTCCGCGACACTCCATACGACACCGGGCTTGATCTCGAACTGCTGCAGGATATCGGCAGCTATTTTCATGAAGTACGCAAGAAGTACCGTCAATTCGAAAGCGAGCACAGCGGCGTCGACACTCGGGTGCAGGTCAACCAGGTTCCGGGCGGGATGATTTCCAACCTGGCGCACCAGCTCCGCGAACAGGGTGCGCTGCAACGCATGCCCGAGGTGCTGGCCGAGATTCCGCGGGTACGCGAGGACCTCGGCTACCCGCCGCTCGTGACTCCGACCTCCCAGATCATCGGCACACAGGCCGTGCTCAACGTGCTGACCGCCCGCAGATACAAGAGCATCACCAGCGAGGTGAAGCTGTATCTCCAGGGCCGCTACGGGCGGGCACCGGGTCCGGTGAACGAAGCCGTCCGCAGAATGGCGATCGGTGACGAGGAAGTCATCAGCTGCCGCCCCGCCGATACGCTGAAACCGGAGATGGCGCGACTCACCGCGGCTGCCGGAGCCATCGCAAGCAGCGAGGAGGACGTACTCACCTATGCCATGTTTCCGGAAGTCGGGCGCGCGTTTCTTGAAGCGCGCGCTGGGTCATTGCTCGCACCCGAGCAGGTCCAAACCGCACCGGTCGTGCCCGGACCGGCAACGGCCGCGCCTACCGAATTCAATGTTACCGTGCACGGGGAGACCTATCATCTGAAGATCACCGGTGCCGGACACCGCAGCGAACACCGCCGGCCATTCTACGTCACCGTCGATGGCATGCCGGAAGAGATACTCGTGGAAACGCTGGCGGAAGGGATCGCTGCCGAAGGCGGCGTTGCCACCCGGCCTTCCAAGGTCTCGCACCGGCCCAAAGCCAGCAAGGAAGGACACGTCACCAGCTCGATGCCGGGGACCGTCGTAGCGGTGCTGGTGCAGCCGGGTGGGCACGTCGAAGCGGGAGATCCGGTACTCGTCATCGAAGCGATGAAGATGGAAAACGAAGTGCCGGCCCCCGTCGCCGGCACGGTCAAGACGGTCTACGCCTCCAAAGGCGACAGCGTCAATCCCGACGAAGTACTGCTAGAGATCGGCTGATGCGCCTATTTCCCGTGCGCCACCGGTGCCCGCTTCCGTGCCGCAGCGCGAACTGATTCTTGCCTCCTCTTCGGTATTCCGGCGCGAGCTGCTGCAGCGTCTGCAGCTTCCGTTCCGCGCCATCGCCCCGGAAGTCGACGAACAGCCGCTCGCACACGAGTTGCCGCAAGCACTGGTCGAGCGCCTTGCTGTCGCCAAGGCGAATGCCATCGCCCGCCTGCATCCGACGGCACTGGTCATCGGCTCCGACCAGGTAGCGGTCCAGAACGGGCGCATCGTGGGCAAGCCCGCAGACCACGAAGCCGCAGTCCAGCAACTGCGCGAGGCATCCGGGCGCCGGGTCGTGCTCCATACCGGACTCGCTGTGATCGACGCGGCGAGCGGCCGTACGCAGAGCGAGGTCGTTCCGTTTGCTACGGTTTTCCGGCGCCTGAGCGACCAGGACATCGAATGCTACCTGCGCAAGGACAAACCCTACAACTGCGCCGGCAGCCTGCGATCGGAAGGGCTAGGCATCGCGCTGCTGGAGCGCTTCGAAGGCGACGATCCTACGGCGCTCATCGGCCTGCCGCTCATCGCCCTGCGCAGAATGCTCGAGAACGAGGCGATCCGCATTCTCTGATGCGGGCTTCCGCAGCCGCGGTGGGCCGCTATAATTATTCTGGGATAAAGGCAGATCCAGTGGGGATTGCCCGTTCCCGGAGGTACGGCCATGACCCTGAAACCGATACACAACAACCCGGACCCTCTCTACCGGCTGCTGCGCGAAGCTCGGGTCAAGGATTTCAACGAACGCCGCCAGCACGGGGACACGCCCGATCTGGCGGATTGCGATTTTCGCGGCCTTGACCTGCGCGGACTCCTCGCCGAGGGAATCGACTTCAGCGGCTGCTATTTCCGCCAGACCGATCTGCGCGGCGTCGATTTCTCGCGCGCCCGCCTCGAGGGCGCCAGCATCAATGGCGCCAAGATTTCCGGCACTCTTTTTCCGCAGGAGCTTTCGGCCGAGGAGATTACGCTGTCCCTGCTGCACGGAACGCGCATGCGCTACGCGTAAAGCGCCGCGCGCACCGGCGCTCAGCGCAGTCGCGGCACCGGCTGGAACAGGTCGGCTTCGAAGCGCTGTGCGATGCTTGTGCCGATGCGACCGGCCACGCGATCGAAGAAGTTCTGCTGCACCGTGAAATCGACGATGTGCCGGGCGCCGATGATCTTGCGCGCCACGTAGCGAGTGCTGCCGAAACCATCGACCAGGCCGAGCTTGCGGGCGTCTTCGCCGGTCCAGAACAATCCGCTGAACAGGTTCTTGTTTTTCTTGAGAGCGCTGCCGCGTCCGCGCTTCACGGCGTCGATGAACTGGCGGTGGATCTCGCTCAGCATGCCCAGCGCATAGCTCCGTTCCTTCGGTGCAAGCGGCGAAAACGGGTCCAGTATGCCCTTGTAGCGGCCAGCGGTAAGCAGTCGCCGCTTGATTCCCAGCTTGTGCATTGCATCGACGAATCCGAACCCGTCTATCAGCACGCCGATCGACCCGACAATGCTGGCCTGATTCGCATAGATCTTCTTGGCGTCGGCAACCGCGTAGTAACAGCCCGACGCACACTCGTCGCCGATCACTGCGTACAGCGGTATCTTCGGGTATTTGCGGCGCAGCCGCCTTATCGCATTGTAGATCTCGGCAGACTGTACCGGGCTGCCGCCCGGACTGTCCGCGCTCACGATGACTCCCGCGGTCTGCTTGCTGGCGAACGCCGCGCGCAGGCCGGAGATGACGTTGTCGGCGCTGGCCTGGCTGTCGGCCGAAATCACGCCATCAAGATGGACCAGCGCGGTGTACCTGCCGACCAGCGCGGACTTTCCCCAGTTGCCCGTCTCGGACAGGATAATGATGCCGAGCACGATCACAACGAGCAGCAGCTTGAAAAAGATTCCCCAGCGGCGCGCTCTGCGCTGTTCGGTCAACGCCGCGAATGCCAGCCGTTCCAGGAGGCTGCGCTCCCACTGCCCGCTGCGGCCCTTTTCGTCGCTGCCCGGTTCCGTGCTGTTTTCCGTCATTCTTGCGTACTCGCTGTGTCAGGGTTTCGGTCAGCCGGTCGGCAGGGAACGGACAGCTCGCGCGCGAGCCGCACCTCGTCGCCGGAGATTTCCAGAGGCAGTCCTGCCAACCCTCGGCCAGCACACGCTCCATCGATGCAGGCCCCACTCACCGGATCATAGCGCGCGCCGTGGACGGCGCAAATCAGGAACTCCCGATGCGCGTCGAAAAACTCGCCCTCCACCCAGTCGAGCTCGAGTGCGCGCTGGGCGCACTCGTTCAGATAGCCATACACCTGGCCCGCATGGCGGACGACGAACGCCGTTCGCAGCCCATCGGCTGCGGTCAGCATGAAGCGGACACCGCGGCCGCCGTCCTCCAGCTCGTGCATATCGCATATATGATCCCCGGGACGCACACAGCGCGCGCCATCCGTCGCCGATGCACCTGCGGGGGTGCGCTCCGGCTTCACGAAACCCAGCGGCATATTTCGGCGAACGAATCCACGCAGCCGAGCGGCGCGCATTCAAGCAGCTGCGCGCGGTCGTGCGCACCGTAGCTCACGGCAAGCGCCGCAATTCCCGCATTGCGCGCCATCAGCATGTCGTAGGTCGTGTCACCGACCATCAGTGCACGGTCGCGCGGGACTCCGGTCTGTCCGAGGATGTCTTCGAGCATTCCCGGATGAGGCTTGGAGAATGACTCGTCGGCACAGCGGGTGGCGGAAAAATAGCGGCGGGTACCGGTTTCGTCCAGGACCCGGTCAAGCCCCCGCCGCGCCTTGCCGGTCGCCACCGCCAGCAGGAAACCCTCTTGCGCCAGGCGCGGCAGCCCCTCCTGCACGCCCGGGAACAGCGGCATGTCCGTCTGGTCAAGACTGAGGAAGTGCTCACGGTAACGCAGCGTAAGACGCTGCCGCAGCGCGGCCGGCGCCTGCGGGAAAAGTTCTCCCATGGCCTCGTCGAGGCCCAGACCTATGATCTGGCGGATCGCATCGGCACCGGGATCGGCAAGGCCCAGATCGGCGGCGGCAGCCGACATGCAGCGCACGATCTTGCGCTCGGAATCCATCAGCGTACCGTCCCAGTCGAATACGATCAGGTCATAACGCGCGTTCATGGGTTCGCGCCTATCGCCGATCCAGCCGCCGCAGCAGGTCGGCCAGCTCCTCGGGCAGAGGCGCCTCGAGTTCCAGCGTGCGTTCCTGTGCAGGGTGGTCGAATCGCAGGCGGGCGGCATGCAGAAACAGACGCCGCAGACCGAGGGCGCGCGCCTTTGCATTGAAAACCTTGTCCCCGTACTTTTCGTCGCCGGCGATCGGATGCCCGGTGTGGGCCGCATGCACCCGCGCCTGATGGGTTCGCCCGGTAAGCAGTTCGATCTCCACCAGCGTGGCGGTAAAATCGCCCTGTTCCCCGCCGGCATAACGCCGCAGCACTCGGAAACGGCTCGCCGACTCCTTGCCGCTTTCATCGACGTTGACCCGCCTTTCCCCGGAACTAAGCTCATGTTTGCGCAATGGCGCGGTAACTGTGCGTGTTCCACCGCTCCATGTTCCGGCCAACAAGGCCTGATAGCGCTTGTCGACCTTCCCTTCGCGCAACATCGCATGCAGCCGCAGCAGCACGCTCCGCTTCTTGGCGATCAGAAGGCAGCCGGAGGTGTCACGGTCGAGCCGGTGCGCCAGTTCCAGCGAGCGTGCCTGCGGACGCAGCCGGCGCAGCATCTCGATCAGACCGAGGCTCACTCCGCTTCCACCATGCACCGCCAGACCGGACGGCTTATCCACAGCCAAAAGCGCCTCGTCCTCGTACAGGATTCGCTGCTCGAGCCAAGCATACTGGACACCGTCCTGGGTCGACGCCTGCAACTGCGCTTGGCCTTGGGCGGTTCGCACGGGCGGAATACGCACGATGTCACCGGAGCGAATACGGTAATCGGCGCGGCTGCGCCCTTTATTGATGCGCACCTCCCCGCGTCTGAGCAGCCGATAGATATGGGTTCTCGGAACCCCTTTCAGCTGGGAAATCAGGAAGTTATCCAGACGCTGTCCGGTGTGCTCTTCGTCCACCTGCACTTGTCTGACGCGCGAGGCGGGATTCGACCGCGTTGCCTTCTTGGCTGCTGACATAGACAAAAATGATAACAGATTTGCAGGGATAGCGATGCGCTGTTATATTGAGGCACCCGCGCCACCCGTTCGTCCGGGACGAACAGTAGGTGCGGTGTTTTCTTTTTTGCCGGTTTTTGTACCGGGCGCAAGCCTGGTATCGGCCACAACCGGGGTCTCGTCTCGCCGAAAACGCATTCGGCAGGCTTGTAGCCCGTGGGGCCGTCTATGGGTTCCGCACCGCTCACCCGACCGAAGTGGTGCAACGAATAAGACGCCACGGGACGTAGCAGCCCGGGCGGTAACCACCGTGCCCACGCCGGGTGGATGATATTCATCGCCGGCGGGGTGTGTGCCTTTGAGTTTATTTCATGAGGCTCCAGGTGGCCGTCCGCGCGTGCGGTACATTGGACCGGGCGTCGGGAAATTTTGGATAAATGAAAAGAATGCTGTTTAACGCAACTCACCCTGAAGAGTTGCGCGTAGCCATCGTCGACGGCCAGAAACTCCTCGACCTCGATATCGAATCCTCCACCTATCAGCAGAAGAAGGGCAATATCTACAAAGGGAAGGTGACGCGCGTCGAGCCCAGCCTCGAGGCTGCCTTTGTGGATTATGGATCCGAACGTCAGGGGTTCCTGCCACTCAAGGAAATATCCCGCATATATTTCCGGGATTACGACAACAAGACCCCGATGGCGCAGGTGCGCATCAAGGATGTGATCAAGGAAGGCCAGGAACTGGTCGTCCAGGTGGAAAAAGAGGAACGCGGCAGCAAGGGTGCGGCCCTCACCACGTTCATCAGTCTGGCCGGACGCTATCTGGTCCTCATGCCGAACAATCCCAAGGGCGGAGGCATCTCGCGCCGCATCGAGGGGGAGGAGCGCGCCGAGATGCGGGAGGCCATGGCGCAGCTTAAGATCCCCGAGGATTACGCCGTCATCATCAGGACTGCGGGCATCGGAAAGAGCGCCGAAGAGCTCCAGTGGGACCTCGATTACCTGATTCATCTCTGGGATGCGATCAGCGCTGCGGCCGAGGAGCGTACCGCTCCGTTCCTAATCTATCAGGAAAGCAATCTCGTGATCCGCGCGATCCGTGATTACCTGCGCCAGGACATCGGCGAGATCCTGATCGACAATCCCGAGATTCACGAACGCGCGCTCAAGTTCATGCAGCAGGTGATGCCGCAGAACCTGGGCAGACTGAAGCTGTACCAGGACGAGACACCGCTGTTTTCTCGCTTCCAGATCGAGCATCAGATCGAGTCTGCATTTTCGCGTGAAGTCCGTCTGGAATCCGGCGGCGCGGTCGTGTTCGATCATACCGAAGCCCTTGTGACCATCGATGTGAACTCGGCGCGCGCCACGAAGGGCGCGGACATTGAGGAGACCGCACTCAATACGAATCTCGAGGCCGCCGAGGAAATTGCCCGGCAGTTACGGCTGCGCGATCTGGGCGGCCTGATCGTGATCGACTTTATCGACATGACTCCGGCACGCAACCAGCGCGCCGTGGAGAACCAGCTGATCGAGGCCCTGAAAGCCGATCGGGCGCGAGTGCAGGTTGGCCGCATTTCGCGTTTCGGGCTGCTCGAGATGTCGCGCCAGCGGCTGCGCCCTTCGCTGGGAGAATCAAGCTCGCTGATCTGCCCGCGCTGCGACGGTACCGGACATGTGCGCGGTGTCCAGTCCTCGGCGTTGCACGTGCTGCGCTACATCCAGGAAGAGGCGATGAAGGAGAACACTGCGGCGCTGCATGTCCACCTTCCGGTTGAAACCGCAACCTACCTGCTTAATGAGAAGCGCCACGAGATCAACACCATAGAAACCCGTCTCGGGACCCCCGTGGTGATCATTCCGGACCCGGAGATCGAGACCCCGCACTACCATGTGCGCAGGCTGCGCGGCGAGGAGTACGAGGCCGAAAGCGATACGCCCAGCTACGAAGTCGAACTCAAGGAGGACGAGGAAGAGGAACCGCGTCATGCCCGCCCCGTCCCCAGCCCGGTGGCTGAGAAGCCTGCCGTCGGCCAGATCACACACGCGGCCGCGCCGACCCCGGCTCAGGTTCCCGTTGCAACCCCAGTACCTAGGGAAGGGATGTTGAAGCGGATCGCTCGCCGGTTGTTCGGAACCACCGAGCCGACGGTACCGGCCCAGGCTTCCAAAGCTCCGGAGCGCACACGCGAGGCAACGACGCCGCGTTCGACCGCACGCCCGGCACAGGGGCGACGCCCCGAACACCGCGAGAAGCGCCCTCCCCGTCCGGCCCATCCCGGCCAGCAGCGCCCGACCGAGTCCCGGACTGCGGAAAGCCGGCCAGTCCCGGCACCAGCACCGGGTCGTGAGCCGTCTCGCGCCGGTGCCGCACAGAAAGAGCGGCCCGAAGGCAGTCGCGGACGGCGCGGACGGCGCGGACGGCGCAGATCCCCATCGCGTCACGGCGAGGCCGAGAATCAAGCGGCACCTGCGGAATTTCCGACTTCGGAGCATACGCCGGCGGCGGCTGAACGCACACACACGCTGGTCCCCGCGGACAGCGAAGCCGGCTCGGGCGCCGGACAGTCCTATGTCCACCCCAAGGTGGAGGGCACCAGCACCCCGCCGGCAGCAGCACCGGCAAGCGAGGATCGGGGCTTGCCGCCTGTGGTCACACCGGTGATGCCGGCGCCGGGCGCCAATGCGGTCCAGGCTGAACCCCAGACCGCCTCGGAATCGACACATTCGGAACCGAAAGCCGGCGATTGATCCAGCCCGCGGGCAAGGTATGCCGGCCCGGCCAGCCACGAGGGCAACCGCATGCTGTATGCATGTACGGGTGTTGTCGGCTACCCGGGTCGGATTGCCAGCGGTGAATCGACACCGACTCGGTCCGCGGCGCATAGCGCAGTCGATCGGCATGGTAGCTTGCTGCGACATGCGTGCCGCCAGCGATGACCAGGGTCACCAGCACGACCGCTGCCAACCGTTCCGGCCTGAGTCGCTCAGGGGACTGGTATTCATAGGCAACGGCGAACGCGGCGACCCAGACTACGCCGAAGCTCAAACCGCCCAGCACGTCTGTCAGCCAGTGCGCACCGAGGTAGATCCGGGAAACAGCAATCAGCCCGATCAGCGTGGCAGCGGTCACCATGACCAGCCTGCGTAGTCCCGCGCGGGCCTGGCGGCACAGCAGATACGCCAGGAAGCCGTACACGACCGTGCCCATCGCCGTATGTCCGCTCGGAAACGAGAACTGTTCGATCCCGTTATAGAATGACCCGGGACGTGGCCTGTGCAACGCCAGCTTCATCACGTTCGCCAGCACTTCGGCGATGCCGATGGTGGCCAGCCAATATCCGGCCGTCAACCACAACCTGCGGATCAGAAACCAAGCCAACGTCACGAGAATCACAGGGATCAGGACCTGCGCATCGCCCAGTTCGGTGGCTGCAATCATCACGCGGTCGATTGCCGGAATGCGAAGGGATTGCACCAGATGATAGATAAAGACATCCGCATCGACCAGCCGGTCGTGACTGATGACATCCTCCAGCACTCCGAAAAACAGCCACGTGCCGCCGATGATGAGTACGGCGGCAAGCGCCAGCGGCCATTTGGGACTCTCCGCGCCGAGCAGCCACCCCACCATTTCCCTGATCCGCAACGGCCGGCTTTTCCTCGCCTGCGAAAGAGGACGGGCGGAAAATGCCGAACTCCAGTGCAGCGCGCCGATAGCCACGATCGTAACCGCGCTCACAACCAGCCACGCTGCGGGCGACAGGAGATCCAGCGCGAAGAACGCTCGCAGCACCGGCACACTGAGCACGGTCACGAATGCTGCCACGGTACCTGCGACCACGAGCATGCGAGCCGAATTGAGCGGCCGAGCCACGCTTACAAGCACCCAGGTGGCGACCGCGAACAGAACAACTGTCGCTGCGGTCCGGTCTGCCCCCAGGCCGGCGTGCAACAGCACATAGACCGCAAACGTCGCGCCGGCCACGAACAGGCCGCTGAGTACGGCAAAGCGCAGAACGCGCTCGACGAATCCGGGGCGCGCCCGCTGAGTGTTCTGTTCGAGTGACAGGAAGAAGGCGGGGATTCCGATCGTCAGCGCACCGACCAGGGTCAGGTGCCGGGGCAGAAAGGGGAATGTCACATCGGCGACGCCGACCACCAGCGCCAGGATCATTGCATAGACAGTTTTGGTCAGGAACAGCGCCGCGAGCCGCTCGACATTGCCGACCACCCTGCGCCCCTCAGCGATGGATGCCGGAAGGCTGGCGAAGCGATTGTCGAGCAGCACAACGTGCGACACGGCACTGGCCGCCCGGGCCCCGGCGCCCATGGCAACCCCGACGTCGGCGCGCTTTAGCGCGAGGACATCGTTTACCCCGTCACCCACCATTGCGACCATGTGGCCGTTCTCCTGCAGCGATGCAATGAGCGATCGTTTCTGCTCAGGTGACAGCCGTCCGAAGACCGAGCGTGTTTCCGCCAATCCGGAAAATGCGTCCGCGCCCTGCGGCAGCGTTCGCGCGTCGACGGGATCGTTGCCGTGTGCGATTCCGAGCTGGGTTGCGATGTGGCTCACCGTGACCGGATGGTCTCCGGAAATCACTTTGATCGCGACACCCTGCGCTTCGAAGTAGCGCAGGGTGTCGGCCGCATCCACGCGAATCTGTTCGGTCAGCAGGACGAAGGCTGCCGGAGCGAGACCGCTCAACAACTGCTCGGACGCAAGGCTGCGGTCGGATCTGGCAAGAAGCAGCACGCGGTACCCGAAGTGCGCGTGCTCCTCGGCACGCTGGCGCAGCGCCCCGCTTCCGGGGACTCCGGCGAGCAGCGCTTCGGGGGCACCGAGTACCCAGGTGCCGAGCCGGTCGATGCTTGCGCCGCTCCATTTACGGGACGATGAGAACGGCACGAAATCGCTGACGGCACGCGGCTGTTCCTCCGGATAAGCGCGTCCGATTGCCAGTAGAGTGGGGTTCGGCGTCGGCTCAGCCACGGCTAGGGCGGCAAGTGCGTGCGTGGCATCGGGATGCTCGCCGAACAGCATCTCGATGCGCTCTACGCGCGGATCGCGTTCCGTCAGCGTTCCGGTCTTGTCGAGGCAGACGACGTCGACTCTGGCGAGAGTTTCGATTGCGGCGAGATCTTGAACCAGGGTGCGCTGGCCGGCGAGCCTCATGGCTCCGACCGCCAGCGCAAGGCTGGTCAACAGCACCAGGCCCTCCGGCACCATCGCTACGACGCCGGCGGCAGAAAACAGCAACGCACCGGCGACCGCCCCCTGTATCACGAATTGACTGGTAAAAAGGAGAGCGGCGGTCGGCACGATGGCCCAGGTAATGTACCGCAGAATCCGGTCGATCCCCGCCCGCAACTCGGAATGCGCCAAGCTGAAGCTCCTGGCCTCACCGGCGAGACGCTGCCCGTAGGACGAGGCTCCGACGCGGATTGCGCGGCAACGGCCCGAGCCAGCGACCACGAAGCTTCCCGACAGTACTTCCTCGCCGGCCTTTTTGGAAACTGCTTCGGATTCCCCGGTGAGCAGGGATTCATCGATCTCGAGTCCCGCAGCCGAGAGCAGCAGTCCGTCGACGACCACTTGATCGCCAGCTGCGAGTTCCAGAAGATCGTCCAGGACGATCTCTTCCGTCGGGATGTCGATGCTGCTCCCGGCACGTACCGCACGGGCTTTGGGCTGGCTCACCACGGAGAGGCGATCGAGCGTCCATTTTGCACGCAGCTCCTGGACGATTCCGATCAGGGCGTTGACGATGACAATCCCGCCGAACAGAGAATCCTGCCAGGGGCCGGTCATCAGAATCACGACGGATAGCGTCCCCAGAAGCGCATTGAACCGGGTAAAAACATTGGTGCGTACGATTTCAAGAGTCGTCCGGCTCGCCGGCGCCTTGATGCGGTTGATATCGCCGCGCTCGACACGCGCCCGGACATCCGCGTCAGAAAGTCCGGAAAACTCCGCTGGCATTGTTTTTTCCGTAGTCACGCTCAGGCGCCTCGGTACACTCGGTTATCTGCAGCCGTACGGAACAGCTGCCTCCAGGATTTCCTCCGCGATGGCAGAACGCGCGCGGCTGCTCTTCCGGTGCCTGGCAGGCACGACCCCGACTTCAAATCGGTGGCCGAAAGTTTCCAGGTGAAGGACGGACATCTGGCAGTGACGCGATCAGCGCGGCCCCCAGCAATACATACAACGCCAGTGCCACGACCGCCGCCTGATACCCCCGCAACCCTTCTCCCAGCACAGTCAAAATCGTCGACCACGTGGCATCACCCAGTACACTGGCGCTGCGACCCGAAAGGTTGTAGAGCCCCCAGAATTCGCCGGACTTCTCGACAGGCGCCAGCGCCGTGAGGAGCACCCTGCTGCCGGACCAGACTCCGGCAAGCCCGATGCCGGCCAGCGGCGCAACGATCCCGGCAAAAAGCTGTTTCCCGCGCAACTGCCATCCGCCCAGATCAAGTGACATCTGCGGTCTGATCGTCAGTATGGCGCCGAAAAGCAGCAGCCAGACCGCCAGGTCTATCAAAACTGTCCGCTTGGGGCCGACGGTCCGGATCAGCGGACCGAACAATAGCCAGGCCGACAGCATTGCCACCACAATCGCCGGCCCGAAGAGCGAGGCGAGCTCGTTGGCCTTGAATCCCATCACATTGCGCGAATACAGCCCCATGAGCGTAATGACCGAGGCAATGGCATTCTTGTATAAGAAATCGCCGACAAGGAAACGGAACAGGTGGCGGTATCTGGACGCTTCGCGAATGGTCTGCCGCAGCCTACGATACGCCGCGGCAAAGTGGATAGCGGAGGGGTTTCTGGGGATGAGGTCGGGCGAAAGGTACATGGCGGGCATGGCGAAGCCCAGATAGATCAGGGCCATCGGGAGGAACACCCGGCCCGCCAGTGCGTCGCTCGTTACGAGCCGGCTCAGGGTCAGCATGCAGAGCAGAGCCCCGGCATATCCGACGCCGACGGTCATGCTGACCACGGTCGCGACATTGCGTTCGCTGCTCACGGCCGGGATCATCGCGGCGAAGAACGCAAACGCCGCGTTGATGCAGATATAGGCGAGCATGAACAGCAGCAACGCCGCAGGGGCCGTGCCGGTCCATGCTAGGCCGGCGGTCGTCAGCACAACTCCGAAAACGGCAACGCGCAGATACGGCTGCCTCCGGCCGCTGTGGTCGGCGGCCGCGCCCAGGATCGGCGACAGCACCGCGATGATCACCGCGCCGCCCGTCACGGCCCAGCCGAGGTCTGACCCGGGTGCTTTCAGGACCGTTTGCAGATAGGTCCCGAAATACGTAGAGACAACGATCAGCGACCATCCGGCGTCGCCCGCTTCGAAGAGAGAGTACCGGTACAGCACCTGCCACCACACCAGCGATCGTGTGGGACGGTGCATGCAATGTCGGCCGGCCAAGCCGCGTCAGCCCCGTAACAGGCGGCGCGCCCGTAGGCTGCCGGATGACCTATACATCGATCCGGAACGCGCCGTGGCCACAACCGGCGCGCTGGCCAGGCGACGATCGTGGTCACCCGCCGCGGCGCGAAGCGGGACCCAGGGCAGCGTTTTGACCGGCGGCATTGGCACAGCCGCCAGTATAACCGCTGCCGATGCCTGCCAGTGCGCGGACCGACCCCGACTCGGATGACGGTCGCCGGCGGTGCATGCCCGGTTGCTGCGCCGGGCCCGGCACAAAGGCGGCAAGGTTCGTCCGGCACGCAGCCCGTTGGCTTTCATCAGTGCTGCCCGCCCGCAGGTCCGGACCTCTGCATCCCGATGCGGCAGAAACCGCTTGAGACAATCAGAGCGATTACCGCCAGCACCAGATAGGCGAAGAACCCGCCCGCATAACCGCGCCTGCCCAGCGCGTCAACCACGGCGCCCAGAAAAGGCGGCAGCATGAAGCCGCCGGTGGCCCCGATCCCTCCCACGAACCACGATGCACCCCCTACGGCCTCGGGCACGTATCTCGGTACCATCCTGAACACCGTTGCGTTAGCGGTACCCATGCCGAGCGCGATAAACATCTCGCCCGCGAGACTCAGGCAAAAGCTCCGGCCCAGAGTGAGCAGTAGCGCGCCGGCCAGTACGATCGAGTACGCGAGCACCGCAACGCGCTCTGCACCGAACCGCTCGGATAGTGCACTGCCGTAGACACGTATGACGGCCGCGAGCAGCGAAAAGCCCGCCCCGCCCAGGATGCCGGCCTGCACCATGCTTACGTGATAGGAGTTCACCCAAAAAATTGGGAACCATACGGTCAGCGCCAGGAACCCGCCAAAGGAGACGAAGTAGAGCACCATAAGCCCCCACGTGCGGGGATTCTCGGCCGCGACCATCAGCGCATGCCATACCGATTCCTTCGGGAAAAGCTCCTCCCCATGCCGGGCGGCGATCTCGCGGCTCTCGTCCGCACCGACCCCTTGGGCGCGCAGCTGAAAGTAATAGGCGTCGCGCGCGAACCATGCGTAGACCGAGGCTGCGACAATCAGAAACAGCAGCCACCCCAGATATGACCCCATGACCCCCCAAGTTTCGATCGCTACAGGCAGCAGCAGCGTGAACAGTCCTGGTGCCAGATTTCCGATGCCACTGTAGATACCCAGGATCGCTCCCTGACGGCTCTGGGGATACCAGTAGGAGACTTGCGGGATTCCGACCGAAAACGAGGCGACGCCGCAGCCGCTCAGCAGACCGAAAAAGAGGATGACCGGATAGAGCCGAAAATCGATGGCCGCGGTCGTGGCCAGGATGAACACCAGCCCCCACACACCGATCAACGAAAGGCCCAACAGGGTCAGCATCGGTACGCGGCCCCCCGCACGATCGACCCACGCGCCGAAGGGAATGCGGAACAGCGAGCCGGTAATCTGCGGGGCTGCGACCAGCAACCCGAGCGAGACTCCGGTGAGGCGCATCTGGTCCTGGAATAACACGGCAGCCGGCCCGTACAGGGCGACCGTTGCGAACCCGGCGAAAAAACCCCAGGTCGCAAGTGCAAATCCTTGCCGGGCGGTTCCCGACAGCCGGTAGCGATGCGCCTCGGGCCCGCTTACGGCAGACGGCATAGGACGTCCTCCATGCAATTGTTACCCATGATGCTGCAGCTGGCCGCTCAAGGCTATCCAATCGTTCCGTCAGACTTTCTCATTCAGGTTCGAATATGAACAAGGCTGACTTCCCGCTTCCATGAGACCGGTTTTGTTCCGCTCTTGCGGCCGGAGCCCGAGCCCTTCCCTCGGCAGGCTGATGCCGTGGAACTCACGGCCGTGTTCTTCGGATTGGTCGCTGCACCGAAGTCGCGGTGGTAGATCGCGTCGCATCCCGCGCACGTCCGCTCGGGCAGAGCGTCGAGCCTGTGCCGGCAGGACGAACACGTCTTAATTACTGGCGAACCGGCGATCTGCCACCCATTTTGGCCTTGTACTGCAGTGGCCGCCGGAACTCGAAGAAACCCATATCGGCGACGGATCGCGCCAGCTCGCTGATTCTTCATCAAGCTGCAACAGTAGATCTCGAGCACCTGCTTTTGCCGCGCCAGATCGTCCTTCCGGTCATGACTCAAGACAGTGCGTAGCCCACAGTGCGCCGTTGCTCGCCCTGCGCACGAAGTTGCTCGGGTCGAAGTCGCGCAAGGTCGTAGCGACGCCGTCTGCCTGCCGGGCACTCATCGCGCATGAGCTTGCCTTCGCGCCCCCATCGCCGCAGGGTTTGCGCCGCGACACCCAGGAACTCGGCGGCTTCATGAATGCTGGCCATCGTGCGTGGCATGACAAAAAATATACATGATTGCGCAGGAAAGCGCAGTTACTTTGGAAAGCGTTCAACTCATCATGGATTCCGGCTATGACTTGGATCAACTCGGCCTGCAACTGTTTATCCTGCTTCAATAACCTGCCTGCGCGCTGGCATCGGCCGTTCGTTTTGATCATGCAAGATACGGAAGTGCACTTGAGCTTGTTCGGCAGATCGGAATTCAGAGTTATTGAACTGCTCGGGCTCCTCTGCGCTTTGAACGCCCGCCGAACGCGTTATGGAGTTGTAGCGGCTGCCAAAGCGGCCCACGGGCTTCCGATAGCCAACGGAATACGCGTGCGGATTCCAGTCGCAAACCGCGGGCCTTGATGTGCATCGACGGCCTCCACGCGAACAGGGCGTCACGATCTGCCTGAACCACCGGCCTGTTCGCGGACGGAAGCGTCGCGACGCATCATGACGGCCAGAAAACCGCCCCACGGCAGCGCGGCGGGAATGAGCGGCTCGATGAACCGAGCACCCGCTCCGCCTCCTGGCAGAAACACCGCGCTGCGCACTTTCATCCGCGGCCATGGATCGAGCCGGCGTGACCATGCGCGCACTTCCTCCGCCGTGTCCCAGCGGGCACCGCGGTAACTGCCTGTCCCGCGCTTCATGCTATGCAGGAGGCTGTGGCGGTTGAGCAGCCCGAGAATCAGTCCGCTCCGGCAGACGCGCCACATTTCGGCAAGGGCCCGCGACGCCTGCGTGATAAAACACAGGCTGGTCACCGCTGCGACATAGTCGAACGAATGTGCGGCGAACGGCAGGTCATTGGCCGCAGCACGCACATAATTTACGCCTCCGCCCGACAACGATGCGTACGCCAGCATGGCCGGATCGGGTTCAAGTCCCGTAACATAGAGCCCGGCGGCAGCGAAGCGGCGACTGAAATGACCGGTGCCGCTGCCGACGTCGAGTACGGACGTGCCGGACGTTGGGCGTAGAAGCTTCATCATCAGGGCGAACTCCGCATCTGCGATCCAGGCACCGCGCACCGTGCGATACCAGGCATCGTAGTCTTCCGCCGGAGATGGTCCCTGCCATTGGTCGTACATAGTGCTCTTTCCTGCGCCCACCGCGCCGAGTCGCCTTCGCCGCATTGCGGTCATCGGCCGCACATACGGCCCTCTAGATCTGCGATGCTAACGCATCATGACATAGTCTCATCCAGACCTGGCAGAGTGGCAAACGAAAATCCAGGATCGCGGCGGGCAGGAATACAGCTGCGTACCCAAGCCGCCAGCGCCTGCGAGGCTATGAACATTTGGTTTGTACCGCACCCTCCGTGGCACAAGCCCGCGTAACATCTTGCGCGGGTCCTGCGGGCATCGTGGAGCGATCCCGTTGAGAAATGATGCCGTCACCCGGCGATTGGCATAAAATGCCCAGGATAGAAAATGATTCCGGGGACGGGAGCACCCGTTGCCAGCCTCGCTCGCAGCGCGACCCCGTCGAACTTCGGAGGGACGAACAAGGAAGTGCGCGTCCGCGCGCATTCTTTCCGCCGCCTGCGGCAAGCCATGGATGTACTGGAAACCTTCGTGGAACAACACGCAGAGGTTTTAAGCGGGGCACGGTGGCATCTGCGCCAGGCGAGCTGGCAGGATCTGGCTGCCACCATCCTGGTTCTGGGTGCGCTGATTCTGGTCGGCTCGGGAGCGCATCAGATGGTTGCGCCTCTGGCTGTTGCGCATCCGCTGCCGATCAGTCTGTCGCCCGCAGCACTACCGCTGTATACGCTGCGCACGACGATGCGGATGTTCGTTGCCATCACAGCCTCCCTGGCCTTCACCTTCACTTATGCCACGCTCGCCGCCAAGAGCCGCCGCGCCGAGATGATCCTGATTCCGCTGCTCGATGTGCTGCAGTCCGTACCGGTCCTCGGCTATCTTGCTTTCACTGTGCCTTTTCTCATTTCGGCGTTTCCCGACAGCCAGCTGGGCCCGGAGCTCGCCGCCATCTTCGCCATCTTTACCAGCCAGGCCTGGAACATGGCGTTCGGCTTCTACCAGTCTCTGCGTACCGTTCCGCGCGACCTTGACGAAGCAAGCCGCAGTCTGCGACTTTCCGCGTGGCAGAGATTCTGGCGTCTAGAGGTGCCGTTCGCCATGCCGGGGCTCGTATGGAATACGATGATGTCGATGTCGGCAGGATGGTTCTTCGTCGTCGCATCCGAAGCCATCACGGTCGATGGCCGGCAGATAAGACTGCCCGGCGTCGGTGCGTACGTTGCCCAGGCGATCAGAGAGCACAACCTGGCAGCGGTCGGATGGGCAATCGCTGCCATGGGTGCCGCCATCCTCGTTTACGACCAGATGTTTTTCCGTCCACTGGTTGTCTGGTCGGAACAGTTCCAGGTCGCCACTACTTCCGCGCTGGTCAGGTCACGCTCCTGGGTTCTCGATCTGTTTCAGCATTCCCGGCTGCTGCGCAGCTTCACACGGCCGGTCGCGGCTGGCGTGACGACGGCTGCCCGTGCGCGGCTGTCTTGTCCCGCTGGCGTGCAGCGGCTGGGGCGCTACCTATCCCGTAGCCGGATTGCAGACATCATGTGGTTTGGTCTGCTGCTTGGCGTCCTGGGCTATGTCCTCGTGGAGCTTCTGGGTTTCGCTCGTGTGGCGCTTTCGTGGCACGACGTAGCGGTCGCTGCGAGGAGCGGCGCGCTCACTCTGCTGCGGGTGATCGTGCTCGTAGCAGTGGCAAGCGCAGTCTGGGTCCCGATCGGAATCGCGGTCGGACTGCGGCCCAGGCTGGCGCGAAAGGTACAGCCGGTCGCACAGTTTCTGGCCGCCTTTCCTGCCAATCTGCTTTTCCCGGTGGTGGTGTTTCTCATCGTTCGGCTGAACCTCACTCCGGCGATCTGGCTGAGTCCGCTGATGATTCTCGGGGCGCAGTGGTACATTCTGTTCAACGTGATCGCCGGCGCAAGTGCCTTGCCGCCCGACCTGCTCGAGGCCACTGCCAGTCTGCGCATCCGGGGTTGGCGCTGGTGGCGCGACATCATGCTGCCCGGGATTTTCCCCTATTACGTAACCGGCGCGATCACGGCATGCGGCGGAGCCTGGAATGCGAGCATAGTCTCGGAGGTGGTCCGCTGGGGGCCTACGAAACTCACCGCCGGTGGCCTGGGCGCTTACATTTCGCGCATGACGGAAGCCGGCGACTTTCCGCGCGCCGCGCTCGGAATCGCAGTCATGTCGGCCCTGGTCATCGCCATGAACCGCCTGCTCTGGCGCCCGCTGTACGTCTTCGCAGAACGACGCACACGGCTCGATTGACGCATCCCATGAATTCCCAGTCCGAACGCCCGCTCATCGAACTGCGCAAGGTCTGCATGGATTTCGCCAAACCCTCCGGCGAACCCCTGCCGGTTCTGGCAGACATCGATCTGGCTCTGCACGCCCGCGAGATCCTCGGCCTGCTCGGACGCTCCGGGGCCGGAAAATCGACCCTGCTGCGCATCGCGGCCGGACTGGTGCGGCCCACCTCCGGGCAGGTCTATCACCGTGCAATGCCGCTCACGGGTCCAAGCGAAGGCATCGCGGTGGTATTCCAGACGTTCGCGCTTTTCCCGTGGCTGACAGTCATCGAGAATGTCGAAACCGGGCTCGACGCCTTCGCCCTCTGCGGGCGCGAAAGACGCGAGCGCGCCGAGTCCGCCATCGACCTCATCGGTCTCGACGGGTTCCAGGGTGCCTATCCGCGCGAACTCTCCGGCGGAATGCGCCAGCGTGTCGGATTTGCCCGCGCAATGGTCACCGGTTCACCTGTGCTGCTCATGGACGAGCCGTTTTCGGCGCTCGATGTGCTGACGGCGGAGACATTGCGCACCGATTTCATCGATCTGTGGCAGGAACAGGCGATTCCGACCACATCGGCGCTGCTCGTGACCCATAACATCGAAGAGGCTGTGCTGATGTGCGACCGGATCGCGATCCTCTCCTCCAATCCCGGGCGCGTGGCGGCGGAAATTCCGGTGGGCCTTGCACACCCCCGTAACCGGCTGGACGATGCGTTCCGGACCGTGGTCGACGAAATCTATGCCATCCTCACTTCCCGGGCGGTCGTCTTTTCCGCGGCACCGGGCCAGCCGCACGGCGGACTTGCACGGCCTCTGGCCCGCGCGTCCGTCAGCCAGATGAGTGGTCTGCTCGAAACCCTGACGGGCGCTCCGTATCACGGTCGTTCCGGACTGCGCGAGATCGCCCGTGCGCTCGGGTTGCAGGTGGACGATCTGTTCCCGCTTGCCGAATCGCTGCACATGCTGGGGTTCGCCGAACTCAGTAACGGTGCCGTGCGGCTTACCGCCGCCGGCCGCATGTTCGTCCATGGCGGAACCGATGAGCGCAAGCGGCTGTTCAAGGAGCATCTGCTGGAATTCGTGCCGCTCTCCGCTCATATCCGGAGGGTGCTCGATGAGCGCGGCGGTCACCGCGCGCCACGCGTGCGCTTCGAGTCGGAGCTTGAGGACCATCTTACCCGCCGCGACGTGGAGAGAACCCTGCGGGTCGTCACCGGCTGGGCACGCTATGCCGAGCTATTCGGCTACGATGACCGAACACGGGAGTTCCACATCTGATTCCTGCGTCATCCACACACCGTTTTGGCGCGATGTCTCTGATTGGCCGAAAACCTGCCCGGTTACCAGAAAAATATTTGCGCCGTCCAGGCAGCAAGCGGCAGGGCAAGGGCCAGCAGCGTCGCGGCCGCGGCGGCGACGCGATGTCTGGTGGCAAGACGTACGGCGAGCGCCACGCTCCACGCGGTGGCCGCCACCAGCAAAACGGCACGCGCCGGGTTGGCCCACGGCAGGTGCACCCCCTCGGCTGCGAGCTGTGAACTGGTCAGAAAACTTAATCCGACAAACAGACTGATGCCGGCAAAGGGGATGAGCACTTCAGCAAACCGCTGCCAGACTATCCCCGTGAACGTTTCTATCAGCCGCATCCAGGCCACGATCCAGCTTCCGACGACGAGCGCCTCGCTACCGATGTAGGCGAAAATCATCGCGCCGTCGAGCCAGCTGAACACGTCGTCGGATTGCGGATAATGGGTGAGAAGCCACCAGTGTCCGGGGGCACGCAGGGGCCACGTTACAGTGTGGGCGATCAGCCAACTGGTCGCGTGCAGCCTGGCGATCACGAACCACGGCGAGGCGCGCCACTGAAAGGCCCCGAGCGCGACTCCGAGCATGCCGAAGACCAGCAGTCGTGCCTGCCATCTGGTTGACTCCCGGATCTGTGACCGGGACTGCGCAGCACCCGTTTCGAGGATCTCCGCGCCGGGTGCACGCCAGGCAAGCGCGACCGCCCCGCGCTCCCCCGCGCAGCGTCCGCACATGTGGCAGACAGGGGATCCATCGAGACGACGGATGTTGATCAGCGGCGCACAGTTCACCGCATGTGTCCGGCTGGTGCGATGTCCGGCCGGCGCCGCATCCCAGATGTCTCGGTCGGTGCGGAAACGGACGGAGGCAGTCCTGGCCAGCAGCGCGAATACCCCGGTCACTGGACACAGATGCCGGCACCACACGCGCTTGCCGCGCCCATACAGCAGTCCGACCGTCACGGCGGCGGCCGTTGAACCGCCCAGGATGAGAAGCATGGGCTTGGGGTAACCGTAGATACTGGTCAGCTGGCCGAAGACCGTGGTGCCAAGAAAGGCGAAAAAGGGCCAGCCGCCCCATTTCATCCAGCGCGGGATACCGCGTCCGGCACCGTAGCGCGAAACCCATTCGCTGAGCGTGCCCTCCGGGCAGAACACGCCGCACCAAAAGCGCCCCAGGCCCATGACCGAAAGGATGACAAGCGGCCACCAGACACCCCAGAAAACGAACCGTGCAAAACGTGTGAGATTGTTCCACAGGTGGGTATTCGCGGCCGGCAGGGGCAGGAATGCTGGCGCCGTCACGAGCACCACATAGAAAAGCACCACGACCCACTGCACCGTCTGGATTGCCTGGCGATGACGCCTCATCGCAAGGCCGAAGCGCGCAAGCCGCCCGCCGGCGAAACCCGGCGGCACGACCCGACCGGCAGCCACGCTCATGGTGTCAGACGCCGCCGATCGCCGGTCCGCCCATGTTACAGCCGTTCGCGCCGGATATGCTCGAGCAGTCCGACTGCTGCCTCTTCAGCCATGTCCAGAACGCGGTCAAAGCCGCTTTCGCCGCCGAAATAGGGATCGGGCACCTCACGTTCCGGACGCAAAGGCGCGAATTCCAGGAACAGCCTGATCTTCCCTTCCTGGCCAGGAGGACTCAAGGCGAGCAGATGTCTCAGATTCTCGCGGTCCATCGCGAGAATGAAATCAAAGGATTCGATGTCGCGACGCGTCGCCTGACGACCGCGCAGCCCCGAAAGATCGATGCCGCGCCGCGCCGCCGCCGCCTGGGCGCGCGCATCGGGCGCCTCGCCGATGTGGTAGGCATGGGTGCCGGCGGAGTCGATTTCGATGACCTCCTCCAGTCCCTGGGCGCGCACCACCGCGCGAAAAACACCCTCGGCCGTCGGTGAACGGCAAATGTTTCCAAGACACACGAAAAGCACCTTTACCATCGCCCTTCCCCGGTTCCTAGCTTCTCTTGGCGCATGCTGCAGTGGGCGCCGGCCCTGCTGCCGCTCATCCCCCGCGCCCGAAAACCGCCCGCACCCTTTCCAGATCCTCGGCAGTATCGACTCCGCCGGGGGGCGCTTCCGGCGTCTCGCATACGGCAATACGCTCCCCGTTCCAGAGCACGCGCAGCTGCTCGAGTGCCTCTATGCGCTCCGGCGGACACGGCGGCCAGTCGGCATAGCGACTCACGAATTCGGCACGATAGGCGTAGATTCCTATGTGCCGCAGCGCATCCACCGCAAACTCGCCGACGCGTGCGGTTTCGTCACGCGGCCACGGAATCGGGGCGCGGCTGAAATAGAGCGCAAACCCGCTGCGATCGGTAACGACCTTGACAACGTTCGGATCGAGGAAGCTGCGCCGGTCATGGATCGCATGCCCGGCAGTCGCCATGGAAGCCTGCGGATGGGCAAGCAGCGTATCGGCCACCTGACGGATCAGGGCCGGCGGCATCAGCGGTTCGTCGCCCTGCAGATTGACCACAATCTCATCGCCGTCAATCGCAAGGATCGCAATCGCTTCCGCGATTCGGTCGGTCCCAGAACGGTGATCGCTGCCGGTCATGCAGACTTCGCCTCCGAATCCGCGCACTGCAGCGTTGATGCGCGCATCGTCCGTGGCAACAACCACGCGCCGGGCTCCGCTGGCACGCGCGCTGTCATAAACGCGTTCGATCATCGGCTTTCCGGCGATATCCGCCAGCGGCTTGCCGGGCAGCCGGGTGGATGCGAATCGGGCAGGAATGATGACAATCACAGGTCGAACCGGCCGGCGCTAAAGCGCCTCTTCCTCGGGAATCTGGCGCGCCTGGTCTTCCAGCATCACCGGAATATCGTCGCGGATCGGGTACGCGAGCCGGTCGACCTTGCATACCAGCTCCGACCGGTTCTTGTCGTAGCGCAGCGGTCCTTTGCACACCGGACAGACCAGGATATCAAGCAGTTTCTTGTCCACCGCACTTCTCCTTCAGCAGTTCCAGAATCAAGGCGCCGACGCCGGGATCCGGGCACACTTCAACCTCGAGAAACCAGTAATCGGAACGCGCGAATCGCTCGCATTTTACCGCATCTTTCTCGGTCATGATCACCGGCGCATCATCGCCGAACCTCAGATCCTCGGGGCGAAAGCGATAATGGTCGGGAAATGGGTGTTCGCGTACCTCCAGACCCAGACCCCGCAGTCGTGCAAAAAAACCTCCCGGATTTCCGATGCCGGCCACGGCGTGCACCGTCTTGCCCGCGAATTCGCTCGGGGCGCAGGCCTTTCCGCTCGCCAGATTGCGCAGACCGGTATCGCGCAGCTCCATGCTGCGCTCACCCGCATGTGCCGCACCCTGGGTTATGAGGACGTCGGCACGTTGCAGGCGCGAAACCGGCTCGCGCAAGGGTCCGGCCGGCAGAAGCAGTCCATTACCGAAGCGCCGCTGCCCGTCTATCACCACGATTTCGATGTCGCGCGCAAGCCGCTGGTGCTGCAGTCCATCATCGCTGATCACGACATCGCACCGATGCGCAGCGAGCAGGGTCCGCGCTGCCGCCACCCGGTCCGGACCGACCACCACCGGGCAGCCCGCGCGGCGCGCGATCAGCACCGGCTCGTCACCCACTTCCTCCGGGTCGGAATTGGGCGCCAACACCTGCGGCCACACGGCTGCACGCCCGCCGTAGCCGCGCGAAATGATTCCGGGCCGGTAGCCGGCACGCTGCAGAAACAGGCTGAGCCAGACCACCAGCGGCGTCTTGCCCGTTCCACCGACGGTGATATTGCCCACCACGATCACCGGCACCGGCAACCGCCGGCTCGCAAGCAGACGCAGGTCATACAGCCTGTTGCGCACCTCCGCGGCCAGCCGGTAGATCCAGCTGAGCGGCATGAGCAGCAGAATCAGGGGCGACCTGCCCTGCCACCGGTCCTGGATGATTCCGGCAAGGCGTCGGTTCACCACGCAAAAACCCGCCTTAGCAGTTCGTGGTTGACGTCCGCGGCGCGCCGGCGCTCGCTCCAGAACAGTCGGCGCAGTCCGTCACCCCGCAAACGCCCGCCGATCGGGTCTGTCCGCATCGCTGCCCAGAACTGCTCCAGCTGTGCCAGCGTCGGCGTCTCTTCGAAAAGACGGTCGGCTGCTCCGGCGGCGGCGTCCGCATCGAAACGTCGCAGCACCGCAGAACGATCTGACACGCTCAGCGGGCAACCGCCGGCCAGCGCCTGCCAGAATGTCCAGGCGTCGGGGTCCATCACATGGATCGCGTCGCTCGATGCGGTCACCGCCGGCAGCCAGCGGCTGTCATCGAGCAGGACCACACGGCCGGCAGCCAGCGGGGTCCGCTGCCAGTCGCTGATCGGCAGCCATACCGGCGGTGTCTTGCCGGAGTGCGCAGGGGCGATGAGCAGGACGCCGCTGCGGCCAAGACCGGACCCTGTCCACCATGCATCCAGTTCCGGAAAGTGCTGCGGGTTGGCACCCAGCAGGCACCAGATGGCCAGATCCGCGCCGCCACACAATACTCCCCTGAAATTCGGCTCCACCTGCGCCTCGACCAGAAGCGTCGTCAGGTCGGCCTGCGGTGCGATGTAGTCGGCCCGCCCACAGCGCTGCCACGCCTCGACCTGGCCGCGGTCGGCCGGGTAGGCCGCCTGAAACCGCCCGGTCGTCGCCGCCGGGGTGTGCAGTGCAATGCAGCGGACCCCCGCCGCTTCCAGAGCCGCACTCAGATTGGGAGCGGGATCACGGGCAACCATGAGCACACCGAGCGGCGCCAGCGACTGCAGCGCGCGTCGTACGGCACGTTCCGAATCGCTCGGTCCATGGCCAAATGCGGTGCGCTCAAGGCCGGAAAGCGCGCGCTCGAGCAGCGGTGGATATTCGCGCTCGAAAGACAACACCAGACGCAGGTCGCGCCGCGCCTGATGCAGCGCGCGCAGCGCCCCGGCGGCCAGACGCACGCTTCCCTCCTCGCTCCCGGCTTCGATCCAGACCAGCCGTCCTCCGCCTGCCGGCGGGCGCAGATGGCCCCAGCGGGCATTGGCGCGCCCATGGTCCCCACGCAGCCGGTCGCGCAGGCCATGCCACCATAACCACAGCGTCCTGCTCCCGTAGGCACGATCAGCGACGCGGCTCATTAAACTGGATACGGTACAGCCGCGCATAATTCCCGTTGCGCTCGAGCAGCTCGCGATGACTGCCGGTTTCGATCACGCGGCCGCTGTCGAGCACCACGATGCAATCGGCATTCTCGATCGTCGACAGCCGGTGGGCGATCACCAGGGTCGTGCGGTTGTGCATGAGCTGCTGCATCGCGTCGTGCACCAGGCGCTCGGACTCGGTATCAAGGGCCGAAGTAGCCTCATCGAGAATGAGCACCGGCGCATTTTTGTACAAGGCGCGCGCAATGGCAATGCGCTGACGTTGGCCGCCGGAAAGACGCACTCCGCGCTCGCCAACAATGGTATCGAGTCCCTCGGACGTGCGTTGCGCGAACTCCAGCACATGCGCTGCCTGCGCCGCGCTGAGAATACGCGCCTCGTCGATTTCCGTGTCCGAACCATAGGCGATGTTGTTGCGGATGCTGTCGTCGAACAGCACCGTATCCTGGCTCACCAGGGCAATATGGTGACGCAGATTGGCGAGACGCAACTCGTTGATGTTGACGCCGTCGAGCAGGATGTCGCCGGAATCGGCCGCATAAAAGCGTGCCAGCAGGTTCGCCGTCGTGGTCTTGCCGCTTCCGGACGCGCCGACCAGCGCCAGAGTGGTTCCGGGCTCGATACGCAGCGATACGTTCTCAAGCACCGGTGACATGGAACCCGGGTAGCTGAAGCAGACCTGGCGATACTCGACTTCGCCCTTGACGCTCGGCAGTTCGCGCACGCCCGGATCCGGCTCCGGCTCCTCATCCATCATCGCAAATACGCTGCCCGCCGCCGCCACTCCCGTCTGGACCGTTTCGTTGACCTGGGTAAGGCGTTTGAGCGCCGGCATCATCAGCATCATGGAGGTGATATAGGACACGAATGTGCCTGCATTCATTTGGTGGACAGCAGCTTCCTGCATCGCCGCATAGATCGCGACCGCAATCCCGATCGCTGACAGCAGCTCAATCACCGGAACGTTGAGCGCGGAGGTCGTGGCCTTTTTCATGACGTAGCGCTGATTGCGGGCATTGACCTGCTGGAACGCCGCCCGCTCGGAATCCTGGGCGCAGAAAGTCTTGACCACCCTCTGGCCTTCGATCGCCTCCTGCACCACATGGGTGATTTCACCCATGGACTGCTGGATCAGATGGCTCGATCGACGGAAGCGGCGGCTGATCTTGGTCACCGCGAACGAGATGACCGGAGCCACAAGCAGCATGATCAGCGTCAGGCGCCAGCTGTAATAGATCATGAGCGCCACCAGGCCGACCAGAGACAGGCTGTCCTTGACCACCGAAGACACCGCCTTGGTGGTCGCCGACATCACCTGTTCCACGTCATAGATGACCTTGGATATCAGCAGACTGGAGGAATTGTTGTCGTAGAACCTGCTCGGCAGATGCACCAGCCGCGAAAACATGTCGTTGCGCAGGTGGAAGATCACCATACGCCCGATCCAGTTCATGGTGTAATTGGCCAGAAACCCGAAAACCCCGCGCGCCACGAAAATCGCCACGATGACCGGCGGGATGTAGCGGATGCTGTGCGGGTCGCTTCTTACGAACCCGCCATTGATCAGCGGCTTCATGAGCCATGCGAAGCCGGTCTCGGTCGCGGAGGTGACGGCCATGCTCACGACGGCCAGCGTAAACGGCCCGCGGTAGGGCCAGGCGTATCTCAGCAGCCTGCGGTATGCGCTCGCGCCCGAACCCGTAGCCTGCGAGACGCTCACGGTGCCGGGCCGCCGGAGGCTTTCTGGGTGGCGAAGGTCAGGTGAACGAACCCCAGCTGGCGCGCGACATCCATGACCTCGACGACGGCGCCATTCGGCGTCCGGCGATCGGCCTCGATGATCACCACCGGATTCTTCTGTGTGCCCGCTGCCTCCCGCATGGCCTGCCGCAGCACGCTTTCGCGGGTATTGAGCAGCGCCTTTCCGCCGACGTAATACTGTCCCTGCGCATCAATTGCGATACGCACCGTCGGCTGCAGGGTTTTCGACTGGGAATGCGTACTCGGCAACCGCAGGCGCAGCTGCGCTTCGTGCGAGAAGCTGGTCGTCAGCAGCAGGAAGATCAGCGCCATCAGCAGCACGTCGATCAGGGGAATGAGATTGATCTCGGGCTCCTCGGTCCGCTTCGGGCGAAATTGCATCGTTGCGTCTCGCTGCCGCCCGGCTACGCGCCTTCGCGCGCGCCCTGGATGATCTCGACGAGCTTGACCGCCTCCTGCTCCATGTCCATAAGCAGCGTGTCGACACGCGCGCGGAAATAGCGGTAGAACATCAGGCTGGGAATTGCGACCGTCAGGCCGGATGCGGTGGACACGAGCGCCTGGGAGATGCCGGCGGCGACCACGGACGGATCACCGAGGCCGTGAGCACCGACGCCGGCGAACATCCGGATCATGCCGAGCACGGTACCGAGCAACCCGAGAAACGGTGCGATCGCGGCGATCGTCCCGAGCGGATTCAGGTAGCGCTCGAGCTCCGGGACCACATGTCGCCCGGCGTCCTCGATCGACTCCTTGACGACGGCGCGTTCGTGGCTGCGGTTCAGCAGTCCTGCGGCCATCACGCGGCCGAGCGGCGAGCTGTCGCGCAGCAGTGCCAGGCGCGCCTCGTCGAGCTCGCTGCGTTCCAGCCACTGCCGCACCTGCGGAAGCAGCCCGTCAGGCGCCACATAGCGCTTCTGGAGCGCCCACAGCCGCTCGCCGATGATCGCCAAAGCGGCGATCGAGCAAAGAATGATCGGCGCCATGACCCAGCCGCCGGACCTGACCAATTCAAACACGCGGACTTACCTGATGGCTAGAGTTGGACCGAAAAGTGTGCGTAATCTATCAGACACGCGCCCGGGCGGAAAGCGTCGCAAACGTCAGCCGCCCTGCCCCGCCATCCGGGCCGCCGGCCCCGTCAGGACCGGGGCCCTGGCAAGCCGCACGCCGCGGCGCGCGAGGCAGCGCCCGGCATCGTCTCCGGCCTGATATCACGCTCGGACAAGCCGTCATGCTTCCTTCAGAATACCATCGTCGATAGTGACGATGCGGCCCATGCGGGCGGCCAGTGCCGGATCGTGGGTGGCGATGATGAAACTCGTGTGCTGGACCTGGTGCAGATCCAGCATCAGCGCGTATACGGATTCCGCAGTCTTGCGGTCGAGATTGCCTGTGGGTTCATCGGCGAGCACGCACAACGGCTCGGTCACCAGGGCGCGGGCGACCGCAACGCGCTGACGTTCGCCGCCGGACAGCTCCCCGGGCTTGTGCATCAGCCGGTGCGCAAGCCCCACCTTGCCGAGCATCTCCTGCGCCCGCCGCAGCGCCTCGGCCTCAGGCCCGCGCCGTATGAACAGCGGCATGGCCACGTTTTCGAGCGCGCTGAATTCCGGCAGCAGGTGGTGGAATTGATACACGAATCCGAGCGCGCGGTTACGTAGCGCGCCACGTTGCCGGTCACTGAGTCTGCCGATATCGCGGCCGTCGAGTTCGACGGTTCCCGCGGTCGGCGTATCCAGGCCACCCAGAAGGTGCAGCAGCGTGCTCTTGCCGGCACCCGAGGAGCCTATGATGGCGACCTGCTCGCCCTGCGCGACCGTGAAATTGACATCCCGCAACACCGGCACGGTCAGATTGCCCTGACTGAATGTCTTGGACAGCCCCGTGCACCGCAATACCGCATTCCCCGTCATTCGTAGCGCAGCGCCTCCGCCGGCTGGGTCTGCGCCGCGCGCCAGGCCGGATAGATGGTTGCCAGAAAGCCCATCGCGAGCGACACGCTGGTTATGGTGATTACGTCCGACCATTTAAGATGCGATGGAAGCTGGTTTATGTAATAGACACTGCTCGACAGGAAGGTCGTGTGAAACACACGCTGCAGGAACGGGACTATCGTTACGACGTTCAGCGCGAGTGTCACCCCGCCGACCGCCCCGATCAGCGTACCGATGACGCCGATCACCGATCCCTGGATCATGAATATGCCCATGATGCTGGCCGGACTGGCGCCAAGCGTGCGCAAAATTGCGATCTCCGCCTCCTTGTCCGTCACCACCATGACCAGCGTCGAAACTATGTTGAATGCGGCTACCGCCACGATGAGCAGCAGTATCACGAACATGACCGTCTTCTCCATACGCAGGGCGCGAAAGAAATTGGCGTGCTCCTGTGTCCAGTCCCGCACCCGGTAGCCGGGACCGAGCTTGCCGGCCATGAGTCGCGCAAGCGCCGGCGCGCGGTAGATGTCGGCGAGCTTGATGCGCAGCCCGCTGATGCCATGCGGCATGAGATAGAGCTTGGCAGCGTCATCGAGCTGAATGAAGGCGAGCCCGGTGTCGTACTCGTACATGCCCACGTCGAATATCCCGACCACCGTGAAGCGCCTCAGCCTGGGCAGCAGCCCGGCCGGAGTCACTTCGCCTTCCGGGGCAATCAGCGTCACGTGCGACCCCACATCGACACCGAGCTTCCATGCCAGCTCGCGCCCCAGGACAATGCCGAAGCCCCCGGGCTTGAGTGCGTCGAGGCTGCCGGCCACGATCTTGCCTCCGATGTCCGTCACCCGCGGTTCCTCCGAGGGGAGTATTCCGCGTACCACGACTCCGCTCGACTCGCGACCGTGCGTCAGCATGCCCTGCCCCTGGACATAGGGCGCCAGGCCGGTGACGCCGTGCATGCCCTCAACGGCATCCGCAACCGTGCGCCAATGGTGCAGCGGCCCGCCGATGGCACCGATCGTGATGTTGGACGTCACCCCGAGGATGCGATCACGCAACTCCTTGTCGAAGCCGTTCATGACCGAAAGCACCGTGATCAGCGCCGTGACGCCCAGGGCGGTCCCCAGGATGGAGGACAGCGATATGAAGGAAATGAAGTGATTGCGCCGTTTGGCACGGGTGTAACGCAGCCCGACAAACAGCTCATACGGTCGAATCATGGGGCGCCAATTAAACCACAGGGCACGGCCGCCGGGAAATCAATTTGCGATCCCTCTCCCGGTTTTCATCACCGGCCCGCCCGCCGCCCTGCCTTTCCGCGCGCGCGTACCCTGTTAGAGAGCGGGAACGCATGCGCGTTCCCCGGGGCATCGGCGCTGCTGGCGCGCGGCCGGCTCCAGTCAGCTGCCGTTGCCGGAACCGCCCGGGCCATTACCCGCGCCGCGACTGAGCCGGGCCAGCGCCGCGCGCAGCCCGGGGTCCGCAATGTCGCCTGCGACCTGCTCGAGCAGGCTGCGGCTGGCGGCGGACAGGCGCTCGCGCCGCACCCGGCGCGGCTCCGGTTGCCCGGTCTGGCCCGGCGGAGCAATCCGCACGTGCAGACCGATCAGGCGATCGAACGTCGCCGAGTGGCGCAGCCGCTCAATCAGCGCCTGCTGCTGATAGCGGACCCGGCCAGCCCAGGCCGAAGAGTCGGCACAAAGACTCAGCTGCCCGCGGACGTAACGCACGGCATGCACGTGCCGGCAAAGCGGTTCACCCGCCGCCTTCATCCACGCCTCGTTCACCTGCGGCAGCAGGCGCAGGTCCGCCGGCAGCCCGAGATGCACGAGCACTTCCTGCGAAAAGAAACTGCCGATTTTGCGCGCCGATGTGACCGGCATGACGCCTACTCCAAAAAAGAGCGGAGACCCGGATTATCCGCGCGTTCGGGGTCGCCGGTAAAGGGGTCTGCCGCCGGCCACGAAAGGTTATACTCGGGCATATGCACCGTAACACTGCCATCGATATCGGGGGAAACCTAGAAAGGGTCCGGGACGCGATCACGGCGGCCGCGCGCGCGGCAGGCCGGAGCAGCGACGAAGTCACGCTGGTGGCGGTCTCCAAGCGCCAGCCCGTGGAGCTCATTGCGGCGGCGATCGCGGCCGGACAGCGGGATTTTGGGGAAAGTACGATTCAGGAAGCGTTGCCGAAGCTCGAGCAGTTCCGTGCCGAGGCGCTTGTCTGGCATTTCATCGGCCATTTGCAATCGAACAAGGCGCGGTTTGTGCCGGGCAACTTCAGCTGGCTGCATTCGCTCGACAGTCTTGCCCTGGCGCAACGCCTGTCGCGGCTGGCGTCAGCACAGGGAGGCGTACTCGATGTGCTCATCGAGGTGAATATCGCGCGCGATCCGACGAGGCACGGCGTCGTCCGCGAGCGGCTGATACCGCTCGCGGAACAGCTGCTACGTGCCTCCCTGCCGGGAATACGGCTGCGCGGCCTCATGGCCATCGGCCCGCATCCGGCCACCGAGCCGGAGCTGCGCGCGGCATTTTCCGAGGTGCGCGCTCTGCACGATGAGTGCCGCCAGCGTTTCCGCCTGCCTGGCTTCACCGAGCTGTCGATGGGGATGAGCAGCGATTTCGTGCCGGCGATCAGGGAAGGTGCCACGCTGATCCGCATCGGTACGGCGATATTCGGCTCCCGCAGCGATGCACAAATTTGAATGCGGCGCACATCCGCCGCGCCAGTACCGGTCTAACCGGAGGTGATCGCTGACAGGTATGCCGCGGCGATGATCAGCGCCCCTCCAGCCCACTCGCGCACCCCGACATGTTCGGAGGTGAGGAACTGCTGGGACACCGCGCCCGCCACGAGCTCGAAAAGCATGATCACTGCCGAACGATGCACCGGCATATGCGTCACGCCGTACTGCACCAGCAGCGTCATGAGCAGAATCCCGAACAGACCGAGGGCTATCGCGCCGGAGAATGCGCCGGCGCCGGCATGTGGCGGCTCCAGGCGCAACAGCGCGATCATGGCTGCGCCAACGATCAGGACCCCCAGCCAGATGCTCACTGACTTGGCGGCGACCGAAATGTCCTCCAGCTTGCGCACCAGGACATTGGCCAGGGCGAAGGCAAAGCCGGAGGATATGGCGAACCAGTCCGATGCGCCTTGCGGCCAGGCGCCATGGGTGCGCGGATTCCAGAGCATGAGCAGCGCCCCACCCATGGCAAGCGCCAGACTGCCCAACGATCGTAGCGACACCCGCTCGCCCAGCGCCAGCCATCCCATCAGGGTTGCCCACAACGGAGAGAGATAAAACAGCAGCAGCACCCTCAGGATATCGCCATGCAGTACCGCTTCGATGAATGCGACGTTTGTCCAACCCCCGGCCAGCATGAGCGCACTCAGTGCTGCCGGCGCGCGTGGAAACTCCCTCCAGGCCGCGGCGGCAAGCGGCAGGGAAAAGGCAAGCGCGCTGGCATACAGCACCAGGGTGAGCCAGACACCGTTCAGTCCGGCGGCATTGAGCAGCCGCATCGGATACCAGATGACTCCCCACATTCCTGCCCCGGCGAGCAGTGCCAGCACGGGAAGCAGTCGGGACGTGCGGTGGTTGGATGCCGTCATGCCGTTACCGTATAATTGTTTTTCTCAGGACATTCCACCGCACAGATGAATTCCAGACTCTCGGGCCTTCAACCCTACCCCTTCCAGAGGCTCGCCGAGTTGATGCGCGGGGTCTCGCCGGCACCGGACAAGTCGCCCATCCGCCTTTCCATTGGCGAGCCACAGCATGCAGCACCGCGCATCGTTTTGGAAGAGATCAGCGCGCAGCTGCAAACGCTCTCATCCTATCCGACAACCCACGGGTTACCGGCACTGCGCGAGTCGGCCGCCGCCTGGGCCAACCGCCGCCATCATCTGGAGCGCATGCCGCTCGATCCGCAACGACACATCCTGCCGGTGAGCGGCACACGCGAGGCGCTGTTTTCCATCGTCCAGGCCGTGATCGATCCGGCCGACAGCGCTCGCCCGGTGATCATCCTGCCCAACCCGTTCTACCAGATCTACGAAGGCGCAGCACTGCTCGCCGGGGCGGAACCGTACTTTCTTAATACCGTCGCCGAATCCGGTTATCGCATGGATTTCGACGCCGTGCCGGCGCAGATCTGGAGACGCACACGCATGGTGTTTGTGTGTTCGCCGGGCAACCCGACCGGTGCGGTGATGGAACGCGAGGAGTTTGCGCACCTCATCGAGCTCGCCCACCGCCACGACTTCCTGATCGTATCCGACGAATGCTATTCCGAGATCTACTTCGACGAGCACCAACCGCCGCCCGGCATACTGCAGGCTGCTCACGACCTCGGCGTTGCCGATTTCCGCCATTGTCTGGCTTTTCAAAGCCTGTCGAAGCGGTCCAACCTGCCGGGTCTGCGCTCGGGAATCGTCGCCGGCGACGGCGCCGTCATGGCGCAATATCTCGACTACCGCACCTATCATGGCTGCAGCCTTTCGTCGCTCGCGCAGGCGGCAAGCATCCGCGCCTGGAATGACGAGGATCACGTGCGCGCCAACCGCGATCTCTACCGCGCAAAGTTCGACGCCGTGCTCGCCATACTCGCTCCGGTCATGGATATCGCCCGTCCCCAGGCCGGTTTCTATCTGTGGCCGCGCACGTCCCAGGACGACAAACTCTTCGCACGCGAACTGTACGAGCGCGAAAACGTCCTGGTGCTGCCCGGCAGCTACCTGTCGCGCACCGCCGACGGCATCAACCCGGGACACAACCGCGTTCGCATGGCTCTGGTCGCACCGCTGGAACAGTGCGTGGCGGCTGCGCACCGCATCCGGCATCATGTAGAATCAGTTTGTTTAACAGGAATCGGCCAATGAGCGATATCAAGACTGTCATCGAGCAGGCGTTCGAACAACGCGCGCAGATCACGCCACGCAATGTCGATACGCACGTCAAAGACGCGACGCTGGAGGCGATAGCACTGCTCGACGCCGGCAAAGCGCGCGTAGCGGAGAAACGCGACGGCCAGTGGACCGTGAACGAATGGCTTAAGAAGGCGGTGCTGCTCTATTTCCGCATCGAGGACAACAGTTTCGTAAAGGGCGGATACACCAACTATTACGACAAGGTGCCGTCCAAATTCGCCGACTACAATTCCCGGAATTTCCGTGACGGCGGCTTTCGCGTAGTGCCACTCGCCACAGTCCGCAAAGGCGCCTATATCGCGCCGAACGTGGTGCTCATGCCGAGCTATGTCAATATCGGCGGCTACGTCGACGAAGGCACCATGGTGGACACCTGGGCAACGGTCGGATCGTGCGCGCAGATCGGCAGGAACGTGCACCTGTCCGGAGGTGTGGGAATCGGCGGTGTGCTGGAACCGGTCCAGGCTGCGCCCACAATCATCGAAGACAACTGCTTCATCGGCGCGCGCTCGGAGATCGTCGAGGGAGTCGTGGTCGAGGAAGGCGCGGTGATCTCCATGGGAGTATTCATCGGCAAGAGCACGAAGATCTACAACCGCGCGACCGGTGAGGTCAGTTACGGGCGGATACCTGCGGGTTCCGTAGTGGTATCCGGCAACCTGCCGTCGGCCGACGGCACGTACAGCCTGTATTGCGCGGTCATCGTCAAGCAGGTCGACGAAAAGACGCGCAGCAAGGTCGGCATCAACGAACTGCTCCGGGACATCTGAGCGCCATCAGCGCGCGCGGCCCGGAACCCGTCATGCCTATGTCCGAAAC
Organism: Pseudomonadota bacterium; assembly: GCA_021790335.1. Classification (GTDB taxonomy): domain Bacteria; phylum Pseudomonadota; class Gammaproteobacteria; order Acidiferrobacterales; family UBA6901; genus JAJYCY01. Next base: position 53,831 of record JAJYEE010000002.1, on the reverse strand, counting down.
GCTCAAGCTTGCCATGCAGCTCATGGAGCGCCCGTCGCTCACACCGCGCGACGAGGGCTGTCAACAACTGCTGATCGGGCGGCTGGAACATCTCGGATTTCAGGTCGAGCGCCTGCATTTCGGCGGCGTCGACAATTTCTGGGCCCAGCGCGGCAACGCCCGCCCGCTGGTGGCATTCGCCGGCCACACCGATGTCGTCCCCCCGGGCCCACGCGAACAGTGGACGAGCGACCCCTTCAAGCCGGAGATACGCGACGGACTTCTCTACGGCCGCGGCGCGGCCGACATGAAAGGATCGCTGGCGGCATTCGTCACCGCCATCGAGGCCTTTCTCGGACGCCATCCGCAGCACGCCGGCGCCATCGCTTTGCTCATCACCTCCGACGAGGAAGGCCCGGCGGTGGACGGGACCGTACGGGTGATGAAATGGCTCAAGGCTGAATCCCGGGTCATCGATTACTGCATCGTGGGCGAGCCATCCTGCCAGACGCAGTTCGGGGATACCATCAAGATCGGACGGCGCGGGTCGCTCAACGGCCAGATCACCGTCCATGGCGTGCAGGGACACATCGCCTATCCGCAAGCGGGCCAAAACCCCATCCACGAGTTCGCGCCCGCCCTGAGCGCCCTGGTGCGCACCGAATGGGACAAGGGCAACCGGCACTTCCCACCGACCAGCTTCCAGATATCGAACATCCATGCCGGCACCGGTGCGGAAAATGTCACGCCGGGCGAGCTTACCGCACAATTCAACTTCCGCTTTTCCACCGCGGTGACCGAAGAGGAACTGCACCGGCGTGTGGAAGAAGTACTCGGGTCCTGCGGTTTGCGCTATGACCTGGTCTGGCGCCTCTCGGGCCAGCCGTTTCTCACCCCGCACGGCCGGCTGCTGGATGCGCTGCGCCTGGCGGTGCGCGAGACCGTGGGGATGGAGCCGTCGCTTTCCACCGCCGGCGGCACCTCCGACGGGCGGTTTATCGCCCCGACCGGAGCCGAGGTGGCCGAATTCGGACCTCTCAACCACAGCATTCACCGCATCAACGAATGTATCGCCGTTGCCGATCTGGACCTGCTGGCGCAGGTTTATGCCCGTACCCTCGAACACCTGCTGACTTGACCCGCATCCCCAAGGAATGCGCCGGCGGCCGATTTCCGTGCATTTTTCGGGACGAGAGGTCCTTGCGGACCGGGGGATTGTGTAATATCTATATAAGGAAGGCATTTCACTCGACGGCGAAACCGTAGAATCATTCATGGCCATAGGAGGGTTCCTGAAGCAGGACTGGTTTTCCGTTCCAGCCTTCGGCGCGATGCCCATCACGCCTGAAGCCGGCGGCGCGCCCCACATAAGGAAAAGGAACCAGGAATACCCAGACTCCCGACAGCGGGGCTTATCTGAGTCACCACCAGACCGGCTGCCGGCATTTCGCATGCAGCGCTACGGAGTACCTGCAGGGCCGGCAGCTCGCCGAACTCATGCGTGCTGCCCCGGCCGTTTGCCGAGACGACGCCGAGCGCGTCCATCGGCACTGCCGGGCGCACCACACTCGATCGCATACACGGGTTTCCGCATGCATACCCGTGAGCGGATCGCCGGCGAACGCGCCGGACGACCACCCGCATGCGGCCTCTCGTGCGCTCATGACCGGTGAACCGCCCGTAGTGCGCCAGCCTTTTTAGGGAGATTCAATGTCCAGCCCCATGCTCCGCTTCCTCATCCGGAAATGTTCAAATCCCGCACCGTTGCGCGCCGACCGTTCCGCTACTGCGCGCGATGGCTCCGACAAAACACCGCGGTCACGACCAGGAAGACGCCCGGCGGCGGCCGTCCCACACAGCCGGACAGTCTGTGCACGTCTTCATACCCGCCCGGCCTCAGCTACATGACCATCTTTGTCATGACAGGCATCAGCGATCCCGGCATGGTCAGGGAACGCAACGAAGACGCCCTGCTCCTCAAGCCGGAAAGCGGTCTGGCAGTGCTGGCCGACGGCATGGGCGGACATCTGGCGGGCGAAGTGGCCAGCGCCATGGCGGTGGACATCATCGGCAGGAGCATCGTTGAGGCGCTCGATGCCATCCCCGGCAAGGGGGCGACCGCGCGCGACCGCCGCCCCGAGGATGCAATCGTGGCGGATGCCATCCAGCAGGCCAATGCCGCGATCTACGAAAGCGCCCGCTCGCGGGCCGAATACAGCGGCATGGGCACCACCGTGGTGGTGGCGCTGTTTTACGACAACAAGGTATGCATCGCGCATGTTGGAGATTCACGCCTGTACCGTTACCGCGCGCAACAACTGGAACAGCTGACCGAGGATCATTCGATGGTCCAGGAGTTACTGCGACGCGGCCTGCTCTCGCCGGAAGAGGCGCGGACCTCGACGAACAAGAATCTGGTCACACGCGCGCTCGGCGTTGAGCCGCTCGTACAGATCGACATCGTCCAGCATGTGGTGAATAAAGACGATCTGTATCTGCTGTGCTCCGACGGATTGAGCGACGTGCTGCCGGATTCAGACGTTGAACTGCTGTTGCAGACTTTAGGGGGAAACCTGGACGAAGCTGTGCGTCAGATCGTCACCGAAGTCAACTCCAAGGGGGGGCCGGACAATGTGTCGGTGGTTCTGGTTCGCACCGGAAAACGTTTCGCGCGCCGCCGGTCCGTATCCGGACCGCACAGCGATTGACAGATTTTCAGCGGGTTTATTCAATGCCACGGCCGTGGCGCAATGGGTGAATGTCAGGATAACAAAACAATGGCGAAATTCATCATCAAGTTCGAAGACGTAGTAATCGACCAGCTCGTGCTGAAACAGGGGGACATGACCATCGGCCGCAGGCCTGGCAGCGACATCCTGCTCGACAATCTCTCTGTCAGCGCCAACCATGCGTCGCTGTTTACCATCGGTGAGGACAGCTTCATCCAGGACCTAAACAGCACCAATGGCACGTTTGTCAACAACAAGAAGATTTCCAAGCATCATCTGACCAACGGTGATGCAATAGGGATTGGCAAGCATACCCTGCTGTACGTGAACGAAAATGCCGCCCGGCCTGGGGCCGACTCGCTTGCCAAGACGGTCATCATCCCGGCCATGCGCCCGGAGGAGCTGGGCCACTCTGCAGCCAATCCCCCGGGCGCATCCGCGTCGGACGCTGCCAAGGGGGCGCGTCAGGGCGCGATCTTCATCCTCAGCGGGGCCAACAGCGGCAAGCGCATAGATCTCACCAAGGCGGTGACGAATCTGGGACGTTCCGGCAAGATGGCCGCGGTGATCAGCCGCAAGGCGAGCGGCGACTATACTCTGGCACCCGGCAGCGACACGGAAAAGCCCAAACTCAACGGCAAACCGCTCGGGCCGCACGGCGAGGAGCTCAAGAACGGTGACATCATCGAGATTGCCGGGTCCCGCATGCAGTTCTACCTGAAGTGAGGCGCCCACCGCTCGCGGCGCGACGGCGGTTGGTCGCGGGCTGCGCCATGGCCGCTCGCGGCCGCTAGCGGATGATCGCTTCGAGCGCCTCTTCCACCCGCCGCACCGGAATGAGTTCGATTCCGGCCTCGGGTTTTCGCGGCATGTTGGCGGCCGGCAGCACGGCGCGCCGGAATCCGAGCTTCGCCGCTTCGCGTATGCGTTCCTGCCCGCGCTGAACGGGCCGCACTTCCCCGGCAAGGCCCACTTCGCCGAACACCACAAGGTCCTTGCCCAATGGCAGACTGCGCAAGCTCGATACGGCGGCAATCACCACGGCCAGGTCAGCCGCCGGCTCCAGCACCCGCACACCGCCGGCTACGTTGACGAACACGTCCTGGTCGAACATCGCGATCCCGGCATGCCGGTGCAGCACGGCGAGCAGCATCGCCAGGCGGTTCTGATCGAGTCCGACACACACGCGCCGTGGATTCGGAGAATGGCTCTCATCGACGAGCGCCTGCACTTCCACCAGCAACGGCCGTGTGCCCTCCTGGGTGGCGAGCACGACGCTGCCCGAGACAACGTCGCCCTGACGGCTGATGAACATCGCCGACGGGTTGCCCACCTCGCGCAGCCCGGACTCGGTCATCAGGAAGACGCCGATTTCGTTGACGGCACCGAAACGGTTTTTGATCGCACGGATGACGCGGAACTGGCTGGCGTTATCGCCTTCGAAGTACAGCACCGTGTCCACCATGTGCTCGAGCACCCGCGGCCCGGCAAGGGCGCCTTCCTTGGTGACATGCCCCACGAGAAACAGGCCCACGTCCGCCTGCTTTGCGAAGCGCACAAGCTGCGCGGCCGATTCGCGCACCTGAGCCACGCTTCCCGGGGCGGACTGGAGAAGTTCTGTGAACACGGTCTGGATCGAGTCCACCACCATGACCGCTGGCCGTTCGGCATGGGCAAGCGTGATGATCGTCTCCACCCGGTTCTCCGCAAGCAGCCGGACAGCATCCGCCTGCACACCGAGGCGCTGCGCGCGCAGTGCCACCTGCTGTGCCGATTCTTCGCCGGTGACATAAAGTACTGGGGCCTTCTGGCTGATGACGGCGAGCGCCTGCAGCAGCAGTGTCGACTTGCCTATTCCCGGATCTCCGCCGATGAGTGCAACCGATCCGGTCACCATCCCGCCGCCGCCCAGCACCCGATCCAGCTCCGCGAGACCGCTGCCGATCCGCACCGCGGCCTGTGCCGGAACCGCCGTCAGCAGCTGGACCCCCGATGCGTCGGCGAGTGTGCCGAAGCGCCCGGAGCGGCCCGGCTCGATACGCTCGACGGTTTCCACCAGCGTGTTCCATGCGCCACAACCCGGGCACTGACCGGTCCACTTCGGCGACTGGGCGCCGCACTCGGTGCAGCTGAAAACGGATCGTGCCCGCGGCATGCGCTCAGCGCTCCGCCGACTCGATCCGCAGCACACGCGGCGTCACCTGGCACAGAAGCTCGTAGCCGATCGTGCCGGCACGCGCGGCGATCTCCTCCACCGGCAGTCCCGCACCCCACAGCACTGCCGGATCTCCGATCCGCGCACCGGGCTGATCACGCAGGTCGACCGTGATCATGTCCATGGATACGCGTCCAATAAGCGGTACGCGCCGCCCATTGACCAGCACCGGGGTGCCCGCGGGTACGTGGCGCGGATAGCCATCGCCGTAGCCGATGGCCACGACACCCACCGGCATCTCCTCCGGACATACCCAGTCCCCGCCATAGCCGATAGCCTCGCCCTTGCGTCGCCGGCTGATTGCGATGATCTCGCTGCTCAGTGTCATGACCGGTTCCAGACCGAGTTCGACACCAATCTGGCCGATCACCGGCGATACGCCGTAGAGCATGATGCCCGGACGCACCCATTCCAGTCGGCTTTCCGGCCAGGCAATGATTCCGGCCGAATTGGCGAGACTGCGCTCCCCGCCGATCGAGGCGGCAAGATCATTAAATAGACCGATCTGGAACGAAGTGGTGCTGTCGAACTTGTTGTCGGCGTTGGCGAAATGCGACAGCAGGCCTAGAGCACCGACAGATTTGCAGGCCCGCAGGCGGCTGGCTGCCGAGGCAGCGCGCTGCGGATCGAAGCCGATGCGATGCATGCCCGTATCGATCTTAAGCCATACGTCCACAGGCGCGCTGCCACTGAAGTCCTCGAGTTCCCGGATCTGACGCTCGTGATGCACCACGGTAGACAGCCGCTCTGCCACGAGCAGCGCCAGTTCCTCGTTGCGGAAAAACCCCTCCAGCAGGCACACCGGCCGGGTCACTCCCGCACGCCGCAGCACAATACCCTCCTCTACGCTGGCAACGCCGAACGCGTCCGCCTGTGACAGCACGCGCGCGGCCCATCCGAGGCCGTGACCGTAGCCATTGGCCTTGACGACCGCCATGATCTTGGCTTCGGGCGCGTAACTGCGCACGCGCTCGAGGTTATGCTGCAGCGCCGCCGCCGAAAGCCGCACCTGCGCCGGTCTAGCCATCGCAGAAACGCGCGCGCAACAATCCGTCAGAACCGCTCGTCATAGGCACCGCTGGCGTAATTCTCAAAGCGGGTGTATTCGCCGAGAAAGGTCAGGCGCACCTTGCCGGTCGGACCGTTGCGCTGCTTGCCGATGATGATCTCGGCCGTTCCCTTGTCCTGGCTGTCCTCGTTGTACACTTCGTCCCGGTATATGAAGAAGATGACATCCGCGTCCTGCTCGATGGCGCCCGATTCGCGCAGATCCGACATCACCGGACGCTTGTTCGGCCGCTGTTCCAGGCTGCGATTGAGCTGCGACATGGCGATGAGCGGTACGTTCAGCTCCTTCGCCAGGCTCTTGAGAGAACGCGTGATGCCGGAGATTTCGGTTGCCCGGTTCTCGCCGTTCTCCGGAGACTGCATGAGCTGCAGGTAGTCTACGACGATGAGTCCCAGACCGTGCTCGCGTTTGAGGCGTCGGGCGCGCGAGCGCAGCTCCAGCGGCGTGAGTGCCGGGGTGTCGTCGATGAACATCGGTGCATCAGCCAGCAACCCGATGGCCGAAGTGAGGCGCGGCCAGTCATCATCCTCTAGCTTGCCGGTCCGCACCTTGTGCGCGTTGATGCGTCCGAGCGACGACATCATGCGCATTGCCAGCTGCTCCCCGGGCATTTCCATGCTGAACACGGCGACCGGCAATTTTGCACCAACCGCCGCATTTTCCGCGATATTCATAGCAAGTGATGTGTTATGCACGCAGATATCGTTGGCGATGAAATTGTGGGTGTCCGGAATAGTGAGATCATAGACCTGTTTCTCGCCCAGCGGCACGATCGAGACAATGCGGTCCCAGTAGACATCACTCTGAGAGAGCGCCAACAGTTCCCGGTCGCCCAGCGCCAACGCGAATCTGGCAAGCCGGGGCCTGGACAACTGGCGCCGACCGAGGTGTAGGTTTGAATCGTTAATGCCGGCCCTTCGGGCCAGTTCCGACCAGGACAAATCGCCTTTTGTACCCGCAATGCTGTTCCATACCTCGGCCGGCACTAGATCTGTATCGGTCTGGCGCCGCCGCTCAACCTCCCTGACAACAGCGGTGAGCGCCTCTTCCTTTCCGTAGATACCGATAGTACCGGCAAACGTCAGAATCGATTCGGCATGCGTAATGTCGAGCTGCCAGGATGGACGGCGCGTTTCATGAAACTTGACCTGGCGCCGCCGCAGCGAGGCAATGATCCCGAAGCGTAGCAGTAGGTGCTGAATCTGCCGCGCCAGTCTTTCGCTGACCGTGGCGTAACCAACCTGCGCCTGGCCGGACGCGGACACCGTGGCCCAGCCATCGGTCGCGAAGAGCCGGTTGAGGAACATGGCCTGTTGCGGTCGGATCAGCCGGAAAACCGCGCTTGGCACGGTCTTCTTGGACACGTGGCACCCCAGCAGTCCAAGTTCGTCAAGCCAGCGTGTAAGCGGATTCTTGCCGCTTTTGCGCGTGCCCAAGAGTCCATCAGGCGCTGAATTAGACGGTTCGACCAGCGCCACGCACAAATTACCGAGGGTCGCTTCTGTCGGTACTGACCTTCCCTGGCGCCAATAGGCAACCGCAGCCGGGGAATTACCGATGGATGCCGCCAGCTGCCGTGACGGCACCCCAGCCTCTTGCAGCGCGTTATCCAGGCGCACGGCGAAAGTATTTCGTTGCTCTGCAATCGATGCGCGATTGCCAACAATGCCCCAAGTCGGCGCAAAGCCTTTGCGGCGTTCGCCCACTGTCAAAGACGGGCCGCCGAATGCTTCCACCGCCTCGCAGAACTCAGTAGCAATGCGCGGATTGCAGTTGGTGAAGCGCACGTTGCTGCCGGTCAAACCGCCATCCCCGATGAGGTAGCCAAGCAGCTTAACCTCGCATTCGCGCAATTTTTTCTGCCCGAACACCGGCAGACAGCGTGGAACCGCGATCTGATCCCCCACTTCCAGTTCGCCCAGGGGGCGCCAACCGGATGTGGTAAGAAAAGGATGCGTGAGCGTGGTTTCGATACGACGTCCGAGGCGGGTGGTAACCTCGAAGACGGGTTTGAAGCCGTCATCAACATAGTCGCTTGGCACGGCCCGACCAATGCGGTAATCCGACGACAGCGTTCCGATAGCTTGGCCGCGGCGACTGCGAAAAATCTCCCCAATAGTTGCGATGCTGCCGTCGTCCATCACCAGTTCGGAATCGTGCGCCACGCATTTCCCCATCGACGGCCTCCCGGCAACGATGACGAGATCGCCGGCCTGCAATCCCGAGGTCATCGCATCCAGGTCGCTGAATCCCGTGGGTACGCCGGTTATCGGACTCTCGGACCGGAACAGCTGGTCGATCCGGTCCACCGCCTTGGTGAGCAGGGTCTTCAGCGGCAGGAAGCCGCCACGGCGATGGGCACCCTGCTCGCTGATGTCCAGGATATGCTTCTCGGCGTAGTCCAGGAGCTCGGCGGCGTTGCGTCCCTCGGGATTGTAGGCGCTGTTGCCGATATTGTTGGCAATACGGATGAGGTTACGCAGGATGGCGCGCTCGCGCACGATATCCGCATAGGCCACAATGTTGGCAGCGCTGGGGGTATTGTTGGCGAGCTGGCCGAGATAGGCGAGCCCGCCAGCGGCCTCGAGCTCGCCGTTTTTCTCGAGCCATTCGGATACCGTCACGACGTCGGCCGGGCCGCTGGCATCGCACAGGCTCGCGACGGCGCGGAAGATCAGCCGGTGTTCCTTGCGATAGAAGTCGTCCGGCGAAACGCGGTCGGCAACCTGGTCCCAGCGCTGATTGTCCAGCATCAGGCCGCCGAGAACGGACTGTTCCGCCTCGAGAGACTGGGGCGGGAGCTTGAGCGCCTCGGTGGCGGAACCGGAGCTTCCGATCGAATAGGCCAAATCCTCCATCGATCCTCCGCATGCTGCAGACTGGAGCTTACATCGGCCGTTCCCCGCTGCATCGACGGCGAGGAACGGAAAACAACGCGGTTGGCCTTATGCCTCCCCGATGACCGATACGATGATCCGGACGTTAACCTCCGAATGCAACGACACTGTCACTTCGTGGTCGCCAACGGTCTTGAGAGGACCATTCGGAAGCTGCACTTCGGAACGCGCCAGCTCGAAACCGGCAGTGGTCATCGCCTCTGCAATCTCGGCGGTGCCGACCGACCCGAACAACTTACCCTCTTCGCCCGCCTTGCTCACGATCTGAACGGTGGCTCCAGCCATCTCCTGGGCACGCGCCTGGGCGCGCCCCAGCGCATCCGCCTGCGCCTTTTCGAATTCGATCCGCCGTGATTCGAACAGCGCCTTGTTTTCCGCGGTCGCAACCACAGCTTTGTGCTGCGGTATCAGATAATTGCGGCCATATCCGGCCTTGACGTTGACCTGGTCGCCCAGCTCACCGAGATTGCGTATCTTTTCCAGCAGTATCAATTGCATAATAAAACCTCGCGCTTTGCACCGTTGCCGTCATTGCGCAGACGGCGTCGTAAGGTCTAGCGATGGGAGTCGCTGTATGGCAGCAGCGCCAGATAGCGTGCGAGCTTGACCGCGCGCGTCAGCTGGCGCTGGTAGTGGGCCTTCGTGCCGGTATTGCGGCTGGGGATGATCTTGCCCGTTTCGGTGACGTAGCCCTTCAGTGTGGCGATATCCTTGTAATCGATCTCGACCACGCCCTCAGCAGTGAAACGGCAATATTTCTTGCGGCGGAAAAATCGCGACATCTTTTCGTTACTCCCGGAATCTTTTCTAACCGAACCCGACCGGCGCTAATCCGGACGGCACATGGATGATGAATCAGACCTCGCCGGCGCCCGGCACTTCTCCGCTGACATCGCCGGCCACCTCCGCGGGAATCTCGCGCTCATCGCTATCGTGGTCGGCACGTGCGCCGTGCGGTCCACCGGACCGGCCCTCCTCCTGGTTCTCCTTGGCAAGCGGCGAAGCGGCAGTAACCGCAGTCTTGCGCGCCAGAGTGATCCAGCGGATCACCGCATCGTTGAAGCGGAACGCGGTCTCGATTTCGCGCAGGACCTCGGCATCGCACTCGATATTCATCAGCACGTAATGCGCCTTGTGGATCTTGTTGATCGGGTAAGCGAGCTGGCGGCGCCCCCAGTCTTCGAGGCGGTGAATGGCACCCTTTCCGGACTCGATGATGGACCGGTAGCGATCGATCATCGCAGGCACCTGTTCGCTCTGGTCGGGATGGACCAGGAAAACGATCTCGTAATGACGCATTTCTGACTCCCCATGGATGGTAGCCTTCCGGAGCATGGCCGGTAAGGCAAGGAGGGCCGGACAGCAAGGCTGCCGGCTTGGCTAAAGGCGAGGGATTCTAAAGGGTTCCGTCGTGCTTAGCAAGCTGCCGCGATGCGCCGCCGTCCGCATTATCGCGTGTCGTAACCGGTGCGGCAGCGCGTCTCTGCCGCAAAGCCTCAAACAGGCATACCGCGGCAGCCGCCGATACGTTCAGGCTCGCAACACTCCCGGCCATGGGGATGCGCATGAGAAAATCGCAACGTTCCCGCGTGAGGCGCCGCAGACCCTTGCCTTCCGCACCCAGCACCAGCGCCAGCGGCCCGCGCAGGTCCGTCGCGTAGAGTTCGCGCGGTGTGTCGCTGGCCGCGCCGGCGATCCACAGTCCCGCCTGCTTGAGCTCATCCAGGGTGCGGGCGAGGTTCGTGACCCGGAAGACGGGAACGGTGTCGGCACCGCCGCTTGCGACCTTACGCACCGTCGCCGTGATGCCCACGGCGTTGTCACGCGGCAGAATGACCGCATGCACTCCGGCGGCGTCGGCGCTGCGCAGGCACGCGCCCAGGTTATGCGGATCCTGGACCCCGTCGAGCACGAGCAGCAGCGCCGGCTGTGTCAGCCCGCGCAGGAATCCGCCAAGGTCGCGATCATTGCCCGGGTCTATCGGATCGCATTCAGCGACCACCCCCTGGTGCCGTCGGGTACCGGCAAGCGCGTCCAGCTCGGCGCGCGTGGTACGTAGCGCCACTATCCGCGCCGCCTCGGCGGCGCGGATCAGAGCCTGCGGCCGCTCGCCCGTGCGCCCCTCATCGAGCCATATCCGCCGCACCCGGCCGGGCGTTTGTTCCAAGGCCGACAGCACCGCGTGCCAGCCGAAGATATGCTGCGTCGTTGCGTTCGGCACGGCTACTTCGCCCGACGCGCAGCCTTCTTGCCTGCCGGACTGCGACGCTTGGCCTTCTGCGCAGTGCGTTGCGGTGTACGCCGCACCTTGCGTGTGCCCCGGTCCGGCTGCAGCGGCAGCGCACCCTCTTCATCAACGAGCTCGAAATCTATCTTGGCCTCGTCGAGGTCCACTCGTACGACGCGCACCCGCACCGGGTCGCCGAGCCGGAATACCCGCCGGGTTCGATCCCCCACGAGGCGGTGTTTGGATGCGTCAAAATGGTAGTAGTCGTTCCCCAGGGCGGTAATGTGAACAAGTCCGTCGACGTAAACGTCTTCGAGCTCCACAAAGAGTCCGAAGTTTGTGACGCCGCTGATGATCCCGTTGAACAGTTCACCGACTTTGGCCACCATGAATTCCGTCTTAAGCCAGCGCACCACTTCACGGGTGGCCTCATCCGCACGCCGCTCGGTCATCGAGAAATGCTCGCCCTGGACCTGGGCCTCGGCCAGGCTTACGGTGCTGGACCGGCGCTCGAGCAGTTCACCGATCGCACGATGCACCAGCAGGTCGGGATAGCGACGTATGGGCGAAGTGAAGTGGGCGTAGTTCGGATAGCCGAGCGCGAAATGTCCGATATTGTCGGGGGTATACAATGCCTGACTCAGACTGCGCAGCATCACGGTGTGGACGAGTCTCGCATCCGGGCGTCCCTCGACAGAAAGCAGCAATCGCGCATAGTCACGCGCCTTCGGCTCGTCACCGCCGCCGAGGCTCAGTCCCAGCTCGAACAGAAATTCGCGCAGCGCGGCAAGCTTCTCGGCGGTCGGGCCCGCATGCACGCGGAACGGCACAGCCTTCTTGTGGCGCGCGAGCAGTTCAGCGGCACTGACATTTGCGGCGAGCATGCATTCCTCGATGATCCGATGGGCATCGTTTCGTACCAGCGGCACGATGCGTTCGATCTTGCGCTGCTCATCGTAGATTATACGGGTTTCCGGCAGCTCGAAATCGACCGCCCCGCGCGCGGCCCGCGCCTTGTGCAGAACCTTGTACAGTGCGTACAGATCATCGAGGTGCGGCTGCACCGCGGCGTAGCGGCGCTGCAGTTCGGCATCCTGATCGACGAGCATCGCCGCCACCTGGGTATAGGTCAGACGCGCATGGGACCGCATGACAGCGCGGAAAAACCGGTAATCCTCGATTTTCCCGCCTGCTCCGATATGCATTTCACATGCAACGCAAAGACGATCGACCTCGGGATTGAGCGAGCACAGGCCGTTGGACAGGATCTCCGGCAGCATCGGTATCACGTGATTCGGGAAATATACCGAGTTACCGCGCCGGTAGGCTTCGGCATCGAGAGCGCTGCCAGGCAGAACGTAGGATGATACGTCGGCGATCGCAACGATCAGCCGGAATGCGCGCCCCTGACGCTCGCAGAACACCGCGTCGTCAAAATCACGCGCATCCTCACCATCGATCGTCACGAGCGGAACCGAACGCAGGTCTTCCCTGCCTTCCTTCGGGCCCGGCGGTACCTCCGGCGACAGACCGGAAGTCTCGTCCAGGACCGCGTCTGGCCAGTTGTGCGGCAGGTCGTACATGCGGATAGCGACCTCGACTTCCATCCCGGGCGACATGTGATCGCCGAGCACCTCGGCAATGCGTCCGACCGGCCGGCTGCGGGAAGTCGGCGGTTCGCTCACGGCAGCTACCACGATCTGGCCGTCACGCGCACCCAGATCGTCGCCCGGCGGGATGAGGATCTCCTGGCTGATGCGTTTGTCGGAGGGAATTACGAAACTGATGCGGTTCTCGCTGCTGTAGCGCCCGACGATCACCGCATTGGCGCGTTCCAGAACTTCAACGACCGTTCCTTCCCTGCGCCCGCGGACATCGATGCCGGCGACACGCGCCACCACCCGGTCGCCGTGCAGCACTGCACGCATTTCCTTCGGCGGCAAAAACAGATCTGCACCGCCTTCGTCTGGGATCAGAAACCCGAAACCGTCCGGATGTCCGACGACCCGGCCGCGCACCATATCCATTTTTTGCAGCAGCCCGTAGCGACCACGCCGGTTCTTCAGCAACTGGCCATCCCTTTCCATGGCACGCAGACGGCGCCCGAATGCCTCAATGTCACGCTCGCCATCGACCCCAAGCTCGCTTGCAAGAAACTTCAGGGAAAGCGGCTCGCCACGCTGCGCAAGATGCGCCAGTACTGCCTCACGACTGGGCACGGGAAACTCGTACTTCTGCGCTTCGCGCTCGGCCATTGGATCAACCGGCGCTTTGGGCTCGCCGGATACGCGGTTTGACATGAATTTCTTCTCTCGGTAGAGTGCGCCGCCTGACCCGATCCCACAACCTGTCCTGGGATCGGACAGATGCCGAGGTGGCGGAACTGGTAGACGCGCTAGCTTCAGGTGCTAGTGGGGGTAACCCCGTGGAGGTTCAAGTCCTCTCCTCGGTACCACAATTTTTGTTGTGTTCATTTTGCCGCATTACTCCCCTGAATACCGGCAATCTAAAGGCTCGAGCATCAGTTACGGCCGGTTTTTCAGCGATATTATCCCATAAAACTCCGCATTTAGCCCCCTTTTTTCCGTATCCACTGGCGCCAGATTTCACACGTATCGCTCAGTTCCACGATAAACAGGAATCTGCGGGATCGACATCCCGCTTTCCCGCACAAACGTGCCGGGCCCCGAACAGTGCACCCGTTCGCAAACATCGTGCGGCAAACGACCGATGGCGCAGGTCAACCTGCACCTGCCGTCCAATCCGCAGGTGCCCTCTTCGTTCGGGTTAATCACCGGTGCGGGCTGCCGGCCGATACCGGTACGGAAGACCAGCGAATCCGTGTGAACTGATCCGCAAAGCCGGAGGACACGCACTGGCGTGCCGGCGTTGCACGAAGACGAATCCGTCACTTCAGGGTGTCGCGTAAGCCGCACGCCCATCGCTGCAGCTGGCGAAGAAAATCGTATCGAGCACGGAATTTTCTGGCCTTTCGTGATCGCTATTCAGGGATACCAGAGAGAATGCTCGCCATGCTTCATCAGCCTTTCGAACTTCGGGCTTTCTAGACCTCCTAGGTCGATCGCGCAAGGCAAAGAGAGACGCGCCATTTGCACTGGAGAGGATATTTTCGAACTCTTCCGGCGGCGACCGGGATGATTGCCTTTCAGTCTCCCCTGTCTTCTGTGCGTTGAGTCCTAGAAAAATAAGCATGCAACCGTGCCTCTGGCGTCCCCTGATGTATAGGACAGATTTGCCGAGCGCGCGCGTCGGCTCTATGCTCGCCGGGAAGCAACATTTTCCGTATCAGCTCTTCAGAAATTCAAGAAAATTTAGTAGCCACTTCCAACGTCTTCCCCATCGTCCACTTTGTCGCCAGTGGTTTCGCTTCGCCAATCACCTGCGTGACGATCAAGGTGCTCATTTCGGATTGCAAACTCAACCGCAGACCCGCAACCCGCAACGTAGTCGTTGGCAATACGCTTCGGGCCAGTGCGATGGGGGGATGTTTCGGGTATCGGGGCGGCGGGTGCAAACTTTGCCACACTCTTCAAGCCGCGCTCGCATGTTGGCGCAGCACAATCCGTATCGACAGCACCGCGCGGTATCCGTCGGCCTGCCCATGCCGGTGGTTGAAACAAGCCGTCGGCGGGCTCACCACACCCCGCGTTTCTTAACCTACCTTTCGCTGCACTGACGAGCTACACTTAAAACGACCCACCGGTAACCCATCCCGGCTCGACGCCAAAGTTCCTTCCCGATGCGCGCATGGATTGGAACCGGCGGCGGCTCGTGGGCAAACGCAGCCTTCACGGGTCCGGTCGGTTTTCCGGACCTGTGAAGGCAGTTGCCGCATCATGCCGCGGTGGTCAGGGGGCTTTTAGGCTTTTATCCGCATCCGGTCCGCCCGGCTAACCCCGTCGACCCCGCGCCGGCCGAGAAACTTTTTGTTGGACCGGGGTACGGGCGAGACGGGATTTACTCTGGCTCAGATTGTTTCCGTGGAGCTGCCGGCTTTCCTGCTTCGGCCAGAAAAGTCGCGGCGTGCTGACAGGCCTCGCGGAATGCACCACCACGGCCGAATTCAGGTCAGTCTTTGGCATGGATTTTGCTTTATATATCGAGTCCGCCAACCGCACCGGAAACCCAGGGGAAGCGGCTGGATGTTCCCAAACTAGATTATCTAATTTAACTATTAAGGTTGTCAGGAAGTCGGACCCGTTCATGCACCTCGTCTTCTTAAAACTGACGAAATTAGTCTGACGCCGCGACGATGTCTTTCAGCTCGATTCCGTCATTTCAAAACGACATTGGCACCGCACAGCTGCAGAAGCTGCACGAAGCGCTGCACAAACTGCAGACACTGCCGGTCACGCGCGTGCCTGAAGATGACGTGCTGCATCATGGCATCGAATCGCTCACTGCGCTCATCGGGGTACGCTATGGCGCCATCGCAACCTTGGAAGGGAATGGAATCAAGCAGTTCATTTCCACTGGCTTGGCTGCCGCCACGGCAAGCCGCATCGGGCATCCACCGCGCGGCCATGGGCTGCTGACCGCAATCACGGGCACCGAAACCCTGCGCCTCGACGAGCTTTCCCAGGATCCGCG
Organism: Pseudomonadota bacterium; assembly: GCA_021790335.1. Lineage (GTDB taxonomy): Bacteria > Pseudomonadota > Gammaproteobacteria > Acidiferrobacterales > UBA6901 > JAJYCY01. The sequence goes on along the minus strand of JAJYEE010000002.1, from coordinate 38,104 downwards.
CTTTACAGGGTCGCCCCTCCACCATCCGCCCATAAAATCGCTGCTTGCAGTACCGATCGCGCAAGGGAACCACCATTACGGGCACTTTCTTCTCAGCGAGAAAACCAATGGTGAATCTTTCGACGACAACGATGAGATTCTGGCTAAATGTTACGCGGATGCCTTCGCCCTGCTGATCGCCTGGCACCGTGCCGAGGCCGCTCAGGCACATGCGAGCAACACACTGCAGGAAGTCTCTCAGGCGCTGTCGGGGACAAGTGGTGATAACTTCCTGCCGAATCTGGTGCTAACCCTGTCACGCGTTCTCGGCGTGGACTACGTCTTCGTAGGCGAACCGGCCCCGAAAGATCCCGACGTCATCCGCACTATCGCATTCTGTGATCACGGCAGTATCGTAGCCAACATTGACTACCATCTTCATGCGGATACGCCATGCGGACGCGTGGACTCCAAGATCGTATGTCATTTTCCGGACAGCGTCGGGACGCATTACTCGGGTGACGAACTCATCCGACGCTGTCGTGCCGAGGCGTTCATCGGTCATCCGCTATTCGACTCTGCCGGACGAGTCATCGGCTTGCTCGTTGCCATGCACGAGAAGACGATTTCCAACAAGGAACACATCGAACTCGTTTTGCGGCTCTGCGCCGATCGCGCTGCCGCGGAGGTCGAGCGTCGGCGCACCGCTGAAACCATGCGCGAGAGCGAAGAACGCTTCAGTGCGACGTTCAGCCAGGCAGCCGTGGGAATCGCACACGTCGGACTCGACGGCCGGTTTCTGCGCATCAATCAGAAATTCTGCGACATACTGGGTTATACGCAGGCCGAAGTGCTCGAGCGCACCTTCCATGGCCTTACCTACCTCGATGATCTGGAAGCCAACCGCGAGTCCGACCGCCGTATACTGGCGGGGGAAATCTCGACCTGTTCGACCGAAAGGCGCTATTACCGAAAGGACGGCTCGCTGGTCTGGACGAATCTGACTGCATCGGTCGTACGGGATCTGAACGGTCCAAAATATGTCATTTCTGTGATCGAGGACATCAGCGCGCGCAAAGCCGCCGAACTGCACATGCGCGAGCTTTCGAGTGTCATCGAGCAAACTGCCGATTCCGTCGTCATCACCGACCGATGCGGCATCATCCAGTACGTCAACCCTGCCCATGAAGCGGTGACGGGATACACACGCGACGAAACGATCGGAAAAAATCTGCAGACTCTCAATACTGGGCAGCACGACACGGCGTTCTTCGATCGGATGTGGGCGACGATTCTGAATGGCCAGGCATTCCGCGATCGATTTATCAACTGCAAGAAAGACGGATCGCTGTATTACGAAGAGAAAACCATAACACCGCTCAAGAGCCATGATGGCCACATAACGCATTTCGTATCCACCGGCAAGGACATAACCGAGCGCGTTCGGGCCGAGGAAGCACTGCGCACGAGTGAAGAGCGCTTTCGCGGTGTCGTGCAAAACATCCCGCTTTCCATCCACACCATCGACTCGAATGGCCGGATCACGAGCATCAACCGCGCCGGTCTGCGCATGCTCGGCGCGAAAAATGAATATGAGGTCTGCGGAACCGAAATGCTCGCGTCGGTAAGCGAACCCGATCGCGCGCGCATTCATGGCCTTCTCGAGGAGGCGTTGCAGGGAACATCATGCCAATTTCAGTTCGTCACGACTACCGGACGAAATTTTGACTCTCAGCTCATCCCGGTAAAAGACCGGGACGGACGGATTCAGTATCTGCTGGGTGTCACGGAAGACATTACCGAACACCGCGAAACGCAGGAACGGCTCCACTATCTTGCGCACTACGACCCGCTCACGGGTCTTCCCAACCGCATTCTTCTCCAGGACCGCCTGAGCCAGGCGATGCTCAATGCCGGCCGGCGCGAGCGCATGGTGGCGCTGCTGTTTCTCGACCTGGACCGTTTCAAGATCATCAACGATACGCTTGGTCATGAAATGGGCGACGCGCTGCTCAAGGAAGTGGCCAGCCGCCTGACCGATCGCATCCGCGCCGGCGACACGATCGCGCGCCTCGGTGGCGATGAGTTCACCGTCGTGCTGGCCAACATTGCGCACGTGGATGATGCAGCACGCCTGGCACAGAAACTCATTGAGAGTTTCATTCCGCCTTTCCTGATCGGCGGACGTGAAATGTTCATAAGCGCCAGCATCGGCATTACTCTGTATCCGTTCGACGACAGCGATCTCGACAGCCTGCTGCGCAATGCCGATGCCGCCATGTATCACGCCAAGGAACTCGGCCGCAACACTTTCCAGTTCTACACAACCGAACTCAATCGCCGCACAGTCCAGCGGCTGCGACTCGAAACCGCACTGCGCCACGCGCTGGATCGCAACGAGCTCGCGGTGTGCTACCAGCCGCAGGTTGATTTCGCAACCGGCGACATCACCGGCATGGAAGCCCTGCTGCGCTGGCGGCACCCGGAAATGGGTCTGGTACCACCGCTGAAATTCATACCGCTGGCCGAGGAAACCGGGCTCATCATCCCTATCGGTGAATGGGTATTGCGCACCGCCTGCCACCAGGCCCAGGCGTGGCGCATCGCCGGATTCGACAACTTCCGGATCGCGGTGAATCTTTCCGGGCGCCAGTTCCAGAACCACGATCTGGCAAGGCTGATAGAAGCAGTCCTGAGAGACACCGGCCTCGACCCGCTATATCTGGATCTGGAACTGACCGAGAGCATTTTGCTGCACAATACCAATGAAACACTCGCCACCATGAAACGGCTGCACGGCCTGGGTGTGGTTTTCACCATGGACGATTTCGGTACCGGATACTCCTCGCTCTCTTATCTCAAGCGCTTTCCCATCGATGCACTCAAGATCGACCGCTCGTTCGTGCGCGACATTCCAACGGATCCGAACGATGCCGCGATCGCACAGGCCATCATTGCCATGGCCCACAGTCTCGGAATTCGCGTGATCGCCGAGGGCGTGGAAACATCGGCACAGCGCGCGTTTATGCGCACGCATCAATGTGACGGCATGCAGGGATACCACTTCAGCAAACCGCTGGGCTCCGAAGGAATGACCAGGCTGCTGCGGCGCAATCAGCGGGTCACGCGCGGCAAAGCCTCATCGGATCCCGGCAACCCTTTGCGCAAACCCAGGCGCGGCAAGCGATGAGAGGCCAATTGCGGCGAGCATTCTCCTGACCGTACCGGTGTCGGACACTCAGCGGACGGGCCGTGCGGCGTCGGTTACATCGGACAAAATACGGATTGGTGGTGTGCTCCTCGCCCATTTAGCCAGAACGTCATGGCATGCCGACGGATGCCACGGCATCTGGCGCTTGCGGTCCCGCGACCCGGCATAGACCGGTGTGGTCACGCATCTTTCGTTGCACAACCATCATCTGCATCCAAGGCTGCTTGTCGGCACTGCACGTGGCTGGTGGACTTTCGGGCCACTCTTGATGGCGGAAAACCGCCGGGCGTACGCAACACGCCAGCCCATTGCGGGGTTTGCCCGGGCCACACTGACAGCGTCGACTCGCAGTGCGCACGCATCGCCCGCTACCCCGATCGCCACCGGCACCAGCCTGATGTCCATTCGCCGCAGGCTGCCAGCGCCGCGATATGCGAAGGTGCACCAACAATGCCCAAGGGCATCGAGAATTTCCTGTCTATGGTGCAGAATCTGAAAAGGAATTCGCCAAAAAATATCCCAACTTATTGTTTACAAATGCTGTTCCCCGTTGGCACGGGGTTTGCTTTTGATCACCGCGAGAGCACGTGACCGCTCGACACACGGTGATCCGCGATGAGAGATCCAGCAGGGTTCGTGGCGTTTGGTTCCGAGAAGCAACGGGTCCGTCCTTCCAACTGGATATACCGGCTGCTGGGCATTGCGGCCGCGCACTGGCAGGGGGGAAAACAGCCGCAGCCCTGTGGGACGTGCACCGTCTGTCCGGATACCGTCTGTTTTGTATTTCCGGCGAGCCTGCACCACACGCATCCGGCCATGGTCCGGGACCTCGAATTTTGTCTGTGGATGCTCGAGGTTCCCGATGTCAGTGCCCGCTGCCCGCGCAACGCTGACGCCTCGCGCGCGACGCGCAGAAGCGCCGCCTGAACCGTCGAGCACGGGCGCACGGGCACATGCCGGTGCGCACTGAATCAGGCGCGTCTGCCCGTTCGTGGGCGAATCCGACTGCCACTGCCGCAATAGTCACGCCGGCAGTCACGCCGTCCGGTCGAACCGGACATCATCCCGCCCGGGATCCGGACCGCCGCCGGAGCGAAATGCTTCTCGAAGCGATGCAATCCATCAGGTCGTTCCACGATTTTGCGAATGCCGACGTGCCATCAAGTTGCGGAGGCGAACGTAGCCGCTGCAGAGCACACCGGATGGTTCCTGGCCAGCCTTGGTCTTTGCGTACATCAGCGCTCTTTTTTCTTTTCATCATGTCCGCCAAACTGCTTTCTCATTGCGGACAGAATCCGGTTGGCATAATCGTCATTGCCGCGCGATGCAAAGCGCTCAAAGAGCGCCGCGTTGATTACTGGCGCGGGTACGCCTTCGTCGATGGCGGCAAGCGCGGTCCAGCGCCCTTCACCTGAATCCGACACGCGCCCCGCGTACCCGGTGAGATCGGCGTCCTCAACCAGCGCTGCGGCCGTCAGGTCTAGGAGCCATGACGTAACCACACTGCCGCGTCGCCAGACTTCTGCGATCTCAGTCAAATCGAGTTCATACTCATAATGCTCCGGGTTACGCATCGGCGCGGTCTCGGCATCTCTATCGAGCGTGCGTTTTCCAGCGTTGGCGTTGCGCAGGATATTGAGACCTTCTGCATAAGCCGCCATAAGACCATACTCAATGCCGTTGTGGACCATCTTGACGAAGTGGCCCGCGCCGGTCGGGCCGCAATGCAGGTAACCGTGCTCGGCGGGACTGGCGGTGCCCCTTCTGCCCGGAGTGCGCGGCGCCGCCTCGATCCCGGGCGCGATGCTCCTGAAGATCGGTTCCAGATGCCTGACGATCCGGTCCTCTCCGCCAATCATCAAGCAGTAGCCACGTTCCAACCCGAACACTCCGCCGCTGGTGCCGCAATCGACGTAATGCATGCCCTTCGCCTTGAGCGCCTCCGCCCTCAGAAGATCGTCACGATAGTAGCTATTGCCACCGTCGATAATGATGTCGCCGGCATCCATGCGCACGGCCAGTTCTTCGACCGTCTTGCCTGCCACGCTTGCCGGAACCATGATCCAGACCGCACGCGGTTTGGCCAGTTTCGCAACCAGGTCGTCGATTGAGGCGGCCCCCTCAATGCCGAAACCCGCGATTTCTTTTACCGTGGCCGGGTTTACGTCGTAGACGACGCAATCGTGACCATCCTTCGCCAAACGCCGCACCAGATTGGCACCCATACGTCCTAATCCGATCATACCGAGTTGCATCTTGAGTCTCCTTGACTTAATCAGGGCAAGCCCGTGGCAGAAGCAATGAAAATTCCACGATCATACTCGTGCCGACCGCCGGCACGATCCGCCAGCGCCGGAATATCTGTGTCTGCAATCCGCTCGGCCACCGCCCTATATCCGGGCTCACCACTTCCCACAATTATCGCCCGATGCGTACGGCTCCACAGACCACGCCCACCGACCCACGCTGCGGCAGTGTTCCAAGGCGTATCGAACACGCCCGAAAAGATTGCAATTCTTTGCGCCTCATCGCGCAATCGCGTGAGCAATATTCAGGCTGATAGCGTGACCCGGCGGTATCTTTTCCGATGTCAAGCGACTTTGACCGGCTGTGGAGATTTGGCGTGATTCCCCAATGCCTACTCCCAACCGCAAACGCCGGCTGGAGGATGGATGCGCATTCCTCGTGCGTCCGGCCGCACTCCACGGTGCACGCTGTTTTTCGCGATCCGAAAGCGCATGTCATCCCTCTGGACCGGCGCAAAAAGGTGCATTCTGTAACACCCGTAACCGCACGGACTCGGGCTGGAACGTTCGCAACGTCGGGTTGCGGTGATACACGCCCCGCATTGCGGCGATACCCGCGTCCGTCTCGCCATTAAAAGTGCGATGCGTCGCGTCCGGCAAAAAAGCTACCGTATCAGGACAAAGTGTCCAGAATGGAAACAGCCCGCCTGCATACGTTGTCGACGGTAAACCCATACTCGCGCATCATAACTTCACCGGGGGCCGATGCGCCGAATCGGTCCACGGCGAGCACATCGCCGCAGCTGCCGACATAACGATGCCACCCTTGCGACACACCGGCCTCGACCGCGAGTCTGCCTTTGACCGCTGGCGGCAGCACCTTGTCACGATATGCCTGCGGCTGCGCCTCGAACAGTTCCCAGCTCGGCATCGAGACAATGCGCACCCGGATTTTTTCCTCCAGCAGCCGCTGTCTGGCCTCCACGATCAGTCCGATTTCAGAGCCGCTGGCCATGAGAATCAGATCAAGCTTGCCGCTTGGATCATCGGCCAGTATGTACGCGCCATTTTGCAAGCCATCGGCGTCAGCATACAGTTCGCGGTCGAGTGTTGGCACCGCTTGCCGCGTAAGCACCAGCGCCACCGGCCGATCGCGTGTCGTCAAGGCAACGCGCCACGCGACGGCGGTCTCATTGGCGTCGCCGGGGCGAATGACAGTCAGACGCGGAATCGCGCGCAAGCTGGCGAGTTGTTCGACCGGCTGATGCGTGGAGCCGTCCTCGCCGAGCGCAAGGCTGTCGTGAGTAAACACATAGATTACGTGCAACCCCATCAGAGCGGCGAGGCGCATCGGTGGCCGCATATAATCCGAAAACACCAGAAACGTTGCGCCGAACGGTAGAGTTCCCCCGTGCACGGCCAGGCCGTTTATGATCGCACCCATGGCGTGCTCGCGTACACCAAAGTGCAGATTGCGGCCGGCGTACGACCACCCGCCGTCGTCCGAACCCTGCTTGTCGCTGATACCCGCCCCCGACGCTTCGAAGTCTCCCAACCCCTGCAGCGCGGTGTAGGTCGAGGGATCCAGATCGGCCGAGCCACCGATCAGCGCCGGCAGGCGCGGTGCGATGGCGTTCATGATCTTGCCCGAGGCGACGCGGGTGGCCATGCCTTTGGCGTCGGCCGGGAACCGGGGGATGTCCGCATCCCAGCCGGCAGGCAAATCGCCGCGCATCAGCTGCTGCAGTTCCCGGGCCAGTTCGGGAAAGGCCTGGGCATAGGCGGAAAATTTTTCGTTCCACGCCGCCTCGGCCCGCTTGCCATGCTCGGACACCCGCAGAAAATGTGCGCGGACCGCCTCGGGAATGTAAAACGGCGGCTCCGTCGGCCAGCCCAGGGTCTCTTTCGTCAACCGCACCTCTGCCGTTCCGAGCGGCGACCCATGCGCTTCGAAACTGTCCTGCTTGTGCGGCGATCCATACCCAAGATGGGTGTGCAGCAGAATCAGCGACGGTCGCTGTGTTTCGGAGTGCGCGCTTTCCAGTGCGCGCTCAATCTCAGCCGGGTCGTTTCCATCCATTACCGCCAGCGTATGCCAGCCATACGCCTCGAAACGGCGCGCACAATTCTCGGTAAAGGTGATAGCAGTTCCGGCCGAGAGCGTGACGTGATTGTTATCGTACAGATAAATCAGTTTGCCAAGCTGCAGATGACCCGCGAGCGAGGCCGATTCCGACGCAACACCTTCCATCAGGTCACCGTCGCTGAGGATACCGTAGGTGTAATGATCGATGACCTTAAAACCTGGACGGTTGTACCGCGCCGCCAGGTGGGCCTCGGCCATGGCCATGCCAACACCATTACCGAACCCCTGGCCCAGGGGTCCGGTCGTGGTCTCCACCCCCGGTGTGAGACCGCGCTCCGGGTGTCCCGGGGTCATGCTGCCCCATTGACGGAACTGCTTGATCTGTTCCAGCGGCAACGCATAACCGGTAAGGTGGAGCAGGCTGTAAAGCAGCATCGATCCGTGTCCGGCGGAAAGGACAAAGCGGTCGCGGTCGAACCAGTCTGGATTGGCCGGATGGTGTTTGAGGAAACGCGTCCACAGCACATAGGCCATCGCCGCCGCGCCCAGCGGCAGTCCAGGGTGTCCACTATTTGCTTTTTGAATGGCATCAACGGAAAGGAAACGCAGTGCGTTAATACTAAGCTCATCCAAGGAAGAAGCGGTTATCGCGGTCGAAACCTCGTCACTCATATGAATTTCCTTGGGCTTTTTTCTGCATGCGCCCGATCGTCTGTTACGTCGCAACTTAACGTCTAAGACAGCGGACCAATCCGACAGTTTCGCCTGCCGAGGAAACAGCGGGAAAAGCTCGCTGTCTGGCCTCGGACGCTGCCGTTCAGACTGCCAGTCCATGATGATCGATTGCGTTGGATTCGGTGTTCTGCCGGATGCTATTCCATGCCGGCGACATGATCGTGTGCTTCTTGCACAATCAATGCAAACTTTCCCCGCACAATCACCGATTCATGCGCAAGGTATCCGCCCTGCGACACAGTTACCCGCAGGCTCGTGTACAAGAAAATCAGGGACGGTGCACGGGATGTATCAAGATGCGCAGACCGAGGGCGACACAGACGACGCTTCGCCCATGCGCCCAGGACACGGCCGGAATGGCCGGTGAACAGGTCCGTCGCTACGGCGCGCGGGATGAATTCAGCGACACGATCCATCCAGGCTCGGTGCCCAAGCAGGCACTTCAGTCATCCTGCGCCCTGTCGGCGCAATGACAGCCGAGGTCCGGAGCATGAAAGACTTCAATTGCCGCGCTTTTTATCCAGATCGCGCAGATGTGCGAGGCGTTCGGCTATCTTCTGCTCCAACCCGCGCGCGACCGGGCGATAATAGTGCTTGCCCGCCAGCTCATCAGGAAAATAGTTCTCGCCGGCGGCATAAGCTTCCGGTTCGTCGTGCGCATAGCGGTAACGCCCGCCGTAGCCGAGATCCTTCATCAGCCCGGTCGGTGCGTTGCGCAGACGCAGTGGCACCTCGAGAGAACCGCCAGTACGTACATCTTCGCGGGCAGCGCCGAAGGCCGTATAGACGGCATTGCTCTTTGGCGCACATGCCAGGTAAACAATGGCTTGGGCTATGGCGAGTTCCCCCTCCGGGCTGCCCAGACGCTCCTGCACGTCCCAGGCATTGAGCGCGATCTCCAAACCGCGCGGATCGGCATTGCCGATGTCCTCGCTCGCCATGCGCACCACGCGGCGTGCGACATACAGCGGATCGCATCCGCCATCCAGCATGCGCGCCAGCCAGTAGAGCGCGGCATCCGGAGACGAACCGCGCACCGACTTGTGAAGCGCCGAGATCTGGTCATAAAAAACCTCGCCACCCTTGTCGAAACGGCGCACACCGCCGCTGATCAGCTCCTGCACGCTCTCCTCGGTGATGGCAAGCCGACCGCCGCGCAGTTCGGCCAGGTCAGCGGCAAGCTCGAGCAGATTCAAGGCGCGGCGTGCATCGCCATCGGCGGCCACGCTCAGGATGTCACGCAGCGCCTCCGGCATGTCGAGTCCGAGGTTGCCCAGACCGCACTCCCGATCGTCCAGCGCACGGTCGATGAGTCGGCGGATGTCGCCAGGCTGCAGTACCTTGAGCACGTACACGCGGGCACGCGACAGCAGGGCCTTGTTGAGTTCGAACGACGGATTCTCGGTGGTCGCACCAATGAACGTCAGAGTGCCATCCTCGACATACGGCAGGAATCCGTCCTGCTGCGCCTTGTTGAATCGATGCACCTCGTCGACGAACAGGACCGTGCTGCGGCGCGCTTCGCGCCGCAGACGCATGGCCTCATCGACTGCGGCGCGGATGTCCTTGACCCCGGCGAACACCGCCGACAGACCGATGAAATGCGCACCGCCGCGCGCGGCGATGAGCCGGGCCAGCGTGGTCTTGCCGGTGCCCGGAGGACCCCACAGGATCATGGAGTGCGGGTTTTCCGATTCGATCGCCCGCCGCAACGCCTTGCCTGGTCCGAGCAGATGCGGTTGTCCGACAAAATCCTCGATGCGCGCCGGACGCATGCGATCGGCCAGAGGCGGGTCCACGCGCCCACCTGCGCGGGGATCGGCAGCATGCGGTGCCGTGCTCATTCGCCGACCACGTCTACACCTTTCGGCGGCGTGAACCGGAAGCGCGCGGGATCGATGTGGGCATTCTCACGCACATCGGTCAGAGTGATGCGGGTGGTCTGCCCGAAGCTGTCCACCATGACCAGCGAGCGCACTTGGTCTCCTCTGAATCCGATGCGGATGTCCCGGAAGCCTCCGTCGCGCACTTTCGGCTTCATGCGCACCCAGTCCAGCCGGCCCTGGCGCCCCATGTTCTCGACCTGAAAGTGCGCGGTAAGGCTGCCGGTGCCAGCCAGCAGGATGGCCGGCGTATTGCCGAGCCCGCCGGCCATGCGGCGCACCGTGACCTGCTGCAGTTCCTTGTCGTACACCCAGATCTTCCTGCCGTCACCGACGATGATCTGCTTGTACGGAACATCGTAGTCCCAGCGGAATTTTCCCGGACGCTCGATCCAAAGCGTTCCGGACGATTCCTGGATCGGATTGAGGGCCTCGTCCAGCACCACCTGGTCAAATTTGGCGCTGTACGTGTGCACATCGCGATAGAAGCGATTGAGGCTCGAGATTGCCGACGCATGGGCAACTGTAGCCACAGACATCAACCCGGCAAGCATCGCGGCCACCCGCAGGCACCACAAGAAACGGAAAGACGAATCAGGTTTCATTCACGACCTCATGCGCTCGGCTCTAGTCGCGCGGCGGGGGTGGAGGCGCAAGCACTTCGCGGCTTCCGTTCGGCTGAAGCGGGCCTACCACTCCCGACTTCTCCATTTCCTCGATCAGGCGCGCGGCGCGGTTATATCCGATACGCAACCTGCGCTGCACACCCGAAATGGATGCACGCCGGCTCTCGGTCACGATCTTGAGCGCCTCGTCATAAAGCGGGTCATCTTCGCCTCCACCGCCTCCCGGCTCGCCACCGGACGTCCCCGCGTCGGAAACATCTATCCCTTGGACCTCGCCGCTCAGAATGGTTTCATCGTAGTTGGGCCTGCCGCTCTTCTTGAGAAAGCTGACGACCTTATGTACTTCGTTGTCGGCGACGAATGCGCCGTGCACACGCGTCGGCACGCCGGTGCCGGGCTGCAGAAACAGCATGTCGCCCTGACCGAGCAGTTGCTCGGCACCCATCTGGTCGAGGATCGTGCGCGAATCGACCCGCGCCGAAACCTGAAACGCGATGCGTGTCGGGATGTTGGCCTTTATAAGTCCGGTGATCACATCCACCGACGGGCGCTGCGTTGCCAGAATCAGGTGTATACCGGCGGCGCGCGCTTTCTGCGCGAGCCGCGCGATCAGCTCCTCGACCTTCTTGCCGACGACCATCATCATGTCAGCAAGCTCGTCGATCAGGATCACGATATAGTGCAGATTGCCGAGCGTTGCCGGCTCTTCGCCATCCACGGCCTCGGCGAACGGATCCAGGATCGGCTTTCCAGCCTTGATCGCCTCCTTGATCTTGTGGTTGTAGCCGGCGATGTTGCGGACACCAAGCGCGGCCATCAACCGGTATCGCCGCTCCATCTCGGCGAGCGCCCAGCGCAGTACGTTGGCGGCCTCCTTCATGTCTGTGACGACGGGCGCCAGCAGATGCGGGATGCCCTCGTATACGGCAAGCTCCAGCATTTTCGGATCCACCATGATCATGCGCACCTGATCAGGCGTGGACTTGTAAACCAGGCTGAGAATCAGGGCATTGATGCACACTGATTTGCCAGAGCCCGTGGTGCCTGCAATCAGCAGGTGCGGCATCTTCCCGAGGTCGGTGATCACCGGGTTTCCGCCTATGTCTTTCCCCAACGCCAGGGCAAGCGGAGAATTGACATCCTCGTATGCCTGGGAGGACAGCCCTTCGCTCAGACGCACGATCTCGCGGTTCTCGTTCGGGACCTCGATGCCGATGACCGATTTGCCCGGGATATTCTCGACCACACGCAAACTGACAACCGACAGCGAGCGCGCAAGGTCCTTGGCAAGATTGGTGATCTGGCTGGCTTTCACACCCGGCGCCGGATCGATCTCGAAGCGCGTGATCACCGGACCGGGATGTACCGCTACCACCTGCACTTCGATATTGAAATCGCTGAGCTTCTTAACAACAAGCTGCGACATCATGGCAAGCGTCTGGTCGGAAAACGACACCTTCACCTCGTCCGGCGGATCGAGCAGCGACAGCGGCGGCAACTCGCCGCTGGCCGGAAGATCCGTAAACAGGGGAACCTGCTTCTCGCGCTCTACCCGCACGCTCTGTGCAGGTACCTTGATCACGGGCTCGATGCGCGGGGGGGGATGTTTTTCGAGCGTCTTCTTCTCCACCGCCACGGTTTCCTGGCGAATGCGCTTGGCACGCAGACCGATAACGTAGTCGGCCAGGACTCCGAACCAGTAGCGGGCATGCCCGGCCAGCATGATGGTCCATTGGCCCACGAGGTCCATCGCCCGTAACCAGGAAAGTCCGGTGAACAGCGTCACGCCGGACAGGAAAAGGGCGAGAAGAAAGATCGTCGCTCCCACGAAGCTGAAGATCGCCGCCAAACCGCCACCGAATGACTGGCCCACGGCGCCGCCGCTGTTGAACGGCAAGCCGGGAGCGGCCTGCCCGAAATGCAGGCTGGCAAGACCGCAGGCACCGATGATGGTCAGGACGAAACCGGTCCAGATGAGGATGCGGTGACGGATGTCCGGAGGGCTGGAATCCCGCAGGCTCATGAACTGGCGCCAGGCGGTGGCCAGCCCCAGAATCGGAAAGAGATAGGCGACGAATCCGAACAAGTTGAAAAAAATGTCCGATATCCAGGCCCCTGCCCGCCCACCGGCATTCACCACGGTGTTTCCGAACCCGCTGTGGAACCAGCCCGGATCGTTCGGGCTGTAGGTCCAGAGCGAGACCAGAAGGTAAACGACCACGGCGACCAGGGCATAAAGGCCGGCTTCCCGGAGCATTCGGGTGACTTTGGGGGAAAGCGGTGCTCTTTGGGTCTTTTTCCAGGTCGCTTGGGCCACAGCGGTTCTCATGTGCGTACAAACTGGCTGGTATTTTCCCTTTTTGCCAGGACTAAGCCAAGGATAATCGCAGCCCGGCCATCGGCGACTGAGGGAGCTTCGCCCGTCCGGCCGACCCTGACGGCCCTTTCCGGCCAGGCTCGCGCCGGCCGCGAGGCATTGTTTTTCCGGCGGCTATCCCCATCCTTCAATCGGTTTGTGTTGGATTTGGATCTTGACACTCGCTAGAGTACCACCCGTGAATACAATGGGTTTGTCCAGAACTACCGGAGTTTCGAAACATGGCTGATGTCAAACATGCCCGCCTGCTCATACTCGGATCGGGCCCGGCCGGCTACACGGCCGCGGTCTACGCCGCACGCGCCAATCTCAAGCCGGTGTTGATCACCGGGCTGGAACAGGGCGGCCAGCTTATGACCACGACCGACGTCGACAACTGGCCGGGCGATGTCGAAGGCCTGCAGGGGCCGGACCTGATGGACCGCATGGCCCGCCACGCGCAGCGCTTCGGGACCGAATTCATCTTCGATCACATCCACAAGGCCGAGCTCGGCACCCGCCCCTTCCGGCTGAGCGGCGATTCCGGCGTGTATACCTGCGACGCACTGATCATCGCCACCGGCGCATCGGCAAAATATCTCGGCATTCCGTCGGAGGATACGTACCGCGGCAAAGGCGTGTCGGGCTGCGCCACCTGCGACGGGTTCTTTTTCAAAAATCAGCCGGTAGCCGTGGTCGGCGGAGGAAACACCGCAGTGGAAGAGGCGCTGTATCTGTCGAACATCGCTTCCCATGTCACCGTCGTGCATCGCCGCGACCAGCTTCGCGCCGAGGCGATCCTGATCGACCAGCTGCAGGCAAAGAGCCGCTCCGGCAACGTCGCCATCGAATGGAACCGCGAAGTCGATCAGATTCTCGGAGACGGGGCCGGCGTAACCGGTCTGCGCATCAAGAGCAAGGACGGTGGCACCAAGGATCTTGCAGTCCAGGGCGTATTCATCGCCATCGGCCATGCGCCGAACACCGGGCTTTTTGAAGGTCAGCTCGACATGACCAACGGCTATATCCGAACCCATGCTGGCAACCAGGGCAACGCTACCGCCACCAGCGTGCCCGGGGTGTTTGCTGCGGGTGACGTCCAGGATCACGTCTACCGCCAGGCGGTTACCTCTGCCGGCAGCGGCTGCATGGCCGCGCTTGATGCGGAACGCTACCTAGCTGGGTTAAAATAGGTTTCCAAAGTCGATATCTTCGCTCCCACCGACAAACCAGGAAAGCACTTCATAATGAAGATCCCGCGCACATCCATCGGTATCATGGCATCCGTTCTGCTCGGCACTGCCACCGCGTTCGCGCCTCAGGCCGCATTCGCGCATGTGTCGATCCAGATCGAAGCAGCGCTGCCCGGACTGTTTCTGCCGTTACCCCAGCGACCACCCATGGTCTGGCTGCCCAACATCGGCATCTACGTCGCACGTGGCTCGCGCCGGCCGATCTTCTACCGCGAGGGGCGCTACTATGTTCGTCACAGCGACCGGTGGTACTCGTCCCCGTATTACGGAGGCCCTTGGGCGGAAGTCCGCTTCGGCATGCTGCCGCCTCCACTTCGCCGGTACCACAACGATGACTGGAGACGCTATCAACGCGATGCCGACGAGCGTTTCCAGCGTGACCGGGGTCCGGACAGACCGGCACCGTTCTACCCGAGGTTCCGGAACCGTGGGGAGCACCGCGGCTGGGACCATCATCCCGGCCACGGGCGCGGACCGGACAGATTTCGCGGCGATCACGGCGATCGGGGTGACTACGGCGACCGCGGTGACTACGGTGACCGCGGCGACAACTATCGCCACCACGAAGACCACTGACCACCGCCTGGCCGGTCAAGGGACTGACCGGCGGCCGCAGATGCGCCGGTCTGCGTGGGAGAACGCTGAGTGCCCACGAAAAAACGTCCGATCATGCTTTCACCCGAGGATAGCAACCTGTTCCGTCGCGTTGCCGGTAGCACGCGACCGCTCGAACAGGACCGAATCGCACGCCGCACGCCACGCCGCGCGGCGCTGCCGGACCAAACCCGCAAGGATGAGCAGGAGGTCATGGGCAGCCTGCTCTCCGATGACTACGATCCCGCCGAAATCGAGACTGGCGACGAGCTGGCATTTGTGCGTTCCGGCGTGTCACAACGGGTGTGGCGCAAATTGCGTCGCGGACAATACGCAATCCAGGCGCAGCTCGATCTGCATGGGCGCGTCGTTGCCGAGGCGCGCGAACTGGTGGCCGACTTTCTGCGCGAGGCACGCGCCAACGGCAGGCGCTGCGTGCGCATCATCCACGGCAAGGGCCTGAGTTCCGAAGGGAAACTTCCTGTACTGAAAGGGAAGGTCAATTCCTGGCTGCGCCAGAAAGACGAGGTACTGGCCTTCTGCTCTGCGCCGCGGCGGGATGGTGGCACTGGCGCCGTATATGTGCTCCTCCGGCGCAGCTAGCCAGTCGGCGCCCACCCACAAAATGTTGACGCCATTCGTGGCGCTGGGCTTGCCGCGGAACGTAGTGATGTTGCCAGACAGACTGCCTGCGTGCGGACAGGACCGGCTGTCATTGCCGCACGCGGCAAAACTGCTCCATTCCCCGCCTGCTTCGTGGCCGCCTGCAACGGCCCGTCTAGAGTTACCCGCGGCTGGCCGGTGCGTCATGCCGGCCAAGGATTAAGGATAAGACGCGTCGTAGGCCGTGAGCGTGAGATGACAGCGCCGCGCTGAAGGTACGCTTCCGGATGCACGCTGTCCGTATCGGTTCCTCCGGAGCATGAACACCCTGGGGTCGTTCCAGCGCCGCCAGCTTATCCATGGGGTGACGTGCCTGCTAAACGCCAGATCGGCGCGGACCGCACTCGACGGCGATTTAGAAACTCACACCCGTCCTCACCTGCCTGGCAATTCCGTCGCGGCGAGCGGGTTCAGGCCCTTGCTTTCGGTTCCGGGGCGGTGGAAAGAAGCAACACGACGGCGTGCGCTGCGATGCCTTCCTCGCGACCCGCGAACCCCATCATCTCGGTGGTGGTCGCCTTGACGTTGACCTGTTCGGTACCGATTTCCAGATCCATCGCGATGTTTTCGCGCATACCCGAGATATGCGGCGCCAGCCTGGGCGCCTGGGCTACCACCGTGCTGTCCAGGTTCCCCACACGCCACCCGTGCTGTTTGAGTACCGCACATACCTTGCGCAGCAGTCGGCGGCTGTCGATGCCGCGATAGCGTGGGTCGGAATCCGGAAAATGATGGCCTATGTCGCCAAGCGCGGCAGCACCCAGGCAGGCGTCGCAGATCGCATGGATCAGCACGTCGGCATCGGAGTGGCCGTCCAGGCCCTTGGGATGCGGAATTTTGACTCCGCCAAGAATCAGGTCACGCCCCGCTTTCAGCGGGTGGACGTCGTAGCCATGTCCGATACGCATCAGTCCGCTTCCGCTGCCTGCCTCTGGAGATAGAGTTCGGCCAGCGCAAGATCTCCCGGTACGGTGATCTTGATGTTATCAGCGTGCCCGGCAACCATGCGCGGTTTACCGCCGGCATGCTCCACCGCCGACGCTTCGTCGGTCACCTCGACACCGTCGGCGAGTGCGCGCCGCAATGCGCCTCGCAGTACCCCGATCGGAAAGATCTGCGGTGTCAGCGCCCGCCACAGCCCGTGACGGGAGACGGTGGCCATGACGCGACCTTCGTCATCCGTGCGCTTTACCGTATCCGCCAGGGGCAATCCCAACAATCCTCCATCGGGATCATCGCCCACCGCATCCATCAGTCTGTGCATGTCCGCATGACGAACACAGGGGCGCACCGCGTCATGCACCAGTACCCAATCGTGGTCCTGAGCGCTGGCGGCAAGCACCTCCAAGCCATTGAGGACGGTATGCGCGCGCTCGGCGCCACCCGGAAAACTGCCGAGCAGCCGCGGTATCCGTACGGAGAGGGTCGGCCAGTAACAATCATCGGATGCAATGCCGACGAGGATGCCCCGCAATGGCGCGAAGCCATCCAGGCGCTCAAGCGTATGCTGCAGCACGGTGCGGTCCCGCAGTTTCAGGTACTGCTTCGGACACCCGGCGCCCATGCGCCTGCCCCTGCCTGCGGCCGGAACAAGTGCCCAAAGGCCGCGGTTCAACATAGGACATCTGTCCCCATCGGGTTCGATCAGCGATGCGCAGCGCCGCCCGGCGCGCTATCAGGCCACCGCACCGGCGGTAAGGCCGATTTGCTGCTGGATCCGGTCATAGGCATCGTCAGGCGAGATGCCTTCCACCGCCGCAATCTCCTGGCACAGGTACTTGCAGGCCGTTTCGAGCAGCCTCAGCTCATCGAAGGACAATCCGGTCTGGGACTTCCAATGCGTCAGGTCCCGGACAACTTCGCCAAGATCGGCCGGCGAGCCACCCTGCACCTTCTGGCCCAGCTCCCGGCAGCGCTCGAGCAGATTACCGCTCGCACGGCGCTGGCAACGGCCGGCCAAAATCTTGAACAAATCCTTGAGCTCCCTTCTCGCCAACAGCGGCCGGATGCCGTTGCGCGCCATGTTCGCCTGGGGAACCTTGATAGTCACATTGCTCTCATGGATGCGAATCACAAAACAGCGTTCGCGCCGCCCTGTCAGGAACAGATCCTCGACGGCCTCGATAAGACCCACGCCAGCAGCGGGGTAGAACACCGTGTCGCCAACCTTGAAGCGGGGATTCTGGTTCATCAGTCTGCGCGAGGGGACCCGGTCTTCATGCCGGGGAGGGATAGCGCGTCCCTCTTCCCACTCCTCCATTGCGCTATCAGGTTAATGTTCTTCGCTGCCGGTCTTCCCTGGCTTACCAAATCTGCACCGGCCTGGTCACGCGCACCCTGCTGTGCAACCGCCCCGCCGATATGGAACCTTTCCCCGGATCCTTCCGCTCTCAAAACCGGACCAGGCAACGAACCGAGTTCCTACCGAAACTCCAGCCTGACGGAAACGCCGGCCCGTCTCCCCGAGCCTCCGTACAACGCCCTCTTTCCTTAACGATTTTGCGCCCCGGACCGAATCTGACGACATCCGCAGCCTATCCAGGCTTGAAAGCTTTCCGGCCCAGGCAGTTACCGGTTCGTGCCGGCGTTTTTTTTTAGAAAGACGACGTAACGTATTGAGCAATATTATTTTCTGTTTGTCAAATATCACGTATAACTCTCTGAGCTCCGGATGCATGGGCATTCCAGCGGGCCGTCCATGGAGTACAATGCGCGCCGGAATGAACCCAATGGTGTATCCCGGACCGAATACGCAATGAGCGAAACCCAGGGCGACGATGCCGGCGGGCTGCTGCGCCCCGCATTGCCGCAACGCCCCGGAGAACACGTCGCGTGGACGCAGCTGCACGGAAGCGCTTTCGGGCTGGCCATCGCCGAGCGCGCCAGCCGCCTCGACGGACCGCTGCTCGTGGTCACACGCGACATGCGTGCCGCGCAGCGCCTCGAGGAAGAGATCCGCTTCTATGCAGAGGAATCCCTCCCGGTGCTTCCGTTTCCGGACTGGGAGAGCCTGCCCTACGACGCGTTCTCGCCGCATCCCGACATCATCTCCCAGCGTCTGCTGACGCTGTCGCTGCTGCCCGGTCTGAATCGGGGCGTTGTGCTGCTGTCCGCATCGACCCTGATGCATCGCCTGCCACCGCGCGATTACGTGCAGTCACACAGTCTGGTGCTTGACGTGGGAGAGCGGCTGGAACCGGAAACCTTCCGTGCGCGGCTGCTGCACAACGCCTACCAGTCGGTCAGCCAGGTGATGGAGCCGGGAGAGTACGCTGTGCGCGGCGGCCTGATCGACATCTTTCCCATGGGCAGCGACAGCCCCTACCGCATCGATCTGTTCGGCGACCGGATCGATACGATCCGCCGCTTCGACCCCGAGACCCAACGGTCCGGGGAACGGCTTACTGCAGTCCGGCTGCTGCCCGCGCGCGAATATCCGATGACTCCGACGGCGATCCAGCACTTCCGCCAGGAATTCCGTGCGCGTTTTGAAGGTGACCCGCAGAAGGTATCGATCTATCGTGATCTGAGCAAGGGGCTCAGTCCGGCGGGCATCGAGTATTACCTGCCGTTGTTCTACGAGCAGACCACAAGCCTGTTCGAATATCTGCCGTCTTCAACCCTGTGTCTGCTCGAAGAAGGGGTCGAAACCGCCGCAGCGAAGTTCCGTTCGGAAGCCGACGAACGTTATGCGCTGCTGCGTCATGGTACCGAACGGCCGGTGCTGCCTCCCGAGCAACTGTTTCTCGCCCCGGATCATCTTCACGAGGAACTGCGGCGGCGTCCCTGCATCCTGCTTCAGGCCATCTCAACGCCTGCTGGCAATGCGGATGCGCCGCTCGCCGTGACCGGTGCGGCCGCCCCCACCGAGATTCCGCCGCGCCTGCCGGTCGACCACCGGGCCGAGGATCCGCACGCGGCGCTGTTTGACTGGATACGCCGCTTTCGCGGCCGTCTGCTCATGGTGGCCGAGACCGCCGGCCGACGTGAGGTCCTGCGCACCCTGTTCGAGGATCACGGAATTCACCTCGAGACCTGCGCGGGATGGCAGGCATTTTTGTCTGCGGATCTCACCCTCGGCATCACGGTCGCAATTCTCGAAAAAGGCCTGCTGCTCAAATCGCCGCACTTGGCGGTTATCACCGAAGCCCAGCTCTATGGCGAGCGCGCCGCCCAGCGGCGGCGTCGCGCCCAGGCCGCGCGCGACCCGGAGGCAGTCATCCGCAATCTGGCCGAACTGCGCCTCGGCGACCCGGTAGTCCACGAAGACCACGGCGTTGGACGCTACCTCGGCCTTCAGACTCTGGATGTCGGGGACGGACCGACCGAATTCCTGGCGCTGGAGTACGCCGGCGGCGACAAGCTGTACACGCCCGTGACCGATCTGCAGCGCGTCAGCCGCTATACAGGCGCTGACCCGGAGCACGCACCGCTGCACAGGCTGGGTGGCGATACCTGGGAGAAGGCCAAGAAGCGCGCGCGGCAGAAGGCGCACGACGCCGCCGTGGAGCTACTCGAGGTGCAGGCACTGCGCCTGAGCCGACCCGGTCACGCGTTCCGGGTGCACGACGAACACTATGCGGCATTCGCCGCGGCCTTTCCGTTCGAAGAGACCCCCGACCAGGCCCGCGCGATCGAGGAAACGATTCAGGACATGGAAACCGCCCGCCCGATGGACCGCCTGATCTGCGGCGACGTCGGCTTTGGCAAGACGGAAGTCGCAATGCGTGCCGCCTTCCTGGCGGTCCAGGACCTGCGCCAGGTCGCCGTGCTGGTGCCGACCACGCTGCTCGCCCAGCAGCATTTCCAGAATTTTTCGGATCGCTTCGCGGACGTGAAAAAATACCCGGCACAGACCAAACCGGTGGCGCCAGACCGCGCCGGACTTCAGTCAGCGGCGCCGATAAGAATCGAGCTTCTGTCGCGCTTCCGCACCAAGACCGAGCAGGATAAGGCACTCGCGCTACTCGCTTCCGGGGACGTGGACATTGTGATCGGAACACACCGGCTGCTACAGGACGATGTCCGCTTCAAGCAGCTCGGACTCCTGATCATCGATGAAGAGCATCGCTTCGGCGTGCGTCAGAAGGAACGGCTGAAGAAACTGCGCAGTGAGGTCGACATACTTACCCTCACCGCAACGCCCGTTCCCCGCACCCTGAATCTGGCAATGTCGGGGCTGCGCGACATATCGATGATCGCGACGGCACCCGAGGCCCGCCTGTCGGTGAAGACCTTCGTGTCGGAACGCAATGATGCGCTTCTGCGAGAAGCCTGCCTGCGCGAGATCCGCCGCGGCGGTCAGGTTTACTTTCTGCACAACGACGTGAAGACCATGGACAAGGCGCTGCACCACCTCGAGGCTCTGGTGCCCGAGGCCGAAATCCGCGTCGCACACGGCCAGATGCCGGAACGTGATCTGGAACGCGTCATGGTGGATTTTTACCACCAGCGCTTCAATGTGCTGCTGTGCAGCACGATCATCGAGACCGGCATCGATATTCCGAGCGCCAACACCATCATCATAGAGCGTGCGGACAAGTTCGGCCTTGCACAGCTGCATCAGCTGCGGGGCCGCGTCGGACGTTCCCATCACCGTGCTTACGCCTACCTGCTGATTCCACCCCGCAGCACGATCACCGGCGACGCTCTCAAGCGGCTTGAGGCCATCGCCTCGATCGAGGACCTGGGTGCCGGCTTTGTCCTTGCTTCACACGACCTGGAAATCCGCGGGGCCGGCGAACTGCTCGGCGAGGCGCAAAGCGGCCAGATCGACGAGGTCGGTTTCACGCTGTATTCGGAGCTGCTCAATCGCGCCGTTGCTTCGATCAAGGCAGGACACAATGTCGACCTGGAAGCGCCCCCCCAGGTCGGTGCCGAGATCAATCTGCACGTCCCTGCGCTGTTGCCCGAGGACTATATTCCCGACGTGCACATGCGTCTGATCCTGTACAAGCGCATCGCCGGGACTGCCGGCCGCCAGGAGCTTTCAGACCTCCAGGCCGAGTTGATAGACCGCTTCGGGCTGCTGCCGGATGCGGCCAAAGTGCTGTTCAAAGTCATGGAGCTCAAGATGCGCGCGAATGCTTTCGGCATCCGCAAGATCGAGGCCGGGCCCAAAGGCGCCCGCATCGAGTTTTCCGCCACTGCGAACGTCGATCCGGGCGCACTCATCGGTCTCTTGCAATCCAACCCGCGGACCTACCGGCTGGATGGCCCCACTCGCCTGCGAATCGTCGGAGAGTTTCCCCAGGCGGCGGACCGGACCCAGGCACTGCAGACGCTGTTCGACTCGCTTGCGCCGGCACGAGAGCCGGCCACTCGGGTGAGCGGCGCGTGAAGGTACGGCTACGGCACTGTTTTGGAATGGGCCTGCAGGAAGAACACAGAAATGCAGCTGCCATCACAGGGATCTCTGCCGTATACTTCCGTTATCGAAAAGCGTAAAGCCCTATCATTCCTATGCGCCACCGTCATTTAACACATCATGACTTCACGCTTGCTGCGATCGACGACGTGATCGGACGCGGAAAGCGGCGAGATTGGGCTGAACTGCGCCAGGCAGCGCTGGAGGACCGGCTCGTCCTGGAGAAGGTAGTGCGCGTGTGCATAGCTCACGAGACGGACCCCTGCGCCCAGCGATATCGCTTTTGGAAGCGCTATGCCGAACGACACCTTGCCTGAGTGGGAGCGCGTCTTGTCCTCCGCTGCCCACCTGCAGCGCCTCCTGCCGGAGGCGGTCCTCGTGGGCGGCACGGCATCGGCATTGTACGCAGGCCATCGGTTGTCCACTGACGCCGATCACGTGTTGGCCGACCTGCGGGAGCGGTTCGACCAAGTCCTCGCCCAACTGGAATCCGTCGCAGGCTGGAAAACGGCTCGTGTTCAGCACCCTGTGCAAATACTCGGCAGTCTCGACGGCATCGAGACCGGTGTGCGCCAGTTGATCCGGGACGAGCCGCTGGAGACTACCCAGATCGAACTCCTCGGGCAGAGGCTAACCGTTCCGACTGAAGCGGAAATCCTGCGCATCAAGGGTGCGCTGATCCTCAAGCGCAATGCCACCCGAGATTACCTGGATTTCATCGCCCTGGCCGATCACCTGGGTACGGCGAAGACTATCGAAGCCCTGCGTTCCCTTGACAGGATCTATCCGCAGCCGAACGACGAATCGGCCCTGCAGCAGCTACAGATTCAGCTCGCAGACCCGCTGCCTTACGACCTTGAAGAGATGAATCTGGCCGAATACAAGCACCTCGATGCGCGCTGGCACAACTGGCAGGCCGTCAAGGCAGCGTGCGCCGACTGCGCCCTGCTGATCTTCGATCAGATCATCGGGCTGGAGGATGCCCCGGGGCAATAGGCTGCCCGGCACCGGAACCGCAGAAGCGCGGTGCAACCGGGCACGCTGCGTCAGGAATTACCCGGGAACGAAACGGATATCCCGGATGAAGGACGGTTTCCAGGACGATTTTCGCTCGGACGACCGCTGCGGCGACTGCGCACGGCTCGCAGTGCAGCACCGCGCACAAATACGCGACAGCATCGAGACTGGTGTGCAACAGCAGATCCGAGACGAGCCTCTGGAATCCACCCAGATCGAACTCCTCGGGCAGGGCCTATGCCCTCCAGAGGCTGCTCCGGGTTCCGCCGTGGCCGGCAGGTCGCAAGCAATGACCAGACGCTGGCGCGTCCGTGGCACACGCTCGCGAAACCGGACCGTTCCCGCCCGCGGACCCTGCCCTTCTGCAGACGGCACGGAGTTGCCGGTTTCTCCCTTTCCTGCATTACATTTCCGGAAACAGAGCATCCTCGTATCCGAACAGGCGCATGTCCTTCAGGCGCATCGGATACAGGATGCCGTCGAGATGATCGCACTCGTGCTGCACCACCCGCGCGTGGAACTGCGTTGCCACGCGCTCGATCGGCTTGCCCGTCTGATCGAACCCGGAGTAACGCAGCCGGGTGGCACGGCTCACGAGCCCGCGCATGCCCGGTACACTCAGACAGCCCTCCCAGCCGTCGTCCATCTCGGGCGATAGAATCTCGATGATCGGATTGATCAGTACGGTGGTCGGCACCGGTTCCACATCCGGATAGCGCGGATTGGCCTCCACCCCGAAAATCACGACACGCCGGGATACGCCGATCTGCGGGGCCGCGAGCCCGGCGCCATTGAGCGCGGCCATCGTGTCGAACATATCACCGATTAATGCATCCAGTTCCCGGGTGTTGAATTCCCCCACGGGATCCGCGACCCGGTAAAGTACGGGGTCACCCATCTTCAATACGCGCCTCACCGCCATCGCGCCTCCTGACCAGCCGTCGCTTCGTCCGGCAACCCTCGCCAAAACCCAGGTTCTTGAGACATACTATCGTCCCGACCGGATCTGACAAGAGATTTCGAGCCCCGCCGGGAACCACAACGTGATAATCCGGTCTGGGCTTACATCTTCTTTATTTAAAGATCCGCCATTACCGATCGACCAAAGGAAATCCAGGTGTCCCGAATCATCCTCATCGCCGTCTTGTTATTCACTGTGGCCACCGCCCAGGCAGCGTCCAGCGATCAGAGCAACAACTACGAAGTGGAAGTGCTGGTATTCCGCAACATCATGCCGAGCCTCGTCGGCAACGAACTCTGGACACAGGATACGGTGAATCCGGTCATCAAGGACCTCGCCAATGCGGTCTCTCCGGTTCCCGCCCCGCCCGTCGATTCGGTGCTGTCCGATGCTGCCATCGCCCTGAGCGGAAACCCGCACTACCAGCTGCTGGTCCACGACAGCTGGATCGAGACCGCGCAAACGCGGTTCGCGAGCAAGCCGGTGCGGATTACCGCATCGGAGCCGGGTGACCCGCAGGAACTGGATGGCACCGTGCGGTTCTACTTGAACCAGTACATGCACGTGGTGTTGCACCTGCTGCTCAAGGAGCCGGCGCCGGAAAGCGCTGCGTCACTATTCGGCGCTCCCGCTGCGCCAGTCCTGTACCGTTTGGACGATCAGCGTCGCATCCGCCTCAATCAGGTAAATTACTTCGATCATCCGATGTTCGGCGTATTATTGAGAGTGACTCGCGTGCCGACCACCACGCCTGTTGCCGTCGCTGCGCCCGCCACACAATCCTCGACAGGTGGCGGCAAGAATTAGGGCACCGGATTCCGGTCAGCGCAGCATCGGGATGACTCGCTCCAGCAGCGCGCGCACCTTTCCCATCCCCGCATCGAGCGCCTGTTCGATCTCCCTCAGGCTGATGACCCCGGCCGCCCGGCCGGCGGCGGGATTGGCGACCACCGCGATGGACGCATAACACAGCGCCAGTTCGCGTGCGAGACAGGCTTCCGGCATCCCGGTCATCCCGACGATATGGGCGCCGTCCCGCTCCAGACGGTTGATCTCGGCAATCGTCTCGAAACGCGGACCCTGGGTGGCGGCATACGTGGCATGCTCCGCAGCCTCGAAGCCGCCCTCGCGGGCGGCCTCGATCAGCGCCTGGCGTAGCTCTTCGCAATAGGGAAAGGTGAAATCGGTATGCGTGACCGGCTTCTGGTCGTTGCCGAAAAACGTGTGCTCGCGCCCGTAGGTGTAGTCGATGATCTGGTCAGGAAACGCCAGGGACCCGGAAGCAAGAACCGGAATGATGGCGCCCACCGCGTTGACCGCGATCACATGCGTGGCGCCGGTCTCCTTGAGCGCCCAGATATTGGCGCGATAATTCACCGCATGCGGCGGTATCGTGTGGCCATGTCCGTGACGTGGCAGGAAGACTGCGCTCTGACCGCCGATCCTTCCGTGAATAAGAGGTGCCGAAGGTTCTCCATAGGGCGTGCGCATCACTTCGCGCCGCGTGATTTCGAGATTCTTCAGCGCGGTAAGGCCGCTACCCCCGATGATGGCGACCAGCGTCATCGGGACTCCCCGGGCTGGTTTGCCGGTGTCTCGGCAACCGCGTAAATGCCGGCGGCGTTGCGCAGGTACCCCTGATAGTCCATCCCGTAACCAAAGACATACCGGTCCGGTATTTCGAGTCCGACGAAATCGGCTTCGACCGGCACGCTGCGCCGGCGATCCTTGCTCACGAGCACAGCCTTGTAGATGGCGGCAGCTCCTTCCGCCTGGTAGCGGCGCTCAATGGCTGCAAGCGTCGCCCCCTCGTCCAGAATGTCATCGACCAGCAGCACCGTACGCTGGCGGGCTGAAACAAACGGGCCCGCAAGCCAATGAAGATCTCCCCCTGTCAGACGCTGCCGGTAACGGGTGGCATGGACATAGTCGACCTGAAGCGGGAACTGTAGCCGCGGAAGAAGCTTTCCGAACGGTACGACGCCGCCGTTCATAAGGCATACCAGGAGCGGATTCTTGTCTTGAAGGGCCCGGGTAATGCGTACCGCCATCGCATCGAGCGCCGCCTCAACCTGGGGCTGCGTATACAGGCAGTCTGCCTGCTGCAGGACTGCCCAAGCCTGTCGGGCGGTAACCGGCTCCAAGCTCGAAGGAATCCGCTCAGGAAAGGGTTGCGGGATGGCGGTCAGTAGGTGAAGGTGACAGTATCGTCGTCCATCGCCTCGCTGATGACATAGGCGCCGCCGACCGTCTCCTCGATTTCCGGAATCAAATCCTTCCCCCAGAGTTCCAGGGTCGGAGTACAGACCTTGAAGTGCACACCCGCCTCGTGCGCTTCCTTGATGAAGTCGTAGACACTCTTGGGGCTGCCTTCCTGGACGTGCAGCTTTTCCGCCACGCCCTTTATCGCCAGCTCGCCGGCAAGCGCGGTGAGGATGACCTCCACTTCGTACTCCATCGCCGCGGCCACGGTGGCCTGGAAAAAGGGCGCCCCCAGTTCAGCTCCGTTGGCAGGATTGGTATTCACCATCACGATCATCAGTTTATGGGGCATCTTGGGGTCTCCGTAATTCGCGCGCAGAAATCGATGCGACACAGCCTGAAAGGGCTGGTCACAGCATGGAACATCAAGCCTGCATTATATCGGTGTCCCGGCAAGATAATAAAGTATCTTCTAATATACCGATATGCCAGACAGCCTGTCCTGTCCCAGGGGAATCTGTCCGGCGCCGATCTCCTGCCATGGGGCAGATGGCCTACAACACAAGGTTCCGGAGGTACTCTCGGAACTCACCCTCAAGCTCCGGATGCCTGAGTGTATACTCCACCGTCGCCTGCAGATAGCCCAGTTTGCTGCCGCAATCGTAGCGTTTGCCTTCGAATTCGTAGGCTAACACCTGCTCGCTGTCCAGTAAACGCGCGATCGCGTCGGTAAGCTGGATCTCGCCGCCCGCCCCGGGCCGCACCGCTTCCAGGCAGGCGAATATCCCGGGCGTCAGGATGTAACGGCCTACCACCGCAAGGGTCGATGGGGCATCCTCGGGCCGCGGCTTTTCCACGATTCCCGCCACCCGGCTCACCGGCCCGCTGAGCGGACGGGTCTCCACGATTCCGTACTGGCGCGTATCCTCGCGCGCCACCTGCTGCACCGCGACGATCGAACATTGCTGCCGTTCGAACTCATCGGCCATCTGACGCAGCGCCGGAATCTCGCCGCTGATCAGATCGTCGGCCAGGATGACGGCAAACGGATCGCCCCCCACGACGTGTTTTGCACATAAAACCGCGTGTCCGAGACCGAGCGCCTGGGGCTGGCGCAGATAGACGCAGGAAACCTGGTCCGGAAGCACCGAACGCGTCATCCTGAGCAGGTCGGTCTTTCCCTTGAGCTCGAGCTCGGTCTCGAGCTCGTAAGCCTTGTCGAAATGATCCTCGATCGCGCGCTTGTTGCGGCCGGTGACGAATATGAGTTCGGTGATGCCGGCCGCGACCGCCTCCTCCACGGCATACTGGATGAGGGGCTTGTCCACGATCGGCAGCATTTCCTTGGGGCTCGCCTTGGTCGCCGGCAGGAATCGCGTGCCCATGCCAGCCACCGGAAATACCGCCTTGGTCAGTCGCGCCATCGTACGGTCTCTTATCTCGGATCAGCGACCGATGCCGGTATATTTGAACCCGGCGGAGCGCACATGGGTGGGATCGTACTGGTTGCGGCCATCGAAGATCACCGGAGTCTTCATGATTTTCCTGATGCGATCAAAGTCTGGATGGCGGAACGGCTTCCACTCGGTCACCAGTACCAGCGCATCGACGCCATCGATTGCAGCATACTGCTCCTGCGCCAGATGCAAAAGCCCCCTCTCGAACCAGGACTTCGGAAATTCGCGGCGGGCCGCATCCATGGCCACAGGATCGTACGCCTGCACCCGTGCTCCGGCCGCAAACAGCTCGGCAAGCAGCACGCGTGACGGGGCTTCACGCAGGTCATCGGTGCCCGGTTTGAAGGCCAGCCCCCAGACCCCGAATGTAAGCCCGCTCAGGTCGGTGCCATACTGCCGCAGGATCTTTTTCACCAGGTAGTGCTTCTGGCTTTCATTGCGCGCCTCCACCGAGTGGAGCACCAGCGGCTCGAAGTCGTGCTCGGCGGCCATATGCACCAGCGCTTTGACGTCCTTCGGGAAGCACGAGCCCCCGTAGCCGACGCCCGGATAGATGAAAGAGTGCCCGATGCGGCTATCCGAGCCGATGCCGTGACGCACACTCTCCACGTCCACCCCCATCAGGTCGCACAGGTTTGCAATCTCGTTCATGAACGAGATCTTTGTGGCGAGCATCGCATTGGCGGCGTACTTCGTCATTTCCGCCTCGCGCACGCCCATGAACAGCGTACGCTCGTGACTGCGGTTGAACGGCGCATAGAGCTCACGCATGATGTCCTGGGCGCGTTCACTCGCGCATCCGACCACGATCCGGTCCGGGCGCATGAAGTCATCGACCGCAGCGCCTTCCTTCAGGAATTCCGGATTGCTCACCACATCGAACTGGATATCGGCACCGCGCGCGGCGAGCTGCTCGGCGATCGCCTTCTGCACCTTGTCGGCAGTGCCGACCGGAACGGTCGACTTGTCGACAACGACGCTGTAAGTCTCGAGGTGCTTGCCGATCTCGCGTGCCACGGCAAGGACATACTGCAGATCTGCCGAACCGTCTTCGCCGGGCGGCGTTCCGACAGCAATGAAATAGAGATTGGAATCTGACATCGCTTCTGGGAGCGAGGTCGTAAAGCGTAACCGGCCGCTGAGATGGTTGTTCTCAACCACCGTATCGAGGCCGGGCTCGTAGATGGGCAGGATACCTTCATTCAGACGCGCGATTTTTTCCGCATCGATGTCCACACAGGTGACGGTGTTGCCCATTTCGGCGAAACAGGCGCCGGTAACCAGGCCCACATAGCCGGTGCCAACAACGGTGAGTTTCATGGAACGTGCGTCCTTCTGACAGACTGGATAAGGTGAAATTTTGTCGTATTGTTATGGCGCGGCAACCCGCGACTAGGCGCCACATCGGCTACATTGTACGCCAATTTATGTGCCAACCCCAGCGCGGAAGATCCGACTGTTCCCGTCGGAACAGAACGAAACTCCGACACGGCCCGTCTTTCGAAGTGCATTGACCACGGCGCGCATCGGCCATGCCGCATTGCGGCAGGCGCGGCCGGCAACGACATGCTCTCGCCTACCATCGCTGGGCTTGGCGGAAAACAGGACGTGAAAGACTCTTCGCCGACTGCGGCCCTGCCTCGGGACACTACCTAGTTTTCACGCGGCAGCGGGGAGGGATTGATCTTGGGATAGACCACAGCGTCCCGGGGTCCGGCTGTGCCCTCTGCGGGTCTACCCTGCTCCAGCTGCTCTGGCACCAGCGCGTGCAGAAGCTCGCGCAGCCGCGGCTCGGAATTGGTGTCACAGGCCTGGGTCAGATCTGCAAAAATCCCTTCCATGCTGGCGACGTCAATCGGACGGCTGCGGGCCAGCATAATCTTGGGATGCCCTGTATCGACCAGATGTTCGGCCTCATGAAACAGCTCTTCGTAGAGTTTCTCTCCGGGGCGCAGACCAGTGTAGACGACTTCGATATCCTCGCCAGGCCTTTTTCCGGATAGAAGAATCAGCTGTTCGGCAAGATAGGCGATCCTGACCGGCTCTCCCATATCAAGCACGAAAATTTCCCCGCCCCGGCCGATCACGCTGGCCTGCAATATCAACTGTGCAGCTTCCGGAATTGTCATGAAATAGCGTGTGATCTGTGGATGGGTGACGGTGACCGGGCCTCCGTCCGCAATCTGCTTCTGGAACAGCGGAATTACGCTGCCGGCGGATCCCAGGACGTTGCCGAAGCGCACCGTGATGAAGCGGGTATCCGAACATGCGTCGAGTCCCTGGCAGTAGATTTCGGCCACACGCTTGGTTGCTCCCATCACATTGCTGGGATTGACCGCCTTGTCGGTCGAGATCATGACGAACGCGTCACAGCCGTATTTGTCTGCAAGCGATGCCAGGCAGCGCGTGCCCAGCACGTTGTTGGCCACGGCGGCCCGCACTTGCCCTTCCAGCATCGGAACGTGCTTGTACGCCGCGGCGTGGAAAACAATATTGGGCTGATGTGTCTGGAACACTTGCTCCACCACCACAGCATCCGTCACGCTTCCCAGGAAAACCGCGAGCGGCAGGTCCGGAAACTCGCGCCGGAGTTCGAGTTCGATCGCATACAGGTTAAATTCGCTCTGCTCCAGGAGGACGAGCCGTGCCGGCTCGAGACGTGCAATCTGCCGGCAAAGCTCGGACCCGATGGAACCGCCGCCGCCGCTTACCAGCACGATCTTGCCCCGCATGCCGCGCGTAATGGCCTGCCAGTCTAGCGAGACCGCCTCGCGCCCGAGCAGGTCGTCGAGCTTGACCTCGCGCAGCTCGCGCATGCCAACCTGGCCGGTAACCAGATCCTCCATGCGTGGCAGCAGGCGAAATGCGATGCCGGTCGACTCACATTTCCCGACGATATGCCGCATCTGAGCCGAGCTGGCCGAAGGCAGTGCAATAAGAATCAATTCGACGTCAAGTTCTGCGGCTATGGACGGCATCTCGTCCACCGCACCGACAACCGGAATGCCATGTATGTCCTTGGCGTGCTTGCTGCGATCGTCATCCACAAACGCAACCGGCTGATAGCTGCGATCGGGATCACGGAGCAGATCACGCACCAGCATCTCCCCGGCCCGGCCCGCGCCGACGATCAGCACCTTCTTGCCGATCCTGCCGTAGAGGCGGCGATCCTTGATCCAGCGATAGATGAACCGCGGTCCGCCAAGCAGCACGACGAGCAGCAGGCCGTCCAGCACGAATACCGACCGAGGGATCAGATCCAGCCGCGTGAAGACGAAGATCGCCACCGCCGAGATGGACACGCCGGCGGCGGCCGCTTTCAGGATGCGGACGAGATCAGGAAGCGACGCAAATCGCCAGACTCCCCTGTAAAGACCGAAATACCACAACATGCCGCCCTGCGCGACAAGAACCGCAGGCAGCATCAGTAGCGCCTGATGCAGGAACTGGGGAGGAATTCCTTCGAGGTTGAAGCGCAGCCAGAACGCGCCGACCCACGCAACCATGATCACAGCTAGGTCGTGAAGTGTAACCAGCGCCCGGTTCTTCAATGGCACGAGCCGCCTCATTCAGCGCCCCTTCCGTTCACAGTCCATCCGGACAATGATACATTGCCGTTCCCGTGCGCTCCGCCTCGGGCGCGCTCCACGCCAACTTCAGCGGCAAAGCAGGAAGCATTTTCATGGCGGTACATTAGCCACATTCCTATTGAACGTCAAAAGCACCCTCCTATCCGCAGCTCATCGCCTCTGACGAAAACCTTTTAGTCGCTTTTCCTGTGGACGGGACCACTGGTGGCAACGTCGTCCGGTCAGGCTACGTCGAGGTTTCGGAATCTGTGGCACGAGACATCAATTCGCAACTGCTAGGACTGGTTCGGCTTCCGGCCAACATGCCGCAGTCGGCCAAAGCCATTTGGCAACGCAGGCCTGACACCGTGACGCCTCCGGTCAGACGGACTGCCTCGCTCGTCGCTCAAAAACATGCACCAAGACGATGAGGCTGACGTACAGCATGCCCCACACAATCAGGACCACGCCTTGCACCGCCTGTGCGCGTGAACTTGCCCAGATGGCCGACGCCGCGCAGGCGAGCATCAGGACATATTCCCACAATACCGTCTTGCGATGGCCCCATCCCAGTTGAACAAGCCGCTGATAGTAATGGGTTCTGTGCGCCTGCCAGATCTTCTCTCCCTGCAACAGGCGGCGAAAAAGGGTGACGGTAGCATCGACCACGAACGGAGAGAAAACGAGCAGTGCCGTTGCGAACCTGAAAATGCCGGCGCGCATACCCCATAACGTTAGCGCTGCAGCCAGAAATCCCAGAGCGGACGATCCGGCATCGCCCATGAAGATGCGCGCCGGCGGAAAGTTGTAGAAGAGAAAACCCGCAGCAGCTGCAGCGACAAGTGCGCTCGTCGCAAAGAAAAGCTCGTTTCCCGCCATCCATCCGAGAATGGCAAAACCGCCGAAGCCGATCACGGCCATGCCGCCGGCGAACCCGTCCATGCCATCCATAAAGTTGTACAGGTTTACCATCCACACCACGAAGAGCAGCGACAGCACGATACCCAACCACCCAGGAAAATCCAGCACCGCACCGCCGACCGTCAAACCGTGCAGCACGAATCCGCGCCACAGCAGCAGTGCGGCGCTGAGAAGGTGTGCAAGCATCCGCTCGGCTACCGGCAACCTGCGGCGGTCATCGACGAATGACACCGCAGCGATCAACAGCATCCCGGCGGCGATCCAGGGAAGACGCGAGGTATCCTGAAACCGCCATGCGAGCCAGAGCGTGCCGACGCAGACGGCACCGAGAATGGCGATACCGCCGCTGCGCGGGGTCGGGCGCGTATGCAGCGAACGCTCGTTCGGATGATCCAGGATATGAAGACGCGAAGCCGGATCGCAGAACCGCCGTGTCAGCCCGGCGGAAATGGCAAAGCCGAAAACGGCGATCAGAAGATTCAGGAACGCCGGCATTGGCGATAGTACCTGACCATTTCCGCCAGAGAGTCTTCCAGGTCGCGCGTTGGATGGAATCCGAGCTCTTCGGTGATCTTTCGCGAACTGTACCAGGCCGAACCGGCGAGCTTGTCCAAGACGTCGGAATTGAAGACAAATCGTCTTCCTCGAACGGCACCGATCAGATCACCAGCCGACGCTGCGGCACGCAGCAGCCATACTGGCACGGTCCATTTCGGAACAGCCTTGCCCAGGGCCCGGCAGATCCAGACGTAGATCTGCCGGGTCGAATAGATCCTGCCGTCGGTCACGATATAGACCTGGCCGGCGGCGTGCGGATTTCGTGCTGCGAGCAGCGCCGCCTGAACCACATCATCGACATGCACCATAGATCGTCTGTTGCCGGTTTCCGGTAGCGGCGGGAAACGGTTTCGGTCCACGGCCTCGATCATGCGCGGCACGTTGCCCTTGCAGTCTGAGCCATAAACCATGGATAGCCGCAGAACGCTTGTCTGAACCCCCTGACGTTTACCGAACTCCAGTATCCTTGATTCGGCCGCGAGTCTGGCCGTGCCGTAAGACCCCTCAGGGTGCGGCGCAAACGTCTCGTCGATTTCTCTGTCGCCGCCTGCGCCCATCACCTTTACGCTGCTGAGGTAGACGACATTCCTGATCTTTCCCTCAGCCTCGGCGAGAAGATTTTCGGTCCCACCGACCGTAGTGCGCCACTGTTCCTCGGCGTAATCTTCGCGTCCGCGACCCTCGGTGTGAGCCAGTCCCGCAAGATGAAACACGTTCTCGACCCCCTCACATAGACCGCGAAGACTGGAATGATCGCTCAGATCCCCTGAGAAAAATGACACACCGCCTTCGCTGCGAATTCGCTCCACAGAATCCAGCCGCCTCCGCGTCAGCACCCGCACCGCCGCGCCGGAGCGACACAGCGCCAAGACGAGACGCTGGCCGATGAACCCGGTCCCGCCCGTAACCAGCGCGATCGAGGCTTTGCCGCTTTCCATGGATCAGGCAGACGCTCCGTTCCGCATCCGCACGCGTTTCAACATGTAACGGAAGAACACCCGGGAGAGAAAAAACCGCGTAATACTGGCGATATGCCGCCGAAAGTAACTGAAATTGCGATGGCTTTCACGACGGGCATCGTGGATTACAGATACGCTGGGATCCAGCACGATCTTGTAGCCGGCAAGCGCCATACGCGCGCACAGATCCACGTCCTCGTAATAGAGAAAGTAGCGTTCGTCGAACCCCCCCATTTGCGCATAGACGTCACTGCGAAATAACATGAACATCCCTGCTACCCAGTCAGGATTTATCGGCTCCCGCCCAATTCGGTAGTCGGGTCCTTGCTTGCGATTGAAGACCTTGCCAAATATAACAAGCGGGGTCGGCATGCGGCGGGCGCTGTCGTCGACCACACCTTCAGCGCTGCGTACCAGCGGTGCGATGACACCTATTTCCGATCCTGCAAGGACGGAGAGAAGATGTCTGAATGGATCTGCACTAAAACGGATATCCGGGTTCAATACGCAAAAGTGCCCACAGCGTCGCAACGCAAAGGCGGCGTTGTGATTAGCACCAAATCCACGCGGCTTCGCGTTCCTCAGGACCTGGATGGGAAAATCGTAATCCCGCTTATCGAAGGCCAGGTCTTCCTCCACATTTATCGTCAGGATCACCTCTATATTGCTCGATGAGTATTTATTCAAATCACTCAGCAACGCCTTGACCAGCGGTCCTTGACCGTGACTAACGACCGATACAGTAACCTGACAATTAGAGTTCGAGGTCCCGTCGCAGCCCGCTGCGTGGTAATCGTCCAATTGAGATACCTATCCGTCTGCGGGCAACTAAATCAGAGGGGTCGTTGATTTGCAGACTGCAATGGCGGCGTGCTTTGTCTTCGAAATTCAAAATCGATCTCGAGCACGCGCCGCATTTCTTCTATGGAGAACCTGCTTTTGGCTACTTTGACAGCTGCTCCCGCCTGGCGTATCCACAAAGCATCATCAGACAACAAGCGCGAAACGTGATCCGCGAGGGGTTGTGGATCGTCCGCCACGGCAATAGCGTCGGCAACGTCCTCAAGTCCTTGCACCCCGGTGGAAGTCGTAACAACCGGAACCCCAAAATGCATGGCCTCGATCACCTTTCCTTTCATTCCAGCTCCAAATCTCAGGGGTACTATGGCAACCCTAGAACGCTGATAGCGGGAGGCAAGCTCTTCGTCCGTAACATATCCCGAAACCATCACATTATGAGATGCCAGAGATTGAACTTCGGGAGTCGGATTAGAGCCTACCAATTCCAAATGAATATCCGGATGTTTCACTTGAATGAGCGCAAACACCTCACGCACGAACCAAACCGCGGCATCTATGTTTGGCGCATGGCCAAAACTTGCGACGAATAGAAGTCCCTTGCGATCCCTCAGCCCGGAACCGCAATCCTCCTGAAAGCTTTCGAAGGCGAAAAGAGGAATTGTTCGTGCCCTTACCTCATTATTGCGTGAGTGCACCGCTAACCATTTTTGCACGTATTCAGTTTCGGAAATGGATGGATAGTAGATCACATCCACCGCACCCCACACCCGCTCCTCAACTTCCTTCAAAGCGCGCTCGCTCCTGATGAGGGATATCCTTGCTCCTTTGACGCGCCTTTCGTCACGAATTCGCAGGTGATGAATATCATGTCCATAATACAAAAGCTTTGCTCTCGAGTACCGCCGAAGGGGTTCCAAATAGTCCACAGAAACGTATGGTCTATTCAGTAGCACATAATCCAGGAGCTTGCCATTTTCCTTCAGCCATTCCTCAAAATCGTTTTTGTGACCAACATCATAGAATACTTCGATGCCAATCTGCTGCAACAAAGGCGTATATTCCGGATCCCACCATAAATTTGCTGGCCAAAATTTCACATCCATTCCTTCTTCACACAAAATCTTCATCCATTGAAACACGGAGCGTGAACCAGCATCCTGATCCGGTCTCGGGACGTACTGATCAATCACTAATACCACAGACCTGTTTCGTGCGCGGTCGCGTGCTTTCAAAACATCCTTCCCAACGGGGTAGTGATCCCGCTCTAACACTTCCTTCAACTCGTCAAAGACCATGCGCCGATTTTCAGACTGATGTGTCTTCACTTCTTTACCGCTATCGGTATCGCATAAAATTCGTTCATGGTGAATCACAACAGACTTTGGCTGGTAAAATACTGTAAGGCCTGCCTTGCGAACCTTAAATGCGAGGTCGACATCTTCACCGCAATCGGAAGTGTACCGTTCATCAAAACCGCCGATCCGGATGAACAGTTCCTTGGGAAGCAAAATCGACGCGGCCGAACAATAATCGGATTCACGAAGATAGTTATAGGGACCGCGCAAAGGATCATCTCGATTGCCGTAAGGCCACACTGATCCGTCTCGCCATACAATACCACCTGCCATCTGCAATTTGCCGCCCGGATAAACCAGCTTTGAGCCGACAAGCCCGCAACTATTTTTCTTAAGCTCGAATACATCGAGCATGGCATCGAGCCAGCCTTCCGTCACCTGAGTACCATTGCCCAAAAAATGCAGGTACTTTCCGCGCGCAAGATGCGAGGCACGATTACATGACTGCGCAAACCCGCGCCTGCCTAGATTCTTCTCATATCGCAGACCCCGGATGGCGCCAAGCTGGTCCATATCCGCGTCGCCAGACGCGTCTTCCACGACCAGGACTTCGAAAGATGATCTAGGCGCATACTTCGCGATTGATGCGAGGCAGGATATCGTATAATTGGTATTGCCGTACGTAGGTATTACAATCGATACCGTTGGGAATTCACCTTGGTGGAAGCAAATTCCCTCAATCGCGTCTCTTATTGCATCATGGGAGACTAATAATGGGTCAGATTGGGGTATTCGCGGTCGGTGCATTTGCCCACGCCACCGCTCATAATTCACAGTGCCCTCAAACGCCGGCCCGAAAAGGCGATAGGCTAAATACGCCAGTTTATTCTTAGTACGGTGAC
Organism: Pseudomonadota bacterium; assembly: GCA_021790335.1. Lineage (GTDB taxonomy): Bacteria > Pseudomonadota > Gammaproteobacteria > Acidiferrobacterales > UBA6901 > JAJYCY01. The sequence goes on along the minus strand of JAJYEE010000002.1, from coordinate 1,463 downwards.
TGACCGGCAATTGCGAATACAATGCACGGCCAAGGCGCTTCACACAGAGAGATACCCTGCTGCCCATTGCCTTTATTACCTTTTGCACCGCATCTTCACTCCTGCCCAGATTTTATGAACTGCAACTTGCTTCTTCGAACCGCACGCCGAAGTGGATCCCGTCGACCCAGAGGTAGACGTACTGGCGGCCCTGGAGGGAGCGGCTCCCCCAGCGCTTGTGCTCGGTCGCCCAGGCGGCCTTCAAGCGGCTTACCGTGCCGAGAGACAGTCCCGGGGCATCGCGCCGGAACAGTGCGGTGAGCGCTTCACCGAACTCGTCTGTCGAGATGCCCTTGAGATAGAGCCACGGCAAGGGCTCCTCGATTGCTTTGCTGCGGCGCAGGTAGGGCGGCAGGATTGACGAGGTGAAGCGGACCAAGCCTTCGCGGTTGCGCGCGGGGGGCTTGACCGGCACTTCACCGATGCCGGTCTGGATGGCGCGAGCAGGCAGGTGGCCGTTGCGCGCCATTCTTCTGCGGCCAGCGTCATCGCGAGCATCGCGATACCGGTCGAGAAACTCTGCCACTTCCGTTTCAATGGCTTGTGGGAGAACGACTGTTGCGTCTCTTCTCGAAACACTTCGGTCAATACGTCCCGGACCGTCCCCGGGAACCCTGGATTCTTGAGTGTGACTACCTTTCATTCTTCATGCGGCGTATTCACTCCTTGCTGAAGGGTGATGATCTTGGTCGACCATCAGAATATGCCGTCTTCTCACTTTAGGTCATACACAACTTTCGAGCATGCCTCTCTGCTTGATAAAAGCGTGTCTTCTCGCTTAGGCCGAGAATCCGAATAGCCTCCAGAATCCGCAAAGCACCGAGACCGTCAGCGTTAGCTGTATACTCTGGCTCCTCAAAACTCACTGCCACATGACTTTGCGCTCCGAGATTGTAGACCTCATCTGGCTGCACGATCTGGATAACTCGCTGAAGACTAGACGTATCGGTCAAGTCCCCGTGGTGCAAAAAAAACGAGTATTGGGTTCGTGTGGATCTTGATACAAATGGTCCACTCGAGCGGTGTTAAATAATGACGAGCGCCTCTTTAGGCCGTGCACTTCGTAACCTTTGCTGAGCAAAAGTTCCGACAAATAAGCCCCATCTTGCCCAGTAACACCGGTAATCAATGCCCTCTTCATTCCCTTAGTCCTTGTTTTCAACACTCGAAAAGCGGTACACGCATCATGTGGACTCTCACACCATCCAGCCGCCGACAACTACAGTACATACTTTCTAATCATGGCTGGTAATAAATTACCTGACTGCCAGATGACTCGAATCTAAACGGCACATGGATAAGTTCACTTAGGGCATGCCGAACGCCTTCCTGATTTTTTGGCTCAACAAATAAAAGCATAAAGCCACCGCCACCGGCTCCAAGCAATTTTCCTCCAATCGCACCCGACTTGATCGCCCGAGAGT
>JAJYEE010000099.1 GCA_021790335.1 Pseudomonadota bacterium | reverse complement strand
ATCGCACGCAACAGCTTGACCTGCATGGGAATCGGCAGATCGCCGACCTCGTCGAGGAACAGGGTGCCGCCGTCGGCGGCCTTGAACAGACCCTCCTTGTCCTGTACCGCCCCGGTGAAGCTGCCCTTCTTATGGCCGAAGAACTCGCTCTCCATAAGCTGTTCCGGGATCGCCCCGCAGTTGACCGGTACGAACGGTTTGTCGGCGCGTGGTCCCAGGCTGTGAATCAGGCGTGCCGCGAGTTCCTTGCCGGTACCGGATTCGCCGTGGATGTAGACCGGTGCCTGGCCGCGTGCGAGTTTTTCGATCAAAGCCCTTACTTTCTGAATGGCAAGCGACTCTCCAAGCAGCTGGCGGGTGCCCGCGCCCGATCCGCTCGATGGTACCGGCGTCGGGCTGTTGCCGACGCGCAACGCCGAGCGCACGATGTTGCGCAGGTCGTTGATGTCGAGCGGCTTGGAGACGAAGTCGAAGGCGCCTGCCTTGAGCGCGGCGATCGCCGTCTCCATGTTGCCGTGCGCGGTGATGACCGCTACCGGCACCTGCGGATGCCGGTTCTGGATGTGCCGCACGAGATCAATGCCGTTGCCATCCGGCAGCCGCATATCCGTCAGACACAGATCGAAGGAGAACTGCTCCAGCAGTTCATGGGCTTCGCCGAGATTTTCCGCCGCGCGCGTTTCCAGGTTCATGCGCCCCAGGGTGAGCTCGAGCAGTTCGCGTATGTCGGGTTCATCGTCGACAATCAGGACCTGCCCCTTGGCCATGGCCTTCGTGCCCATTATGCCCCCATGCCTCCGCATTCCTCGGCGCGCAGGAAGGTCACGCGGAACCGGCTGCCGATCCCGTCTCCGGGATGGTAATCCAGGCGGGCGCCGTTGCCCTCGCACAACTCCCGGGCAATATACAGGCCGAGCCCGGTGCCCCGGGGCGTGGTTGTGAAGAACGGATCGAAGATATTGTCGACGATCTCCGGCGGCACGCCCGAACCCCAGTCAAGGACATCGAGGTAGGGGCGACGTTCGGAGTCTGCGCCGGCCCTCAGGGCGATCAGCGGCTGGCCGGTATAGGGCGGGCTGTGGCGCAGGGCGTTCTGGCACAGGTTGCCGACGACCTGGTTGAGCTGATCGGGATCCATGCACACTTCGACAGCACTGTGGGCGACGACCGAAATCACGTCCATGGGTTTGCCGCTGGTTTCTGCAAACTGGTGCGCGAAGTCCCGTACCCAGGCGCTGAGGTCCAGCGCCACCGGGTTTACGTGGTCGCGGCGGCTGAGCTGCATCACGTTCTCGACAATGACATTCATGCGCCGGCTCTGATCCTCGATGATGCGCACCAGCCGCTTTTCCTCGCCGCTCTGGCTGGACGATTCACTCAGCAGCTGGCCTGCATGGATGATGGCGCCGAGCGGATTGCGGATCTCGTGGGCGATGCTGGCGGTAAGCCGGGCAAGCGCCGCCATCTTGAGCTGCTGCGCCTGCTGCTTGAGGATCGCCGTGTCCTCCAGAAAGACCAATACGCCGGAGTTCTGCCCCTCGCCGATCGACAGGAAGCGCGGCAGCAGGGTGTAGCCGGCACGGGTGGTGACCAGCTGCCGGCCGCGATTGGCCGCGGATTTGCCGAGCCAGTCGACCATCTGGGTTGCCAGGCTGGCCGAAATATCCGCCAGCAGCAGCAGCTTGCCGCTCGGTGGCTCGCGCAGGCCGAGAAAATCACGCGCACTCTTGTTCAGCATGTGCACTTGCCCGTCCGCGTCGCATACCAGCACGCCGGACTGCATGCGCTGTATGATGAACTCATTTATCTGGGACAGGTTGGCAAGATCGATGCCGCGGCGCTGGGCGAGGGCTTCGGTCGTGCGCAGCCGCTCGGCAAGGATATGGGACAGGCCGGCGGTGGCAAACAGTCCGAGGCCCAGCAGCCCGGCCTGGGTATAGCCGTCAGTAGACCAGATGCCGCCGGTGAGGAAGGCCCAGTTGACCTCCACGCCGACGGCTACGGTCGCGAGTGCGGCAAAAAATATCGTGAGCCGGGTCCCCAGCATGAGGCTGCTACCACCGACGGAAACGACAAGCAGCAGACCCAGCCCGCTGCCCAGACCCCCGCTGGCGTGCAACAGCATGGTGAGCAGGATGATGTCGAGGAACGACAGAAGGCCGGTCTGGGTATCGAACCCCGGCCAGCGGCGCCACGAAGCGGCGACGCCGGCCAGCATGAGTGCCGCGTAAACGAGTGCAGCCCCCAAAAACAGCTGGGGATCGGAGTCGCCAAAGGGGGAGATGCGGACTCCGGACAGGGCATAGACGGCCGCTGCGCAGGCTATGAACGCGCGGTAGCCGTTGAAATAGCGCAGAAGCTTCCAGTTTTCCGACGCAACTACAGACTCGCTTTCTGCGGCGCTCATTCCGGTTCCGAAGACACTGCTGTCCGTGGCTGTCATTCTTGTTGGATTAGCACAGATTCCGGCAGTACGCAAAGAACGGTCCAATTATCGGCGCATGCCCAGGGTGGCATGTTCGCGGCTGCAGAAGGCCCGACCGTGCGCAGTTACCGCCTCGGCTTGCGGTATATAGACTCCGCAGTGGGCACAACGCAGCATCGGCATGCTGTCCGGCGGATGATCATTGCGGGAAGTCCGGGTGACGCGACTTTTTGGGCCAGGATGTTTAAGCCTGTGAATGATCAGCCAGATGGCCGCAACGACCAGAACAAGGCGTAGCAGTTCCTCCATACCCGACTCCCAGCTGCACCGCCCGACGCCGCAGCGCGGTCTGTCCGCGCCACATGGTCGGGGTGAGAGGATTCGAACCTCCGGCCCCTAGCTCCCGAAGCTAGTGCTCTACCAGGCTGAGCTACACCCCGATCGGTTTAGTGATTGCGATGCACGGAAAAATGGGCGAGGTCGAGCAGCGCGCGCGCGTGGAGCGAATCGGGAATCCCGGCCAGTGCCTTTACCGCCCGGCCCGCTTCGTCCTCGGCTAGACGCGCAGTGTACGCGATGGCTCCGGTCGATTCAATGGCGGCCATAACCTCATCGATATGTTCGAGCCCGCCATCACGCAGTGCCGAGCGCAACAGTTCGCGCTGCTGGAAGCTGCCGGTGCGCAGCGCATGAATCAGGGGCAGAGTGGGTTTGCCTTCGGCGAGATCATCCCCGATGTTCTTGCCCAGGGACTGGCTGTCGGCGCTGTAGTCGAGAACATCGTCAATGAGCTGGAAGGCAGTGCCCAGGTGCATGCCGTAGGCCGCAAGCGCCTGTTCGATGGCCGCATCGGCTCCGCTGATTATCGCGCCCAGCTGGGCTGCCGCCTCGAACAGTTTGGCAGTCTTGCTGCGGATCACGTAGAGGTAATGCTCCTCCGGGATGTCCGGCTCGCGGCAGTTGAGCAGCTGCATCACCTCGCCCTCGGCGATCGTGTTGGTCGCCTTCGAGAGAATCTCCATGACGCGCATGTTGTGCACGTCGACCATCATTTCGAAGGCGCGCGAATACAGGAAATCCCCGACCAAGACGCTTGCTTCATTGCCCCACACGACGTTGGCCGTCGACTGTCCGCGCCGCAGTTCCGAGGAGTCGACCACATCGTCATGCAGAAGCGTTGCGGTGTGGATGAATTCGACGATGGCCGCCAGCGCGATGTGGTCAGTACCCTGGTAGCCGCAGGCACGGCTCGCCAGCAGCACGATCAGCGGCCGCAGACGTTTGCCGCCGTTGTGGATGATGTAACCGGCCAGCCGGTTTATGAGCGCGACGTCCGACTGCAGCCGGCGGGCGATCTCGCGATCGACGGCCTGCCGGTCATCGTGGGTGAGCGCCAGGATGGCATCTAGGTCCATGGGGC
>JAJYEE010000040.1 GCA_021790335.1 Pseudomonadota bacterium | reverse complement strand
ATCGCCACATGGAACGTCAATTCGCTGACCGTGCGCCTCGATCAGGTGCTGGCTTGGCTTGCGAGCGAACTCCCCGACGTGCTCGCGTTGCAGGAGACAAAAATCACCAACGAACGGTTTCCGGCCGCCGCCATCAGGGACGCCGGATATCATGTAGTCTATTCCGGCCAGAAGACCTATAACGGTGTCGCGCTCCTCACCCGCGTTCCCGTTTCCGATCCGATTTACGACATCCCTGGCCTGCAGGATCCCCAGAGGCGCGTGCTTGGCGCATCCTGGGGAGAGATGCGTGTGCTGAATGTTTATGTTCCGAACGGCGAGGACGTCGGTTCCGAAAAATATGCCTATAAACTTTCCTGGCTTGCCAAGTTGTCCGCCTATATCGAGCAGCAGATCGATAGCCACCCGCGCACGGTGGTCCTTGGCGATTTCAATATTGCGCCGGACGAGCGTGACGTACATGATCCGCTGGTCTGGAGCGGACGCATTCTGTTTAGCGATGCCGAGCGCGCCGCTTTCCGGCAGCTAATCACTTCTGGTTTGTGCGATACGTTCCGGCTTTTTGAACAGCCGGAGAAGCAGTTCAGCTGGTGGGATTACCGGATGGGCGCATTCCGCCGCAATCATGGCTTGCGCATAGACCATATACTGGCCAGCCCCGAGTTGTGCAGGCTGTGCAAGGCAAGCCGTATCGACCGCAAACCGCGCGCATTGGAGCGTCCGTCCGACCACACACCGGTTATCGCGGAGTTCGATCTCGGCTAGCGACCACGCAGTACGGCACGTGTCAGTTGTTTGACGCCGCTCGCAGGTTGAACCCCCAAACGTTCTTGAGAAGCTTGCCCAAACCGGCATATTCCTGTGCGGTGGCAGGCACAAACTGGCCCGACTTGAATTCGGCCCGCAGCTTGCTCGTTGCCGCGTTGCCTTGGGCGGACAGCAGGGCCGTCGCGATTCGGGCGCGCATTGCCGGCGGGACGCGCGGACCGGCGGAAAAAGCCTGGTTCGGCAGCGACTGGCTGCGGTAGATTACCCTGGCCGCGTGGTGTTTCGCATTGATATGCTGGTACAGTTTTGCCTGCATGATCCCCGCGACGCATCTGCCCGAGACAACACCCCGGTAGGCATTGGCGAACGTTCGTACAGCAATCAGGTTCGGCTGGCGTGCCGGGTTCGTGAACTCGAACTGAATCGTGAGCGTGGCCAGATTGGGGGGAGCAAATCCGCAGAGCGGATATCCCTCAAGATCCTTGAGGTCGTTTACAGTCTTGTTATTCTTCGCGACGATGACCACAAACCTCAGATTTCCCTGCAACTTCACCAGCGGCGTCCACCCAAACTTTGCCATGCGCCAGCCGATGAATGCAGGTCCATCAAACACGATATCGTATGCCCCGTTCAGAATGTCGCTTTGATAGGACAGCCAGTTGTCGACATAGCGGTAGGTGACCTTCTGTCCGGTGATCCGGGTGAGAAAGTTGGCAATGGGATCGTAGATCGCATCTGCCTGTGTGACGGATTCCCGCGGCGGGGCGCCGAGCACCAATCCGGCGTACCCCGGTGCACTGAACAGTCCGCAAAACAGCAACAAAGACGCGCCTATGGAATTTCGAGCCAGGCTCATTGTGATCACCCCCTTGTGATATCTCGTCCAGGGCTTTGAAACCTACAATTGATAACTAGAACATCCAGCAGGAAATTGAACTCGGGCCCCGAGTTAATGAGTTTAGCCCACAAGGTAAGGTCCGCAGGGGACCTGGAACCATTCTTCCGCCGTTCATCGCCGCTAAGTTGCCGTTTGTACTTCTTGCCACTTGCCACTTGCCAATGTACTTGCCGTCCCGTCAGTCGACGCGCAAATCTGCTTCGTTGCCATGTACTGCCGCGCATTCCGCGCTGGGGCCGGCATTGTCTGGTCTCTCCCAATCGTATAGCCCCCGGGAGGGGCCGGGCTCCTGCAGCCTCGCGGCCCCCTGCGATGCAGTCCCCTTGGCACGACAGGGGGGCTGGGATATAGTGCTCGCGCGATCAGAATTCATGCGGGAGAGGCCCTGGACGTACGCAAGATCCGGGGCGCCGAAGGCGCAACCGCCCGGAAACGCTCAGGCAAAAGGACCGCAGTAGAGACAGGATCGACTCTGGAGAGCGATAGGCCTTCCCTCGTTTGTTGGGGCGGGCGCCATCCACCGAAGGGGCTCAAGCTCTCAGGTTACCGGACAGAGGGGCGATGGACACGATAGTCCATCGCCCTTTTTTATTGAGCGACAGGCCCATGGCGCATTTCGAAACCGAAGCGATGGCTGCTGGCGGCGACGCAGCAGTTCAGTCCACACCGGTGTTGCGGTTGCCGGGATGGATCCGGCGCGCACTCAGCGAAGGCGAACGTTATGCCGCAACTGCACGCGCAGTGCATGGCAACCGCCTTCATACCGTCTGCGAGGAAGCCCGCTGCCCGAACCGGGGCGAATGCTGGAGCCGTGGTACTGCGACATTTATGCTTCTCGGCGATATTTGCACCCGTGCGTGCGGATTTTGCGCGGTAAAGACCGGAAGACCCGGCCCGCTTGACGGCGGAGAGCCCGAACGCATCGCCGCCGCCGTCGTGGCGATGCGCCTAAGGTACGTGGTGCTCACCTCGGTAAACCGCGACGACCTGCCGGACGGTGGCGCCAGCGTGTTCGCCCTGACGTTGCGCGGTTTGTGGCGCATGAGTCCAGCGGTGGAGGTCGAACTTCTGACGCCGGACTTCCGCAATGTTCAGGGCCTAGCCGTCCAGATCATGCGGGACGCCATCGAAGAGGACCGGCCGGCCGATGCGTCTGCGGACCGGAGTATCGTGTGGGGCCATAATCTCGAAACCGTCCCGCGTCTCTACCGCCAAGCCCGCAAAGGTTCCAGGTATGAGCGCAGCCTTGATTTGCTCGCCCGGGTTGCGGCAGTTCCCAGCATCGAAGCCAAATCCGCGCTGATGCTGGGGTTGGGTGAAACCCAGACAGAGGTGGTCGCCGTCATGGAGGATCTGCGCCGCTGTGGAGTACGGCGCCTGTCGCTCGGGCAGTATCTGCGCCCATCCCGCGAGCACCTGCCTGTTGCTGAGTATGTGCATCCGGATGCATTCGCGGAGTACGAACGGATTGGGCGCGGCCTTGGCTTCACGTGGATCAAAGCCGGACCATTGGCGCGCAGCTCGTTTCAAGCCGACGAAATTCAGAATTCAAATTAAACACAGCGAGCCGAGCCATGGGCCACAGAACATCTCTTTATGACACCCACGTCAGGATGGGAGCCAAGATCGTCGATTTCGGCGGCTGGGATATGCCTCTGCACTATGGGTCACAGGTCGAGGAGCACCATAAGGTCAGACAGGACGCGGGAATGTTCGACGTCTCGCACATGAATGTGGTCGATCTGAAGGGCGCAAACGTGCGTCCGTTCCTCAGCCTGCTCATGGCCAACAATGTCGACAAGCTGAAGACCCCAGGCAAGGCCATGTATACCTGCATGCTGAATGCCAAGGGCGGGGTGATCGACGATCTGATCGTGTACTACATGAACGAGCAGTGGTTCCGCCTGGTGATGAATGCGGGCACGCGCACCAAGGACCTGGCGTGGCTCGATGCGACCGCGCGCGAAATGGGCGGGGTGAGTGTCTTGGCAAGGCCAGATCTGGGCATCATCGCCGTGCAGGGCCCGAATGCGCGGGAGAAGGTGTATCAGGCCCTGGGCGAAGCCCTGCGCCCGGCAACTGAAAAGCTCAAACCTTTCTTTGCGACCAATATCGGGGAACTCTTTATCGCCACCACCGGCTATACCGGGGAAGACGGCTTTGAACTGATTCTTCCCAGCAAAGCCGCTCCTTACAGTTGGCAGGGGCTAGCCGAGGTCGGCGTTGCACCGATCGGGCTCGGCGCGCGCGATACTCTGCGACTTGAGGCCGGCATGAACCTCTACGGCCATGACATGGACGAAGCCACCACGCCTCTGGAATCCGGACTTGCCTGGACTGTTGGCTGGGATCCCGCTAGCCGCAATTTCGTTGGCCGCGATGCGCTTGAGCGACAACGGGCCCAGGGCGTTCCGCGCAAGCTGGTCGGTCTGGCGCTTGACGACAAGGGAGTCCTGCGAGATCACCAAAAGGTGATCTGCGATGCTGCGGGAGAGGGGGAAATCACCAGCGGCAGTTATTCGCCGACGTTGGGACGGTCCATAGCCCTGGCACGTGTGCCAGCCGCTGTCTCCGTAGGCAGCGGCTGCGAGGTCGAGGTGCGCGGCAGGCGGCTCGCGGCACGCGTGGTCAAGTTCCCTTTCGTGCGAAATGGCAAGAGCTGTCTGGATTAATCGAGGAAAATTTCAAATGAGCGAAACACCGAAAGATCTCAGATACACCAAGACCCACGAATGGGTAAAGACCATGCCCGATGGTTCGGTCGCGGTCGGAATCACCGATCACGCGCAACAGCTGCTCGGCGACCTGGTGTTCATTGAGCTGCCCAAGGTGGGCGCGGAATACGCCGCTGGCAAGGAGTGCGCCGTGGTCGAGTCTGTCAAGGCGGCCTCAGACATTTACGCTCCAGTCAGCGGCAAGATAGTCGAGGTGAACACGCGGCTTGGTGATGCGCCGGAAACGGTGAACAAGGGTGCCTACGGGGATGGCTGGCTGTTCCGAATGCAACCCCGAAATCCGGATGATCTCAAATCACTGCTTGATGCCGCCGCCTATGCAGCGTTGGTCGAGGCGGAAGGCCATTAGGTTCCAGGGGCGTTTGCGGTTTTCAGCGAATCCCAACCGCCCCGGCCTGCTATGACCGGGAGCGGTGACGTCAGACAAGGTGTTGCCTATGCCATTCATACCCCATACCGAGGCCGATATAAAGGCCATGCTTGCGGCCATTGGCATCCAGGACGTCGACGACCTGTTCGATGAGATCCCGGCGGCGCTGCGTGGCGCCGAACTGACGGCCGTACCGGAAGCGATAAACGAAATGGAAATCGGGCGCCTGATGCAGGAGCGCGCCGAGGCCGATGGTCGCTACCTCTGCTTCATCGGAGCCGGCGCTTATGAGCACCATATTCCGGCGGCGGTATGGCAGATCACGACGCGCGGCGAATTCTACTCGGCCTATACGCCCTATCAGGCCGAAGCAAGCCAGGGCACGCTCCAGCTGCTGTACGAATACCAGACCATGATTGCCGGCCTCACCGGCATGGACGTGTCCAATGCCTCTCTCTATGACGGCGCGTCCGCTCTGGCAGAAGCGGTGCTGATGGCGGTTCGGTCACACAAGAAAGGCCGCACGGTGCTCGCGCCGAAGACGGTCCATCCCGTCTATCGCAAGGTGGTCAGGACGATCGTGAGCAACCAGGGTATCGGACTTGTCGAGCCAGATTACGACACCAGATCCGGGAACAGCCTGCTGGAAGCGCTGGAGGCGAGTTACAGTGGCGACTGCGCTGCGCTCGTGATTTCACAACCGAACTTTTTCGGGGTGCTGGAAGACGTAGATGCGATGACCGACTGGGCTCACGCGCACGGGTTGATTGTCATTGCCTGCGTCAACCCGATTTCGCTCGCCTTGCTCAAGGCTCCGGGCGACTGGGGCAATGCCGGGGCCGACATCGTTGTCGGGGAGGGTCAGCCGCTGGGAGTTCCTCTGTCTTCCGGCGGGCCGTATTTCGGGTTTATGTCCTGCAAGCAGGACTATGTGCGCCAGATGCCTGGGCGCATCATCGGTCGTACCGTGGACCGAGACGGCCGACCCGGTTTCACGCTGACGCTGCAGGCCCGTGAGCAGCACATCCGCCGCTCCAAGGCCACTTCCAATATCTGCACGAACCAAGGACTTCTGGTTACCGCCGCGACGATATACATGTCTCTGCTGGGCCCGGAGGGGCTCGAACGTGTGGCGGCCCAGTCGCACGCCAATATTCGCACGCTGCTGACGCGCCTGGGAGCAATTGCCGGCGTGGAGGCAGTATTCGACCGGCCGGTCTTCCACGAAGCAGTCGTGCGCCTGCAATCGCCGGCCGCCGACGTACTGCGTGCCATGGAGGCGCAGGGAATCCTGGCCGGATTCGCGCTTACCGACGACTATCCGGAACTAGGCCAGTGCCTGCTGGTTTGTGCGACGGAAACCAAGACATCGGCCGACATTGACCGGTACGCCCAGCACATGCAGCGCATACTGAGCAAACGCCGCCTGGATCCGCCGTGCGCGCAGAAGATGTGACGGTAGCAGCCGCCGGCTGCGACATCATCAAGGAGGAAAAGACATGGCAACGGTAACTCTGAAAGGCAATCCCATACACACGTTTGGTGATTTACCCAAGGCAGGCAGCAAGGCCCCGGACTTCCGTCTCACAGACGCTGAGCTGCGCGACGTCACGCTCGCCAGCTTCACGGGTAAGAAGAAGCTTCTCAACATCGTTCCGAGTCTCGATACCCCGGTATGCGCGACCAGTACCCGGAAATTCAACGATTACGCCAAAGGCCGTACAGATGTGGTGATGCTGGTTATCTCCGCCGATCTGCCGTTCGCGCAGAGCCGTTTTTGCAGTGCGGAACACACCGGCGGTGTGGTAACGCTATCCATGATGCGTGACCGCCATTTTGCCAAGGACTACGGGGTTCTGATCGAGGACGGTCCGCTTGCCGGCATCACGGCGCGCGCGGTGGTGGTGCTCGATCAGAGCGACAAGGTGGTTTACGCGGAGCTCGTTCCGGAAATCGCGCAGGAACCGAACTACGAAAAGGCGATCGCTGCGCTGAAGTGAACAGAGCCGGTTGCGGGCCGAGAGTGAATCGATACGAGCTGTTCTGCGACCTCGGCCGTGCCGGGATCCCGGTCGGTACGGTTTAGGTACAAATGCGTTAGCACAGGTGACAAGATGCTGATATTCGAGCTTTCCAGGTCGGGGCGCCGCAATCCGTCCCAGTCCCCCTCGGTCATGCCCGTGGTCGAGGATATTCCGCAGCACCTGCTGCGACGGAAGCGTCCGATCCTGCCGGAGGTATCGGAGATGCAGGCTGTGCGTCACTATACCAGGCTGTCCCAGAAGAACTTCTCGATTGACACGCATTTCTATCCGCTCGGCTCATGCACCATGAAATACAATCCGCGCGCGTGCAATGCGTTTTCCATGCTGCCGCAGTTTCTTGCGCGCCATCCGCTTGCGTCACCGGCTACGGGTCAGGGGTTCCTGGCATGCCTGTTCGAGCTGCAGGAGATACTTAAGGACGTAACCGGGATGAAGGCCGTGTCGCTCACCCCCATGGCTGGTGCGCAGGGCGAGTTTGCCGGGGTGGCCATGATACGTGCCTATCATGAGTCGCGTGGCGATGTGTCACGCACCGAAATCCTCGTGCCGGACGCCGCCCACGGGACCAACCCCGCGACCGCGGTGATGTGCGGCTACACGGTGCGCGAAATTCCCACGGATGCGAACGGAGGCATAGACATCGAAAGACTCCGGGCGGCCGTTGGCCCCCAGACCGCGGGCCTGATGCTCACCAACCCCTCGACGCTGGGGGTGTTTGAAAGGGACATCCAGGAAGTGCAGCTGATAGTGCACAAGGCAGGTGGCCTTCTCTACTATGACGGCGCAAACCTGAATGCGATCCTGGGAAAGGTCAAGCCCGGCAACATGGGGTTCGACGTGATTCATATGAACCTGCACAAGACCTTTTCTACGCCGCACGGCGGCGGCGGTCCCGGCGCCGGTCCGGTCGGTGTCAACGAACGGCTTCTGCCGTTTCTGCCCGTTCCGGTAGTCGCGCAGGCCAGGGACGGCCGCTATGTCGTCGAAACAGAGGAAGAACACCCCCAGTCGATCGGCCGTCTCTCTGCGTACATGGGGAATGCAGGGATCCTGCTGCGCGCTTATGTCTATGCGCGGCTGCTTGGGCGCACGGGCATGAGGCGTGTCGCGGAGTTTGCAACCCTCAATGCGAACTACATGATGGCCCGCCTTAAGCAGCAGGGATTCACCGCCGCATTTCCGGCGCGCAGGGCGACCCATGAGTTCATCATAACGCTGAAACCCATGAAGGACGCCACCGGCGTGATTGCCATGGACGTCGCCAAGCGGTTGCTGGACAAGGGCTTCCATGCGCCAACTACGTATTTTCCAATGCTCGTGCCAGAATGCTTTCTGATCGAACCCACAGAAACCGAAAGCAAGGAAGAGCTCGACAGCTTCATCGCGGCCATGGTCGCGATCGCCCATGAAGCGCAGATCAATCCCGAACTTGTCAAAAACGCGCCGCATACCACGGTAGTGCGGCGTCTCGACGATGTGAGGGCGGCGCGCGAGCTCGATCTCAGGTGGAGAGCCCCGGATTAGGTCGCTATCTCGTCGAATCGCCGGCCGGCGGGATGGTTCTGTCCGTCGGGTACTCGGCAGCATCCGGAGTGGCTCTGCCTGACGGACGGCCTGCCATCGGATCCTTTCGGTCGAAAGGCCCCGGCCACCAATCCCCAATTCGGCGTCAGGTCCGCTCGCAGCAGGTTTCGGGGTATACTGCGCGCCATTTCGCCCGGGTGCCGACACTTGTCCGCAATGCATCCGGGACAATCGTGCGGTCTGACCGCGAGCAACGGACGGGGGTTCGATGACGGTACTGATCTGTGGTTCGTTTGCATTCGACACCATCATGTTGTTCCCGGACCGGTTTAAGCACCATATCCTGCCGGAGCAGGTGCATATCCTGAACGTGTCGTTTCTGGTGCCGCAGATGCGCCGCGAGTTCGGCGGATGTGCCGGCAATATCGCCTACAGCCTGCAGATGCTCGGCGGGGACGTGCTGCCCATGGGTACGGTAGGAGAGGATTTCGGAGCCTACGCGAAGTGGATGGACCGTTGGGGCGTACGGCGCGACCATGTCACGGTCGTCCCTGGCACTTTCACCGCCCAAGCCTTCATTACGACGGATCTTGACGACAATCAGATCACCGCCTTCCATCCGGGTGCCATGGGCTACGCACACCTCAATTCCGTGAGTCAGGCCGGGTCGGTTTCCCTAGGTATCGTTTCCCCTGACGGCCGCGACGGCATGCTTCTGCATGCACAGCAGTTTGCCAGCGCCGGAATACCCTTCATTTTCGACCCGGGCCAGGGAATGCCGATGTTCGGCGGCCCTGAACTCGATGCCTTCCTCGAGCAGGCCACCTACCTCAGCGTAAACGATTACGAGTGCAAACTGTTTCAGGAGCGTACGGGAAGGTCGCTGCGGGAACTCGCGGCGCGTGTCGATGGGTTGATACTTACGAAGGGCGGGGAAGGCTCCGAGATCCATTCAAAGGGCAAGACGCACGTGATTCCGGCCGCCAAGGCACAGCGAATCGCCGATCCCACCGGTTGCGGCGATGCCTATCGCGCCGGACTTCTTTATGGAATTGCCCGCGGCATGGATTGGGAGACCACCGGACGTATCGCCGCCCTTATGGGTGCGATCAAGATCGAGCACCATGGAACCCAGAATCACCGCGTCGATCCCGACGAGTTTTCCGACCGCTTTCGGCGCGAATTTGGCTACGCTTTCTGAGTCCGGCTCTTAATCCCTTATGACCGGGAAGTCGTCCGCTTCCCACAGGACGATGCCCCCGGCCAGGTTGTAGCTGTTGAATCCCATCTGGTTGAGCGTATCGGCCGCGAGTGCGCTACGCGCTCCGGTATCGCAACAGACGACGATCGTACGGTCGCGTGCGTTGCAAAGCGGTTCAACGCGATGCTTGTTGCTGCACTCGGCGGCGCTTTCAAGTGTACCGCGAGGCACCAGCAGTGCACCGGGAATGTGACCCTTGTGGAATTCTTCCGGTTCCCGTACGTCGACTATGAGCAGATCGTCGTGATCCGCGATCATTTCGTCGAGATCATCCGGCTGAATCTCCTGGATGCGTGCACGTGCTTCGCGAATGAAGTCCCCTAAAGTTTTTGGCGCCACTGCTTTGCCTCCATATCGGTAGCGATGGTCCTGCGACGCTTAATCGTGCACCCCGATTTCGCTGTCGGCGAGCACCGGTTCGAGTGCGTCCAGCTCCGTGATCGGCGCGCTGCAAGCATGGCCGGTGCAAATGTAGGCAGTGACGTCGTTTTTGGCGTTGCGGCTGACAAGCGCGCCGGGCAGGTTGCTGGCAGTATCCGGTATGGCCAGCATGATGCGGCGCGGGGCGTACCGGTGTTGGCAGCGTTTGACCCATGGTTTCATCGTTTCCGCAGACCCGCGCAATATCACCGTCTGTGTCGGATAAATATACTCTTCCACCGCAGCAAGCAGCGCATTGTGTCCGGAAGGATATCGGGCGATTTCCGGGTACAGTGCCCGGATAGTGCTTTCCGCGGCTGCGAGAAAATGCGCATCCCCAAGGATATGGCCAAGACGCAGCAACGCCAGCGCGGCGACGCCATTTCCCGATGGCAAGGCGTCATCACCCGCCGGCCTGGGGCGGTGGATGAGTGGTTCATGGTCATCGGCGGTGAAGAAGAAGGCGCCATGACGCCTGTCTTCGTAGTGGTCGAGAAGTGTCTCGGAAAGTTCGATTGCAAACGCAAGATCGCCGTCATGCCAGTGCGCCTGCGCAAGTTCGAGCGTCCCGTCGATGAGGAAGGCGTAGTCGTCCAGGTAGGCGTTCAGGCGTCCGGCGCTGTCCTTGCAGGTGGCGAGCAGGCGGCCATCCTTCCATAGGTGTGTGTGCACGAAATTGAGCGCCCGTCGCGCCGAATCGACGAAGTCTCCACGCCCAAGAAAGCGTCCGGCATGGGCCATGGCCTTTATCGCAAGCCCGTTCCAGCTGGCAAGGATCTTCTCGTCGCGCCCCGGACGCACGCGCCGCTCACGTGCCGCGAAAATCCTGCGCCGGGCGCTCTCGATCAGCGTGTTGACCTGTTTCTCCGGAATCCCGATGGCAACGCTGAGGTCGGCGCCGGACCTGCAGACATGCAAATGCCAGAATTCGTTCTCGAAGTTGGCGGGATGGTCCAGACCGAAATGTAGCGCCGTGACGCGGTATTCGTCGTCGCTCAGGATTGCCCGCAGCTCGCCCTTCGTCCATACATAGAAGCTGCCCTCATGACCCTGTGAATCGGCGTCGAGCGAAGAATAGTAACCCCCTTCCGGAGACTGCATTTCACGCATGAGCCATTCGCCAGTTTCCGTCGCGACGCGCCGAAACAAATCATCCCCGGTGGCAATCGCAGCATCGCTGTAGAGCATCAGCAGCTGTGCATTGTCGTAAAGCATTTTCTCGAAATGCGGAATCATCCAGTGCTGGTCAACAGAATAGCGGCAGAAGCCGCCACCCACCTGGTCATAGATTCCTCCGAGCGCCATGGCGCGCAGCGTGTGCTCTGCCATGGCTAGGGCTCCGCGATCCGGTGCGGCAGGGTTCGACGCCCACTGGCGCAGGCACCGCTCGATGCTGGACGGGTGTGGAAACTTCGGGGCGCCACCCCAGCCCCCATCGCGCGGGTCGAAATGTTGCTCGAGTTCGCGCCGTGCCGCTGCGAGCAGTTCGGGGCTCACAACCGCTCCCGGTTCGGGAGCGGTCGGTTCCATGTGCCGGAAGGCATTACGCACGGCGGCATTCTGCTCCCCGATCTCACCGCGATGCTCGCGGTAGAACGACGCAATCCGCCGCAGCACGTCGACGAACGCCGGCATGCCGTGGCGCGCTGTATTCGGAAAATACGTTCCGCCGAAAAAAGGTGTTTGGTCGTCGGGGGACAGAAACATGTTGAGCGGCCAGCCGCCCGGGCGTTGCGCCAGCATCTGATGGGCGGTTTGGTAGATCCTGTCCAGATCGGGGCGCTCTTCGCGGTCGACCTTGATGCAGACGTAGAGCGCGTTCATGACGCCGGCGACTTCTTCGTCCTCGAACGACTCGTGTTCCATGACGTGGCACCAGTGACAGGCCGAATAGCCGATTGACAGCAATATCGGCTTGTCTTCGCGCCGCGCCTTTTCGAGCGCCTCGGCGCACCACGGAAACCAGTCTACCGGGTTGTGCGCGTGCTGGAGCAGATAGGGACTGGTCTCGTCGATCAGCCGGTTGGTATGGGGCGCGATGGTCGAGGACATCCGGGGGTAGTCGATTGAATCAGGAGATGCACTATAGCGCGTCGAACGAAAACTGTCTTTGTCCGGAAGACCTTACTCGATCTCGGACAATTCAGGACAGAATCGAGCGGCTAGCCAACGGATTTCAGGCCCCGATTCAGGCGCGGCAGGACACGCTCAGGCACCGGCGGGGTACCACCCCTTCGGTCCCCCTGGGTGTGGGTGTATCCGTCCGATCACCGACGCATCGGCAGGAGATTTCCCATTCCTGGCGGTTTACCGTAAGCTTGCGCCCGCGTAATCTGGCACATTTGCTATGACCTTTGCTCCCCTGCGACTGAAAAAAAACGAAGACCGCCGCCTGCGGGCCGGCCACGTATGGGTGTATAGCAACGAAATCGACACGGCGGCGACGCCGCTTGCGGAATTCCAGCCCGGCCAGCCGGTGGTCATCGAAGACCACTCTGGCCGGCCGCTGGGATCCGGCTACGTTAATCCCCGCACCCTGATTAGTGCGCGCCTGGTGAGCCGAGACAGCGCCCAGAGCCTGACCCAGTCACTTCTGGTCCATCGCCTCAACGTATGCTACAGCCTGCGCGAAAAACTGTTCGGCAAGCCCTACTACCGGCTTGCCTTCGGTGACAGTGACGGGCTTCCGGGACTCGTGGTCGACCGTTATGGCGATGTCGTGGTGGTGCAAATTACCACCGCCGGGATGGAGCAGCTCAAGCACGAGGTCGTTGCCGCCATTGACAAGGTCTTGCGGCCACGAGCCATACTCCTGCGCAACGATGGAGCCAGTCGGGAGATCGAAGGACTGGACAGCTACGTCGAGAATGCACTGGGGGAGGTGCCCGAGCGTGTCGCTATCGAGGAGAATGGCGTCCGGTTCGAGGTCCCGGTGCTGGCAGGTCAGAAAACCGGATGGTTCTACGATCAGCGCCTGAATCGTGCGCGCTTGCCTGGATATGTGAACGGAGGCCGGGTTCTTGATGTTTTCAGCTATATCGGGGCCTGGGGTGTACAGGCCGCTGTGACGGGTGCTGCGCACGTACTGTGCATCGAAAGTTCGGCGCGCGCCATAGACTGGGCGCGGAGCAATGCTGCGATTAACGGTGTGGAAGACAAGCTTGCACTGATGCACGAAGACGCATTCGAGGCGTTGCGTTTGCTGCGCGCAGAGCGCGAGCATTTCGATGTGGTCATCGTCGACCCTCCAGCCTTCATCAAGCGCAAGAAAGACTCCAGGGAAGGAATGCAGGCCTATTACCGCCTGAACCAGATGGCGATGCAGGTGCTTGCCAAAGACGGAATTCTTGTTTCCGCATCGTGCTCCTATCATCTGGCGCGCTCCGATCTGCAGCAGATTCTGCTGCAATCGAGCCGTCATCTGGATCGTTTTCTCCAGCTTGTCGAGCAGGGTGGACAGTCGCCAGATCACCCGGTGCACCCGGCGATTCCCGAGACTAGCTACCTAAAAGTTTTTTTTTCGCGCATCCTGCCCAACTGAAGGGATAGAATCGGCGAACGTGCAATCCTAGCTAACAGCCTACATCTGGAGTTTTTGTCCATGCTTCATGCCCCAAACATAAATCCCGTCGCATTCGGATTTCCGTCTTTCAGTGTCCTGGGCCACATCATTCACATCGAGGTGCACTGGTATGGTCTGATGTATGTCTTCGGGTTTATCGGCCTGTGGTACTTCGCCACCCGCCGTGCGCGCCGGCCAGGGTCCGGTTGGACTGCGGACCAGGTTGCCGATGCGATTTTCTACGGAGCGCTTGGTGTGATCCTTGGGGGGCGCATCGGCTATGTGCTGTTTTATAACCTCGACTACTACCTGTCGCGCCCGCCGGCGATATTTGAGGTATGGGACGGGGGGATGTCCTTTCATGGCGGATTGCTCGGCGTGATCGCGGCGCTCTGGTTGTTCGGACGCAAGCATGGCAAGTCGGTGCTGGAGGTTACGGATTTTGTTGCCCCATGGGTGCCCCTAGGCCTCGGCGCTGGCCGCATCGGCAACTTCATAAATCAGGAACTGTGGGGCAAGGTGACCACCCTGCCCTGGGGGATGGTGTTCCGTAATGCCGGACCGCTACCGCGTCAGCCCTCACAACTGTATGAAGCGGCACTCGAGGGACTGGTGCTGCTTATCATCCTGGTGCTGTTTTCCCGCAAACCACGGCCGGTCGGCGCGGTGTCCGCGATGTTTCTTACGTTCTACGGCCTGTTTCGCTTTCTGGTGGAATTCGTACGCGTTCCGGATCCGCAGCTCGGCTACCTGGCCTTCGGCTGGTTGACCATGGGTCAGCTCCTGAGCGCGCCCATGATCATCATCGGTCTCGGTCTGCTGGTCTGGAGCTATCGGCGGCAGCCGCGTAGCGGCAGCGCATGATCCGGTGCCTGGGGCGGCCGAGTACGGTCAGATCTCACCCCAGAATCAATTTCACGCTCATGACTACCAGGAAAGCGGCAAAGATCCGCTTGAGCAGTCTCACCGGAAGCAGGTGCGCCAGCCGCGCGCCAAGCTGCGCGAAGACCACACTTGCGGAAGCTATGGCCAGAACCGCCGGCCAATATACCGATCCGGTAGACCAGGCCGGCAGACCGCTGTCGTGCCAGCCGCTCGCCACGAAGCCGAGCGTACCCGACACTGCGATCGGGAATCCGCAGGCGGCAGAGGTCGCTACCGCCTGACGCATGCTAACGTTGCACCACAGAAGGAAGGGAACCGTCAGGCTGCCGCCCCCGATCCCCGTGATGCCCGAGACCGCCCCAATGAAAGAGCCGGCACCGACCATTCCGACTTGACCTGGAAGCCGACGATGCGGCGCCGGGGGGCGGTTCAATATCAGCTGCACCGCAGCGATGGAGGCAAAAAGACCGAAGACCGCATGCAATATCCTGCCGTGCAACTCATTAGCCACCGTTGATCCGATCAGGGCCCCGAGGATGATGCCCGGGATCAGCAACCGGAATACAGGCCACTGCACCGCTCCCCGTCGGTGATGCGCCAACAGCGAAGACAGCGAGGTCGGTACTATTGTCGCCAGCGAAGTCCCGATCGCGAGATGTGCCGCAAGGTCCGGCGCAAATCCCTGATTGTGGAAGACGAATAACAGCGCCGGAACGATGACGAATCCGCCGCCGACACCGAGGAGGCCGGCAATGGTGCCGGCGGCTGCCCCGACCAGGGCATAGACAATTGCGATCTGCAGCATGGCGAATCATCGACAATTGGGGCCAGCGCATCCGGCCGCAGGGATTGTGCGGCTGAAATGCGCGAGACCAGGATGCCAGATAACCTAAATGGCAATTCCGGGAGGCGGCGGGCTCCCGGGGCTCAGTTCATTTTATCCATACGGTTTTCGCATTGACAAATTCGCGTATGCCCAGGTACGAAAGTTCGCGGCCATATCCGGATGCCTTGATGCCCCCGAATGGCAGGCGTGCGTCACTCCTGACCATGCCGTTGACGAAGGCCGCCCCGGACTGAAGGCGGCGGGCCATGTGCTCGCCCTTGCCGATGTCGCGTGTCCAGATGCTGCCACCCAGTCCATAGCGGCTGTCATTGGCGATTCGCAGCGCGTCCTCCTCATCCGCCGCCCGGATTACGATGGCGACCGGCCCGAAGATCTCCTCTTCGTAGGCCCGCATGCCAGGCTGCACGCGGTCAAGGATGGATATCCTGTAGAAAAAGCCCGGCCCGCTCACCGGTCCGCACCCCATTACCGGCACGGCGCCCATCCTGACTGAATCCTGTACCTGGCGGTCCAGTTCGTCCCGCAGGTCTGCCCGGGCCATGGGTCCGACGTCGGTGCCCTCATCGCCGGGGTCGCCCAGCCTCAAGGCGCCTGCCCGGCGCCGAAACAGCTCCAGAAAGCGGTCAGCAACCGATTCTACGAGTATGAATCGCTTGGCTGCGATACAGCTTTGGCCGCCATTGAGGTAACGTGCGGCGACGCCGATGGACGCCGCGAGCTCCAGATCCGCATCCGCCAGAACCACGAACGCATCTGACCCGCCCAGCTCCAGCACCGTCTTCTTCAACGCAGCCCCGGCGGCGGCGGCGATCTTCCGGCCCGTGGCCTCGCTGCCGGTGACGCTTACGGCGTGAATGCGCGGATCGGCGATGAGGCCTTGCACCTGCGCCCCGGGGATCAGCAGTGAGCGGAATACCCCTTCGGAAAAGCCGGCGTCCCGGAAGATGGCCTCGATCGCCAGGGAGCACTGCGGTACGTTTGATGCATGCTTGAGTACCGCAGTGTTGCCGGCCATCAACGCAGGCGCTGCAAAGCGAAAAACCTGCCAGAAGGGAAAATTCCACGGCATCACAGCGAGCACCGTGCCGAGCGGGAAATAGGCCACGTAGCTGAGCCCGGCATCCGATTCGATCTCCTCGTCAGCCAGAAAGCGCTCCGCGTGCTCGGCGTAGAACTCGCAGGTTACCGCGCATTTTTCGACCTCGGCGCGCGCCTCGCGGATTATTTTGCCCATCTCGAGTGTGATGAGCTGCGCCCAGGATTCCGACTGGCCGCGCAGGATGGCGGCGACATTCCGCATCAGCGCCGCGCGGCGGGCAAACGTGGTCGCCGCCCAGATAGGCGCCGAACTTGCGGCTCCGGCGAGCGCAACATCGATCTCGCTGGCGGTGCTGCCATCGAGTGATTTAACATGTTCCCCGTTGAACGGGTTAATGGTTGCCAGCGCCACAGGTCTCGTTCCCTGACGGTCACGGCGCCTACGGCACCGTGCTAACCGGACGTTATAATATCGGACATGATGTCTCGTTTTAAGTTGTGCTTCATTATTCTGGCCGTTGTCCTGGGGACGGCCGCATCGGCGCGCGCTGCGGACCGGAAAATCGATCAGTACCGGCAAGATTACCTGAGCGCCCTTGCGGCGTTGCGGTCGGGAGAACTGGGGCGTTTCCGCCAGCTCGAGGGGCAGCTGAACGGATATGTTCTGCACAGCTACCTGCAATACTACTATCTGAAGGACCGGATCCCTTCAACGCCCGCCAGCACGCTGAGCGCGTTCATTACGCAAAACCAGGACGCTCCGATCGGTAACATGCTGCGCCAAAAGTGGCTGCGCTATCTGGCGAAAAGGGACAACTGGAAGACCTTTATCGAAGAGTACCAGGACGTCGATCAGGACTCGGCCCTCAACTGCGATCGCCTGGCCTACCTGCTGCATAACGCAAAACCGCGGACGGCGCTGATGACTGAGATCGGCCAGCTCTGGCTGACCGGTAACAGTCTTCCTGACGCCTGCAACCCTGTGTTCGCCGCCTGGCGTCGAGCCGGCGACATGACCAGCAGCAAGGTGTGGGAACGCATCCGCCTTGCCATGAAGCAGCAGGATCTTACCCTTGCCGCTCAGCTGAAGTGGGATCTTCCTGCGAAAGACCGGGTTTGGGTCGACCGCTGGCTGGCCATGTACCGGGACCCGCAGCACGAGCTGAACGACATCCGCTATCCGGTCGAGACGCCTTTGGCGCGCGATATCATTAGGCAGGGTGTCGTCAGGCTGGCCTACATCGATCCGACAGAAGCGATGAAAACCTGGGATGCCCTCAGGCTCAGATACCAGTTTTTCGGGGAAGACGACAACTACGTCCTGCGTCGGATCGGAATCCTGGCGGCACAGGACCATCTGCCGCAGGCGGTGGACTGGTTGTCGCGGGCGTCCGTCAAGCCAAGTGACGGATCGCTGCGCCGCTGGAGAGTACGTGCCGCGCTACGTGTCGGAAAATGGCATACGGCGCTGCGCTTCATCGCGGACCTCGCCCATGGCGAGCAAAGGCAGGACGAGTGGCGCTACTGGAAGGCGCGTATGCTCGAGAAAGTCGGCGATGAGGCTGCGGCACTGCGGATTTTCTCGGAGCTTTCGAAAGAGCGCAGCTACTACGGATTTCTGGCGGCCGACCGGCTCGGCCGCCACTACGCAATGCAGCGCGAGAGGATCCAGGCGACTCCCGAGGAAATCAGCGCGATGCTTGCCAAGCCGTCAATTCAGATGGCGAAGGAGCTGTTTGAGCTCGGCGAAACCGTCGATGCGCGTCGCCAGTGGGCATGGGCCACCCGGAACATGAATAGTCGCGATCTGCAGGTGGCGGCAGTGCTGGCGCGCCAATGGGGGTGGTACGATCGAGCAATACTCACTGCGGCGCGCAGCGACAATCTGAACGATCTCGGTTTGCGCTTTCCGGTTATTTACCGGAACATGATTGAAACCAATGCCCAGGACAATGGCATCGATCCGAGCTGGGTCTACGGGATACTGCGTCAGGAGAGCGCGTTCATGACCGACGCGCGTTCCGATGTTGGGGCGCTGGGATTGATGCAGCTTATGCCGCGCACAGGATGGCTCACCGGGCTGCGTATTCACCTGTTTGTGCGCAGCGACAACGCCATTCTGAACGTCGCAAACAACCTGCGGCTCGGTACCTCGTACCTGAAGACCGTCCTTGACGACACCGGCGGCCACGAAGTTCTGGCCACGGCGGCATACAACGCTGGACCGAACCGCATAATCCAGTGGCTCCCGCAGAGCGGCAAGCTTGACGCTGATGCATGGGTCGATACGATCCCCTATCGTGAAACACGCAATTATGTAAAGAACGTAATGGCGTTCAGCACCGTATACGCCTATCTCCTCGGCGACAAGAGCTTCAACCTGGACAGTGCCATGACCACGGTGCTTCCGGCGGGCGGCGGCGCACCGCTGCTTCCTGCGAACAAGCGGTAATTTCCTCACGCGCGCAGCGGCTTGACTTCGTGTCGCCGGCACAGCCACACTCACGCAGCCAGAGGCGCATTGCCGGGCAGCTCCGGACGTCCACTGCGCTGGCAAGAGCAGAGGCAGGGGAAGTGTCCAAACGCAGGATTTGTATACTTGGCGGCACTGGTTTTGTCGGCCGGCGCCTGACGGCGCGGCTCGCTGCCGCCGGTCACGAAGTTCGCATCCTCACACG
>JAJYEE010000098.1 GCA_021790335.1 Pseudomonadota bacterium | reverse complement strand
TAATTCTGACCATAGACACATGACTTAAACCAAACAGCCTCCGCGAAAATCGGGGCGGTCCAATGGCAATGTGCCTTTCAGGGTCGCCACCTGAATAAAGGTCGAACATCCTACGTGATGAGGGAATTGTCAAAAGCGCAGATGGCGAGAGCAGGGACCCGTTAGACCATTGAAAACGTATCCGCGTTTGACTACGCACCGTAGTTAAACGTGCTTAGCAGCCATCAATACTGTCAGGTCGAGACTCGACGCAAAAAAAGTGGTCGCAGCGCATTGCAGCTAGTGCAGGCGCGAACCAAGCACAGTGATAGGCGATTCCGGTGGCTACGTTGTGGCCATCGAATTTATTGAGCGACGATATAACTCTTCAAATCTGTTAGTGAAGACGAATGATATAGTGCGTCGGAGTTACCACGAGCAAAGTCGCGTATTGGTTGTTGCGAAACGCAACGTTGTTATGTTTTATACGAATTAGCATAACTAATCCCCTTTTGTTAGATGGCGTTATTGCCGTCTATGTATTTATGAGCCATGCAAAATTACGTGCATTCCATACAATTAGGGTGTAAGCGTCCAGCCGCCCCACCTACCCTAGATCCGATCATCGCCGCAAACTCCCCTGCGACAACACGACGCAAGGAGTCTCGATGGCAACCGATGCAAAAAAGTATTCCTACTGGCAACAACACTTCAAACGCTGGCAGGAAAGCGCCCTCACCCAGCGCGCCTACTGCGCCCGCGAAGGGTTGGCCCCTTCCACCTTCGACCGCTGGCGCAGGCTGATCCGAACCGGCAGCGTCAAACCGGATGCCGCGCTCACCCTGGTGCCGGTACCCGTCGAAAGCCCGGTGCCGCCCACCACATTGCGCAGCCCCGCGGGCTGGGAACTGCGGCTACCCGCTTCGCTGCCCCTGACCGATCTAGCGATCCTGCTCAGACAACTGCCATGATCCCGCAACCCGATACCGTGTGGCTGTGCATCGAAGCCGTCGACATGCGGCTTGGGATCGACGGCCTGTCGCGGCGCATTGAGCAGACCCTCGGCAAGACCCCGTGCGACGGCGGTGCCTACGCGTTTTGCAACCGGCGTGGTAACCGCATCAAGCTCCTGGTGTGGGATGGCAGCGGCGTGTGGCTGTGCCAGCGGCGCTTACACCAGGGCCGCTTTGTCTGGCCGAGCGTCGATGATCCGGTACTTAACCTGATGCAGCGTGACTGGCAATGGCTCATCACCGGTGTCGACTGGCAACGCCTGAGTGCGCCGCCCCCGGCCCATTGGCGGGTATGAGCGCAGGACGCGAACAAGGCATCAAAAACAGCTCCGGAATAAACCCGAAAATATCGATAAAAGTGCTTTATTTATAGTACTGAAACGCACAGCGCGTGGTATCCATGCACGATGGCGTCGCGCTTCATCTGCAGGTTCGTCGTGATATAGCGACCCGTCGTTGCGACGCTGGTATGGCCGAGGTAGTCGCGGATCACCGTCACGTCGGTTCCAGACTGCAGCAGCGCGACGGCACAGCTGTGGCGCCTATGTCTCCGGAGACATAGGCGCCATACCTTTACGACGGGAAGACTTGTCGAGTGGTACCGTGCCGGGCTGGACGTTACGCGGGAACTGCCGAAGCTTGCCACCTACCTCGGCCACGTCGATGTCGGCCTCACCTATTGGTACATCGAAGCGGTTCCTGAGCTTCTCCAGCTTGCCGCCCAATATCTCGGCAGGGATCGGCCTGGAGAAGAGCCATGAACGCCGCCCTCTTTCCCGCACTCGTCCAGCGTTTCTTTACGCAGCGCCTGCTTGAGCAACAAGGTCTCAGTGCACACACGGTGGCAAGTTACCGCGACACATTCCGATTGTTGCTGGGTTTCGCTACGCAGCATTTGGGACGCGCGCCCTCGAAATTGCTGATGGAAGAGCTCGACGCATCCTTCCTGGAGCAATTCCTTCGATACCTTGAACTCAACAGAGGCAACTCTGTACGGACTCGAAACACCCGTCTCGCCGCCGTGCACGCCTTCTTTCGGTTCGTCGCGATCAGTGAGCCGGCACTGGGCCTTCAGTGCCAGCGCATTCTTGCGATTCCAGCGAAACGCTATGAGCAGGGTCCGGTCGAGTTTCTCACCGAGGAAGAGGCCGCGGCCCTCGTGGCGGCTCCTGATTCCGGAACATGGATCGGTAGCCGGGATCAAGCGCTTCTTCTGGTCGCGGTTCAAACGGGTCTGCGCAATAGCGAACTCACTTCGCTCAGGCGCCAGGACGTCGCACTGGGCACCGGCGCTCACGTCCGTTGCCTCGGAAAAGGCAGGAAAATGCGATGTACACCGCTACGGCCGGACGTCATCGAAATCCTGAAGGAATGGCTAGTGCGGCAGCAGGGTGAACCTGGCGATCCCGTCTTCCCGAGTTCGCGAGGCGGACCTCTCAGCGCTGATGCACTTCAGCGGCTCGTGTCGCGTCATGCCGCGACCGCGTGCCAGACATGCCCTTCGCTTAAGGAAAAATCCGTGACGCCGCACACGCTGAGGCACGCGGCGGCAATGAGTCTGTTGCGACGTGGCATTGACCTGAGCGTGATCGCTCTTTGGCTCGGTCACGAATCGTCGGAGACGACCCAAATATACTTGCACGCCGACCTGCAACTCAAGGAACGCGCACTCGCGCACGCCAATGCGAGCGGCCTCGTGCCCACTCGATATAAGCCTCCCGACCCATTGCTCGCCTTCCTCGAGGCCCTTTGATAATGCCGATAACTCCCATGACCAGAAACCGGGATTCCCCTGACATTTGTCTGTCCACCCCGGGGACGCGGCATAATCCGGGAGTCGGCATTACCCCGCGGAGAATGCGATCCGCCCGATCGCGCTCGGCCGGAACTGGCTGTTCACGGGCTCGGAGCGGGCCGGGCGGCGCGCGGCGGCGATCCAGAGTCTGCTCGGCACCGCGAAGCTGAACGGGATCGAGCCTTATGCGTGGCTGAAACAGACGATCGAGAAACTGCCTGTCTGGCCGAATAGCCGGATTGATGAATTGTTGCCGCTGCGATCTAGCGGCTAGCTTACATCTTGGAAAGGTGGCGCGGCTGGACGCTTACCTCCATTGATCGGACCACAGCATTTTACCGGATGGGCGGCGTCAGGAAGAGGGTTTTTCAGCAACCTGCTAGGCGTAGGCGCCTTCTGTCGAGGCGAAGCGATCAATGCCGCAAGCCTGTACCGCTGGCACAATCTGCTCGGCGATGGAGGCCCCCGCTGGTCGATGTGCTGCAGCGCGTGAGCCAGCATCCGGCGAAAGACGTGATCGATCTCACGCCGCGCGCGTGGAAGACGAAGTTCACCCACGCTCCCATGAAATCAGACATCGCGCTCGCGGATCAATAACGGTCCGGTTTGGACGGTTACCTCGGTGCAGCAGAAAGCAACCACCGATGCATCCCGAAGTCGGCCGACTGAGCATGAAGAAGATGGTACGCAGAATCTTGTGGCCGATAGCAATGATGGCGCGTTTGTAACCACGTCTGACCACGATGCCTGTGAGGTCTTATGCCGCTGCGCCCACCCCAGCAGTCGGTTGTTCTCTTCCCTCGTCAGGACAATAGGTTCAAGTTTCGGGCCACGTCGCATCGTCTCTCCGTCGAAATCCAGTCTACATTTGGATATCGAGGGTTCATAAACGTTCGACGAATTAACAACTCAGGACACTAGTGCCATTTCGCCTCAGTTCATCACCCATGAAGAATTCACCGGGAAAGAAAAAAGTTTTTGGGAAGTGCTGATATTGGTGGAAATTGAAGGAAACTCTACGCCTACGGTTGCTGTACCACTCGCCGTTCCAGTGAGCGTCATGTGAGTTACTCCACTGGTATCCTGGAAGAACGTCATGGTTCCATTAAAAGATAACGTTCCCGATGTGTTTTGGACAGTAGTAATTCCAC
>JAJYEE010000097.1 GCA_021790335.1 Pseudomonadota bacterium | reverse complement strand
ACGGCAGCATGGCGCTCGAAGACATGGATCGCCATATCATCCAGCGTGCCCTGGAACGTACCAACTTCAACGTCACCGCCGCCGCGCGGTCACTCGGGGCGACGCGCGAAACCCTGCGCTATCGCATCCAGAAGTACAACCTCGCGCGGCCCGGAAACTGAAATCACGACGGCCGACCGCGGCCGCGGCCTACCCAGGCTCGGCGCCACGGTCGGCCCTTGCCCAGCGCGGCGTGGAATTGCCGTGCGACCGGCTTCGGAACGGGCGCGGGTTTGCGGGAAGCGTACAGTCCCGCCCCTCTGCCGACCCGCATCAACGCATGAACAGGAACCGCGTCCGGCACGGCAGCCGGGCGCGGCCGCGGTAACGCGACCCAGCCGGCGCGAACGCGGTGCGGAGCGCGCCCGCGCGCCGGCGATCGGCGGCTGGGCAGCGGCGCTCGCCCGTATACGGCTGGAAGAAACCGGCCATCACTGGAATGGCGGGCGACGGGGGCCTGGTCCGCCGCCGTGAAAAACGGCATCCCGGCGGCCATGCAGCACGGTTGCACCCTGCCGGGTATCGCCCGACAAGACGCGGCGATACACTCTTGCTGCAACCGCAGGAGTGCGGGATCTGAGATCTCCAATAGCAATGAGAGCGCTGGGAGATGGAGGCCACATGGATAACCGGTGCAAATACCTGATCGTCGGCGGCGGGATGACCGCGGACACCGCGGCACGCGCCATACGGGATCTCGACAAGGACGGAAAGCTCATCATGCTGAGCAGTGAACCTCATCCGCCTTACGACCGCCCGCCACTGAGCAAGAAACTGTGGGCTGGCAAGCCGCTAGAGTCAATCTGGCGCAATACCGCCGAGCTGGGCGTCGAGCTGCATCTTAATACGCGGGCCGTAGCAGGCGACGGAAAACGCCTGAGTGACAGCCATGGAAACGTGTATGCATGCGACAAACTGCTGCTTGCGACCGGCGGCACGCCGCGGCACCTGCCGTTCACCGACCATGACGTGATCTACTTCCGGACGATGGAGGACTACCTGCGCGTAAGAACGCTCGCTGCCGACCACGCGAGCTTCATCGTCATCGGCGGCGGGTTCATCGGATCGGAGATCGCTGCGGCGCTGGCGATGTACGGCTCCAAGGTCACTATGATCTTTCCCGAGCGCGGGCTGGGAGCACGCATTTTTCCCGCCGGCCTGTCCGGATTTCTCACTTCCCAGTACCGCGACAAAGGCGTGGACCTGCTGCCGGAGGAGAACGTCGTTGCGGTCGTCAGGACCGCGGCGAAGACGGCGGTCACGACCCGCAGCGGAAAGACACTGTACGCCGACGCCGTCATCGCCGGGATCGGAATCGAACCCGAGGTCAGCCTGGCAAAGGCTCTGGGACTCGCGGTCGACAACGGCGTCATCGTCGATAAGCATCTGCGCACGACCCGTGAGGACATCTACGCCGCTGGCGATGTCGCCAACTTCTACAGCTCTGCGCTCGGACATCGCCGGCGTGTCGAGCACGAAGACAACGCCAACTCCATGGGCACCGTTGCCGGACGCAACATGGCCGGGGAATCGGAAATCTACGACCACCTGCCCTATTTTTATTCCGACCTGTTTGACTCCGGCTATGAGGCGGTCGGAGAATTTGCATCGGATTACGATATCATTGAGGACTGGGCTGAGCCATTCCGAAAAGGCGTGGTCTACTACCTAAGATCGGGCAGGGTGCGCGGCGTGCTGCTGTGGAACACCTGGGGTCAAATTGACGCAGCGCGTGGGCTGATATCAGCGCCAGACCATGTCGATTCCGAATCCCTCAGGGGCCGCATCTCCGGCTGATCTTCGCCGTCAGCGACGGCCGTCCGCCGCCTGCATGCTCCCGCTTCGGGACGGAGGCACATTGGCAGAGCAACTACGGGTCTATCGTGACCGGCACGCCGGCAGCAGTCCGTGCGTCACCGGGTGCAGCGTGCAGCCGGTGACGGCGGCAGAAGCGCCTCACCGCTACCGCGGCCGAGTTCCGGCGGGCAGGCTCGTGGCCCGGGATGACCTGCCTTGAACCGGACTGCACCTGACTCACCGGCAACCGTGTTTACCATCGGACATTCCGCGCGGCCGCTCACGGAGTTTGTCACGCTGCTGCATGCCAACGGGGTCAGCTGTTTGGTGGACGTGCGCTCCTTCCCCCGCTCGCGCCACAATCCGCAATTCAACGGTGACCGGCTGGCCGACGTGCTGGGTGAACGTGGCATCCGCTATATGCATCTGGCTGGCCTCGGCGGCCGCCGGCGGCCCCTGCCCGGATCACCCAATAATGGTTGGCGAAACGCCTCGTTCCGGGGATACGCGGATTACATGCTGACGCCGGAATTCAGCGTGGCGCTACGAATGGTGGTCGAACTGGCCAGTGGCGAGCGGATCGCATTGATGTGCGCGGAAGCGGTTCCGTGGCGTTGCCATCGATCGCTCATCGCCGATGCCCTGGTTGTCAGCGGTCTGGCGGTCGTCCACATTCTCGGCCCCAACCAGCTGCGGCCGCATGTGCTGACCCCGTTCGCCCGCATCAGCACCGGACGCCTGAGCTATCCCTCCCCCGATGATCCGCAATCACCGGCCGCCGATGCAGTGACAGAGGGCGGCGCCCAACGTAATGGCGGAGGAGTTCCATGATCGAAATCAGACGTGTCTACGAACCATCTGAGCGCGGGAACGAAGTTCGCTTCCTGATCGAACGCCTGTGGCCGCGCGGCATTAAGAAGGAATCGCTGGAACTGGGCGGCGGCTGGCTCAAGGAGGTTGCTCCGAGCACGGCCCTGCGTCGCTGGTTTGGCCATGATCCGGACAAGTGGACGGAATTTCGAAGACGCTATCGCGCAGAGCTTGATGCGCACCCGTTCGTATGGCAGCCCATCCTCGAAGCGGCGCGCAAACATCACGTCACGCTCTACTACAGCGCACGCGACATTCACCACAACAGCGCGTTGGTACTTAAAGAATACCTGGAAGCGAAGCTTGCACGTGAAGCCCGGTCGACCGGGCATGGTGGATCCTAACCCCCAGATACGGGCTAAATAACCCGGCGATACGCACATCGGCGGCACGGGCTGTTGATTTATTGGGAAATTCTTATGGCATGAACTTTGCTTTAGTCGCGGTCGGACGGACATGCCGAAAAAGTCGCGGGCCATCACATGGCAGCGCTGCGGACTGTCCTGCAAAACGGAGCAATGCCATGAACGCCGGAGTTTCAAGCCCGACCGACTTTCGACGGCACGGATTTCCGATCGCCGACACTGCGGTCGCTGGCAACGGCGCCATGGCAATCGATCGATGGACCGGATCGACGAATCGCTGCGCTGCCACCCAGTCGGCGGGGTTTCCAATTGGCCTGAACATGGACAAAGGCGGGTCGTGACGGCTGCATGTCATAGCGTGGCCGTCCCAGCCCGTTTGCGTCCTGCCTCGTGCGGTGGCACGGGCGTCCGTCCCGCCCGCGCGGCGGGAACCTGCGGGCAGCCGGGCTGGATTGCTTCGGGAACCGGACTTTGTCCGGACCGGGAACCTGCAGCGACGAGTATCGGAATCAAAGAAAACGAAAGCGAGAGGAGTAGTAATGACGAGCAATCTGTGGTTGAGGCAAATTGGTGTCGTAGCGAGCGCGGTCCTTCTGCTGACCGGAGCTGCACATGCAGCCGGAAAGCCCCCATCGATCGTTGCGACATGCGCCGCCTGTCATGGCGTCAACGGTGTTTCCATGGCTTCCACATTTCCCGACCTGGCTGGCCAATTGTCCCCCTACCTTGCTGCGCAGATCCGGGCTTTCAAAGATCATACGCGTGCCGACCCACTTGCCAAATCCATCATGTGGGGAATGGCAGCCACGATACCCGACAATGAAATTTCCGAGGTGGCAAGCTACTTCGCCAGCCAGAAGGGGCCAGCGCCGGGCACAGAGCCGGCAGCGCTGGTT
>JAJYEE010000096.1 GCA_021790335.1 Pseudomonadota bacterium | reverse complement strand
CTGTCCCCGCGCAGCAGCGTGTTGTCGAGGTCGAAGATCGCGAGAGTCAATGGCTGCTCCTGTAGCCGGACCGGTTTCGGGGCGCCTAGAATAGCAGGCGCGCACGTAGTTGCCGAAGGGATTGTGCGGGACCGGCCTGCGGCACTGCTGCCGCCGTGACGCGCTGTGCGCACGCCGGGCTGCGATTTCCTTGCGGGCGATTGCGTCCGGAGCGGTCTACGGTGCTCACGGCTGCAGCGGCGACCGGACGGAGGCCCGCCACCCGTGCGGGCCGGTGCATTGCCGCTGACTGCGGATCGTGGAAGAATTCGCCAAATATCTTGATTATACAATCCGGGCACGTTTTGAAAATTATATGATCGACGAGAACGGTTACCGGCCTAATGTCGGGATCATCCTGTGTAACCGTGAGAATCGCGTTTTCTGGGCGCGCCGGTGCAGTCAGGATGGATGGCAGTTTCCGCAAGGTGGCATCAAGCGCAGCGAAAGCGCCGAAGAGGCTCTGTATCGCGAGCTGCGCGAGGAGATCGGGCTCGACCGGGATCACGTACAGATCATCGGCCGCACGCGCGACTGGCTTCATTACGACATCCCGCGGCGCTTCCTGCGTGCCGCCCGCCATACCCAGTTCCGCGGACAGAAGCAGATTTGGTTTCTGCTGCGGTTGATCGCGACCGAAGAAATGGTCCGGCTGGACGTGACGGCGGACCCGGAGTTCGATGATTGGCGCTGGGTGGACTACTGGAGTCCGCTCGAGAACATCGTCGAATTCAAGCGCCAGGTCTACGAGCAGGCGCTTACCGAGCTCGCGCCGCTGCTGTCCGGACCGCCGGGGTGATCGAGCTTCTCATCACGCTGCGCGACCGCAGCATTTACCGCCTGGAAGGCGAGGGGGCGGCGACGGTCTATTACCTGGCGGATGACGACGCCGGTGGTGTGCTCATCAACACGCCTCACTACCATGCAGAGCTCGAAGCCGGGCTGGCCGCTCTCGCGCCGCTGCGGTTTCTGTTCTATCCGAGCCGGTTCGGTGCCGTCGACGTCGACCGATGGCGCGCGGCGACCGGGGCAGAAAGCCTTGCGTTCGCCGCCGAGGCCGAAGCCATCGAGGGCGAAGTTGACATCGTGCTCGACCGCCAGAGCAAACTCACGCGCACGATCGATTTCCTGCCGATGTCGGGACGGACGCCAGGAAGCGGCGTGCTGCGCGCACGAAATCTCCCGGGGGTGATGTTTTTCGGACCGGTGCTCAGCCCCGGTGAGTCCGGATGGCCGACGCTGGTGCGGCAGCCGGACGATTTTTCATACGAAGACCGCCTGTTCGGGTGCCTCGGTCTGCAGGACCTGCGCTACGAGTACGCCTTTACCGATGTCTTTGTGCAGGGCAGGACCCGCTTTGGTCCCGGCGCTTCGCGTGCCATCAGGCAGGAGATCGAACGTGTCCTGGTCTAGGCCGGCTTGAGCCGCTGCGCCGCTGCCGGGCCGGTCAGCCCGGCCCGGCAATCGGGTGACCGGAGTCCGGTGCCGACTGCTGCCGCCGAAGGTGCTTTTTGATCGTAAGGTCCGGTGGCGTCGGGAACTGTATGCTTGCATGCACGTCGATGCCGTCTCGCGGAGTTCATAATGTCGGAGTGCGCCGGCCATGCCAGGCGGCGGAGTAGCGTCGCAACATCGCCATCACCCGGTCGCGGCCGCCGGGCTGCTGGTCGTGGTCGCGCTGGCGGGTGTGTTTGCCTTCGTCCATCTGCAACCCGGCGTGCCGCCGCACCTCGATTATCCCGCAGCGCAGGTTTCGATCCGCGATCCGGGAGTGCCGGCTTCGGTCATGGACCGACGCGTCGCACTCCCGCTTTTTCATTATCTTTCGCAGCTGCATGATCTGCATGATGTGCGCAGCGCAAGCACGGAAGGCAGCACGCGGATAATTCTGGCATTTCGGCATGCCGTTGGGCTGAGCCGGTCGCTGTCCGAGCTGCATGCACTGATTGCGCGTACCTTGCCGCTGCCTGCGTCCGCCGGTCGGCCGGCAGTCGTCAGGGTGCACGCCCTGGATGCAGTAGCGGGGCAGATCTGGGTGACGGCGCCGAAATGGCCGCTGGCAAAGCTGCGGCGGTGGGCCGAAGTCCAGCTGATGCCGCAGTTCCTCGGGCTTGCGGGTGTTGCCGGCGCCAGAGTAGCAGGAGGTCCGGTCCGCGAGATACGGGTGGTGCCCGAGCAGCGCCGGCTGGCGCAGCTGGGCCTGGCGCTGGACGATGTGGTTGCGGCGGTGCGCGTCGCGGAGGCGCAATCGCCTTCGGGCTATCTAGTGGCGGGGACGCGCTCCGGTTCGGCGACAATTGCGGCGCTGCCGGTAAGGCTTCCGAATGGCGACATCCTGTCGCTGTCGCAGGTTGCGGCGGTGCGAGGAGACAGTCGCCCCGGTCCGGACGTGCGTCTGAATGGACGGCCCGCCGTGCTTCTGGTGCTCATGCGGGCGCACGGCGTGGACCCGATTGCGGTCGCCAACGCGATCAAAGCGCATGCCGACTGGCTGCGTGCCAATGGACTTATACCTGCGGGCGTGCAGGTGCGTGTGGAGTCCGCCCTGGCGCAGTCGCTGACAGGCATGCTGCGCAGGTTCTATGTCATGGCCGCCGTCGCACTGGTCCTCATCCTGGCTGTGGCCCTTTGGCCCGTCACCGGCGTGCGTACCGATTCTTCGGGGTTCATGGTCGCACTGGCCGCATTGCTCGCATCGGGAGTCTTCCTGCTGAGTGCGGGCATGACGCTCAACCTGATGGATCTTTGCGGGCTGGTCGCCGCCGCCGGTATGGGTCTGGCAGCGCCGCTCGCCATGCGGCGCCCAGCTCCGGCGCCGCCAAGCCTGCAGGATACCGCCCGCTGCGGCGCGAGCCGTGCCCTCGGCGTCATTCTGCCGACCGTTATCCTGTTACTCGTGCTGCTGGTCGTGCCCGGACCCCTCGGGCGGTTGTTTCGCGACCTGATCGCGGTGGTGCTGGCGGTGCTGTGCCTGTCGTGGGTCCTTGCGGTCGCCGTGAGAAGTGCCGGATCCGGCAGCGTTGACCGCCCGGCGATTCGCCGCCGATCGGTCCCGCGACGATATCGTGCATGGATCGCCGGGGGCGCCGGAAGGCCCGCGCGCAGTCTCGCCGTTGCGGGATTGGCGGTGGCCGGGCTGTTTTATGCAGCGGCCTTGCTCCTGCGTGGCACGGTGTTTTTCCCGCCCCCCGAAACTGCCGATGTGCAGGTACGGATCAGCGCCACCGGAGCGCCCGGTGCCCGGTCTCTGGCAGCAGAGTCGCTGCATATCGCACAGCTCGCCCACGAGCAGGGTGGAGTGGCACAGGTGGTATCGGTGATGCGCGCATCGCCGGCCGTCAGCATGCGTCTGCGCGTCGTGCTGGCCGGCCACCCGCGCGCGTTGTCCGCGGAAAAATGGATCTCCAGGTTCGAGCAGGTGGTGACACACTCTGGGTTGGCCAATGTCCAGGTACGTTCGACGCTCGTCGCATTCCCGGGGATCAGACCCGGCTACCACGATGCTCCGTTGCTGCGGGCGCTGGACGGAATGATCGGAATCGAAGTGACGGGCCCGGGCGGGGCTGCGCTTGCGCGTGTTGGCGAGGGCATGGCGCGTATCCTGCGCGGTCAACCGACAGTGCGCGACGTGTGCATTTCATCGGCGGGCGTCGCAAGCGACCTGGTGCTGCACATAAACCCCATGCGCGCCGCGGAACGCGGTGTCAACGAGGAACAGGTAACGCGAGCGTTGCGCATCGCACGCGGCGGTCTGGTGGCCGGAACCGTGCTCGAAGGCGAGCGCCGGCGCGACATACGTATTGCGCTCGCGCCGCAAGCCGGTCGTGTCGCGGAACTGCCGAAGTTACTGCTGCGTGGAGAAACCCGGACCCGCCGGGCTGTGTATCTGGGCGATGTCGCATCCGTTGGACACGTGCCGGAGGTGGCGCAGTTCA
>JAJYEE010000039.1 GCA_021790335.1 Pseudomonadota bacterium | reverse complement strand
CCTGCGGGCGATGAGCTGGGTGTACTGAGCGCCGAAGTCGAGAATGAGTATCTTTTGGGAATGGGGATCAGTCATGGCAGCAGCTGTGCGATGCGGGGCCGGCACGCGAAACCGGATTCATGGGGCTCACGACCTGCATTTTGCCGTCTAGTCCCGCTGGTAGTTCGGTGCTTCCTTGGTAACGGACACGTCGTGCACATGCGATTCGCGGATGCCGGCGTTGGTGATCCGCACGAACTCGCCATGCGTGCGCAGTGCTTCCAGGGTCGACGAACCCGTATAACCCATGCCGGCCCGCAGGCCACCCATGAGCTGGTGAACGATGTTCACCATCGGACCTTTGTAGGGCACGCGTCCTTCCACACCTTCGGGAACCAGCTTCTCGGTGCTCGCGCCCTCCTGGAAATACCGGTCGCTAGAGCCCTCGCCCATGGCGCCGAGCGAACCCATGCCGCGATAGGTCTTGTACGAGCGCCCCTGATAGAGCTCGATCTGGCCCGGAGCCTCGTCGGTGCCCGCCAGCAGGCTGCCGATCATGACCGCATGGGCGCCGGCGGCAATCGCCTTGGTGATGTCTCCGGAGAAACGGATGCCCCCATCGGCAATCACGCAGACGCCGCTGTCGGCCAGCGCATCGGCGACATTGGCGACGGCCGTGATCTGCGGCACCCCGACGCCAGCCACCATGCGCGTGGTGCAGATCGAACCTGGCCCGATGCCGACTTTTACCGCATCGGCACCGGCATCGCGCAGCGCCTGCGCCGCGGATGCCGTGGCGATATTGCCACCGACCACCTGCATCCTGGGGAAATGTTTCTTGATCCAGCGCACGCGGTCGATCACTCCCTGAGAGTGCCCGTGGGCGGTATCCACCACGATCAGGTCGACTTCGGCCTCGATCAGCTGCTCCACGCGGTCTTCGGTACCCTTTCCGACCCCGACTGCGGCTCCGGCGATCAGGCGCCCGGCTGCATCCTTGGCCGAGCGCGGATATTCGCTGGATTTCTGGATATCCTTGACGGTGATGAGCCCTTTGAGACCGAACTTCTCGTCCACCACCAGAATCTTCTCGATCCGGTGCGCGTGCAGCAGCCCCAGGATCTCCTCGCGGCTGGCGCCTTCGCGCACGGTCACCAGACGCTCCTTCGGAGTCATGATGCGGCTGACCGGCTCATCGTAGCGGGTTTCGAAACGCAGGTCGCGGCTGGTCACGATGCCGACGAGCTTTCCGTCCTCGGTGACCGGAACACCGGATATACGCTGTGCGCGCGTGAGATCGAGCACCTGCCGCACCGTGGTATCGGGGGTGGTCGTGATGGGCTCGCTGATAATCCCGCTTTCGAACTTCTTGACCTTGCGGACCTCGTCCGCCTGCCGCCGCGCGGGCATGTTCTTGTGGATGATGCCCACTCCGCCCTCCTGGGCGAGGCTGATGGCGGCGCGCGATTCGGTGACCGTATCCATGGCCGCCGACAGAAGCGGAATGTTCAGGCGCAGGCTGCGGGTCAGGAAAGTGGAGAGGTCGACATCCTTTGGCAACACCTTCGAGTGCGCCGGCAACAACAGCACATCATCAAAGGTCAGGGCTTCTTGGACAATACGCATGCCGCATTATACGGATTGACTCCGCAGCCGTAAACTGGGACGGGCGTCCGCCGCGATCCGGGACATGCCCTGCAGCGAATCTCCATGCCCGATCCGCGACCGGCACCGCGTCCATCGAGTCCGTTGTCCGCCACGAAACAGGCCGGAAAACAGGCCCTGCGGCCGCAGCGGACGACGTCTTTGCCGGGCGCAATATTCCCCTGCACAGGCAGTGCGCGCAAACTTTTTCGGTTGACGCAGCCGCTTGGCTACCCTTTAATTGTTGCCAACACTACCTGAGGAGGAAATCTGACGATGAAAAGAATGGTGCTGCTGGCTACCCTCGCTCTCGCTATCGGCGGATGCGCCACCCACACTGCCCGGAAGGAGGCATCCGTAGCAGACACGATCGCTGCTGCACAGCAGGCGGTCGCCCATGCACACAAAGAGCACGTGGACCTGTGGATCAACACGGCAAAGTACGTCAAAATGGCCGAAAAACTGAACAGCGAAGGCAAAAGCGCCAAGGCCATGAAGCTTGCGCAAACCGCGTTGCAGCAGGTAAAGCTTGCCGAACAGCAGGCCAAGGCCGGCGCCGACGTAAAGCCCTCCTATCTGCCCTGACAGCAAACTCCCGGGCGCAAGCCGGCAGCCACCGGGGGCGCACCGCTGCTTTCCCGGGCATGCAGCGTTTACACGGCACGCCCCGGTGACGGGGCGCAGCCGAACGGCGGCCATTACCCCTACGGCCAGCCTGGAAAAGCATCGCCTGACGGATCATCAGGGCGCCCGGAACGCGCGGTATTTCAGCCACGGTCGCAAGGCCCCGAGCGACCGTGTCGCTGTATCCTCGACGACTGTCGCCGGCCGACAGGCCCGCGGGACTTTTGCCAATTCACTCCCCTGACCTGCGGTCAATGCGCCCCTTGCCGGGCGGCAATCGAGCATCGCAAGAAAACATTATAACAGTTTCAGAAACTTACAGATTTTCCGGCAGGATGAACAAAGAACCGGCGGCGCGGGGCTTCTCTATTTCGTAGCCCGGCGTTATGTTTGCACCATGGTCAGCCGTTATCCCGTTCCTGCCACGTCCGGTGCCACACCGTTGCGCGAGATCTATTCGGTTTCGCGTCTGACACGGGAAGCCAAAGCGGTTCTGGAAAGCGGCTTTCCGCTGCTCTGGATCGAAGGCGAAATCTCGAACTTTGCGCGCCCCTCGTCGGGGCATTGCTACTTCACTCTCAAGGACAGCCAGGCACAGGTTCGCTGCGCCCTGTTCCGCAGCAGCCAGCGGACTCTCGCCTGCACACCCAAGGACGGCATGCATGTGGTGCTGCGCGTCCGGGTCAGTCTCTACGAAGGCCGCGGCGAATTTCAGCTTATTGTCGAGCATCTCGAGGAAGCGGGTGAAGGCGCGCTGCAGCGCGCCTTCGAGGCCCTGAAGAACCGGCTCGCCCTGGAAGGTCTGTTCGATGTCGCCCGCAAGAAGCCCCTGCCCCAGCTGCCGAAGCGCATCGGAGTCATCACCTCCCCCACGGGTGCCGTCATCCGCGACATCATCACGACACTGGCGCGGCGCTTCCCCACGATATCAGTGCTGATTTACCCGGTACCCGTGCAGGGGGAAGGAGCGGCAGACAAGATCTCCGCCGCCATCCGGCTGGCCGGCGAGCGACGCGAATGCGACGCACTGATCATCGCCCGCGGAGGCGGATCGCTCGAGGACCTTTGGCCATTCAACGAAGAGATCGTGGCCCGGGCGCTGTACGAATGCCCGCTGCCGGTCGTGTCCGGCGTGGGCCATGAAACCGACTTCACCATCGCCGACCTGGTGGCCGATGCGCGCGCACCGACTCCGACGGCGGCGGCAGTCATGCTCAGTCCCGATTTCCGGGAGTGGCTGGCGGAGTTCGTCGCGTTCGAGCAACAACTGCGCCGGCGCATGGCTGACCGCCTGGGCGGCGCTCAGCAGCGGCTGGATTGGCTCGCCTCCCGCCTGATCCACCCTGCAGACCGGATCGAGCGCCTGCATCAGCGCCTCACCGACCTCTCCCGGCGCCTGATCCTGGCCCAGACCGCCCGGCGCAACGCCGCGGCGGCCACGGTGCTGGCCGCGACCGCACGTCTTCATCGGCTTTCGCCTGCGGCACTCATCGGCCAGGGGCAGCTGCGTTTCGCACATCAGCATGAACGGCTCGCACGGGCGATACAGCAGACGCTGGAGAGAGCCAGGCATCGTCTGAGCGTTGCCTCGGGCCGACTGGACACGTTGAGTCCGCTGGCAACCCTTGCCCGTGGCTATGCCATCGTCCAGCGCGACGATACCGGAGCACTGGTTCTGGACGCTGCACAGCTCCGGCCCGGCCAGCGGATTCGCGCGCTGCTGGCCCGCGGGCGCCTGAAGGCGCTGGTGGAGGAATCCGAAGAGTGACAACAAGCAGTTGCGGCAAACGGAGCTCCGCCACCGACGCACTGCGTCCCGCCACGCGCAACTGCAGCGCCGTCCGGCGCTGAACCCGCCAACCCGGGCAATCCTACAATGCCACAGCCGGCACATCTCCTGGTTTCGGTCTCGGCGCACGGCTACGGGCATGCCGCACAGGTCCTTCCGGTCATCGAGCTGCTGCGCCAGCGCAATCCCGCGCTACGCATCAGCCTGCGCACGGCACTGCCGCGGCGCCTGCTGGAAGCCAGACTTTCAGGGAACTGGGAATACCTGCCCGAAGCCAGCGATTTCGGCATGATCATGAGGTCAGCCGTGGAGGTGCGCGTGGAAGAAAGCGCGGCGGCCTACCGCACTTTCCATCGCGACTGGGATCGGAAGGTGGCGGACGAGGCACAGAGATTGCGTGCGCTTGCGCCCGATCTGGTACTGGCCGACGTGCCCTATCTGCCCATAGCGGGCGCGGCTACCGCCGGCATACCGGCAATGGCGTTGTGTTGCCTGAACTGGGCGGACATCTACCAGCAC
The DNA here is from genome assembly GCA_021790335.1 of Pseudomonadota bacterium. Taxonomy (GTDB): domain Bacteria; phylum Pseudomonadota; class Gammaproteobacteria; order Acidiferrobacterales; family UBA6901; genus JAJYCY01. Next base: position 14,951 of record JAJYEE010000039.1, on the reverse strand, counting down.
TACTGCGGGACACGGCCCGAGGCGCCGCAGATCGTCAGGCAGATGCTTGCTGCCTACAACAGCGCCGCCGAATTTCTGCAGATCGAGCCCGGTATGCCTATGCCCGGGATCCACAACGGCCGGCCGACAGGCGTAATTGCGCAACGCGGGATATCGAGGCGCGCCGAGATCGGCTCCCGGCTGCAGCTCCGCCAGGATGAGCGGCTTGTCATCGTCACTGCCGGAGGCATTCCCCTGCCCATCGACCTCGATTGCTGGCCGCATCTTCCGAAGGTCCGCTGGGTAACCGATCAGGACGCGGCCCGGAACCGTCGCGATTTTGTCGGCATCGATGCGCTCGGGGTGTCCTTCCCGGATCTGCTGTGCAGCTGCGACGCACTCGTCACCAAGCCGGGTTATGGAATCTTTGCTGAGGCAGCCTGCAATGGTATTCCGGTACTCTACATCCGGCGCCCGGGCTGGCCGGAGGAGCCGTTTCTCGTGCGTTGGCTGCAGGAGCACGCCTGTTGTGCCGAAATCAGCCGCACACAACTAGAGCGCGGCGATATCGGAGACGCCCTCACCGCACTATGGTCAACGGCGCGCCCGTCTCCAACCGTGCCGCACGGGATCGGGCAGGCCGTGGGGCATCTGGAGCGGTGGCTGGCCGGGACGCACGAAGCAAGGACCTGAATCGCGCAGGGGCGTGCCGGGACAGTGTCATCCGAATTTCTTGCGGGCGATGCGCCGCAGCCGCTGGCGCTTCTCGAACTGCCGTGGCGTAAGACGATTCTTCCTGCCTTGATAGGGGTTCGTGCCTTGTACAAATTCGATGCGCACCGGCGTGCCTTCGAGACCGAGCGCATCGCGAAAAACGTTGGACAGGTAGCGAATGTAGTAGCCCGGCATCGACTCGGTCTGATTGCCGTGGATCACCAGGAGCGGCGGGTTCTTGCCTCCCTGGTGGATGAATTTGAGCTTGATGCGCCGGCCATGCACCATCGGTGGCGCGGTCACCTGCACCGCCTTCTGCAGGATCCGGTTGAGCTGCGGGGTAGGAAGCACGCGCCGTGCCGATGCATAGGCGCGGTCAATGGCCGGAAACAGGGCACCGACACCCGCGCCATGCAGAGCCGATATGAAATGCAGCGGACAGAAGCTGAGGAACGGAAGCTTGCGCTCGAGCTCGCGCTTTATCCAGTCGCGGCGACTTTCATCAAGCCCGTCCCACTTGTTGACAGCCAGCACCAGCGAACGGCCCTCTTCCAGGACGTGGCCCGCGAGACTCACGTCCTGCTCGCTGACCTCCTGCCTGGCATCGAGCACCAGCAGGACTACATTGGCCGCCTCGATCGCCTGCAGCGTCTTGACGACCGTATATTTCTCGATCGCATCGTCAATGCGGCCGCGCCGGCGTACGCCCGCGGTGTCGATCAGCACATAGCGGCGTTCTGCCCGCTCCAGCGGGATGTAAATACTGTCGCGGGTGGTTCCGGGCTCATCGAAAACCACCACGCGCTCCTCGCCGAGCATCGCATTGACCAGTGTCGACTTGCCGACGTTGGGTCGCCCCACGACCGCTATCCTGGGCACATCGCCCGTCACCGGTTCGTCTTCCACGTGCGCAAGCGGCCCGAGAACACGCTGCATCAGCTCATCGATACCGTCACCGTGGGATGCGGAGATGGCCACCGGCTCGCTCGCCAGGTCATGAAACTCCGCCATCGCCAGCCCCGGCTCCATACCTTCGGTCTTGTTGACCGCGAGCACCGCGGTCTTGCCGAGGCGCCTGATTTCACCGGCAATCGCTCGGTCGGCGGCATTGGGGCCGGCGCGCCCGTCGACGAGCAGTACTACGACATCGGCCTCCGCAATCGCCTGATGCACCTGCGCCGACATCAGCTCGCCCAGCGCGCTGCGGTCGTCGGTAATGCCGCCGGTATCCACCACCAGGTACGGCCGGTCTCCCACCCTGCCGTTCCCATAAATGCGGTCACGGGTCAACCCCGGAACATCGGCGACCAGCGCATCACGACTGCGCGTCAACGCGTTGAACAGCGTCGATTTGCCGACGTTCGGCCGGCCCACGAGAACAACAATGGGTTTCATGAATTGGCTTCCCGACGCGCGGCGGCGCGCCTACGGCGCCGGCTGCTTCTTCGCTTGCAGGCGCAGAGCGGCAACATCACCGTCCTGGTCGGCGACGTATAGCGTCTCGGCGCCGGCAACCGGCGTGGCCAGGATCGGCGCGCTGCCGAGCCGGTAGCGCGCGACGAACCGTCCGTCGTCCACCGACAGAAAGTGTACATACCCCCGGTAATCACCCACCGCAACAGTGTCTCCGATCACCACCGGAGCCGTGGGCGAGCGGCCATGCAGGCCGGTCTGCTGCCATACGCTGGCGCCGGTCGCCAGATCGTAGGCCATCACGTAACCGCGTGCGTCAGAGATGTAGATATTGTTGGCGTCGACGGCCATGCCCGAATAGCCCGACACGTCACGCGACCACTGAATGTGTCCGGACGAAAGGTTGAAGGCAACCAGCTTGCCGTGATAGGCGTCGGCATACAGCGTTTCCCCCACGACCACCGGTGGCGCATCGACATCGATCAGTCGCGCAATCTCGTTTCGTCCATGCGGTTCCGACACAGGGATATCCCACAGCTGCCGGCCGTCGGCCAGGTGGTAGGCCGCAAGTTTCCCGTTGGCCAGCCCGGTAACGACGACGTTCTCCACGATCAGCGGCGTGCTGGTGCCGCGCAGGCTGAGCGCCGGAACGGTGTGCTCCTGCATCCACAGCCGCTTCCCGGTGTCTGCGGCCAGCCCGAACAGGCTGCCGTCCACGGTCTGAGCAACCACGACTCCATCCGCGCCACGGGGCGGGGCCAGAATCTCGCTAGAAACGGAAGCCGACCACAGGAGCGCACCGTTCGCCGCCTTGAGCGCAAGCACCCGGCCGTCGCGGGTGCCGAGCAGCACCATACCATCGGAAAATCCTGTGCCACCCTCGATTTCGGTGTGCTTCAGGTTCCTGCTCCACAGCCTCTTGCCCGTGTCCGCGTCGTAGGCACGAACCCGCCCCTGCGGTTCCGAAACGTAAAGGATGTTGTCGTGAAGCACGGGAGAAAGCCTGATGTATTTGGCGCCGGCGCCACCACCGATATCGGCGCTCCAGACACGCCTGACGCGGTAGACGGCGGGAAAACTCCTGAGTTTCGCCGGCGGTGCGATATTGCTTGTCCCGCCATGTATCCAGCTGAGGACACTGCACCCCCCCAGTCCGAGGACCAGGCCCAGCGTCGATACGAAGCGTACGGTGCGCCGCAGCGTGTGGCGGATCATTTTGCGGCCTCCGGGCGGCCGAGGTCATCTAGCTTCATACGAAGGACGCGCGCGTACGGCGAACCGGAGCCGAGCTCGGCCAGTGCCGCGCCGTAGGCCTGGCGCGCCTCGCCCTTTTTGCCCTGTGCCGCAAAAATGTCGCCGCGCAGCTCATCGTAATCCGACGCAAAGCCGTCGCGATCCTTGCTGTCCGCGAGCTTCAGTGCCGCGTCCAGCTTGCCGTCCTGCATCAGGATACGGGCGAGGCGCAGGCGTGCGGCATTGCGCACGCCGCTGCTGGCGGCATGGCTCATGGCCCACCGCAGGTGTTCGCGCGCTGCCTTGATATCCCCTGCATCCAGACTGATGCGCGCAAGAATCAAAGCTGCGTCGCTGGCATAGGGTGTCGCGCCGTAGTGGCTGATGAGCAGTTGCCCGTCCTGGGCTGCCGCGGTCGTGTTCTTCTGCGCAAGTTCCCCCAGCATGACATCGTACAGCGAGGAGGCCGCATCCGAACTCAGCGTACGGTGCCGCAGCCAGTATTTGGCGCCGACCAGCACCATCACGCCGAGCACGATTCCGACGATCAGGGCATTGCCATATTTGTTCCACCAGGCCTTGAGCCGGTCAAGCTGTTCGTCTGAATCGTATGCTTCCAAGTTGTTCTCCGTGTTTCTCTGTTTTGGGATGCCCGAGCCGCTGCCTCAGCATGCCAGTTTCCGCTTGAGCATCTGCGCAAGACCGCCCTCGGCGATCTGCTCCTGTACTTCATCAGTACGCAACGCCTTGATGCTGACTAGACCGGCACCGATCTCGGCATCGCCGACCAGCACCGCATAGGCGGCTCCGCTGCGATCCGCACGCCTCAGCTGGCTCTTGAGCGACCCGCCTGCAGCATCGCATTCAACCGAAACACCATCGTCGCGCAGACGCTCCGCGATCAGCGCGCCATGCCGCTGTGCCGGCGCACCGAGCAGCACCATATAAATCTGGACCTGTCCGGAGCATGCCACCGGCTCCTGCTGGGCCAGCAACTCGACCAGACGCTCCATGCCGAGCGCGAAACCCGCCGCCGGCGTCGTACGCCCACCAAGCTGCTCCACCAGTCCGTCATAGCGGCCACCCGCGCAGATCGTCGCCTGCGCGCCGAGCGCACCGCTGACCCATTCAAACACCGTCCGCGTGTAATAGTCGAGTCCGCGCACCAGACGCGGATTGACTGCATACTGCACGCCGGCATCATCCAGCAAGGTACGCAGGCGCGCGAAATGCCCGGCCGACTCCGGGTCCAGGTGATCAAGCAGGCTGGGGGCGCGCTCGATGACGCCCTGCAGCGCCGGGTTCTTGCTGTCAAGGACCCGCAACGGATTGGTATGCAGCCGGCGCAGACTGTCCTCGTCGAGGACGGTGCGATGCTCCTCGAGGTAGTCGACGAGCAGCTCCCGGTAGCGCGCGCGACAGGCCGGGGTTCCGAGGGAATTCAGCTGCAACGCGACGTCACGCACATCAAGACTGCGCCACAGGCGCGCGCTCATCAGGATCAGTTCGGCGTCCAGCTCCGGACCCGGCATGCCAAACGCCTCGACGCCAATCTGATGAAACTGGCGATAACGCCCGCGTTGCGGACGCTCATGGCGGAACATCGGTCCTGCATACCACAGGCGCTGGATCTGGTTATGCAGCAGACCATTCTCGATTCCGGCGCGGACACAGCCGGCGGTACCTTCGGGCCGCAGGCTCAGGCTTTCACCGTTGCGGTCCTCGAAGGTGTACATTTCCTTCTCGACGATGTCGGTGACCTGCCCGATCGACCGGACATACAGCTCAGTCTTTTCGAGCAGGGGCAGACGGATCTCGCGATAGCCGTAGGCCTGAAGCACCTCGCCAGCGCGCCGCTCCACCCGCTGCCAAAGAGCGAGGGTATCGGGAAGGAGGTCATTCATCCCGCGAACGGCCTGTATGGCCCGACTCACCGGGATGCGCCTCAGCCGATCTGCTTGATTGGAAAGACTTGATCGGCGGCAGCGGAGCTGCTGGCCGATTCACGACGCAGGCGCAACTGTGCACGGATCACCCGCTCCAGTTCGTCCACGATCTGCTCCTCGGTGACCTTGTGATCCGGCCGGCCATCGACATAGAGCAGGCAGGGCGACCCACCGGCCAGACCGACATGCGCTTCTCGCGCCTCTCCCGGCCCATTGACCACACATCCGATGACGGCCACATCCATGGGTTCAGTGATGTCCTCGAGCCGGGTCTCCAGCGCATTCACCGTAGCGATGACATCAAATTCCTGCCGCGAACAGGAAGGACAGGCGATCAGATTGATGCCCTTGCTGCGGACATGAAGGCTTTTCAGTATATCGAAACCGACCTTCACCTCCTCGACCGGATCGGCCGCGAGCGAGACACGGATGGTGTCGCCAATACCCTCCGACAGAAGCATGCCGAGCCCGATGGCCGATTTCACCGCACCGGTGCGCAAGCTGCCGGCCTCGGTGATGCCCAGATGCAGTGGATTGTCTGTCTGGGTGGCGAGCCTGCGGTAGGCTTCGACGGCCATGAACACATCCGAGGCCTTGACGCTGACCTTGTAGTCGTGGAAATCCAGGCGCTCGAGGATATCGATGTGCCGCAATGCCGATTCGACCAGCGCCTCCGCCGTCGGCTCGCTGTACTTCTTCTGCAGGTCCTTCTCCAGCGAGCCGGCATTGACCCCGATCCGTATGGGTATGCCTCGCGCCCTGGCCGCATCGACGACCTGGCGGATGCGATCCTCGCGTCCGATATTGCCGGGATTGATCCGCAGGCAGTCGGCACCGAGTTCGGCCACCCGCAGTGCGATCCGATAGTCGAAATGGATGTCCGTCACCAGCGGCACATCCACCTGCGCGCGGATCCGGCCGAACGCCTCGGCAGCATCCATGGTTGGAACCGAGACCCGCACAATGTCCGCACCGGCACGTGCCAGGGCGCGGATCTGGGCGACCGTAGCGTCGACGTCACAGGTCTCGGTGTTGGTCATGCTCTGCACGCTGACCGCGGCGCCGCCGCCCACCGGCACCTTGCCTACCATGATCCGGCGCGTCTGGCGCCGCACGATTGTGCTGTGGCTTTCCATGTCAGTGGGAACTGGCCGCGCCCAGAGTGAAGCGCGCGACCTGTCCGTGCATATAGGGGATTGGGTTGAACGGCTTGCCGTCGAACTCGATCTGTACGCCGGCGGCATTACCGAGGAAAACCTTGAGTGGCGCGTTTCCATCGAGCGTGACGACCCGACCCGCCGGTACGGTCTCGTACAACAGCTTGTTGCCCTGCGCATCGCGCACGTCAACCCAGGAGTCCTGCACCGTGCTCAGCACGAGCAGCGCCCGCCCATTGGCACCCGCACCTGCCACGGCCTTCGTGGCAATGACCACCTGCGCTGGTCTGGACAGCACGGCCGGGCCTGCAGCTTTGGCTGGGGGGTGTGCCGGCAGCAGGGTCGTGGCCGGAGCCTGGCGCGGCAATTCAGCGGCCGGCGGCGGGGTCGCCCGGAACCGCGCGCTGGCGGGTGTGGCAGGAGCAACGGCCGTGCTGGGTGGCATCGCCGTCGACTGTGCCGGTCGCGCCGTTGCAGACCGCGCGACCGGCTTCGCAACAGGTTTGCGTCCGAGGGTGCGGCCCTGCCACCAGCTCACTGCCAGTGCGATGATGAGCGCAACCATGAAGTACGTCGCCAGCCGGACATGCCGGTGCTGGCTAGTGATCTGCTCTTTGGGGGCAAGACTGCCCAGATCGGATGCCTTGCTGGAGGCAGGCACGTGCCCGTAGGCCTCCAGGATCGGATCCAGCGCAAGACCGACCAGTTCGGCATAGCTGCGCAGGTAACCGCGGACATAGGTCGGCCCCGGCAGATGGTCGTAATCGTCGGTTTCCAGCGCCAGAATCTGACGGGGCGCCAGACGCAGACGCTCCGCGACCTCTTCATGCGTCAGCCCGAGACCTTCACGAGCCTTGGCAAGCGTCGGTCCCGGCCCAAAACCGGAGGAATACTTCTTCTGAGGGGTTTCCGCTTCCATAAGATGCTATTTTAAACTATTCGCCGCCCAGCGCGCGCAACTGCCGGGCCTCGGGTGAATCGGGGAACAGGCCGCGCAGGCTGAGCGCATAGTTCGCCGCCGCGTTGCCGTCGCCAAGGGCACGTTCGATCCGCACTGCCAGCAGAAGTGACTCCGGGGACGTCTTCGCCACCTTGAAATAGCGCCGGATGTACCCGCGTGCCGACAGCATCTGTCCCTGGTCAAAGCTGATCTTGGCCATATAGTACAGCGCCAGCGGAAGCTTGGGATTGATGCTCAAGGCTGCACGAAAATACCTTTCGGCGGTCAGCGCGTCAGGGATTTTCATGTAGCAGACGCCGGCATTCAAGTTGGCCAGCTCCGGGGTCTTGTAGAGGGGATTCGCCAGCGCCGCATTGAAGTGCTTCGCGGCGGACTTGATATGCCCACGCTGACACAGGAAAACTCCAAAATTGTTCTGGGCATCGGAGTTGTCGGGCTGCACCGAGATTGCCTTGCGGAAATGCTTCTCCGCCTTCCTGTCATCCTTCAATTGAGCGTACAGGAGCCCCATGATGTTGTTGGCCTGGGAATCGTCCGGATTGATCTCCAATGCATGCTTCAACACGTGATGCGCCACATCGAACTCGCCGCGCGCCATGTAGCCCGCCCCCAGCTGGGTGAGTGTCGCAACGAGCTGCTTCTTGTTCGTCGCCGGCCTACCGGGATGGACCGTGACACAGGCACCCAGCAGAAGACTGAACGCAATGGCGGCTACACCTCGTATCAGGGGCTTCATCGGCTGCTCACGCTACCTTGTCTGGACCGCACCGAACGCCGCGTACGGTCCTCGATGCGGCCGGCAAGCTGGCCGCAGGCGGCATCGATGTCTTCGCCCCGGGTCTTGCGCGTCACAGTCATCAGGCCCGCATTCATCAGAACGTCGCGGAAACGGTCAATAGTGGCCCGGTCGGAACGCACGTAGGCGCTTGCCGGGAACGGGTTGAAGGGTATCAGATTGACCTTCGATGGAACATCCGCCAGCAGGCGCGCGAGCTCGCGCGCCTGCGGGACGCTGTCGTTCACGCCCGCCAGCATCACGTATTCGAAGGTCACGCGCCGACGGCCGTCTCCGGCGACGTACCGCCGGCAGGCATCTAGCAGACCGGCGATGGGGTACTTGCGGTTGAGCGGCACGAGTTCGTTGCGCAGCGCGTCGTTCGGCGCATGCAACGATACCGCCAGGCTCACGTGACAGGTTTCCCGTAACCGGTCGATGGCAGGCACCACGCCGGCAGTGCTGAGCGTGACACGGCGCTTGGACAGTCCATAGGCCATGTCGTCGAGCATGAGCTGCATGGCCACCACGACATTGTCGAAATTGAGCAGCGGCTCGCCCATTCCCATCATCACGACGTTCGTGATCAGCCGCTCCCCCTTGGGATCCCGACCCAACGCGCGATTGGCAACCCATACCTGGGCGATGATCTCGCCGGCATCGAGATTGCGGTTGAACCCCTGGTGTCCGGTGGCACAGAAGGAACAGTTCAGGGTGCAGCCGACCTGCGATGATACACACAGGGTACCGCGCCCTTCTTCGGGAATGAACACGGTTTCGATGCAGTTGCCGTCGGCCAGACGCAACAGCCATTTGCGGGTACCATCCGCGGCCTCCTGATCGAGCGCGATCTGCGGCGCCACCACCTCGGCGACGTCGGTCAGGCGCTGACGCAGCGTTCGGCCGATGTTGGTCATGCCGTCGAAATTGTCGGCGCCGTAGTGATGGATCCACTGCAGCACCTGTGCGGCCCGGAACGGCTTCTCGCCCATTTCCACGAAAAAATCACGCATCGCGGATGGGGCGAGCCCGAAAAGGTTGGTTTTTGCCTCGGTGGCCACGGTCCTTCTCAGCGGGTACGGGTACACAGCTCCATGGCGCTGAAGAAGTACCCGATCTCGGTCCGCGCGGTCTCCGGACCGTCCGAACCGTGAACCGCATTTTCCTCGACGCTCGCCGCGAAGTCGGCACGCAGGGTCCCGGGCGCGGCGTTCTTGGGGTTGGTGGCCCCCATGATGTCGCGATTTTTCTGAATCGCACCTTCGCCTTCCAGGACCTGCACCATGACAGGGCCGGAAATCATGAAATGCACGAGATCCCCGAAAAAGGGGCGCTCCCGGTGGACTGCGTAGAAGCCTTCCGCCTGGCTGCGGGTCAGATGAACCATCTTTGCCGCCACGATCCGCAGGCCGGCCTTTTCAAAGCGCGCGTAAATCTCGCCGATGAAGTTCTTTGCGACTGCGTCGGGTTTAACTATCGAAAGGGTGCGTTCAAGAGCCATCTTCAATGATCCGTCCGGTTAGGTTGCCAGCCCAGGGGCGGTGCCATACCGGAACCGGTGTTCCCGCCCTTAAGCTTTTGAATTTCGTAGTTTAACGGTTTGCCCGCGCACGCACAACGAAACCCGGCTCAGTTGCCGGATTCCTCGATCCACGCCATCTGTATAGCCTCAAGGATACGCTCGCCGCAGCGCTCATCGGCATCGTCGAATTCCTCGAGTCCCTGGATCCAGCTCATCAGATCCGTGAACCGGATATGCCTGGGATCCACGTCGGGATATTTCTCACTCAGAGCAATCGCGATTTCCTGGCTGTCCGTCCACTTGAGACTCATCTTCGCCCCCGTTCAAGACTTCTCTGCGACCATATTAATAGTGTACTTGGGAATCTCGATCACCATCTCTTCGTCTGCAACCTTCGCCTGGCAGCTGAGCCGCGACTGAGGCTCCAGACCCCAGGCCTTGTCCAGGAGATCCTCCTCCTTGTCGCTGGCCGGCTCCAGAGATTCGAAGCCGCGGCGCACAATCACGTGACAGGTCGTGCAGGCGCAGGACTTTTCGCAGGCATGTTCGATGTGGATACCGGCATCGAGCGCGGCGTCGCAAATGCTGATTCCGGGAGCCGCCTCGATGGTGGCTCCCTGCGGACAGATTTCCGCATGGGGCAGGAAGATGATCTTGGGCATCGGGCGCGTCCTAACCGAACTCATCCAGCCGGTGCCCCGCCAGCGCCTTGTTTATCCCCTCATTCATGCGCCGCGCTGCAAACTCGCGGGTCGCACGGTCGAGCGCGCTGATACCGTCCCGGATACGCGCCACGTCGGTGCCGTCGCGCAGCGACCGGAGGCGGGCCAGTTCCTGCTCAATTCCGCGGCGCTCCGCCGGCGAAAGCAGCGCGGTGCCGTCGGCCGCAAGGGCGCTTTCGACAGCAGCGAGAACACGGTCTGCCTCGACCTGCTGCTCACGCAGATTGCGCGCATCATTGTCTTCGTGCGCGTGCGCGATCGAATCCCGCAGCATGCGTTCGATTTCAGCATCTGACAGGCCATACGAGGGTTTGACGACCACGCTGCTCGCTACACCGCTGGTCTGCTCCTGCGCCGATACGCTCAGCAATCCATCGGCGTCGATCTGGAAGGTCACGCGTATGCGCCCGGCTCCGGCGACCATCGGCGGAATGCCGCGCAGCTCGAAGCGCGCAAGCGAACGGCAGTCCGCAACCAGCTCGCGCTCACCCTGCACCACGTGGATCGCCATGGCAGTCTGTCCGTCCTTGAAGGTCGTGAAGTCCTGTGCCTTGGCAATCGGAATGGTCGAGTTGCGGGCAATGATCTTCTCGACCATGCCACCCATGATTTCTATGCCGAGCGAAAGCGGAATGACGTCAAGCAGGAGCATCTCGTCCTGTGGTTTGTTGCCGGCCAGAATGTCGGCCTGGATCGCCGCACCGATCGCAACCACTCTGTCCGGGTCGATATCGGTGAGTGGAGTACGACCGAAGACAGCCGCGGCACGCTCGCGCACGCGTGGCATGCGGGTCGAGCCGCCGACCAGCACGACTTCCGAAATGTCGAAGGCCGTGATACCGGCGTCGCGCAGTACCCGACGGCAGGGAGCGACCGTACGCTCGATGATCGGGTCGACCAGGGCCTGGAACTCACCGCGCGTCAGTCGGCCCTGCCATATTGAACCGTCGGGACGCGTCACCCGCACTGCAGCCTCTTCATCCTGCGACAGCGCGTGTTTCGCCGCGCGCGCATCGCGCAGCGCACGCCGTGCGCCGTGCGGGTCGGCGGAAACTTCCACACCCGCCTGCCGCAGCATCCAGTCGGCGATCGCATGGTCCATGTCGTCGCCCCCGAGCGCCGAATCGCCGGCCGTGGCAAGCACCTCGAAAACCCCGCGATTGAGCCGCAAAATGGATATGTCGAAGGTTCCACCGCCAAGATCGTAGATTGCAAAGACTCCTTCGGCCTTCTTGTCCAGACCATAGGCGACTGCTGCAGCGGTCGGCTCGTTCAGCAGCCGGAGCACCGTCAGGCCTGCGAGCCGCCCCGCATCCTTGGTCGCCTGGCGCTGAGCGTCGTCGAAATAAGCCGGAACGGTAATCACCGCGCCGGTCAAATCGCCCCCGAGGGTGGCCTCGGCGCGCCGTTTCAGGGAGCGGAGAATTTCGGCGGAAACCTCCACCGGACTCCAAAGGCCTGCGGCCGTACGGATGCGCGGCATGCCGCTTTCGCCCGGCGCAAATTCATACGGCAGCGCGCCACCGAGCCTCTTTACGTCTTTGATGCCGCGGCCCATCAATCGCTTCACCGACGCGATGGTATTGAGCGGATCTTCGGCCGCAGCTGCCAGGGCCTCGTCGCCGACGAGGGGGTCAGATCCTTTAAGGTAGCGAACCACCGACGGCAGGAGATGACGGCCTTCGCCGTCCGGCAGGGTATCGGCGATGCCGCTGCGGACGCAGGCAACGAGCGAATTGGTCGTTCCGAGGTCTATGCCCACCGCGAGGCGGTGGTAATGAGGTGCCGTGGACTGGCCGGGTTCACTGATCTGAAGCAATGCCATAGTAATTCTTCAATTGGGATTTGGGCTGCAATTCACAAGCCCGGGACCGGGCAAACGGTCCTAATCGACCTCCCCCAGCTCTTCTATTTCGCGCGCCAGCTTCTTCAGAAACTGCATTTCCCTCACCAGTTCCCGCGCGCGCCGCAGCCCCTCGGGGTCGCCGCCGGCAAGACTGCTCCCCAAAGCCCCGGTCCGGGCACGCAGCAGCGCATCGGTCTCGCGCGCCAGCCGCGCAAGCCGCTCGCCGCGCTGTGCCGAGCAGCGCGCTTCGTCCAGGCTCTCGCGCAGCTCCATCTGCTCGACCAGGAAATCCGGATCCATGCGGGTATCCGTCTCCTCGTCGGTGTTCACGCCCTGCAGCGCAAGCAGATAGCGTCCGCGCGACAGCGGCTCCTTCAATGTCTGGAAACCCTGGTTGATCTGGGCGGTGATTTGCAGAGACAGCCGCCGTTCCGGATCCGTGGCGTTCGCGTACCGGTCCGGATGGAACTGGCGCTGGAGAGCGCGGTAGCGTGCCGCCAGATCGGCGGTATCCAGGTTAAAGCCTACCGGCAGGCCGAATAGCTCGAAAAAATTTTTCTCCACATTGGCCTGCATTGCCTTGTGCCGCGCCCGCCGGCGTCAGACGGTGAAACTTTCCCCGCAACCGCACTCGCCTTTCACGTTCGGGTTGCTGAACTTGAAACCCTCATTCAGGCCCTCTTTGCCGTAATCGAGTTCGGTCCCGTCGAGAAACATCAGGCTCTTCCGGTCAACAATGACTTTCACGCCATGGTTTTCGAACACCTGGTCGTCGGGCTGTATGGAATCGGCGAACTCCAGGACGTATGCCTTGCCGGAACAACCCGAGGTGCGCACACCAAGCCGCAGCCCCTCGCCCTTGCCGCGGTGCGCGAGCGACTTGCGTACGTGCTCGGCGGCCCGTTGAGTCATGGTAATGGACATGGTTCGATCATACCTCCGTCACGGACTTGCTAGGCGGCCGACGCTTCCGGGCTGCCTTCCCCGGAGGTGTTTTTCTTGCGGTAATCCGCAATGGCCGCCTTGATGGCATCCTCGGCCAGCACCGAGCAGTGGATCTTCACGGGAGGCAACGCCAGCTCCTCGGCAATCTGCGTGTTCTTTATCTTTCCGGCCTCCTCGAGGCTCTTGCCCTTGACCCATTCGGTCAGCAGCGAGCTGGAGGCAATGGCGGACCCACAGCCGTAGGTCTTGAATTTGGCGTCCTCGATGATCCCCTGCTCGTTCACCTTGATCTGAAGCTTCATCACATCGCCGCAGGCCGGTGCGCCAACCATGCCGGTGCCTACCGACTGGTCGGACTTGTCAAACGCACCCACGTTGCGCGGATTTTCGTAGTGATCCAATACTTTTTCACTGTACGCCATGTTCGTTGTTCCTCGTCAAGATAACCCGGTTTCCGCCGCCGACCGGCACGTGCGCCGTCAGTGAGCAGCCCACTGCACCGTGCTAAGATTGACACCGTCCTTGTGCATCTCCCACAGCGGCGAAAGCTCGCGCAGTTTACCAATTTTCTCCTTCACGAGCTTGATCGTGTAGTCGACATCCTCTTCGGTCGTGAAACGGCCGAGGGTAAATCGTATGGAGCTGTGCGCAAGCTCATCGTTGCGCCCCAGGGCCCGCAGAACATACGAAGGCTCCAGGCTTGCAGACGTACAGGCCGAACCGGATGAAACCGCGAGGTCCTTGAGCGCCATGATGAGCGACTCGCCTTCGACGAAGTTGAAGCTAACGTTGAGGTTGCCAGCGACCCGCTGATCCATGTCTCCGTTCACGTAGACTTCTTCAAGGTTCCGGAATCCATTGAGCAGGCGGTCGCGCAGCATGCGAATACGCTGGGTCTCGGAAGCCATCTCCGCCTTGGCTATCCGGAACGCCTCACCCATACCGACCACCTGATGCGTGGGCAAAGTACCGGAACGCATGCCGCGCTCGTGACCACCGCCATGCATCTGCGCTTCGATGCGAATGCGCGGCTTGCGGCGCACGTACAGCGCTCCGATTCCTTTCGGACCGTATACCTTGTGTGCCGACAATGCCATCAGATCAACGCTCATCGCATTTACATCGATCGGCACCTTGCCGGCGCTCTGCGCCGCGTCGCTATGGAATACGATGCCGCGCGCCCGGCACAACTTGCCGATCGCGGCAATGTCCTGGACTACCCCGATTTCGTTGTTTACATGCATCACCGACACCACGGTCGTGTCAGGCCGTATCGCCGCCTCCAGCTTTGCCAGATCGAGCAGGCCATTCGATTCTGGATCCAGGTAGGTCACCTCGTAACCCTCGCGCTCGAGCTGGCGGCAGGTATCGAGGACCGCCTTGTGTTCGGTCTTGCAGGTGATCAGGTGCTTGCCCTTGCCCTGGTAAAAATGCGCCGCGCCTTTTATCGCCAGGTTGTCGGACTCGGTAGCGCCCGAAGTCCACACGATCTCTTTCGGGTCGGCGCCGATCAGCGCTGCCACTTGAGCGCGCGCCTCTTCCACCGCCTCCTCGGCATGCCAGCCAAACTGGTGCGAGCGTGACGCCGGATTGCCGAACTCTCCATCGAGAGTCAGATAGCGGCACATCTTTTCGGCGACGCGCGGATCGACCGGGGTCGTCGCTGAATAATCCAAGTAAATCGGCTTTCTCATCTCATTCTCCGAATCGACGACAGCGGCACTGCGCACCTCCGTGG
>JAJYEE010000095.1 GCA_021790335.1 Pseudomonadota bacterium | reverse complement strand
GATGTCCGGAAGCGTGGCCGAGTGGTTGAAGGCACTGGTCTTGAAAACCAGCGATGGGGCAACCTGTCCGTGAGTTCGAATCTCACCGCTTCCGCCATAGCTTACGAACAAGCCGCCTCAGGGCGGCTTTTTTGTTCCTGTAAGCATTTGATGTTAATGTATAAATCAGGGTTTCTTGTCTCTAGCAAGGAAGTCTCGGTCCGGCGCAGGGTATCGCAAGCTTGCGTCGAGCAGGAGGACGTATGCGACTGAGTGACTGCTCACACGTGATCCGGTCTATCAGCCATGCCCGTCTCAGCGCCGCCCAGGCCAGGCAAACAGCCGCCCGCCGTACCGACCAGGTTCTCCGCAGACTGGCCGATGGCCAGAGCCTCGTCCTGGTCATTCCCGGCGATGAACAAGGCGGAAGCGCTCGCTGGGTTCTGCGTATTTCCTGGCAGAGAAAGGGGAGTATGCGCGGCCTGGGCGCCTACCCCAGGGTCAGCCTGCCTGAGGCTCGCCGGGCCGCCACGACGTTGCGAGCCCAGATCCAGGACCAGCAGGGGGCTGCAAGGTTGACACGATGGCTGCGCGCTTCGGCCTAGGAATGGGCGTGAAGAGGCTCTGCATCCCGGTATGGGTGGCGCTATGGCTGGCGGGGTGTTCCAGCATGGGAGGGGCCACAGCATCGATTCCAGCGCCGGATGTTCAGGTCGCCAGCAAGGTCCCGCTGGCGCAGTACACATCGCTCGCGGTGGTCATGCCGGAGTACCTCGAGACCCGACCGGACATGGCAAGCAGGCTCAGGAAGCTCAGGGTCTTCGGTCAGGTCATCCGCAGCGAGGATCTTTCCGGGTTTGTGGTCAGTCACCAGCTGCAGGGTCAAGTCGGGGACTTGAATAAGTGGAGCGGCTACCGGTCGCTGGCTCGTGCCTACAAGCCTTTTCTCGTGTTTCGGTTTGAATGCGTGGATGCGCGTGACGGGGTGCGCTATCGGATGATCGTCACGCGCGCCGACAAACTCGACAACATCTTCGTCGGCGACGTGCTGGTGATGTCGAAAGCCAGGTTGGAGATGATCGGCTTGTTGACCCTGGGAGCAGGACTGCGAGAAAGCAATTGTTTTGGCGCCACTGATCATGGCGCGGTCGACGTGCTCTTCGCATCCATGAGCCACTGGCTGCACGAAAATCTATCTTCCCCGATGGATTCCGTGCGCCCGCCCGACCGCGGGGCGGCCGCGGCCGTGCCGTAGCCAGAGACGAAAACACAACGAGTGCGCCGGCTCAAACCGGGTACGCGAGAGAGACCTGGACGTCCTGTCGCGTATCACGCGGAGCCGGCGCACAAGCAGGTAGCTCAGAACCGGTAGCTCACGCCGAACTGGATAACCGGCCACCACTTGTAATTTGCAGTGTCGGTGGTCGCGGTGTTGCGGACCTGATTCAGATCGGAGGCCAGCGCCGGATTGGCGGCCTCACCGGTCGCGGTGATGGAGATCTGCGGAGCACCCTCGTAGAGCGCGCCTACATCGAAGCTCGCGTCCCATGCACTGCCCCACATGGGGTTGCCCCAGCCAATGCCGACGTAGGGGTCAAAGGTCTTGAACTTCATTTGCCCAGTGAGCGAGCCGACCTGTGAGGCGGAGTAGGTGTTGCCATTGATTGTGTACGTGCTGCCGGAGTTCGGCACACCGGTGAGGGTGATCTTGTTGTTGTTGTACCAGCCACCTGCAGTCAGATGGAACGCACCATGGAAGGGGTACCAGTCTGCCAGGATTGGCATGTTCTGGAACTTGATGTTCCCATTGAAATTCGCGCCGTCATAGACCTTCGAGCGCGAAAAGCTGAATGTGTTGAAACCTGTCCGGACATTGAACGTCCTGGGCACCACGGCAAACGTGAGCCCCAGCCCGTAACCCAGAGTGCCCAGCTGGACGTTTGCGGCCGGAACAAAGGAGCCGGCCATCGCCGTGCCCGAGGCGCCACACAAAGCAATGGCGAGCAGTGCGCCCGCAAACGGGTAGTTTTTGTTCTTACGGTTCATTGCACCTAGGTCTCCAGCAATACTGAACATGGAAAACGAGGCCGGCAGTTCTGTGCCCGCCCGCTTGACGCTCTCCTTTCCCCTCGACAGACCGGTACCGCGAATACCGCGGATGTATTCTGATTTCACTACTTATCTCCTTCTCGATTGATGGTAAACCAGATTGTCAGGATAAGTGGACGCGACGGGGCGGCGCGCTGCGCCATGGCGGCGCCGCAACCTTGTGCCCGCGTCTCTCGATAGAATGCCATTGGAAACAGTGGATTTATTATCTGTTGTTGTTCGAGACTTTATTGTTATTCGGAAGCCGCGCGAAGACTTATGCTCGGCGATGTTGAGCTATCCTCGATTGATATCAATCAGTAGTATTTATTCAAGTGTAGACTTTGCCAGCATGAAATGAGTTGGAAGGGGCGCATATTTCTCGCATGAAATGATTCTAAATCGACCCACAGGATTCGGTCATGACGGGGTGAGCATCCATTATGAGTCTCGAAGACTTTGCGACGATCGGTCGGATCGCTGGTTTCTCTCAGGCACCCGAGCCGTGGCCTTCGCGGTCCTGGGCCATCGGCAGGAATGCGGCTGTTGGTGCTGGATCTATGACGCTGTGACGGATGAACAATCCGCTGCAGCTTAGGTTTCCTTCTGCGCTGTGGACGCGTGCCCAGACCCGCACACTCATCGTGTGCCGTTCGGCGTGATGCTGAACCTGGTGCCGGCCGGGTGCCTCCTCGTGCAGCGGGGCTGACCTGTAAGCGGCTGAAGGGCCCGGGACTCAGGCCTGGTATCAGGACTCCATCACTGTGGTCATCTGCTTTGCTCCTGAACGGACCGTTCTGTCGCCGTGTCTTGGCTGGTGCGGTACAATAGATGTACCCCGATAACCCCTTGGCCATGCTTGTCTATGCGAACGAGACACTGCACCTGTGGCGCCGAGGCTGATGTGCGCCGGCAGGTCAGACGCACCGAAGACGGCCGCGAAGAAATCATCTACCGTCTCGTCTGTCCGGTATGCGGGCAGATCGGGCCGGCAATCCCGGCGGAAGGCAAAGAGGAGGCGGTCGCCATTGCCGAGGCCGTGGATGCCTGGAACGCCATGATTGCCCGCGTGCGCCCGCTTGAAGCCTGAGACGACGCGTAGTGACAGGCATGAGTGGTGTTTTCCGGAGACGCCCCGCCTTCAGGGTTTTGCCGAAAGGTACACGTCTACGAGTTCTCCGGGATAAAGACTGATCGCTGCAGGCCTGCGGAACTGGGAAACGATGCGCAGGACCTGCACGTCCACCTTATCGATTCTCTGGTCCGAAAGCTCGATCTTGGGCGTAAAACGTAAGGCTGGATCCTCACCCGCTGCAGCGGAATGTGGGTGGAAACCACACAGAGAACCCGCGCTGATTCCGCAAGTCGGTGCTGCCGCATCATCATGAAAGCGGCGGCAGGCATGACCCGTTACGCACCGGCAAGGTGGCCCGGGATCGATACCCGGCCCACCCCCCGCGGTTCTGAAGACGCCGGAGTGAACAACCCGATCGGGTCAGCTCCGGCCCGTTCCGGACAGGCACCCGATTGCCGGTCGCGCGTTCCTGCCGCGAAACGTCGTCCCGCAGTGCGCGGGACGGGACGACGTCATGAGTCAGCATGGTTTCCGTGCTGATTTTGCCGCAGCCGGTTCCGCATGACAGGCGAATTCCGGACGCATGCCGTGGGGTCTATTTGACGATCGCCTCGGGATGCTGTCTCAGCAGTTTTGCATATGCGGGCGAGATTGTCTGGGCCGGAAAGAATCCTTTCCAGACAGCCGCCGAAATCAGCTGGGTGGGCGGCGGCGCGAACACGAAATCCTGTTTTCTCACCATCGTATGGCAGGCGATGCATGCTGGCACTTTGCCGTAGGCCACCACCTTTCCGGCCGGTGAGTAGGCGGCCATGATCCAGTTGCGGTCGCCTTTGTCGTAGCCGTTCAGCTTGAGCATGGCCGTGACCCCGGTCAGTTTCTTGTGAAGGTTGAAATTTTCCTTTACGACCAGGGCGCCGTTAGGAT
>JAJYEE010000094.1 GCA_021790335.1 Pseudomonadota bacterium | reverse complement strand
CTGGGCGTCGACCGGCAATAACGTGACACGTACTCCGCACCCCTCCAGGTGGCGCAGCAACTGGAGCGTGGAAGGATGCTCGACCGAACTTGTGACCACGTGCTGGCGCCGTGGATCGCGTGCCAGCACCCCGAGAATGGCCAGATGATTACTCTCGGTCCCTCCGCTGGTAAAGACGATCTCGGCCGATTGCGCGCCGAGCAGTTCGGCGACTTGGGCACGTGCTTCATTGACCAGCCGGCGCGCGCGATCTCCAGCGGCGTGCTTGCTCGACGGGTTGCCGTATTCGTCGCGCAGGCAGGCAAGCACTGCGTCCAGGCACTCAGGAGCGACCCGCGTGGTGGCGTTATTGTCGAGATAGATGGTGCCGCTCATTGCCAGAATGCCCGCCTCAGATCCTCATTCACTTCGTTTACCAGCGCTGCGAGCGTCGGGTATTCCGCGTAAAATTCCCATTCGTTCCGCCGGTGATCACGACGATACAGTCGCCATCGGCACGACTGCAGACCAAATTCGATCCGCGCGATATCGATAGTGCCGCCATTCTGATCGACGTTGCGCGAGCAACAGGGACTCTCGATGCGGTACCCTCGCACTGCCGGTCGCACCACCGGGGTTACGTAACGGTATCGCCCACGATTGGCCAGCGCGCGTTCTATGCGCTTGCGATCGACGTCATTCGGGTGCGGACAACCGCCCGGCCCGGCCAAAAACCTTTCACTCACTTTGGCAGTCATCGCCGCCCCGTCATTCCGGCGTGATTTCCTGTTCCAGGAATCCCACCACAGGACGAATCCCGGAAAACTCCACCATATACACCGGCGCGTTCGACGCTACGTGCACATCAGTTTTGACGATCTCGCCAGACGCGCCGGCCGGCACCAGCAAGGCATCCGGATCGTGCGCGGTATGACTGCCGTCGTTATTCAGGACAACGGCGGCGCGCACTTGCTGGCCGCGCTGATATTTCAGATCGCGTGCGTCGGTCTCCGATGGGGCCGAGACGTGAAACGAGGGGTCTGAATGTCCCACTTTAACGTTCATACCGTGCGTTCCTGATTCGGCTGTCATGGTTCCACCGGGTCCAGCTCGCGGCTCTTCATGCCAACCTGGTAACCGTGTGTCACGAAGTCCACGCCATAAATGTAAAACTGCTGCAGGAAAGTGCCGATGCTGGAGACGTACCCTTCGTCGCCCTTTTTAACCAAAATGTCGCCGATGTCGCGGCCCGGAAAAGTGCCGTCGTTGCGGATCGTGCAGCGCGCGCGCACCTTCTGGCCGTATTCGAAACGCGGTGGACCATTGAGTTCCATCACGTCGCTATTGCGATTGATGTCACCCATGGCGTCAGGCCTCGCACGCCCCGGTAAGCACCGCATGCGTCCCAGTGCGCTGGCGGCAGTGGTCACGTACCAGCGGATCGGCGTCGGCCAGTACCCCGTCGGGCAAGTCGGCATCGAAGCGTCCGGCGACTTCGTGTGGCAGACCGCCGCCGAGCGGTGCATCGTCTACTGGAATGGCGCGAGAGGCACGCGCCAAAGATGGTCTGATTGCAATTTCCGCCAGCGGCGCCGCTTGCGACGTTGCTGGCAATTTCCTGGTTTCGGTTGCGAATGTCATGGCAGCACTCTGTCAGTACTTGCGCCCGATACCTGCGGCGTCGAACGTGCAAGTCGCAGGCACCTTGCCGGAACAGGTTCCCGAACATGGCACGGCGTTTGAATTGACGAATCTCAGGCCGCTGCTCATCGGCGTGTCGCTGAAGTCGATGGTGACACCTTCCAGAAGCAGGCGGCTCTCGGCCGGCAGGAACAGCTTGAGGCCGTCGTGTTCAAGCACGCTGTCGCCGGCGCGCGGCGTCGTCGCGACGCTGAACTCGGCACCCAGTCCAGAGCAACCGGTGGCGGTCATCACCAGGCGGAATCCGTCCTGGTCGCTACCATTGAAACGAATCATTCTGCGAATGAATTTCGCGGCGGCCGGAGTGATCGTGACGTTCATAACTCAGCTTCTCAGGCCGTCGCCTGGTAACGCGGGCAGGCGGCATCGATGATGCAGGTATTTTCCACCGGGCAGACCGCGACGCACTGCGGATCATCGAAGTATCCGATGCACTCGGTGCACTTCTCCGGCTTGATGATGAAGGTTCCATCCTTCTCGCGAATCGCGTTGTTCGGACACTCCGGTTCGCAAGCAGCGCAGGCGGTGCATTGAGACTTTACGATCTTGTAAGCCATCTTCGTTCTCCTAGAATAAGTTTGAATAGCACCTGTCATGCCACGACATACGCGCCCTGACGGATATCGGCATCGCCACGCGCTGCGTGTCGGATCTCTGCGCGCTTCACCCTGTCCAGGTATCCCTTGAACCAGGCGAACGCCGACTGCTCGATGAATTCGTGTGCGTACCGGTCCACGGGCTCTATGCCTGCCTGGATCAGCTCGCCGCGCGGACAGCCACCGATCTTGGCGACGAATACCGCGTGGCAATCATTGATGGCACGAATGACGGTCGGCAACAAATCCTCCTCGCCGTAGCCACCCCGGCAGTAGAGATCCACACGCCGATGACCGACAAACTTGGCACCGCCAGTGCTCAGCTCATAAACCTGAAACTCCCTGGCATGGCCAAAATGCTCGTTGATCCGGCCCGAACCCTGGGTCGCAACCGCGACCAGCACCCGGATGTCGCTAGTCTCGCCAGCTAGCTGCGAGAGCCCGTCCTGGCGGGCCGCGACTTTGCTCCGGCGTTCCTGCTCAACCATCTGCTGATAGGCCTTGCGCGTGTCGGCGTCGTAGCTCACATCCATCGCCATAATCTTCTCGGTAGTGAATTCGGCAGACCGGTCCTCACCCAACAGCCCAACGGCATCGGCCCGGCACTGGCGACAATGGCGCATCATGTTTATCTGGCCCTCGCAACTGTCCTGCAGGTCCTTTAGCTCCTGCGCACTCGGACCGCGCTGGCCGGTGAGCCCGAACACCGTGCCGTGCTCAGGCGAGGAGATGAGCGGCATGATGTTGTGCAGAAAGGCGCCGCGCGATTTCACCGCCTTATTGACGTCCACAAGGTGCCGATCGTTGATGCCAGGTATCATCACCGAGTTGACCTTACACAGGATGCCGCGCTCGGTGAGCATATCGAGCCCCTGCAACTGGCGTTCAGCAAGAATCTTCGCCGCCTCCCTGCCCTTGATGCGCCTGTGTTTGTAGAAAATCCACGGATAAATCTCAGCGCCCACCTCGGGGTCGATCATATTGATCGTGATGGTCACGTGATCGACATTTAAATTCTTGATCGTGTCAACATGGTCGGGCAGCGCGAGCCCATTGGTCGACAGGCACAACTTGATGTCCGGTGCGGCCTTCGAGATCAACTCAAAGGTCTTAAAGGTCTTCTCCGGGTTGGCGAGCGGGTCACCGGGCCCGGCGATGCCAAGCACGGTCATTTGCGGAATGGCCGAAGCCACTGCCAGTACTTTTCTTGCTGCCTGCTGGGGCGTTAGCTTTTCGCTCACCACACCGGGGCGAGACTCGTTGGCGCAGTCGTACTTACGGTTACAGTAGTTGCACTGCATGTTGCAGGACGGTGCCACGGCTACGTGCATGCGCGCGTAGTGGTGGTGCGCCTCTTCGCTGTAGCATGGGTGGTTTTTTACTTTCTCCCAGACTTCCGGCGCCAGATCGCCCTGTCCGGCCGCTGACCCGCAACTGGCTTTGCCACTTCCAGCCGACATCCCGCAGCCCTTATGCTCGGCCATTTTCTGCATGACTTTATCAAGTGGCTTCATTTCCTGCATGACGCCAATGCTGACATCGATTGCTTGCCTCATGTGTATCTCCGCTCTTGGTAGCTGACGAGACACCTGTTCATGACATGTGCCTTCAACTCACAATACGCCTGAGTAGCACAGAGCAATCGGCATGCCATGCGTGAATATTTCAAAAAATCCGGACAATTAGCCATTGTCGCGTGGGTGGTCTCTGTCGCAATATCGACACGACCGCAAAACATGTAGCGCTTTGTCGCGTTCGCAACAAAGCGCGGACGGCGCTAGAGGTGCTTTATCGAGACGTTGTACTTCTTGAGAGCGTAACCGATCTGACGGGGTGTGAGGTTGAGCAGGCGCGCGGCCTTTGCCTGGACCCAGCCACATTGCTCCATCGCCCAGACGAGACG
>JAJYEE010000038.1 GCA_021790335.1 Pseudomonadota bacterium | reverse complement strand
ATTGGCCGAGACCAACATCAATGGCATAGACACAGTCTGTTCACCGAACCCGATAACTGGACACTTGGCGGAATTGTTCTGGCATGGCTTGCCTCTTCCCGACCTGGAAGGTTGAGCGCTTCCTTATGAGTATGATGCCCACGTCGCCGAACTTCAATGTGTTCCGGCTGCCGGGGTGATCTGCCGCTCTGCCTCGCCAAACTCGCATTTCGCCCCGTGGCGCTGGCGCTTTCATTTCGCCTGGGATCCCCGAAACACAAGCAAAAAGTGTCCGCATCCCGGCGAAGCGTTGCCACCAAGTGCTGGCTATGAAGTTTGATGACAGTAATTCATGGCTTACCGCCCTCAAGGACGGCGCCAGTCCGTTACTGGCTCGAAACCTGGGCAATCCAGCATACCCCTGCACCATCCGTGGCACCGAGGCGACACCCATTCAGAACAAATGGTGCTCAAAGGCCATTCGCGTGCCGGGCTCACCGCCCAGGGCCGGGCCGAGTCAGGCAAAGCAGCGCTTCACCACAAAGGGCTGGTGCATCTTCAGCATGTGATACCACGCTCGCGCAAAGTTTGCCGCCTCGGCAAAACGTCCACGCGAGATGTCTGTTTCCGTTCTTGTGGCTGCCTTCGCCCTTTTTCTCTTTGTTGGTCTTGGAGCGGCTGTTGACACGGCAGCGCCAGGAGCTGAGGTGGCCAGCTTCGGCAAAGCGCCTAACGCACCATGACCGTTCAGGCGATCTCCCGCACAAATGCAGGAACAGCCACAAAAAAGTTTGTCTCCAGGTCCTGGCTGTAAGCGATTTGTAAGTAACCATGTGATTTGATAACTGCCACATGCAGCGGGGGCGCAGCCCAAAGAACGCCACGAGGATAATCAAGACTTTACAGAGGGGATTCCGGACATCACGTTTCAATGGAGCTTCCTAAACAATGGCAGCCGCATCTTGCCTCGCTGCGAGACATACCCTGGATAGCCACATAGTCCGCAGCTGCAGGCAGAACAAAAAAGGCCCAGGCGGCCGCCATAGGGATGGTGAAGGGTGCGACCCTGGATGAGCCACTGCCATTTTTCGGGCATCCCGGAAGGATACGGCTGTTTTATTAAAGGAAAATTCATGGAAACGGCTCGCGGTAAGTAGCAAAAGACGAGCCCGCACAATGACACCAGAGTAGAAGATGCATTAATTCTTGGAAAACGATACATGCACTGGGGAGGACCAATGAAAGAACAATTCAAAGTGGCAAAGAAACCGTTTATGTGGCTGTTGTTGCCGGCGTTGTTGATGGCTCTGTCCGGTTGCGGAAGCTCTTCAACTCCATCTTCTTCAAGCTCATCTTCGAGCGCGTCGTCTTCACCCCTTGCGATAAGCGGGCAGGTGATCGACGGTCCCGTATCCGGCGCACAGGTCATCGTGTATCAGGCGACTTCTTCGGGTCTTTCCCAGGTCGGAACCGGCTACACGCAAGCGGATGGAAGCTTCGCCCTGACCATCAATAACTATGTTTCTTCCGATTACTATCTGCTGTACGTGTCTGGCGGCACATTCAGCAATAACGGCTTAAATGATACCGCGCCCACCATGGTTGGATTTCTTGTCCCCGGAGGCACAGCGACCGTTTATATAACTCCCCTGACCACCTTAATTGGCGAAGCGCTGTTTAACGCCAACGGGACCATCAACACCAGTCTGAATTCCACCCAGGTGGACTTCTATCTTCAGCAGATGTTCTACTACGTTGGCCAGTTATTTAAGGGCATGTCGGGAAGCAATTTGAACGGCATATCGTCTTCCAATCCTGCGCAGTCCCAGCTTATTAACGAACTCTTAACACTGCTTCAAGACCTTGCAAATGATGTTGCCGGACAAACCGGAGAACAATACAGCCAGGCGATGCAGGATCTCCTGAGCTATTTGAGCTACTCAAGCGATGGAGCAAGCCAAGCCCTTCAAGCCGCTTTAACCAGCAACGGCGGAAACGGGAATTTTGTGTTTTCTGGTTTTCAATTTACCGGCAACGGCGGCGGCACCGTCAATATAAGCGGTGCCTTGTCCAACGGCGACCAGACCGAATTAGCAAATGCCACAACGCCTCCTCCCCTGCCTGCGGGGTTAAGTAACATCGGGCCGAACTTTACCATTCCTGCCACTGTTACGGCGTGGATTGCCAGTGCCGACGGCACGGTCCGAAAAGTCGATTCATCAGGCAATGTATCAGGGCCCTATCAAGCAGGTCCGTCTCCGAATTCAATGGCCGTTGATAACAACGGCAATGTATGGATCACTGGCGCCGGCGTAGTGACCGAGCTCAATTCCGCGGGGACATCTGAGCAGACCTGTTATTTGCATACCGGCGGCAACTCTTCCAACGGACCGGATTTTTACGACGATAATTATGTCGCCGTCGATTATTCAAACAATGTCTGGGTAACAAGCGCGCTCGGCTATAATTTCACGCCGGAATCAGTAACCAGCCAAGTGCGTTTCGGTGGATCAAACGGCAGCGGAGAATTCAGTTATTATGAAAATATAACTAAAACATATCAGGATTGGCACGGCGCCATAATAAAACTCAACTCGGCAAGCTGCGGCCTGAATCAGAGCGCGAATCCGTACATTACATTCTTCGATCTCTATAACGGGTCGGGCAACTTGAGTAATCCGGGTCCCATCGCGGTAGACCATTCCGACAACCTCTGGGTTGTCGGCCTGCAAGGTGGTTTCCCTGTCGTGGCGGGGCAGTTCCAGACTGTAAGCATTGCGGAAGTCAATTCTTCCACGGGTAGTCTCAACGCTCTGCCAAGTGGAGTTCCTGTTCCCGGTCTGCAGAACTTTGACTCAATCGCCACAGACCCTGCCGGCAATCTATGGGCCTATGCGCCGTATGATGTGTTGAGCGCGGGCACACCGAATCTCAGCGAGATCAAACCGGCCGGATCAGTGGTCAATTACCCGGTAGGATACGAAACAGGTCTAGCCGCAAATAACGGATGGTTCGCTCCTTACCTCGGACCGTCGATGGCCGTTGATCCTTCCGGCAATATTTGGGTCGCGGCCACGCCATACGGGGCTACTTCTTCCTCTGTTTACGAATATAGTTCGTCGAACGGCTCGCTGATAAACGAATACGATCTGAGTGTTACCGTGCCCGGGTTTCAGGTTTCGCCGGTACCGGAGCAGATCGCCTTCGATTCGTCAGGCAACGTCTGGGTCATCGGAAAGGGCGCAAGCGGCGCCGACGGCGTTATCGTCATAAACCCCAAAACAGCCGGTGGCCAACAGGCCTTTTTCCAAGTCCCTGATCCGGTCGCGATTACAAGCGGAAGCTATTCCCTGAGCGCTCCGAGCATCAGCGCCGCAAGCCCTGCAAAGAATGCAACCGGCATCAGCACGTCCTCGACCGTTACGGCGACCTTCAGCGCGGCAATGAATGCTTCGACGATCAATTCGGGAACGTTCACGCTCACCGGTCCTACCGGAACTTCAGTATCCGGCACGGTGACTTACGACACTTCCACCAATACGGCAACTTTTGCCCCGTCATTCCCGCTTAGCACCGGGACGCAATACACCGCCACCGTCAACACCGGGGCCTATGGCCTCGATGGTGTTGCGCTCGCAAGCAACTACTCATGGAGCTTCACGACAGCATCCCCTCCCCCTGGGGGCGTCAACACCATTACGGTGGGAGGCGGTCCCACGGGGATAGCCATAGACGCCTCCGGTAATGTCTGGGTAGCCAACACTGGCAGCAATACGGTGCAGGAATTGAACGCGTCATCCGGCAGCATATCAGGCACATTCAGTGTCACCGGGGCGGCATACCTCGCCATAGACGCCTCCGGCAATGTCTGGGTGACGGGCGGTGGCACGACCATCACCGAATTGTTGAAAGGTTCGGGCTATACACCCGCAACATTTAATACGGCTGTCCCGATGTATCAGAAAGCGTACATTGCCATAGATCCCGCCGGCAACGTCTGGACAGCAACTACGGAATTCCTGGCGCCGAGTTACACAACAACGACTACATTGAAAACTAGCAGTGTCTGCAGCGGTACGCTGACCGGTGTGGCAGTCGACTCCGCAAGCAATGTGTGGATTGGCTGTAACATGTTCGGCTATGGCGAGGTAATCGAATTATTACGCGCAAGCACATACAGTTCATCCAATGTCTTTAGTATGTCGAGCGTCACAGGCCCGGAGGGATTAGCGATTGACGCCTCCGGCAATGCGTGGGTAGCAAATAATCCGGGCTCTGGCATTGCAGGCACGGTAGTGACATTAACGGCACCGGCAACGTCGTCTTCGCCTTATGCGACAGGCATAGCTCCAGAGGGCGTGGCGATCGACCACTCCGGCAATGTCTGGGTTGCGAACAGTGGCAGCAACACGGTAACCGAAATGAACGCATCCGGCGTTACCCTTCAAACCTACTCCGTAGGTACATTTCCTACCGATTTGGCGATCGACGCTTCAGGCAATGTGTGGGTGACGAACGCCGGGGCTGGCACGGTATCCGAGCTAGTGGGGGTCGCAACGGGTCCGCAGTTTTTCCCGTATAGCGGGCCGCAATTCCCCTGATCTGGAGGGTAATTTTTAGGGCCCTTCGCTGCGAGTCATGAAGATGCGAAGCACCGGGGCGAGCCTGCAGCAGGCTCGCCCCGACGGGCGAAGCAGGAAAAGTATAGGCGCCCCGTTAAGCCAGTGCCGGCGAGAGGGCGCGGCCGTGCCGTAGCCGGAGACGAAAACACACCGCGTGCGCCGGATCAAACCGGGTACGCGAGAGAGACGTGGACGTTCTGTCGCGCATCACGAGGGGGCCGGCGCGCGTCGTCTCGAATCGCACCTTCATCGACACCAGTACCACATCGGCATTTTCCTTGGCCCGCTTGCAGCGGATGTTCAGGCGAAATACGTTCTTCGATCGAAACATAATTGAACAAGCCAGCCTAGGAATCAACGTAACCACGCAGACTTATTCGCCCATTGTGGACGTTGACATTACTACAGCCTGACAATCGCCATTTGTTGAGACACTTTATCAACGCCCTGTTATTGCCAGTTCTCCGATAACCTGCTTCGGCGGAACCTGCATGCTCCGAGTAGCGGGCATCACTCGATCACCATCAGGCGGCGTCACCGTTCAATGGCTGGCCAGAGGCGTGCTTCCCCGGCCACTCCCGCTTCGCCTCGTGCAAGCACCTCCGCGGCACGGGCTGCTGCGCGCGCAAAACGCTCGCGGGCGGCGATGATGACCGGTCCATCCTCATCGTCAAGGAACGGACCGCGATACAAAGCCAGCGCCTGCTCACAGATCGCGCGTGACGACGCCGGGCTGGCGATCGCAATCCGATCGAGAAGCCGGCCGAACGCAACCGCGTCGACCCATACGCTTGCAGGATTGAGCGAAAGACGCTTGTTGCTGAGCCTAAGCATGCCCGGGTCGCCAAGAAGCTTGCGCAGGCGCGATAGCGTGGTATCGAGAGCACGGAGCGCCGAGTCCGCCTCGGCCTCAGGCCAGAGCTCATCGATCAGTCGTCGCTCCGAGACTTCGACGCCTCCCAAAGCGATCAGTGTCTGCAGAAGCGCCAGGGGTTTGGCCGGACTTTTCTTCTCAAAGGTCAGCACCTCGCCGTTGCACAGCACCTTGAATCCGCCGAATGTATGGATTGCCAGCGGCCAGGGCCATATCGCCGGTGCGCTGCCGGGATCAAGGGGCACCAGAGCGCGACGGCGGATGAGGCTGATCGCATAATCAACCTCGATGCCAGCCTCCAAGGCCTTGACACAGACGCGGCTCATCAGCGAGCCGTCCCAAAAGTAGCAGTTCCAGACGCCGTTCTCGCGACCGATGGCAAACAACCTGGTAATAAGCGTAACTGCCTCGGGGTCGCGCCCAAGGTCAAGAAATTTCCGGATCTGGGCAAGGAGCGCGACGTACTCGATAACCGTACTCTGTTGTTGCTGCGCATGCGCCAAGGCCTGCTCTATGTGGCTTTCGTACCCGGGATCCTCGTGGCCCATAAGTATCGCATAGCCGGCATTGCACAGTCCGATGCCGTAAGGCAGGCCAAGCGCGCAGCAGGTTTCGAGCGCCCTCGTAATCCGCTCACGTGCCAATCCGATGTCGCCGCACGCCTTCGCATGCCAGGCGGCCAGCCCCAAACAAAGGGCGGCGTCGATGCGGCGGCTATTCGGCAAAGCACGCATTCGCTCAAGGAGGCTGTCAGCAGTATCGAGATCACCCTTGCTGATCGCGGCGGCCACAGCGTGACCGATCAGGTGACCATCCCACACGTGCACCCCGGTTTCTTCGGACCGCCGCAATGCCTCGGTCATGACACGCAGCCCCGAGTCGAACTCGGCATCGACGAGCCAGTGAGTCATCGCGGCCTTAACTTCAGTCATCTGCATCGTCAATGGCTGCAGCGCGTTCCCGCGCATCAGGGTGCGAAGCGTATCGGTCAGCGCCCGGACTTTCTGGAACATTCCCGACCAGCCATAGTAGACGTTAAGATGGAAACAGCACGCGATCTGTGCATCGGGGCTGGATGAGGAAAGCAGCGATTGCCGCACCCGCTGCTCAAGTTCCGGCAAACGCGGATGGTCTGGCGAACGCATGAACAGTGCGATGAACGTATTCATGAGAAGATCGTGACGCAGGATTGGCGGCAGATCGCGGAGTCTTTCCTCCGCCAGGATTGAATCGATCAAGGACAGCGGCTGGTCGAAATAGGCAAGGTCCTGTGAAATCTGGACAGTAGTCTCCATGACTTTCGACCAGGCTGCAGCGAAGCCGATACGGTCCCCTGATCGGTCGAAGCGGCACAGGGCATCTTCAAACGCCGCGCGTGCTTGGGCCGGATCGTACGGCAGGCGGCAAACACCTGACCAAAAGAAAAGCCACGGTTGCTTCTCGCGCAGCTCAAGCGGAACCGACGACAGCCAGCGATCGAGGGTTGCCAGTCGCCCCTGCGCCACGAGCAATGGCGCATGCTCAAGAAACAGAGGAATGAGCTCCTTCCACGCCTGCGCCTCGGTCAAAAGCTCCACCGCCGGATCAACGCCTTGCGATTGTAACGATAATTGAGCGGCGCGAAGGCGAAGAGAGCGAATGGCATCATTATCGAATCGTTTTTGTGCTTCATCCAGCAGAAAGGCGCGAAAAAGGGGATGAAGCTGATAGCTGTGGTCGTGTTTCGTCGTAAAGTAGTTGCGTTGACAGAGCCGCTCGAGCAGCCCGCCGGAATTTTCTATACCGGTGAGTTTAACAACGTCTTCCGCAGACACGGATGGCAGAAATGCCGTGCACAGCAATGTGTCACGTTCTTCTGGGTGTAAATGGGAAAAGATTTCGGTAGAAAAGTAATCGGTAAGAAGCGCTTTCAGGTCGCCAACGCCTGCCTCTGCTCCTGCAGCGGAGGAAGTCTCCGAGAGCAGCACCAGACCTGCCACCCAGCCGCGGGTAGTCACATGCCAGCGCTCGATCAGTTCTGGAGTCACATTCGATCCCAGATGGAGAGAAAGCGACCTGGTCTCATCGAGGTCGAGATCGAGTTCCGGTTGCTCTATCACCGCCATATCGCGCGTTATGCGCAATCCCGCCAGGGAAGCAGGCAGAGGAAGGCGGCTCAGGACAATCAGGTTACATCCGACGGGCAGCTCTGAGGCAGCGATCCGAATGATGCCATCGAGCGTTTCCGCTGCATCCTGGTGATTGTCGATGACGATAACATCAAGCGCCGCCAGCCCGGCGCACAAGTCGCGCAGAAACATACGGGCGAAGGCATCCACCCCTGAAACCTGTGCGGGAAAAAACTGCGGCAGCGACACTGTTGCCGGACTCAAAGCGCGCGTTGCTGCCATGCTGAAGTAGTGAAAAAATCCGGCTACATCAGCGTCGCCAGGGTCACTCTGGTACCAAAGCGAGGTCAGCTTGCGGACGCCGATATAGCTGCTGACGAACGTGGTCTTGCCGGACCCCGCAGACCCGCAAACCCAAATGACGCGACGCTCCCTCGCGCGATCCATGCGGTCGAATAACCGTCGCCGCGGCCACGCTCTTTGCGCATCGGGCCGAGTAAATTTCGACAGGGACGTCGGCGCTGCCGAGATAACGACCGCGTTCATTCTTGTTGTCTCCCCGAACCCTCTCGCGGATCGGACAGAATTTACCTCAATCCGCCCTCTTTAGTGAGTATTGCACAATGGTGTCCGATGTCGAACATTTGTGTCTTGATCCGAACGGCCTCTGGTAGGCAACAAAGGATCGTATGCCGGCGCCTCTTGCTGGCCGACAGCACCTGAGTGGTGCTGCGCCTGCACTGGCACCCGGGCCCTTGCGCAATATCCGCGGCGTTCTTTTATCCCTGCCCGCCATAGTAAAGACTTTCGCTCACCGATACCTCACGAATTGGAGGTTGCGCGCGATATTTTCAGTTAGGGAGCAAAAGCGATTCTAACCGGGGCATATCAAGCCCTATCTTCATAATCGAAGATAATAGTGCAATAACATGATTTGACGAATATTTGTGGGTAAAGGGGTCTGCCGCAGTCGCATTTTTTCTTTCAGCCGCCGTGCCCGATACGCTTGCGTACTATGTCCAGCCGACGCGGAAAGCGCACGCTGCTTGAGTAGCCAACGTGACCTGCTGGCCTAGAGCGGCCATTCAGTATCCAAATCCGAGACGGCGGCGGGCTACACAGGTCAGGCCCGTTGGTTATCCCATCGTCGAATCACCAGCTTGGCTCATGCCATGTCCGCACTGGCATTTCCGCGCTTCAAGGTCAGATTTTCTTGTTTTGTCATCAGATCCTCCTGGATAAAAGTTGAGGATAAGCGTCAAGGTTGACTATAGATCAATTGGCCACTCAATCTTGCGTGAATCAAATAGCGCTCGCTGGCTCTGTGGCTTGGCCTGTGTAATTGGTTAATCTGGGGTAGGGCGTGCTCGCGCACCCTACCCCAGATTAACCCGCCAACCCCACGTAGACGCTCTGCACGTCGTCGTCGCTATCAATGGCTTCCAGGAACGCCTCGACTTCCGCGCGTTCGGCGTCGCCAAGCGTGACCGGATTTTTCGCCCGGTAACCCAGTTTGGCTGACTGCACGACGAATCCGTACTTCGGCAGCACGCGCGAGACGGCGTCCAGATCGGACGGGGCGGTATAAAACATCGTGGCGCCCTCCTCGCCTGGCTCCAGATCGCTGGCACCGGCTTCGATAGCGGCGGTCTCCGGGTCTGCACCGGCGGATTCCGGCGTGGCCTCGATCATGCCAAGGTGATCGAAGTCCCAGGAAACCGAACCGGTGTTGCCGAGCTGACCCTTGCGGAACAGGATGCGGATGTTGGTGACCGTGCGGTTCACGTTGTCCGTCAGGCATTCGACGATCACTGGCACGCGGTGCGGCGCGAAACCCTCATAGGTGACCTTCTCGTAATGCGCGCCTTCATCCAGCAGGCCGGCACCCTTCTTGATGGCGCGCTCGATCGTATCCCGGGGCATGGAGGCCTTCTTCGCCTGGTCGATTGCCATGCGCAACTTTGAATTCATCCCCGGATCGGCCCCGCCGCGCGCCGCGACCATGAGTTCCTTGGCCAGCTTGGTGAAGATCGCGCCCTTGGCGGCGGCCGTTGTTTCCTTGATTTTGGTCTTCCACTGTGCGCCCATGCCTACTACCTCGCTGACCCGGTGTTTATCATAGTCACCATAATAATGGACAAACTGGTCGGCCGTGAACAGAGGCGATTCAGGCCTGTTCTTCGCTTCCATGGCGCTACAGGAAAAAGTGTTTGCGCACCGGCATCGGCACAAGCACGGGGCCGTAATGCATCGGCGGCGGCTATCCCGTTCATTTTTCCATAATTACTTGCCATTGCTTGACGATTGATTGCTTCGCTCCCTCATCGAATCCAACCTGCGTAATCTCAAGGGACGGTTCATCACCAAGACGGGAGAAGTCCAAGGAGCAAGAATAATCTTTGCCTCGGCTTATTGGATAATTGTGAACCCTTATCTGTGGTACCGGCAGCTCCGGTTCGTATTCGGCAGCCATTGTTTTGTGGCTGTTAAAGAAGAAGAAAACACGCGGTCCGTCTTCCAAAAAGCCTGACTTGAGGACCCCCGCTGCCAGGGAAGTTGTCAGAAAACTGCCGGATACGAGGTAAGAAGCTAACCCGTGGACGGCGCTAACTCTTTGATTGATTGGCACGCCCGGCGAGATTCGAACTTGCGACCAACTGGTTAAAAGTTTGACTTACGTTACACAGTCAACATCAAATCAAAGCCTTATGGCACCTGCCCCTGTACATAGTGAGCGATAATGAGCGGCAATATTACGGTGACTCGAGAAAATTCCGCACACTTTCCGGCACACCTGATGGGCACAGCAAACTGGAACCTCAGGCAACGCGCAGTTCCGCATGCCGGCCCAGCACGGCCAGTGCCCGCTCAAGTCGGTCGGCCTTCGTGGGGTGGTGGGGGTCCAGCATGCGCCGTGCTTCTTTCTCGTCGATATGCAGTCGGCGTGCCAGTTCAACCCGGGTAATACCAGCCTTCCTCATTTCCAGGTAAAGCGCAGCTTTAAGTGCCGTTTGAACCGGGACTGCAATCAGATACTCACCCCGTTTCGGCTTACGGAGTCTGGCGTGCTGGGCCTGAATACTTGGCCTGGGGCCTGTTTTGAAGAGACCGCTCCAATCCCTAGTGCGACAGCCCACGATCACCGGTCATGACCGTTGAGAGTCGCGCGACACTTTTGGACATAGCATGGCACTGCTGCTTGCGCTGGACGCGATGGATATGCTATCCAAGCGGAAGCTCCGTGACGCGGTTGGATTGCCTCTTCCGGGCAATCCAGAAGAAGCTCTTTGGCCACGTCGAAGTCGAAATGGAGAAACCGTAGGATCGTGTGAAGTTCAAGATCTTCTGAAATTCCACAAGGATATGGCGACGTGACTGAAACTACCCTAGTCTTCTACACCCACCCGCAATCGCGCGGTCGCATCGTTCGCTGGATGCTCGAAGAGGTGGGGGTGCCGTATGAGACGGTGCTCCTCGAGTATGGCACCAGCATGAAGGCACTGGAGTATCGCCAGATCAATCCCATGGGCAAAGTCCCAGCGATCAGGCACGGCAACGTCGTCGTCACTGAAGCTGCAGCGATTTGTGCCTACCTCGCAGACACATTTCCTAAAGCGGGGCTGGCTCCTGCCGTAACATCGC
Organism: Pseudomonadota bacterium; assembly: GCA_021790335.1. Classification (GTDB taxonomy): domain Bacteria; phylum Pseudomonadota; class Gammaproteobacteria; order Acidiferrobacterales; family UBA6901; genus JAJYCY01. The sequence continues at coordinate 9,461 of JAJYEE010000038.1, read as the reverse complement.
CACTGCGGGGACCCTACTACCGCTGGCTGTTCTTCACTGCAGGGCCTCTCGAAGCCGCGACCAGCAACCGGGCGCTCGGCTTTGTTGTGCCGCCTGGGCGGGAACGCATGATGGGCTACGGCAGCTACCCCGAGGTGCTCGACACGCTGGAGGGCGCGGCGAAACAGGCGGCACCCTTTCTGCTGGGTGATAAGTTCAGCGCGGCTGACGTCTACGTCGGCTCGCATCTGGCGTTTGGAATGCAGTTCGGGACGATCGATAAACGCCCCGCGTTCCTGAGCTACTGCGAAACCCTGGACGCGCGCCCGGCGCGCCAGAAGGCAAGACAAATCGATGACCGGCTTGCTACCGACGCGCCCTGATCTGAAACCCGAACAGGCGCCGGAAATGAGACCGAAAGGCTACCCGGCAGCAAAGGATGATAAAAAAGGGTGAAAGGCATGACTCACGAACCCGTTCAGCGATCGGTCGGCCAGATCAATCTCGTTGTCCAGGATGTTGCCGCATCCGTCGCTTTCTATCGCAGGATTGGACTCTCCATTGAGGAGGCCAGCGCGCCCGGATGGACGCGTCATCACACAACGGCAATTATGGCAAATGGTCTGCGCCTGGAGCTCGACAGCAGAGAATTCTGCCGCGCAGTGGAATCCAGGGCTGAAGCGCCATGCAGGATGCGGCGGATTCGTCATCTTTGTCATGGTTCCTTCACGGAACGGCGTCGATGATCTTTTCGCAAAAATGCGATCCAATGGCAGCCCGGTCCAGAAAGCGCCGGAAGACGCCTTCTGGGGTGCACGTTATGCAATCGTGGAGGATCCTGACGGTAATTCTGTCGGAATCATGAGTCCGACGGATCAGGCGCGGCGTTTTGTCCCTCCGCCGCCACTTAGAGAGTGACCCGGCGAACCTGAACACGTGATCCGTAGGTCAACGAGAGCACAGTATTATCTTTTCAAGATCGACCCACAACGCATAGCGAGTCACGAAAACAATTGGTGCTGAATGGGTTTGCGCAGTCCGTGATCGAGGAAGTCCGGAACGAACACACCGAATACGTGTTTACCTACCGGGGCAAACCGGTCACGGCGATGAACGACACCGCGTGGCTGGCGGCGCGACACCGTGCCGGACTGCCTCCAGTACGGGTCCACGACCTCAAGCACACATTTGGCCGACGCTTACGCGAGGCGGGCGTGTCGTTCGAGGACCGACAGGATCTGTTGGAACACCGCTCGTCCGGCAGGATCACTACGCACTACTCGGCGGCGGAGCTGGGGAACTTGATCGCTGCGGCTGAGAAGGCATGCGGAGCCGACTCCCCGAGATCTTTTTGTCTCCCTCGACGATCACGATCTGCCTGTGGCGAGCGAGCAGGAAGTCGGCGTGCAGGAAAGCGAACGTCGATTTGCCGACGCCACCTTTGTCGCCATGAACCACAAATAGCTTTTTCATATGAACCTCGTGATACGTCATCCGAGCCCGGCTGCTCGCGCAATCAGAATCAACCCTGCCCCGACGACCACGGCCCCGGTGAAGCGCGCGACGCACTCACCGGCCGGTGTGAGACGTTCGACAGTGATGGCTGCCGTCATAACCGCCATCGCGCGCAGATCCATGACCCCGAGACCCAGGAGGATCGCCATCAGGCCGGCACAGCAGTAGCTGCAGTGGAGCCCGAGGCGCAGGCCGTGTCGCCAGGCCGTGCTAGCATTCGCTGGCAACACACGGCCGCGCCCCGGCGCCTCCCGGCAGCAGGCAAGGTGATACGCTTTCCACCTCGTGAACTGGAGCGCGCCGGCGATCAGGACGACCGCACCGACCGCGATCGGAACGGCGCGCGCCAACGCTGGCAGCTGCATCTCGACCGCTGCCAGCGCGACCCCCAGTGGAAAGGCGGCCATTCCGAACACGGCCCACACGAAGAAGTACCCCACGCCAACGAGCGCGGTCAGCCGACCGAGGCGCGTCTCGTCTGTCCAGCCAACAGCCTGGCGGTAGCGCCACAGCATTGGGACCAAAGACGGCAGCATCATTGCCACCATCATTACGGCCCAGCTGCCAAGGAACGACGCCGCGGTGCCGGGCCACGTTTGTCCGGGCATCCGCATCCACGCCATCGACATCGTCCAGCCGCCGGACATTGGCATTTCTCCCATCGCCGACATGGACGCGCACCGGACGATTGTTACCACTGCGCTGGCAGCGAAGAGCAGCGCCGAGATGCCAAGAAACGCCTTCTGCGGTGCTCGCTCGGAACACATGTGCGTTGGGTCTCCGGTGACGACCATGACTTCCCTCAGCCCTTGTCGTACTCGTCATGGCGGCGCATCCAGACGCCGGTCTCGTTGCGCCCTCGGGGTGCCCGGTCGAGCCACTGGTACAGGCCCCATAGGCCGTCCAGCCCGCGCCCGTAGGTCGAGTAGGTGTGGTAGACAACGCCGTCCTCGAGCACGAACGCGCTCATGCCGGGAGCCTCCCGAGCGTACGTCGCCCAGTCGGTGGCAGTTCCTGCCGTAAGATCGGGGAGCGCCTCCTCCTCGCCGATCGGCCGCGGCGGCCACGTCACCGACCCAAAGTTGTATTGGGCCGCTCCGGACCGCAGTTGCTCCTCCGTGTATGCGACACCAAAGTCGGAAGTAAAGTCGCTTCCGCGCGACGACGCCCAGGGGAAACTCCAGCCCATCCGCCGTTTGTATGCCTGTAGCTTCGCGAGCGGTGCCCGCGACACCGCCCAGAGCATTACATCGTGGTTGGCCAGGTGCGTGACGAACCCGTTAAATCCGTCCGCGATTGCCGAGCAGTGCGGACACCCCGCCATGTAGTCGGGCCCGAACATGAAGTGGTAGACAAGGAGCTGCGAACGCCCTCTGAACAGATCGGCGAGTGACACTGTGCCGTCGTCGGTGTCGTAGCGGTACTCCTTGTTGATTCGCACCCAGGGCAGTTCCTGCCGCCGCCGCGCCAGCTCGTCGCTGCGCCGCGTGAGCTCCTTTTCAGCCTTAAGCAGATCAAGCCGTGCCGCCAGCCATTCTTTACGTGTTCCGGTCAGATGCTTCGTCATCGCGCTCGTTTCCTTCTTTTGAGTGTCCATTCGTTTCTCATCGATGGTTATTGATCACCAAGTAAACTTAGCGCAGGATATCGAAACGATGGGAGTTACAAGTGTGGCGGGATTTCGATGGACTCGCTGATTACGGCCGCGGCGCGCGCACTCGCCGCCGGTGATCCCCTTGGTGCGTTGACGCGGGTCGCCCTGCGCGAAGATGCACAGGCGCTCGCACTTCGAGGCATCGCAATGGCGCAGCTCGGCGATCTTGTTTGCGCGAAAGCGCTTGTGCGACGTGCGGCGCGCGCCTTCGGTCCCAAAGAGGCCGTGGCACGCGCGAGGTGTGTCGTCGCCGAGGCCGAGATCGCACTTGCCTCGCGCGACCTGGGCTGGCCGGCAAGAGCGCTTGACGCAGCGCGGGCGACGCTCGAAGCGCACGGCGACCAGGCGAACGCCGCGCATGCGCGGTATCTCGAGGTCCGGCGCCTGCTCCTGATCGGGCGCCTCGACGAGGCCGAACAGAGGCTCGCCGAGCTCGATCCCGCGCCCTTGCCTCCCGCGTTGAGGGCCGTCCACGAGCTGGTGGTCGCGGGGATCGCGGTGCAACACCTCCGGACGAAGACGGCGCGCGCAGCGCTCGCTCGGGCCGGGCGCGCCGTACGCCACGCCGGTGTCCCGGCGCTGACGGCGGAAGTCGAAAGCGCAGCCCTCGTCCTGAACACGCCCGCGGCACGCCTGATTGCGCGTGGCACGCAGCGGCTGCTCCTGCTCGAGGAGGTTGAAACGCTACTGACGTCGAAGGCTCTCGTGGTGGACGCGTGCCGTCATGTCGTGCGTACCGCGGGCACGGTGGTGCCGCTCACGACGCGCCCGGTGTTGTTCGCGCTCGCACGTGCGCTGGGCGAGGCGTGGCCCGAAGACGTGCCGCGAGACACGCTCATCGCGCACGCATTTCGGACGAAGTTCGTCGGTGAATCGCATCGCGCACGATTGCGCGTCGAAGTCGGGCGGCTGCGCAAGGTGCTTCGGCGGCTCGCCGGCGTGAGCGCGACGAAACGGGGATTCGTGCTGATGCCGCGCCAAGCACGCAAGGTCGTGGTGCTGGCGCGACCTGTTGAAGAAAAGCATGCGGCGGTGCTGGCCTTCCTCGCCGACGGGGAGTCGTGGTCGAGCTCGGCCCTGGCGCTTGCGATGGGAACGAGCCAGCGCACCGTGCAGCGGGCAGTGGACTCGCTGGCGGCCGCAGGCAAGGTGCAGTCGTCCGGTCGCGGGCGAGCGCGTCGTTGGATGACCCCACCCGTGCTCGGATTCACGACAACCTTGTTACTTCCCGCGCCACTACCGAATGACTAAGATGCAGTCATGAAACGATCAACAGCCAAAATCATCCGTGAGTATGGACCCTTTCCAGGTGTCGACCAAGTGGGTGGGGTCACGTACGACGGCCAGCAGGTTTGGTTCGCCGCTGGAGACAAACTGCTCGCTTTCGATCCGGAGAGCGGCAAGACGCTGCGCGCTATAGATGTGGCCGCGCATGCAGGAACGGCCTTCGACGGCCGACACCTGTTTCAGATCGTTGAGGATAGCATCCAGAAAATCGATCCGCAGACCGGCCGTGTGCTCGCCACGATCCCGGCGCCCGGCGGCGGTAACTCGGGGCTCGCGTGGGCCGAAGGGACGCTCTGGGTGGGGCAGTATCGGGACCGGAAGATTCATCAAATCGATCCTCAAACAGGGGCGATTCTTCGCACGATCGAATCCAAGCGCTTCGTCACCGGGGTCACCTGGATCGACGGCGAGCTCTGGCACGGTACCTGGGAAGGTGACGAGAGCGATTTAAGGCGAGTCGATCCTCGAACGGGAGAGATCCTGGAAAGGCTTGATATGCCGCCCGGAGTGGGGATTTCGGGACTCGAGTCCGATGGCGGCGATCAGTTCTTCTGCGGAGGAGGAAGTAGCGGCAAGGTGAGGACCGTTCGCCGACCCAGGCGAGGCTCCGCGGTTGGGAGCGGCTCCGAGATCCCTGTCGACTCCACGAACAAGTAATCGAACCGACCCTCGCGGGCCGCAGCGCCAACGGCGGGTTTCAGATTTGCTTGTTAAGTCGGGTTCTACCCCTTTTCCGCGGACGGTTGAGTTAAGAGTATGGGCTTCTTTGATGTGTCCGGGAAAGCGGGGTAAAACCCGCTTGCAGAAAGCGGTGGAAGGCAGTTCGCTTGAAACCATCCGGCACATGGTGGCTTCCGGCATGGGCGTGACAGTGCTGCCGTACACGGCCGCGAGCGGCCCGGGCCATTACGCCTCGAGGCTCACCGAGATCCGTTCGTTCTCAAATCCTCCTGAGCGACGCGTGGCGCTCGCCTGGCGCGTCAGCTTCCCGCGTCCACAGGCGATCGAGGCGGTGCGCCAGGCGATCCGCGCCTGCGAACTCGACTGCGTGCATTATCTCGGCGGCCCGGCCGACTGATTCACTTCGCTTTCTGCAGGTTTTTATCCGATAGCCCACGGCTATCCCGCCGATGGTGACATTCAATTGGAGTTTCTCGTCCGCCCCACCTAGTCTTTGCCCCAAGCTGCATTGCCGGAGATCGGTTGAGCTGCATCAAGATAATGTCCCGAGTAGGGCATAACCTGTATTTCTCGCGCGCGCAGTCAGGCGATTCCGCACGCACTGTGCAAACAGCAAAGGAGCGATTACATGTCAACCGACGCAAAGTGCCCGTTCCATCACACTGCCGGCGGCGGCCCGTCGAACCGGGACTGGTGGCCGAACCAGTTGCGGCTGGATATCCTGCGCCAGCATTCCGCCAAGTCCAATCCGATGGGCGAGGACTTCAACTACGCCGAAGAATTCAAGACGCTCGACCTGGAGGCCGTGAAGAAGGACCTCCGTGAACTGATGACCCAGTCGCAGGACTGGTGGCCAGCAGACTTCGGCCACTACGGGCCTTTTTTCATTCGCATGGCCTGGCACAGCGCGGGTACCTACCGCACCGGCGACGGCCGTGGCGGCGCCGGAACCGGCAACCAGCGTTTTGCGCCCATCAACAGCTGGCCCGACAACGTCAACCTCGACAAGGCGCGCCGGCTGATCTGGCCGATCAAACAGAAGTATGGGCGGAAAATCTCCTGGGCCGACCTGATCATTCTCACCGGCAACGTCGCGCTGGAATCCATGGGCTTCAAGACCTTCGGGTTCGCCGGCGGGCGTGAGGACATCTGGGAACCGGAAAAGGACATCTACTGGGGTGCCGAGAAAAAGTGGCTGGAGGATCAGCGCTACTCCGGCAAGCACGAGAACCTTGAAAACCCGCTCGCGGCCGTGCAGATGGGCCTGATTTACGTCAACCCGGAGGGCCCCAATGGCAATCCGGATCCGGTCGCGGCGGCCAAGGACATCCGCACGACCTTTGCGCGCATGGCGATGAACGACGAAGAGACGGTGGCGCTCATCGCGGGCGGCCATACCTTCGGCAAGACCCACGGCGCCGGCCCCGCCTCCCATGTGGGTCCCGAGCCGGAAGCGGCCGACATCGAGGAGCAAGGCTTGGGCTGGAAGAGCAGCTTTGGCAGCGGCAAAGGCGGTGATCAGATCGGCAGCGGCCTGGAAGTCACCTGGACCACCACGCCGACGAAGTGGAGTAACAACTTCTTCTGGAACCTGTTCGGCTACGAATGGGAGCTGACCAAGAGCCCAGCCGGAGCGCATCAGTGGACGCCGAAGGGCGGCGCCGGTGCCGGCACCGTGCCGCATGCCCACGACAAGTCCAAGCGCATTGCACCGACCATGCTGACCACGGACCTCTCCCTGCGTTTCGACCCGGCGTACGAAAAGATCTCGCGGCGCTTCATGGAAAATCCAGACGAGTTCGCCGACGCCTTCGCGCGGGCCTGGTTCAAGCTCACGCACCGTGACATGGGGCCCAAGGCGCGATACCTCGGTCCCGAGGTGCCAAAAGAGGATCTCCTCTGGCAGGACCCGATCCCGGCGGTCAATCACCAGTTGATCGATGAAATGGACATAGCCGCCCTCAAGGGCAGGGCGCTGGGTTCGGGCCTGTCGGTCTCGCAACTGGTGTCGACCGCCTGGGCATCGGCCTCCACGTTCCGTGGCTCCGACATGCGTGGCGGTGCCAACGGTGCCCGCATCCGGCTGGCGCCGCAGAAGGATTGGGAAGCCAACCAGCCTGCGGAGCTCGCGAAGGTGCTCAAGACCCTGGAGGGCATCCAGAGCGAGTTCAACTGCGCGCAGACTGGCGGCAAGAAGGTGTCTCTGGCTGACCTGATCGTGCTGGCCGGTTGCGCAGGCGTCGAGCAGGCGGCGAAGAATGCCGGTCAGGATGTGATCGTTCCGTTCTCACCGGGCCGCATGGACGCCTCGCTGGAGCAAACCGATGTCGAGGCCTTTGCCGTGCTGGAGCCGATCGCGGACGGCTTCCGTAACTACCAAAAGGCCAAATACACCGTCAAGGCGGAGGAGCTGCTGGTGGATAAGGCGCAACTGCTGACGCTGACGGCGCCGGAGATGACGGTTCTCCTTGGCGGCATGCGCGTGCTGAACACCAACGTCGGCCAGATCCAGCACGGTGTCTTTACGAAGCGGCCGGAGGCGCTGACCAACGACTTCTTCTTGAACCTGCTCGATATGGGGACGGAGTGGAAGTCGGTCTCGAAAGATGCGGACGTGTTTGAAGGGCGCGACCGCGCAACGGGCAAAGTCAGGTGGACCGGCACGCGTGCTGATCTCGTCTTCGGTTCGAACTCACAGCTCCGGGCTGTGGCTGAAGTGTACGGAAGCTCGGACGCGCAGGCGAAGTTTGTCCATGACTTTGTGGCGGTCTGGAGCAAGGTGATGAACCTGGATCGATTCGACCTGGCCTGATTGAGGAAGTGAAGGCACCGTAAGTCAAGCAAGAAACGGGCGCGCGGGCAAATTGAACCGCGCGCTTTTTCTTGGGTACAGCGACCACGCTCTTAGTGGCCGTTGCGGTTTTTATTGCGGTGCAACGCAAATTGACGAGGAATGTTTTCTCCGTGGTACCAAAGAGCGTCTCCAGATCGACAGCGTGATTCCGGTGCCCGGAAAGGCGGAATTGGTCGGCACGGCCGACGAGGGCAAGCCACTGCGTGATGTTATCACGGACGTCGATAGCCCGCACAGCCGAATCGGGCACCTGAGATGATCGCCACGCACGCCATCCGGTTGCGCCCGGCCGTGCCAGCGGATTTCGATGCGGTCAATGCCGTCATCGAGCGCGCCGTCATGACCTGGAACCTGACGGCACGCGTGAAGCGGCTGACGCTGCCCAGTTATCGTTATACCGAACATGACTTGGTACACCTGCACATTGTCGTGGCAGAAGATGCCGATCGAGCCTTGCTCGGCGTGGCTGCCTGGGAGCCGGCCACTGTGCGCGACCTGCCTACGGGCAAGACCGAGCTGTTGCTGCACGGCCTGTATGTCGATCCGGCGCAACAGCGTGCAGGCGTCGGCAGCTGTTTGCTGGACGCTGCGAGGATGGCTGCCCGGGAACAGGGATTCGACGGCTTGCTGGTGAAAGCGCGACCCGAGGCCGAGCGCTTCTTTCTTGCCCGAAAACTGGAACCGCTGCCCGTCCGCGATCCGGACCATGACTACCTGCATCGATTCTGGAGCGCAACGCCCCAACACGGCTGACCCAAAAACTCCACGCGCCGATAGCGCTCGGCCATTGCGCGCACGGCAATGTCCAATTGGCCGCTGTTGCGCCGTTGCCTTACTCTCTTGTCATAGCAGTGCGACATGGCGGATTCATGCAAAGCGCAGCGAGGCGATGAAATGAAAGTCGATGCCAGAAACCAATCGAATTCCAGTTGCGAAGCCAGAGACCGGCGCTGGCAGCAGGTGCTGACCTTTAGCTGTCTGCCCGAGAGTCCGCGCACCGCGTCCAGAGAGGCGGAGCATCGTGTACCTGGGTGGCTTTCGACCTCATTCCCAGATTGCGGCCAGGGCAACCCTGAAGGCAAGCGCCATACTGGCGTGACCGATCTTTTGTACCATGTTTATGGAACCTTCACTGCATCTTTGGAGACCGGACCGCCGGTAATACGGCATTGCACTCCGATATCACCGTGAGCGGAGACGTTGAATTCCTGCCGCCTCATTTTCCTAGGTTCACTTTCGGGCAGGTCGAACGGCCGCTCTTGGCCGATTGTGCGCGTTCGGCTTGCCTTCCGGAAAGCTGCCCTTGGCTTACTGGTGCGTGTTCCAACGTCTGCAATTCGGCACACTTCCCGTACTGGCACAATCGGCCAGTTCCGGTCACTCGTTTCACCGAGAAGTGGTGAGTCACATCATGCAAAAGCGGACACGTTGGCCGTGCGGCGCCGGCCAATACGGTCGCAGCGGATTATCCTGAACCCCAGAGCGTGTGTG
>JAJYEE010000001.1 GCA_021790335.1 Pseudomonadota bacterium | reverse complement strand
CGAGCGCAGGACCGTGAAGGCCTCGCCGAGCGGCACAAAGGTCTCGCCCTTTAAGCTGCGGCGGATCATCGTGATGAGGGGCTCGGGCAGGTGCGAGAGGTTGCCGAGCGTCTCGTTGCGGACCCGGTCCCCGTCCCGGAAGCTGCGCCGCAGCAGATGCGAATGATAGACCCGGCCCTTGTAGCGGCGTGTCGTTGTAACTACGTAGGCTGCGCCTGTGCGCTTTGGCATACGCTGTATATACGACATATATCTGGATATGTCAATACCAACAACACATTATTAGTGACTACATCCCTACACCCAAAAACCCCGCTCCATCCTCAAAAATCCCTGGAATTACAGGCCGTTCAATGGAATATGGGTTACTGCAGGTAGGGCAACTTCAGGCTAGACACGCACGCTCGTCCTGACCCTCAGGTCAGCGCGGCGACCACCGACTCCGGCACGGCCGCACTCCACACTCCACTAACCATGGCGATCCCCTGGGCACCGGCGCGCCGGGCGCTGCCGAGGTCTTCCACGCGCATTCCGCCCAGGGCATAGACCGGCAACCCGGCAGCTGCGCACAACACCCCAAACCTGTCCCAGCCCAGGGGCGCGGTCTGCGGATGGGACTGGGTCGGGCGTACCGGAGACAAGACGATGAAGTCTGCGCCGAGCTGGCGCGCCCGCTCCACTTGCACGGAATCGTGGCAGGACGCGGCCACCCAGTAGCGGTCATCCAGCGGCCGCGTCTCGAACTGCTCCAGTCGCCGGCTGTTAAGGTGGATGCCATCGGCACCGCACTCGAGCACGCACTCGACCGGGGCATTCAACAGCACCTGTGCCTTATGGCGGTGACACAGCGCGACCACTTCCAGCGCGTAGGCCCGGAAGTCCTGCGGGGAGAGATGGGGCTCGCGCAGCTGGATCAGTCTCGCTCCGGCGAGCAGGACGCGCTCGAGGTGCTGAAGAAACGCCTCCGGTCCGAAGCGGCGCGAGTCGGTGAAAAGATACAATACCGGCAATCGCAACGCCCGCAGCACCGGCCGGTCGGCCAAGGGAAACTCGAATCGGTCCAGATCCTCCACGGCGACCCAGAGGACGGGCTGCCCTTCGCGCCCGTGCGCGATTCCGTGATAGCGGTCCACTCTCCAGACTTCAAGCTGGACCGTCCTGTCGGGATAGGCGTGCTGGATGCTGATCAACGGATGTGCGGTGTCGACGGCGATGCCGAGCTCTTCCGCCAGTTCGCGCACCAGCGCATCGAATGCACTCTCTCCGGGCTGCTTCTTGCCGCCGGGGAACTCCCATTTCCCGCCCTGATGGCTGCCAGCGCCACGGCGCGCGATCAATACCCGGCCGTCAGCGTCGGTGATGACTCCGGCAACCACAGCCATGACTGCGCCTTCATGTCCGGTACTCGGCATTGATCCGTATATACTCGTGCGACAGGTCGCTGGTCCATAACCGGGTGGCGGCGGACCCCGCACCGAGATCCACCCGCAGCGTTATCTCGGTCTCGGCCATCACCGCCCGGCCCTGCGCCTCGGTGTACTCCGGAGCACGCGCACCGCCGCGCACGATACACCTGTCGTTGAGATGAATGGACACGGACCCGACGTCCAGCTGACCGACCCGGGCGCGACCCACTGCGGCAAGAATGCGGCCCCAGTTCGGATCGCTCGCGAAGAACGCGGTCTTCACCAGCGGGGAGTGCGCGATCGTTTGCGCCACCTCCAGACACTCGTCCTCATTCCGCCCGCCGCTCACTTCGATGGTGATAAATTTCGTGGCACCCTCAGCGTCACGAATGACAGCCTGGGCGAGCTCCGTGAACACGCGCGTAACCAGTTCGCTCAATGCCTGATACGCCGTGCCTTCCGGTCGCTCAATCCGCGGATTCCCGGCGCGTCCGGTGGCAAGCAAAATGCACGAATCATTGGTCGAAGTGTCACCATCTACCGTGATACGGTTGAAGGAAACCCGGGCCGCGCTGCGCACCAACGCGTCCAGGGCAACCTGCCCCACCGATGCGTCGGTCGCGACGAAAGTGAGCATTGTCGCCATGTTCGGGCAGATCATTCCCGACCCCTTTGCAATCCCGGTTACCGTGACGACGGCACCGCCAATCTCACTGCGCAAGGAACTTCCCTTGGGCATGGTATCGGTAGTCATGATTCCGGTTGCGGCATCGGCCCATCCGCGTTCGTCCATCGCTGCGATACAGGACGAAAGTCCCGAGGTGATTCGCTCGACCGGTAACCGTTCACCGATCACGCCGGTCGAAAAGGGAAGAATCTCGGAGCTGCGTACACCGATCCGTTGCGCCAGTCCCTCGCAGCAGGCGACTGCATCGCGCATGCCGGGTTCGCCGGTCCCGGCATTGGCATAGCCGGTATTGATCACCAGGGCGCGCGGCTGCGCCATACCGAGATGCTCGTGCGCAACCAGCACCGGGGCCGCCCGGAACCGGTTCTGCGTGAAAACCGCGGCGGCACGGGTTCCGGTGGCACATTCGATGACGACCAAGTCGCGGCGATCTCTCTTGCGGATGCCGGCCATTGCGGTGCCTAGCCGGATTCCGGCAACGGGATGCAGTTCGGGCAGCGGAGGAAGGTTGACGGCCATGGCTCAGGGTAATGCTGTTTCAATCCGCAGGGCAGGCGCTGCCCGGGCCTAGTTCAGTTTTCCGTGACACTGCTTGTATTTCTTTCCCGACCCACACGGGCAGGGATCGTTGCGGCCGATCTTCGGCTGCGTGCGCACCACTGGCTGCTGGGGGGCGACCGCCACCTCCTGATCATCGGGTTCGCTCTGCACCGAAGGATGCTCGAAATGCATCTGCCCAGGAAGCTGCCTCTGGGCCTCGAGCAGCGCCACGTCGTCGGGTTCGCGGACTTCCACCCGGGTCACCAGGCTGATGACCTCGCGTTTTATCCTGTCCAGCATGCTGGAGAACAGTTCGAACGCCTCGCGCTTGTATTCCTGCTTTGGATCCTGCTGTGCATAGCCGCGCAGGTGTATGCCTTCACGCAGATGGTCCATAGCCGCCAAGTGATCCTTCCACTGGGCGTCGAGAACCTGCAGCATGACGGCCTTTTCGAAATTCCGCATCACCTCGGGGCCGACGGTGGCACTTTTCGTGGCATGGACACCTTCAAGCTCCGCGAGAATACGCGCACGCAGTTGTTCTTCGTGCAGCGTCGAATCCTCCTTGAGCCATTGCGCAATCGGCAGTCTCAGATCAAACTCGCGCGCCAGATTCTCCTCGAGTTCGGGGATATTCCACTGCTCCTCCAGGCTCTGGAGGGGAATCGAACTGCTGACAAGCTCATCGACCACGTCGCGCCGGATCTCCGTAATGCTGTCGGAGATGTCATCAACCTCCATCAGGCGGTTGCGCTGCTCATAGATGACCTTGCGCTGGTCGTTTGCGACATCATCGTACTCGAGCAACTGTTTTCGGATATCGAAGTTCCTGCTTTCGACCTTGCGTTGCGCATTCTCGATCGCGCGCGACACCCATGGATGCTCGATCGCCTCCCCCGGCTGCATTCCGAGCTTCTGCATGAGTCCGGACACGCGATCCGAACCGAAGATGCGCAACAGGTTGTCTTCAAGAGAAAGATAGAACCGGCTCGATCCCGCATCTCCCTGACGTCCGGAGCGTCCGCGCAGCTGATTGTCGATTCGCCGCGACTCGTGGCGTTCGGTGCCGATGACATGCAGCCCGCCGGAGGCGAGAACCTGGTCGTGCACCTTCTGCCATTGCGCCCTGATGCCTTGCTCCTTCTGCTTGTCCCCGGCGGCGGCCGCCAGATCGATGTCGATGTTGCCGCCCAGCACGATGTCCGTTCCTCGGCCAGCCATGTTGGTCGCTATCGTCACGGCGCCCGGCCGGCCCGCCTGGGTAACGATGTGCGCCTCACGCTCATGCTGCTTGGCGTTAAGGACCTCGTGGTCGATACCTTGTTTTTTCAGCAGCCGGGACAGGTGCTCGGAACTCTCTATGGAGACAGTACCGACGAGCACCGGCTGGCCGCGGCCGTTGCAGTCGCGTATGTCGGCGATGATGGCATCGTGCTTTTCCTGGGCGGTGCGGTAGACCTGATCGCCGAAATCCTTGCGAATCATCGGACGGTGGGTGGGGATGACAACCACTTCAAGACCGTAGATTTGCTGGAACTCGAATGCCTCGGTATCGGCCGTACCCGTCATGCCGGACAGTTTGCCGTACATGCGAAAGTAATTCTGGAAGGTGATCGAGGCGAGCGTCTGGTTCTCATTCTGGATTTTGACACCCTCCTTGGCTTCGACCGCCTGATGCAGACCGTCGGACCAGCGCCGTCCTGCCATCATGCGTCCGGTGAACTCGTCGATAATCACGACTTCGTTGTCTTTGACGATGTAGTCGACCTCACGCTTGTAAAGCGCATGGGCGCGCAGCGCAGCATTGAGGTGATGCATCAGCGAGATGTTCTGGACATCGTAGAGATTGCTGCTTTCATCCAGAATCCCGGCACGAACGAGAAGCCTCTCGCAGGTCTCATGGCCTGCCTCCGTGAGGTATGCCTGACGGGTCTTCTCGTCGACACTGTAGTCGCCGGGGCCATCCTCCTCTTCCTGACGGGTGAGCTTGGGGATGATGGCGTTTATCTTGTAATACAGATCCGTATTGTCCTCTGTGGGACCGGAAATGATAAGCGGTGTACGGGCTTCATCGATCAGGATGGAGTCCACCTCGTCAACGACGGCGAAGTTGAGGCCGCGCTGTACCCTTTCCTCGGCGCGAAAAGCCATGTTGTCCCGAAGGTAATCGAACCCGTACTCATTGTTGGTGCCATAAGTGATGTCAGCGGCATAGGCGGCCCGCTTGGTCGCAGTGTCCTGTCCGGAGACCACCACACCCACGGTCAGTCCGAGAAAGTTATAGACCTTGCCCATCCACTCGGCATCGCGTCGCGCCAGGTAGTCATTCACCGTCACAACGTGTACGCCCTTTCCGGCCAGGGCATTCAGGTATACGGCCAGGGTGGCAACCAGCGTCTTGCCCTCTCCGGTGCGCATCTCGGCGATCTTGCCCTGATGCAGAACCATGCCGCCTATGAGCTGTACGTCGAAGTGACGCATGCCGAGGGCCCGCTTGGACGCCTCGCGCACGACCGCGAACGCCTCCGGCAGCAGGTCATCGAGCTTCTCGCCCTGGGCAAGGCGGTTGCGGAATTCGATGGTCTTGGCACCGAGAGCGGCGTCTGAAAGCACGGCAATCCCGGACTCAAGTCCGTTGACGCGGACGACTTCCCGCATCATCTGTTTGATCAACCGGCTATTTCTGCTTCCGAATACTCTGTTAAGTAGGCTTACGACCATGAATCAATACCCGAAGACCCTGCGGGGGCAGTGGAGAAGGCCGGATTATGGAGGAAAAACGCCGGAACTTAAATACAAGGGACAGGCCGATCGCAGAAATCTGCTGCCGGACCCCAAACCCAAAGGCTAGGAGGAGGAAGCGGAAGAGCGCAGATAGGGCATGGGATTCACCTCGTGACCATGCTCCAGCACCTCGAAATGCACGTGCGGACCGGTGGAATAGCCTGTGGATCCTACAAGGGCGATCTGCTGGCCTTTCTTGATCCATTCGCCGACCTTGACCAGAATCTTGCTGGTGTGGCCATAGCGCGTGGACAGGCCATCTCCATCGTTGATCTGGATCATCTTTCCGTAGCCGGCATCGAGACCGGCAAAGCTCACCACGCCGGCGGCCATAGCAAAGATCGGGGTGCCCATCGGAGCAGCGATATCGACCCCCTCGTGGAACTCCGGACGACCGGTAAAGGGGTCCAGGCGTGGACCAAAACCTGAAGAAATCCAGCCACCGCGCGTGGGCCATCCGGCCGGCGACACTTCGGCCTGAAGCTGCCGGTCCATCAGCACGCTTTCCAGGGCATGCAGACGCGGTCCCTTCTTGTCCAGTTGCTTTTCCAGATTGTCCAGGGTTTTCATGAAATCTGGAACCGAGACGCTGGGCGCCAGATCCGTCTCCGGACCGCCCACCGGCGGGTTTTCAGAAAAGTTGAACTCGCTCTTGTCCAGCCCAGCCATGTGTGTCAGACGTGCGCCCAGGGCATCGAGCCGTGTAACCTGCGCCTGCATCAGTCCCAGGCGCTGCGCCAGTGCATTGAGGTGCAATTCCGCGTTGCGGCGTGCATCAGCGATCTCCCGCTGCTGCCTGGAAAGTTCACGCGCCTGACGCGCAAGATAGCCGTCCCGCGGCCCGCTGAGCATGGCGTCGATATGAAATGCGGTGATCCCAATCAGGGCCGGTAATACCACCAACACGGCCAGCGCGAACGCCAACGTCTGGTGCCGGCTCAAACTGATATGCCGCCCCTTGCCGACGCTTTTTGGAACGAGAATTACATTCATTGCCGCTCTTTCAAGTTTCTTATGATGATGCTGCGATTCGTTTCCCTGACTGCGCCGCAGGCGGGCACCACGAATCAGACGGCTGGCGCGGTGCACATGAAGGAAATGGCCGCTTTGTCCGTTTCAGCATAGGACACAAGCTCCCAGGCTTCCTGATCTGCAATCAACGCACGCAAAAGCCGGTTGTTGAGCGCGTGGCCAGACTTATACGCGCTGAAGGCGCCAATCAAGGGATGCCCGAGCAGATACAGATCGCCTATGGCATCGAGCACCTTGTGCTTGACGAACTCATCCTCGTAGCGCAACCCGTCATCATTGAGAATCCGGAAACTGTCCATCACGATGGCGTTGTCCAGTCCGCCGCCGCGCGCCAGCCCCGCTTGCCGCAGCGCTTCGAGATCGCGCATGAATCCAAAGGTCCGGGCGCGACTCACTTCCTTGACGAAAGAGGTCGTGGAAAAATCCACGCTGGCGACCTGGGTAGAATTGCGGAACAGCGGATGATCGAAATCAATGGAGAAGGAAACCTTGAACCCGTCCCAGGGTTCGAAACAGACCCATTTGTCGCCGTCTTCGATGCGAATGCTCTTCTTGATGCGCATGAAGTGCTTGGGCGCGGGCTGTTCTTCGATACCTGCCGACTGGATGAGGAACACGAATGGACCGGCGCTCCCGTCCATAATTGGCACTTCGGCAGCCGTGACATCAACATAAGCATTGTCGATCCCGAGTCCGGCAAAGGCCGACATCAGGTGCTCCACCGTCGATATCTTGACTCCGCGGCTTTCCAGCGTGGTGGAAAGACGGGTATCGCTTACGTTTTCGGGGCGAGCCTTAATTTCAACCGGCTCGGCCAGATCGGTCCTGCGAAAGACTATCCCCGAATCGACCGGTGCCGGTCTCAATGTGAGATAAACTTTGTCGCCTGTATGGAGCCCTACGCCGGTGGCGCGGATCACGTTTTTCAGAGTACGTTGTTTAATCATTTCCTTAACTTGCCGCCTGTCCTCTCCATTTGCGAAGACGCAACAAACTACACCGCGCTTCCCGCAAGTTGGTGATCTGCCGGTGATTGAGTCTGAACCGCCGAACAGCTAAATGGCGCTTGCCGTTGATTCAACAAGTTTCGTGTTCCCCGCCTTCTGAATTTAAAGGTAAACATAGACTATTGTCCAGCCTTTTCCAGACATTGTCGGCACTTCGGTAAGCCATCCCCGACGAACGGACAGGCCGCGCGCATATACTAACTCCAACCGATTTCCGGCAAATATATATATCAGATACCCTCAGTCCGCCTGTTTTCTGAGGAATGCCGGGATATCCAGATACTCGATTCCCGCCTCGGTCAGCGCCTTGGGTTCCGCGACACGCCGATTCCTGATAACGGTGGGCGTATCGAGCTGCTCGTAATCCGTTGTTCCGGTTCCCGTTTTGATGACCTTGTAGGGGGTGCTCTTTTTCTGACCCTGCCCCAGGCCGGTTGCAACGACCGTGACACGCATCTCACCCTGCATCGTGGGATCAATTACAGTTCCAACAATTACGGTGGCATCCTCGGCTGCAAACTCCTTGACCGTATTGCCCACCTCCTCGAATTCTCCGATCGACAGGTCCTGGCCAGCAGTCACGTTGACAAGAATGCCCCGCGCACCGGAGATGTTGATATCTTCGAGCAGCGGGCTCGATACCGCCGCGCGGGCCGCCTCACTGGCCCGTTGATCGCCGCGTGCACTGGCCGAGCCCATCATAGCCTGGCCCATTTCAGACATAATGGTACGCACATCGGCAAAATCGACGTTGACCAAGCCAGGACGGGTGATCAGTTCGGCAATGCCCTGGACCGCCCCCTGGAGCACCTCGTTCGCCTTGCTGAAGGCATCGAGAAGACTGGCCCCCTTGCCGACTACGGACAGCAGCTTTTCGTTGGGGATGGTGATCACCGAGTCGACGAATTCGCCGAGCTCCTTTATCCCCTGTTCGGCCACCGCCATGCGTTTTTTTCCTTCAAAAGGAAACGGCTTGGTGATCACGGCAACCGTCAATATATCTAGATCGCGCGCCACCTGCGCCACCACCGGTGCAGCGCCCGTGCCGGTTCCGCCGCCCATGCCGGCCGTGATGAACACCATGTCGGCTCCGCTGAGGACTTCGGCGATGCGCTCCCGGTCCTCGACCGCCGCCTGACGGCCCACGGTCGGATCGGCGCCGGCACCGAGCCCCTTCGTAAGATTTGCTCCAAGCTGAAGGACGGTGCGCGCCCCGGACCGCTTCAGGGCCTGTGCATCGGTATTGGCAATAATGAACTCCACGCCTTCTATGTTGGCTGCAACCATGTGATCGACCGCGTTGCAACCTCCGCCGCCGACCCCTATCACCTTAATAACGGCCTGCTGACCGTAGGTATCCATGAGTTCAAACATGATAAGTCTCCTGTGGCTGATCCGAATAGACAGATTTGTCCCGTTTCGTTGCTCCGCTGCTAGAAATTCCCCTGAAACCAACTCTTCATCTTGTGAAGCATCCCGCTTAGGCTCGGGACCTCCCGGCGCGCGTGCAGGTCGTAGTGCTTGCCATCGCGGTCCTTCGCTCCGAACAGCACCAGCCCGACACCCGTCGCGTAAATCGGGTTATGCACCGCGCCGCTCAGGCCTCCCACGTACTGCGGAATACCGAGCCGCACGGGCATGTGAAACACCTCTTCGGCCAGTTCGATCATGCCCTCCATCTTGGCGCTCCCCCCTGTCAGGACGATGCCGGAACCAACCATGTCCTCGAAACCGCTGCGCCGCAGGTCAGCAAGCACTAGTGCGTAAAGTTCCTCCACGCGCGGCTCGACAACTTCGGCCAGGGTCTGGCGCGCAAGCTTGCGCGGCGCGCGATCGCCGACACTAGGCACTTCGATGGATTCGTCCGACCGGGCAAGCTGCGTGAGCGCACAACCGTACTTCTTCTTGATTTCTTCGGCATGCTGGGTCGGCGTGCGCAATGCGACCGCGATGTCGTTGGTCACCTGATCTCCAGCGATCGGAATCACCGCTGTATGGCGGATGGCTCCTTCCGTGAATACTGAAATATCGGTAGTGCCGCCGCCGATATCAATCAGGCACACGCCCAGCTCTTTTTCATCTTCCGTCAGTACCGATAAGCTGGACGCGAGCTGCTCGAGGATGATGTCGTCGACTTCCAGGCCGCAGCGACGCACACACTTAATGATGTTCTGGGCGGCACTCACCGCCCCGGTCACGATGTGCACCTTGGCCTCCAACCGCACCCCGCACATGCCGATCGGTTCACGCACACCTTCCTGCTTGTCGATGATGAATTCCTGGGGCAGGATGTGCAGCACCTTCTGATCGGCAGGAATGGCAAGCGCACGCGCCGCCTCGATCACCCGATCCACGTCACCGCGGCCGACTTCCTTGTCCTTGATCGCGACGATTCCGTGGGAATTGAAGCTGCTGATGTGGCTACCGGCGATTCCAGCGTACACGGAATGGATCTGGCAGCCAGCCATCAGTTCGGCCTCCTCGACGGCACGCTGGATCGACTGCACCGTCGACTCGATATTCACGACGACCCCTTTTTTCATGCCGCGCGAGGGATGGTGGCCGACACCGATAACCTCTACCTCCCCGGACGGCGACACTTCTCCAACTATTGCAAGTACCTTTGAAGTGCCTATATCAAGGCCCACGATCAGATTTTCGTCGCCTTTTCTGGACATGTTTCAACCCTCTGCGCCCGAAGCAATTTCAGCACCCGCGTGGTCCCGCCACTGCACCGCGAAGCCGTTTGAATAGCGCAGGTCTACCCTGCGCATCCATTTACGCTGGTTTACCAGCGCCTGCGTATATACCGTCAAAAAGCGTGTCACTTTCGCCTTCAGCGCGCGTCGCCCCAGAACAAGAAGCAGATTGCGGTCAACGACAGTCCTCCAGGTATGGCGCGCAGTGAGCGTCAGGCTCACGATGGGCAGGCCCGCAGGGGCCAAAAGCGCGTTCAAACGCTGATACTGACCAAACACCTGCGTCTGCGTGCCGTCCGGGCCGCTCAGCTTGGGAAGATCCAATGGGCCACGACGGCCCTGGAGGTTCACCAGATCGCCCGCAGTGTTGATCCACAGCGCATTGCCCCACTGCGCAGCCAGGGTCTGCTCGGTGAATCGGATATGCACCCCACCCGGCCATTGGCGGCGCACTGAAACCTGATAGACCCACGGCACGGATTCAGCGCGCGCCTTGATCGCATCCAGGTTGAGAAGCAGCAAATTGCCCGAAGCCACCGGTGCAACCGCACGCGCGAGCGCCTCTTTGCGGACATGCTTGAATGGCCCCTCGAAACTCACGCTTCGCACCGGCAGGGTATCCGGACGCAGCACGTAGTTGATCCCAAACAGCACCGGGATGGACACCGCAAGTACCGTCAACCCCACGAGCACGTTGCGCTGGGACAGCAACGGCTCTTCGAGACTGGTCGCACGGTTCTCAGCAGGGAACATCACCCGCCTCCTCCCGGCCGCGTAGCCAGGACCCATGCCACATGCCCGTGTCGGTCAGATCGTGGCTCACGATTCAACTCCAATGATCCGCACCTCCGGCTCCAGCTTGACGTTCTGCGCGGCCAGGACGCGTTCCTGCACAATGGCAATCAGGCGTTCGATCTGGGCTGCGGTGGCCTTGCCGCGATTGATGATGAAGTTCGCATGCAGCTCCGAGACACACGCGTCGCCCTCGCACGTCCCTTTCAGGCCCGTCGCCTCGATCAGGCGTGCGGCGTGATCACCCGCTGGGTTGCGAAACACCGATCCGGCATTGGGCTGCTGCGTGGGCTGGGTCGCACCGCGCTTCGCAAGCAGTGACTTGATCAATGCCTTACCATCGGCCGCAACCCCTGCGCCAAGCTGAAAGTGGCCGGCGACAAACCATTCCTGGTCCGGTCCGACAACGCTGCGGTAGGAAACCCGGTAATCGGCCGGAAACCGGGTCCGGATCTGCCCGCACCGGTCTATCGTCTCGACCGCGGCCACGATTCCCCATGTCTCGCCGCCGAACGCCCCGGCATTCATCGCGAGGGCCCCGCCGACAGTTCCAGGGATACCGGCCAGAAATTCGGCTCCGCTCAGGTCGTGCCGCGCACAGAAGCGGGCCAGCTGCGCACAGGGAACGCCGGCTTCCGCCCGAACGCGATTTTCGGCAAGCACCATCAGGCTCTTGAGCCGTCCGGTCACACACAGCACCGTTCCGCGCACGCCACCGTCGCGCACCAGGAGATTGCTGCCCAGACCGATCCAGTGAATCGGCTCCTGCGCAGGCACCGTCCGAAGGAAGTGCATCAGGTCATCAAGGTCAGCGGGCTCATAGTAACGGTCCGCCGGACCACCCACCCGCCAGCTGGTATGCCGCGCAAGCGGTTCGTCCAGCCGCAGCGTGCCGCGCAGACCGCTGCCGATGTTCGCCCGAGCCATCATGTCCCGGCCACCAGTGTTTTGGGCAGATTGGCCGCAACCTGTCCGATGTTTCCCGCCCCAAGCGTCAGCAACAGATCCCCGGGGGCAAGTACCTCCCGCAGAACGCCGGGAAGTGCATCGACTTTTTCCAGAAATATGGGATTGCCTCCGCGTGCACGGATCGCTCGGCACAGGGCACGTCCGTCGGCACCTACAATGGGCAGCTCGCCGGCGGCGTACACCTCGGTGATCAGTACGGGGTCAAGACCGCCCAGCACCGCGCAAAAGTCGTCGAAGAGGTCGCGCGTACGCGTGTAGCGATGGGGCTGAAAGGCGACAACCAGCCTGCGTTGCGGCCAGCCGGCGCGCGCGGCGGCGATCGTAGCGGCAAGCTCGGTAGGATGGTGCCCGTAGTCATCGACCAGCATCACGTCCCCGCCGTCCAGCGCGACCGTGCCGTTGATCTGGAACCGCCGCCCAATACCGGCAAACCCTGCCAGCCCGTCAAAAATCGCCTGATCGGAAACATGTAATTCGTGCGCCACCACGATCGCGGCAAGCGCGTTCAGAACATTGTGACGACCCGGTTGGTTGAGAACTACCTGCATCCCCCCCGGCATGCCCGGCAGAGTGGCGGTGAAGTGCATCTGCATGCCACGCTGCACGATGTCCTGCGCCTGTGCGTCCGCGTCCGCGCTGAGCCCGTAGGTCCGTATCGGCTTGTGCACTTTAGGCATGATTTCCCGCACTACGGGGTCGTCGATGCAAAGTACCGCAAGTCCGTAGAACGGCAGATTGTGCAAGAAGTCGATGAACGCTTGTTTCAGGCGGGAGAAATCACCGCCGTAGGTTCCCATATGGTCGGCGTCAATGTTGGTCACGATCGCCAGATAGGGCTGCAGATGCAGAAACGAGGCATCGCTCTCATCAGCCTCCGCAACAAGATAATCGCCTCGACCCAGACGTGCGTTCGCTCCGGCGCTATTCAGGCGTCCGCCTATGACGAATGTGGGATCAAGCCCGCCCTGCGCCAAAACACTTGCCACAAGACTGGTGGTCGTGGTCTTGCCGTGCGTGCCGGCAACAGCGATTCCATGCTGCAGCCGCATGAGTTCACCGAGCATTTCCGCACGCGGGATCACCGGGATCTTGGCAGCGTGCGCCGCCATGACCTCTGGATTCTGGACGTCGACCGCAGACGAGACCACCACGACATCGGCCCCCCCGATCAGTGCGGCGTCATGCCCTATATGCACCGCCACACCCAGCCCGCTTAGCCGGTGTGTGTTGGCGTTTTGCTGAGCATCCGACCCCGAAACCTCGAATTTCAGGTTGTGAAGCACTTCGGCAATGCCGCTCATCCCGGCTCCACCGATTCCCACGAAATGAATGCGCCTTACCCAGTTACGCATGGACCGCCTCCACACACAGGCGCGCGACCGCCTCGGTCGCGTCCGGCACGGCACAGGTACGCGCGTTGATCGCCATCTTCTGCAGCAGCTCGCGGTTGGCGGCAAAACCGGCGAGTAGCTCGGCGACGCGCGCGGCATCGAATTCGGACTGCGGAACCAGAACCGCTGCGTCTCTGTCGTTCAGAAACCGGGCATTTGCCGTCTGATGATCGTCGACGGCATGCGGATAAGGGACAAGGATGGCAGCAATGCCAGCCGCGGCGATCTCGGCGATCGTCATCGCCCCAGCGCGGCATATGAGCAGGTCAGCCCAGGCGTAGGCCTGGGCCATGTCGTCGATGAATGCCGTGACGCGCGCCTCGACCATCGATGCCCGGTACGCACGTTCTGTAGACTCACGCCCGTTGCGCCCGGCCTGATGCCAGACCTGGGGGGAAAGCTGGTGCGCAACCCTTGCCATCGCCTCGGGCATCACCGTATTGAACACATGCGCACCCTGACTGCCGCCGACCACCAGGATGCGCAATGGCCCCTGGCGGGCGCCTAGGCGCTCGGTCGGCGCGGGCAGCGCAAGGATCTCGTCGCGTACCGGGTTCCCCACATGGCGTGCGCCGGGCAAAGTTCCGAAGGCCTCCGGAAAACCGCACATCACGGTGTCAGCTATATAGGCGAGCCAGCGATTGGTAAGCCCGGCAATTGCATTCTGCTCGTGGATCAGCAATGGCCGACGCAGCAGACGCGCCACCAGCCCGCCGGGTGCAGCCACGAACCCCCCCATTGCCAGCACGGCATCGGGCCGGAGACGGCGCATAATGCGCCACGACTGGAACATGGCGACCGCCAGGCGCAACGGCATTAGCAGCCATGACGTGTAGCCCTTATGTCGAATACCTCGTATGGTGATCCACTCCATCTCGAATCCGGCTGCCGGCACCACGCGCGCCTCAAGTCCTCTGCGTGTTCCAACCCATACGACCACAACGCCTTGATCGCGCAG
This sequence comes from Pseudomonadota bacterium, assembly GCA_021790335.1. GTDB lineage: Bacteria > Pseudomonadota > Gammaproteobacteria > Acidiferrobacterales > UBA6901 > JAJYCY01. The sequence goes on along the minus strand of JAJYEE010000001.1, from coordinate 211,007 downwards.
CTTTCGGGCAACTGCAAGCGCCGGGTATACGTGGCCTCCGGTCCCCCCGGCAAGGATCATCACCGTAGTCATGTCTTCTCCGGCCGGCGCTGGCGCGTTTCACGGTCCACCAGCAGCAGCAACGCGACCGCGATGCAGCTGGCAACCATGCTGCTGCCGCCGTAGCTGACAAACGGAAGCGTCAACCCCTTTGTCGGCAACGCTCCCATGTTCACGCCCATGTTGATCATCGCCTCCCCGCCAATCAGGATGCCGACGCCCTGGGCCAGGCGGGCTCCATAGATCTGGCCCAGCCTCTCGGCAGCGCGCGAAATCACGAATGCGCGCCAGACGACGATGACGAAAAGCCCAATGATGACGAGCACGCCTATCAGGCCGAGCTCCTCGGCCAGCACGGCGAGCAGGAAGTCGGTATATGCCGCCGGCAGATAGAACAGCTTCTGCACACTGCCCCCGAGTCCGACTCCGAATACGCCGCCACGCCCGAAGGCAATCAGCGCCTGGGTCAGCTGGAACCCTTTGTTGAGGGGATCGGCCCACGGGTGGAGAAACCCGGTGATGCGGGCCATGCGATACGGCGAATAAACCGTAAGCAGGATCATTCCACCAAACCCCGCCGCGACCACGACCATGAAGTGCCAAAATCGCACGCCGCCGAGAAACAGCATTATGAAAACCGTGATGCTGATCACGACAACGGTACCCAGATCAGGTTCCTGCAAAAGCAGCGCCCCGATTACGGCCACGACAATGCTGACCATCAGAATGCCCTGGGTAAAATATCGCAGTTCTTCCTGCTTGCGCACCAAGTACCCGGCGACATACACAACCATGAAATCCTTCACAAGCTCCGACGGCTGAAGCTTGAATAACCCCAGATGCAGCCAGCGCGAACTTCCGTTTACATGCACTCCGATACCCGGCACCATGACCAGAACCATCATTCCTATCCCTGCAAGAAGCAGGTACGGTCCGGCGTGTTCCCACAACCTGACGCGGGTCCGCATGACCAGCGCGCCCGCAACCAGGCCGAGCACGATACTGAGCAGGTGACGCAGGAGAAAATGGAAGCTGCCTCCGGTATACCGCTCTGCCGTAGGTATCGAGGCCGAATACACCATGACTATTCCGACCGCGAGCAGGATTCCCACACTGCTCACCAGCCACGGGTCGTATGCAGGGCGGGTCGGGCCGGCAGCCCTGGTATTGCGGTTATTGATCAGCACGGTGCTCATCGTCCGCAATCCCTGGCGAAACGGGGCGCGCGCCCGCCGCGCGGCTCTGCCGCCCGCAATGCACGTCGCACGACTGCATTCCCGATCTCGCTCATCCGATAACCTTGGCGACTGCATCGCGAAACACGTCTCCACGATGTTCGTAGTTGCGAAACATGTCGAAACTGGCACACGCCGGGGACAGCAACACCGCGTCGCCGCTGAGTGCCAGGGCAGCAGCCTTCTGCACCGCTTCGCGCATATCAGCAGCGTGTACTACTGGAACGAGATCACCGAGCGCCTGCTCGAGCAACGGAGCATCCCGCCCGATGAGCACCATGCCGCGCACCCGATTCCTGGCCGCGCCGCGCAACTGTGAAAAATCGGCGCCCTTCCCATCCCCGCCTGCGATCAGGATAACCGGCCGATCCATGCCGTTCAGTGCTGCAACAGTGGCGCCGACGTTTGTGCCCTTGGAATCGTTTATCCATAGCACCCCGTCGCGCTCACCCACCACCTCCGTGCGATGGCGCAGCCCCTTGAAACTTGAAAGCGCGCGCCGCATCGAGTCGAACGGGACTCCGATCACATCGGTCAGCGCGGCCGCCGCCAGCGCGTTGGCCACATTGTGACGTCCCTCGAGCTGCAACTCGGCCACAGGCATGAAGGCGCGCGCGCCACGCGCGAACCATTCATCGCTGCCTTTGCGCACAAGACCGTAATCGGATTCATCACGCGGTTGCGACAGTCCGAAGCACATCGCCCGTCGACCCGCCCTGGCCATGGCCATCACCCGTGAATCGTCGCGATTGAGCACGATCACTCCGTCGCCCTGAAAAATGCGTTCCTTGGCGGCGGCATACTCCTCAATATCGCGATAGCGATCCATGTGATCGGGAGTTATATTCAGCACTGTTGCGGAACGGGCATTCAGGCTGAAAGTGGTTTCGAGCTGGAAGCTCGAGAGTTCCAGGACGTAGACATCCGGCTCGGGATGACGCAACAGATCGAGCGCCGGTGTTCCGATGTTCCCGCCCACTGCGGTATCAAGTCCGGCCGCCCGACACATCTCGCCTACCAGGGTTGTCACCGTACTCTTGCCGTTCGCGCCGGTGATCGCGATGACCGGCGCGGTGGTCGCGCGCGCAAACAGCTCGATATCTCCGACCGCAGTCGCGCCGGCGGCCAGAGCGGCGGCAATTTCCGGATCGCGCAGCGACAGACCGGGGCTGACCACAAGCAGGTCTGCGTCGCGAAAAACACGGCTGTCCCATGGTCCGGTATTTACCTGCATGTCAGGGAACTCGGAGCGCAGCGACGATAACATCGGCGGTGCCGGCCGGCTGTCCGCCACCCGCACCCGGTAGCCGTGCGCGCTCAGATGGCGCGCGCAGGACAGGCCCGTTGCACCGAGTCCAAGTACCAGCGCTGTCTGCGAATTGTTGGGTGCCATGCACGCCGCCTGCATAGTCAGCGAATCTTCAACGTCGCAAGCCCGATCAACACCAGGATCAGGGTAATAATCCAGAAACGCACGATAACGCGCGGCTCCGGCCATCCTTTGAGTTCGAAGTGATGGTGCAGGGGCGCCATGCGGAAAATGCGACGCCCAGTCAGCTTGAACGACACCACCTGCAGCATCACCGATACGGTTTCCATCACGAATACCCCGCCCATGATGAACAGCACAATCTCCTGATGCACCACCACGGCGATAACCCCCAGGGCTGCGCCCAGGCCGAGCGCTCCGACATCCCCCATGAACACCATTGCCGGATAGGTATTGAACCAGAGGAACCCGAGGCCAGCGCCAACCAATGCGGAGCAGAACACCAGCACTTCGCCCGCACCGGCGATGTAAGGAATTCCGAGGTATTGTGAAAATTGATAGTGACCAGTCACGTAAGCGAAGATTCCAAGCGCGCCTGCCACCATTACCGTCGGCATCACGGCCAAGCCGTCCAACCCGTCGGTAAGATTGACAGCGTTGCTCGAACCTACGATCACGAAGTAGGTCAGCAGTATGAACCATGGGCCCATACCGATGGCCACATGCTTGAAGAACGGAACGATCAGCTCGATCTCGACCGGAGAGCGGGCCGTATAATACAGGAACAGCGCGGCGCTGAGACCCGCCACGGATTGCCATAAATATTTTGCCTTGGCACCGATCCCGCGCGGATTCTTGCTGACGAGCTTTTTGTAATCGTCTGCCCATCCTATGGCGCCGAACGCAAAAGTTGTGAACAGAACTACCCAGACGAACCGATTGGTCAGGTCAGCCCACAGCAGCGTGGTAATAAACACGGCGACCAGAATCAGCGCCCCGCCCATCGTCGGGGTCCCGGCTTTCGTGAGATGGCTCTGTGGGCCGTCGTTTCGCACCGTCTGCCCGATCTGGTATTGGCTGAGTTTGCGGATCATGATCGGGCCGACAATGAAGCAGATCGCGAGCGCCGTGAGTACCCCGAGGATGCCGCGCAGCGTGAGATAGTGAAAGACATTGAAGAACGAAATGTCGTGTGCCAGTCTCTTGAATAGGTAGAAAAGCACTAAGAGGTCCTCTTCCCGTCTTTGTCCGGGCCTGCGCCTGGAGCTGTATTCCGGCTGTCATCATCGTCATCCACAAGTCCGTGCACGACGCGCTCCATGTGCATCACACGCGATCCCTTTACCAGAAGCGTCATATCCCGATGCATGACATTGCGAAGGCTTTCCACGAGCGCATCATGCTGATCGAAGTGCATGGCGCCGGTTCCGAAACTCCGGACAGTCGGCCAGGTCAGCGCACCGATGGCGTACAGACGGTGGATACCTGCCTGCCGCGCAAGTTCGCCGGCGTGGCTATGAATCTCGTCCGCAGCATCCCCGAGTTCGGCCATGTCGCCGATCACCAGCACGCGTTCTCCGCTGGCGCGACCAAGAACCTCTATGCCGGAGGCCAGCGATCCGGGATTGGCGTTGTACGTGTCGTCCAATACGCATGCGCCCTTGAAGCCGGACTTGGCCTCCAGTCTGCCGGGAGCGGGCTTCAGCTTCTGAAGCCCGCTTCTTATATCGCGCAAGCCTGCTCCGGCGGCCATGGAAGCGGCAACTGCGGCAAGAGCGTTCATGACGTTGTGTCGGCCAAGCAGGGCGAGCCGCAAGTCCGCCTCTCCTTTCGGAGTTTTCAGACGTACCGCGCTTCCCAGCGCATCGAGCTCATAATCGGCGCTGACGTCGGCGGCGGATTCCAGCCCGAAACTCAACTGCCGCCGATGGCCGGCCAATTTGCGCCAGAGCTCGGCATACGGGTCATCGGCGTTGATGATAGCTATGCCGTTTTCATCCAGGCCCGCGAAAATCTCTCCCTTTGCGCGCGCCACCGCAGCAACGCTGCCCAGTCCCGCGAGGTGTGCCTGGGCCGCATTCGTAATCAGCGCGATTGTGGGCCGGGCGAGGCGCGTAAGATAATCGATCTCGCCCGGGTGGTTCATGCCCATCTCGACGACCGCGTAGCGATCGCGAGCTCGCAGCCGCAGCAAGGTCAGAGGCACCCCGATGTCATTATTGAGATTGCCCTCGGTCGCAAGGCCGGCGCCGGTCTCGGCCATGATCGATGCCAGCATGCCTTTTACCGTGGTTTTCCCGTTGCTTCCGGTAACTGCGATTAGCGGCACATAAAAAGTGCCCCGCCAATAGGCTGCCAGCGCTCCGAGGCTTCTACGCGTGTCGGTAACGCGGACTGTGGGCAGTCCGCTGTCCGCGGCCCGCCGGCTGACGATGGCCCCGGCAGCGCCGGCACGCGCCGCATCGGCCAGGAAGTCGTGACCGTCAAAGCTGGGGCCAATTAATGCGACGAACAGGTCTCCACGCGCAAGCCTGCGGGTGTCGCTGCCCACACCCGTGAATTCCGCGTCGCCGCCGGACAGGCTGCCTTGCAGCACGCGCGCTGCGGCACCCAGAGTCATCATGTGGCAACTCCCAGGATCTGCATCACGACCTCCCTATCGCTGAACTTCAGGCGCCTGTCTCCGATCTGTTGATAACTCTCATGGCCCTTGCCCGCAACGAGGACTGCGTCACCGGCCTTCGCGCCACCGATCGCCATACCGATCGCGCGCGCGCGATCCCGTACGATGGTTGGAGTTGAGTGCATACCGCTGGCGATATCGGCGATGATCTGTTCCGGCGGCTCGTGGCGGGGGTTGTCGTCGGTAATGATCACAATGTCCGCAAGATTCTCGGCAATCCCGCCCATTTGCGGCCGCTTGCCGCGATCACGGTCGCCACCACAGCCAAACACGCATGACAGGTGCCCCGGGGTATGCTCGCGCAGTGCTGCCAGCGCCTTTTCCAGGGCGTCGGGCGTATGCGCATAATCAACCACCACCAACGGCATGCCGCCGCCCCCGAACCGCTCCATTCTTCCGGCTACCGGGCGTGCCTGTGCTAGCCGCTCCACGGCGCGCGCCAGCGGCATGCCTGCGACCAGCAGCACTGCCAGCACTGCCAGCAGATTCATCGCGTTGAATCGTCCTATCAGCGGGCTGCGCAGCGCTGCCGCACCGGCCGGCGTCGACACTTGCATGCTCAGGCCATCAGGCGTCGGCATGACCTCGGTCGCGCGGATGTCGGCTTCACCAAGACCGAAAGTCGTAACCCGCAGGCCTCGCCCGACCGTTTTCACCAGCTGACATCCGACGGTGTCATCGCTGTTGATGACGGCTGCTTGCAGGCCGGGGAAACCGAACAGACGCAACTTGCTCTGGGCATAGGCTTCCATCGTGCCGTGATAGTCCAAGTGATCGCGCGTGAGGTTGGTGAACACCGCCACATTGAAGGCAACCCCTTCGACACGTCCCTGGTCAAGGGCATGCGACGATACTTCCATGCACGCCCACGCTGCACCCGCATCGACGAAATCTGAAAGCAAGCGGTGCACGCTGACCGGATCGGGAGTGGTATGGCTTGCCGGATCGAGTCTGTCCGGAAATCCGGTTCCCAGGGTTCCGATCAGGCCACAGCGCCGCTGCGGCTCGTCCAGCACCTGGGCCAGAAGATGTGTGCAGGTCGTCTTGCCATTGGTTCCGGTAACCCCGACTACGAATAGTTTCCGTGAGGGTGATCCGAAGAACCGGTCAGCGATGAGTCCGATGCGATCCCTGAGCCCGGATACAGGAATCGCGGGTACCGCGATCTCGGGTAGCGCGAACCGCGCCCCAGAGGACAGCGTCTCATCCTGCTCGAACACCACGGCTGCAGCACCACGGGCAATCGCGCCACCGACATACTCGCGCCCATCGCCACGGACACCGGGCGCAGCAAGGAACAGCCAGCCCGGCTCGATCATCCGGCTGTCGCTGCTGATCCCGAGGATCTCCGGGTCGGAACCCAGACCGAGGCCCGCCAGACCATCGAGCAGCAAGCTCAGCCGCATCCCCGTCACAGCTTGCCTCCCGCGCCGGCATCGCCGCCCTGCGCATTGATGCGCACGAAGCCGCCGCCGATGCCCGGCGGCGGCGCCTGCGCAACCCAGCGCTGCGGATGCGGCAGATTGTCCGGTGGAATATTGAGTAGACGCAGGGCACCAGTCATCACTCTGCTGAAGACCGGGGCCGCAACTTCGCCTCCGTAGTACTCACCACCACGCGGATTGTTCACCATGATTACCATTGCCAGGCGGGGATCGCTGGCCGGCACAAAGCCCGAAAACGACGCGAAGTAGCTGTTTGGCTCGTAGCCGTCGCGACCGAGTCTGTGGGCGGTTCCGGTCTTGCCGGCTACCTGGTAGTCCGCCACCGCGGCCGCTGGCGCAGTGCCACCATTGCTGACGACTAGTTCGAGCATCGAGCGCAATTCGCGCGCCGTGGTCGCAGTCATGATGCGTCGGCCGGCAACCGGCCGGTCGCGCCGGAGGATCGTCAGCGGCATCATCACGCCGTCGTTGGCGATGCCGCCGTAGGCCTGCGCGAGCTGCATTACGCTTACCGAGATTCCGTAACCGAAGGACATGGTTGCCTGTTCGGACGGCACCCATTGCTGGAAAGGCCTGACGAACCCGGAGGCCTCTCCGGGAAGTCCCACTCCGGTGGGCGCCCCGAATCCTACCAAGTGGAACATATTCCACATCGTTTCGGGATCGAGCGACAAAGCGATTTTAGTGGCCCCCACGTTGCTCGATTTCTCGATGATCTGGGCCACCGAAATAGTGCCGGAGTCCTCATCGTCGCGGATGGTGTAGCCGCCAACGCGAATGCTTCCAGGCGAGGTATTAATCAGCGTGCTCGGCCGGTACTTTCCGGTTTCCATGGCGGCGGCGATGGTAAATGGCTTGAGCGTCGACCCCGGTTCGAACACATCTGTCACGGCGCGGTCACGAACCAGGCTGCTGCGCAGACCGCTGCGGTTGTTCGGGTTGAAGCTTGGCACGTTGACTACGGCCAGCACCTCGCCGGTACGGACGTCGACCACCACCGCGCTGGCTGCGTGCGCGTGGAACTTTTTGACTGCCGCCTTGAGCGCACGGTAGACCAGAAACTGTATGCGCCGGTCTATGCTAAGGGTGAGGTTCTTGCCGGGTACCGGCAACGAGATGCTTTCAACCGGCTGCACTACATTGCCGTAGCGGTCCTGCAATACGCGCTCCTTGCCCGGGATGGCACGCAGCCAGCTGTTGTAGGCGAGCTCGACTCCTTCCTGCCCCACGTCGTCCACATTGGTAAAGCCGATCAGCTGGCCGGTAACCGGACCGGCTGGATAATAGCGGCGATACTCACGCTGCAGGGCAACCCCCGGTATATGAAGGGCCATGACACGCCTGGCTGTTTGTGGGGCGATCTCGCGCTCTATGTACATGAATTGGCGGTTCGCATTGCGCTTGACTGCCTGAGCCAGCCCGGGGAGCGATATGCCCAGCAGCCTGGCAAGGGCTGGCCAGCTGCCTCGGGCCTGCGCGAATTCCTCTGGATCGGCCCAGACCGAGTCGACCGGCGTGCTGATCGCGAGCGGCTCACCGTTGCGATCGAGGATCATCCCGCGATGCGAGTCTTCCTCGATGATGCGAAGATGCGAAGCATCGCTCTGGTCTTGCAGATAGCTTGCTTCCACAACCTGCAGGTAGAACGCTCGTATCGCAAGCAGACAGAACCCGGCAAACATCGTCGATAGCACGATCCAGTAGCGAGATCCTGCTCTGCCGCCCGCTGCCGCGCTCACCGATGACCTCCGTCGACCTCAACAATGACGACCTGATCGGGTGCCGGCATGGCCATCCCCAGTTGCGTCCGTGCCAATGCGGCGACGCGCCGGTGCTCGGACCAGACTCCTTCCTCGAGAAGCAACTTGCCGCGCTCGATATTGAGGTTTTCGCGCATATTGCGCAGTGCTTGCAGCTCAACGAATTCCATGCGGTTACGCTCACGCAGATCGACTACTCCCAACGCAGAAACCATCACGGCGGCTATCAGAACCACGAGGCGCTTATCCATGGAGCATCTCGGCGACGCGCATCACGGCACTGCGTGCGCGCGGGTTTCGTCTCAGCTCTTCGTCGCCCGGCCGAATCGGCTTGCCCACGGCGCGCAATCGTGGACTGAGCATTGCCGCCGGCACCGGCAAATCCGGGGGAAAGCGATCACCGCGGGCCTCGGTGCGCACGAAGTTTTTGACGATTCGATCTTCAAGCGAATGGAAGCTGATGACCACCAGGCGCCCGCCCGGCGCCAGGACCTGAACGGCCTGCGGCAATGCTGCACGCAGCTCTTCGAGTTCACGGTTGATGTGCAGACGGATCGCCTGAAAAGTGCGCGTCGCAGGATCCTGTCCAGGCTCACGCGTCGGTACCACGCCAGCGACGATCTGCGCCAGGCGCCCAGTGGTGGCAATCGGCTGACGAACGCGTTCCGCGCAAATAGCACGCGCGATGCGGCGGGCAAAACGCTCTTCCCCGAGGTCGCGAATCACCCGTGATATTTCCGATTCTGGCGCGCTATTGAGCCACTGCGCGGCCGAGAATCCGCTGTCAGGATCCATGCGCATATCGAGCGGCCCGTCATGACGGAAACTGAACCCACGGCACGGATCGTCCAGCTGTGGTGACGATACCCCGAGATCCAGCAGGACGCCGCTAACCTCCCCAGTCCAGCCGCGATCAGCAATCGCTTGCCCCATCATCGAGCACTGCCCCCGTACGACCTCAAAACGCGTGTCGCCCGCAAACATCATGCGAGCCGCCTCCACCGCCTCCGGATCGCGATCTAGCGCCAGCAAGCGACCCAGCGGACCCAGCCGCTCCAGTATCCCTCGCGCATGGCCGCCGCGGCCAAAAGTGCCATCGACGTAGATTCCCTCGGACCGCAGCTCGAGTGCCGCCAGCGCCTCTTCGAGCAAGACCGGGTGATGAGACTGTTCATCCACCTCTCCCACCTAGAGAGACAGCGATTCGAGTTCCGGCGGCATGGCATCGTTCCCAGCCCCGGCCGCCAGCCAGTCGGCCCGTTGCATATTCCAGGCCGCCGCATCCCAGATTTCGAACTTGTTTCCCTGTCCGATCATTACGACAGTTTTTTCGAGGCTGGCAAATTCCCGCAGCGGCGGCGGCAGCAGTATCCGGCCACTGCCGTCCAGCTCGCATTCGGTTGCGTGACCGATCAGCAGCCTCTGCAGCCGGCGCGCCGGTTCGTTGTAACTCGGCAGTTTCACCAGCTTGCGCTCGATCTCTTCCCAATCAGGCAGCGGATAGAGCAGCAGGCAACGGTCGCGGTCAACTGTCACCACCATGCGTCCCTCACAGTGGCGATCAAGCGTGTCACGATAGCGGGTTGGAATTGCCAACCTGCCCTTGCTGTCGAGATTAAGTTCGTTGAGACCGCGCAGCATTCGTAGACTTTCCCGTGCTCACCTATCTTGATCCACAATTATCCACATTTTCCCACAAATTCACACTCACTATAGAGAGAGCCGGGAACCAGTGTCAAGAAAAAAGCGTGCCGGATGACGAATTTCTCCTTTTGGCGACAATATGTTACGGAATTGAGCCCCATCAATCGGTGACAAACGGCCTGCCAATGGTGATTTCCCACTGGTAGGCAGGCATAAGTAGATCGAAAGGTTGGATATAAAAAGCTAGAAATACAAAAAATTAGATAGCGAACTTAATGTAAAAAGTGGAGCCGGCCGATAAGCCGGGTTCTGTCGTGGACAGCCATTCCTCTAGGACACGCGTCACCACGTGCCTCAAGCAACCTACCCGGGAACGGTGCGGACCACACCATAGTTCCCCTATTTGGTCTTGCTCCGGGTGGGGTTTTCCCTGCCACGGGTGTTGCCACCCGCGCGGTGCGCTCTTACCGCACCATTTCACCCTTACCGGCGGCACCGGACATGCCGGCGTCGCTTAGGCGGTATATTTTCTGTGGCACTTTCCGTAGGCTTGCGCCTCCCAGGCGTTACCTGGCACCCCGTCCTGTGGAGCCCGGACTTTCCTCCGCGCAGGGCGCGGCGGCTGCCTGGCCGACTCCGCGGGTTATTATACGCCGATCGCTGCCGTAAAGTCCGGACTGGTTGCCTGATCTATTTGTCGTGGCTCGCAGACCCGGAGTCCGCAGAGCGGGCCAGACCCAGCCCGTGGGCGTAGAGGAGATTTTTCTTCACGCCGGTAATCTCCGCCGCTAACGCTGCCGCCTGCTTGAGCGGGAGTGCTGCCAGCAGAACACGCATGACCCTGTCTGCATGGGCATCGATCTGCTGACCTGCGTCCCGCGGCAGCCCATGAACCAATACCACCATTTCGCCGCGCTGTTGATTTGCATCGCTCCGCACCCAGTCGCTTAATTCCCCGAGTGCGGCACTGCGCACGGTCTCGAACTGCTTGGTAAGCTCGCGCGCTAGCACGCCGGCCCGATCATGCCCGAAAACAGCCGCCAGATCGTCGAGACATTCGGCAATGCGGTGTGCAGACTCGTAAAAGATCAGGGTACGGGGTTCGGTACGAAGATCCTCGAATTTCGCCCGTCGTGCTGCGGCCTTTGCCGGCGGGAACCCCTCGAAAACAAAACGGTCTGACGGAAGACCAGATGCCGACAACGCTGCAATCGCAGCGCAAGGACCCGGTATTGGGACAACCGAAATTCCCCCGGCTAGCGCGGCACGCACTAGATTGAACCCGGGATCGCTGATCAGGGGCGTGCCGGCATCACTGATCAGTGCGATGCTTTGACCCGCGCTCAGTTTGCGAATCAACTCATGCGTTTTCATCCGTTCATTGTGTTCGTGGACTGCGACGACCGGCCGATCGATCCCAAAGTGCCGCAGCAGCGTGGCGCTGTGGCGGGTATCCTCGGCGGCAATCAGGTCCGCCTGCGACAGCACCCGGACTGCGCGCGGCGACATGTCCTCCAGATTTCCGATGGGTGTTGCCACCACATACAAGGCACCGGGCTTGTTTGACACATGCGCCTCCACTTTAAGATACTGTCGCCACATTTTATACGACATCCCCTAATGAAACCGATTTTCACCGCCCGTGTCCGGGCAGTATTGTTCGTTCTTGCCGGCTTTCTGGCCCTTCAGGGGTGCCAAACCCCCGGGCTGCCGCAGCCCTTGGCGCCGCAACTGACCGCAAAAGACGCGGAACGCGCGGAGCGGGCCGGTGAATATGTCATTGCCGCACATGACTACCAGCGAATTGCGCAGATCGCGGCCCCGCCCGAGCGGCAGCGTTTCCAGCTGAGGGCGGTGGGTGCGCTCGTCAAAGCGGCGCAAGTGCGCGAGGCGCGCGCCCAGATTCGTTCCGTGGATACGACAGGACTTGCACCTTCGTTCCTTGCACGCAAGCGTATTCTGGAGGCACGCATCGCCTCTCTCGAAGGGCGCCCCCGGCACTCCATTTCGCTGCTCGATCAGGCAGCCCGGATGCACAATCTCAACCCCTCGCTGCAGGCGGAAATCCTCCAGGCCCGCGCAGGGGCGGAGATCAAGGTCAATCGCCCGATTAATGCAGTCGACGACCTTATCGCGCGCGAACGATTCATCGTTAGCGGCAAGAAGATTACTGAAAACCAGCTGCAGCTTTGGCACATTCTGCAGAACCTCAGTCGCACCGATCTGAAACGTGCGCTGGGGAGCGCACGCAATCCCGTGCTCATCGGCTGGCTGCAGCTCGCGATCGCCGTCTCCGATACCTCCGGCGACCCCAATGAGCTCGCCTTGGCTGTCAGCGCCTGGCGAAAATCTCACCCCAACCATCCTGCGACCAACAGTTTCATCAGGACGCTGGTGAGCCCGGTGCCCGGCATCATCGGACGCATCAACAGAATCGCACTGCTCCTGCCCCTGACCTCGGGGTTCTCGACACAGGCAGGAGCCGTTCGGGATGGTTTCATGGCCATGGACGCAGCCAACACCGACCCCGACAAACCGACGATCATGGTCTACGATACCGGCCCGGACCCCACGCAGATAACGAAATACTACGATGCCGCTGTGGCAAACGGAGCCCAGTTCGTGGTCGGTCCTCTCGGACATGACGCTGTCAGTCAGCTGGTCAAGGCCGATGATCTGCGGGTGCCGACACTGCTGCTGAGCCGCACGAACCAGAAGATCGACCCCTCGAAACAGGTATTCCAGTTCGGCCTGTCACTGGAGCAGGAGGCCAAGCAGGTGGCGGAGCGCGCCTATCTTGATGGCCATAGGCGTGCGGCCATTCTGTACCCCGACACCGCCTGGGGACTGCGCATAGCAAATGGCTTCAGCGACACCTGGCAGCGGCTCGGCGGCATCGTATTGACGTCGGTGGCCTATCAGCCCGGCGTCGGCGATTACTCGCAGCCGGTAAAGCAGCTGCTCAATATCACCCAGAGCGATGAGCGCGACGAACGGCTGAAAAAACTGCTGAAAATAAAGCTGAAATTCGATCCCAGGCCGCGCAAGGATATCGACATGATTTTCCTCGAAGCCGATGCCCAGAACGGCCGCCTGATCAAGCCCCAGCTCAATTATTATCGTGCGATGCAGATTCCGGTATATGCGACTTCGCATATATTCACCGGCAAGACAGATCCCATGCGCGATACCGATCTCGACGGAATCATGTTCGGCGATATGCCGTGGATGCTGATCCATGATGGCAGCATCAAGGCACTGCGTACCGAGTTGCAGCACGGCGACTGGAAATACGCACACACTGCCCTCGATAGGCTCTACGCGCTCGGCATCGACTCCTATGCGATTATTCCGCAGCTGAACCGCCTTAGCTCGGAGCAGGGCGTGCACTTCGATGGTGTAACCAGCAGCCTGAGCATTGGACCACACGGACGCATCCGCCGGCAGTTGCTCTGGGCACAGTTCCAGCACGGAGTTCCTCAGCTTCTTGACACATTCTTAAATTACAAGGGCCAGTTCGCCCTGGATGATGGCGCTGGAATCGACTCGCCATCCATTCCGGCGCATTGAAAGCATGGTCTGGGCCTCTGCAAAACCGGCATGTCCCGCGGGCCCGCAAATCGGCCGCTGCAGCCGAATTTGCGGACCTTCCTGCTGAAACACCTCCATGAAACAAATCCGCAAAAACATCATCGCCACCGGGCAGACTAGGAGCAACGCGGCCACCGACGATGATCTTGGGAGCCACGTACGTACTGCAATCACGCATCATGCCGAAATCGTGGAGCGCTGCCTCGAGCCCCTCACTCCGCTGATCGTCGCGGCAGCAGCGATGATGGTCCGGACGCTGATATCGGGGCACAAAATCCTGCTCTGCGGAAATGGCGGTTCTGCTAGCTGCGCCCAGCTCTTTTCCTCGCATCTTCTAAACCGCTACACGCACGAACGACCGGGCCTGCCGGCAATTGCGCTTACCGCCGACATGGCCACGGTGACAGCGATCGCCAACGATCACGGATTTGCCGACGTATTCGCACGTCAGGTCATGGCCCTTGGACATGCCGGGGATGTTCTTGTGGTGTTTTCGACCACCGGAAACTCTCCGAATCTCGCGCGCGCCGTCGAGGCGGCACATTCTCGTGACATGCATTGCATCACCTTGAATGGGCGCGACGGCGGTGAGCTGGCAGCCGCACTCGCGAACGGAGACGTGGACATATGTGTCGCCGGTGAGTCGACCGCGCGAATCCGGGAAGTACACATCCTGGTGGTTCACTGTCTGAGCGAACTGATAGACTATCAGCTTCTGGGACAGGAGTAGGCTCGATTATGACCCGCACCCGTTCGCCGGCGATACGTGCTTTATCAGTCGCACGGTGCATCCTCGCGACAATTATGCTCGCAGGCATTCTGCAGGGATGTGCGCCTGTGATCGTCGCAGGCGCGGCTGCCGGCGCCGCGGTCGTGCACGACCGGCGCACGCTAGGCTCCATGGTCAATGACACGACGGTCGAACTCAAGGCCGCCGGTATCCTGGACACCGAGCCGCAATTCAAGGACCACGTGCACATCAGCGTGACGTCCGTAAACGGCATCGTACTGCTGACCGGACAGGCCCCCACCTCGGATCTGCGCGACCAAGTTCTCGCAAAAATTAGGACCATACCGAGCATCCGGCGCATTGTTAACGAGATTGAGATCGCACCGCCGAGCACGCTTGCCGATCGCGCCCATGACACGTGGATAACCACGGAGGTCAAAGCCCGGTTCCTCGCCACCAAGGGACTCGATCCAACGCGCGTCAAGGTAGTCACGTCTGATTCCAGCGTTTATCTGATGGGCCTGGTAACGCAGCAGGAAGGCCAGCTCGCCACCAATGCGGCCGCGAACGTGCGCGGGGTTGCACGCGTGGTCGAGCTGTTCGAATACGTCAACTGAAACTGCGGGACGGCGCATGCCAGCGCCGCGCTCAAGGCATTCTGGAACCGGTCGATGGGTGATCTTTCCTCCCAATTCGTGCAGGCACTGCGATCGCTCGTTGAAGGGCGGAATGTGCTTACCGATCCTGCCGACAGATGGGTATACGGATACGACAACTCGCGCAAACACACCGCTCCGGATGCAGTCGTGTTTGCCACAACGCATGCCGAGGTCGCGAGCATCGTGCGGCTATGCTGTGATCATTCGGTTCCGCTGACCACGCGAGGCCGCGGCACGGGTACCAGTGGCGGATCCGTACCGGTGTGTGCCGGGGTGGTGCTGTCGCTTGAGCGCATGAACCGGATAACCAGTGTCGACACGGTGAACCGGGCGTTGACCGCCGAGCCCGGCGTGACCAACCAGGCAGCTCAGGATGCGGCGCGGGCAGGCGGATTCTTCTGGCCCCCGGATCCTACGAGCGCGGCTTTCTGCACCATCGGCGGCAATCTTGCTCTGAACGCGGGCGGCCCGCGCGCCGTAAAATATGGCGCGACCCGAGAAAACGTCCTGGCGCTGCGTGCCGTCACCGGCGGCGGCGAGGAGATCCGCACCGGCACCTACACCACAAAGGGCGCCGTGGGTTACGATCTGACCCGACTGCTTATAGGCTCCGAAGGCACATTGGCCGTGATTACCGAAGCTGTTCTAAGACTCGTGCCTCTTCCCGAAAGTAAGCGCACACTACAGGCTGCCTACGCCCAGGTCGGGGACGCAGCGGCGGCCGTAGCGCGCATCATGGCCCAGCCGGTCACCCCGTGCGCCCTGGAAATGATGGATGGCGCGGCCATCGATATCATCCGCAGCCATTCACGCGTTGAGCTGCCGCACGGCGCGGGGGCGTTGCTGATGATTGAAGTGGATGGGCCGGAATCTGGCATGGACGCCATGCTGCTGGCGGTCACTGCCGCCCTGAGCGGTGCCGGCTTGCTGGAAACGAAAGTTGCCTGCTCTGCAGAGGAGGTCAAGGAGCTGTGGGCTGCGCGCAAGGCATTGTCTCCGGCCCTGCGGACTATCGCTCCGAACAAGCTCAATGAAGACGTTGTAGTTCCGGTTTCACGTATAGCAGATCTGATCGCCGGACTCGGCGACCTGAGCAGACGCTATGGCATCCCGGTCGTCAATTTCGGCCATGCCGGAAACGGCAATATTCACGTTAACCTGCTATACGACTCCCAGGACCCGCGCCAGGAACAAAGCGCACGCCCGGCTGTGAGTGCGGTGTTCGATCTGGTACTCGCTCTGGGCGGCACACTGTCTGGAGAGCACGGTATCGGTCGGGAGAAGCGCGATTATATCGATCGCGCCATAGATCCGGTCACCTTGGGTCTGATGCGTCGCATCAAGAGCCAGTTCGACCCCAAGGGCATTCTCAATCCCGGCAAGATCTTTCCGCCGCAACGATGATCGATCGTCCTTGCATATCAAGGGCTTCAGCGCCCAGATCGCGGCAAGGGGCTGCGCGTAGGCATGTGCCTCACTGCGGGCACACACCCCGCCATTACAACGGTTTAACGTGGCGGTGGTGGCAGTTCGGGCTGCACCCCGGGCGTCCATCCCGCCGGGTGCTACGGGGCTCGCGGACATTCAGCCAGCCAACGCACATCAATTTTGTCACGATTCCTTCGGCAGCCGACGCCAGGGGCATAAAAGGAGGGTTCCAAAGTGAAGGCCGGTGCACCATCGAGAAACACAGCGCTGATTTGTCTGCTACTTTTTATACTGGGTCTCGTTGGTCATTTCATTCCTCTCGGCCGCGTGGCGTATATCGGGCCAGCCCTCAATGTGCTCAATCGCATTGCCGTTGATCTGCTGATCGGCGGATATGGCCTGTTGCTGCTTGGGGTCTATATACTCTAATGAGTCAACCTGCGTTCCCGGGGCAGAGGCAAGGCACATGCCGAATGCGCTTCCCGGACGGGAATGTGACCGCTAACGCAAACCTATTGAGGAGCCTCGAATGCGGCACTGGATACGTTGTGTTTTTGTCGCCCCGCTGTTTGTTGCTGCCGTGCTTTTCCTGGCTCCGGCGAGCCGTGCTGCGAACGACATCAACAACCTCGGTGCCGCCACCCAGCCGGATTTCCGACTGCTTTCCGAGGACCTCGGCTCCGCGCTGAGCTACAAGCCACTAACTCCGACAACTCCGCTGGGGCTGACCGGTCTTGACGTCGGCATCGAGGTGACCGACACCGAGATTGCGAACACAGCAGCTTGGCGTCTCGCCACAAACGGAAACGGGTCGAACTCGCTCGTTATTCCCAAGATACACGTCTTCAAAGGTCTGCCGCTCGGCTTCGATGTCGGCGCCTTCTACTCGGCGGTTCCTGACAGCAATATCAGACTATGGGGAGCGGAGCTGCGCTACGCTCTGCTGCAAGGCGGGATCACGATGCCGGCAATCGGCTTGCGTGCAAGCTATTCGAAGCTACAGAATGTGAACCAGCTCGACTTCCATACCACTGGTCTTGACTTGTCGATCTCCAAGGGCTTTGCCATGATCACGCCGTATGCGGGCATTGGCCGGGTGTGGGTGGACAGCACCCCGGTCGGCATTTCCAGCCTCCAGGCCGAGCGCTTCTCGCTGAACAAGTATTTCATCGGCGCCGACATCAATTTTGTCGTTCTCAACATGGTGCTCGAAGCCGACAGGACCGGAAACGATACCACCTACGGCGTCAAGTTGGGCTGGCGTATCTAGCGCTGGCAGCACCGTCCGGACGTATCCCGAGAGCCCAAGGTACTGGGCCCGTCGCGCCTTGTCACCGGGATGCCAGCAGCGCATCGTAGATGGCTTTGTCCAGGTCACTGTAACTGCATAAAATGATCAAGTCGAACCGGTTTTCGTAGGCACGCGCGGCAGCGAGCGCAATCTGCGCAGCCTGATCCTTCGGGTAGCCGTAAACCCCGGTACTATGGCCGGAAACGCGATTGTGCGCACCCGCCGCTGCAGGGCAATATTGAACACATTGCGGTAACACGATTCCAGAAGCTGCGGCTCGTGGTATCTGCCGCCGCGCCAGACGGGTCCGACGGTATGGATAACCCATTTTGCCGCTAGCCTGAAACCTGGAGTGATACAGGCTTCGCCGGTGTGACAGCCGCCCAAGCGACGGCAGGCTGCAAGCAGTTCCGGACCTGCCGCACGATGTATAGCCCCATCAACCCCCCCGCCGCCGAGCAGCGTTTCGTTGGCGGCGTTGACGATTGCGTCGACGGCCAAGGTGGTGATATCGGCACGCACGGATTGAATCATAATGACCCGATCATACAGCGCACCTGCCAGGCGACCAATCCCAGGGGGCTCGCGAAGAAAGTCACCGTTAGATCGACATGAACGACGTCTGAGCGGTCATGTTGGGTTACGGGAGGAGGCCAACCCGGGTTTTCGGCCAACTGCAGAATGAATCCTCACCCAATTCGGGTTACAGTGGGCCGATGAGGTCCGGCTTCTGCGATGTCAGGACCCTGACGCCTTGAACACCGGGGATGCGCTTGCCCCGTTCCTGTTTCGGTCAACAGACCGGCCGCGGGTCTGTGGCTACCTGCAAAGCCAAAGGTCCGCGCAAGCCAGGCAGCGGAAGGCCGTCGGCTCTCGACCCGGGCTTGTTGCACCACTTCGGAGCCTGTCGATGCGCAGCTCGTCCGAACAACGGCCCGGAACAGGCACGCCGCAGTGGCGAACCAGCCACACCCGTGGTTGAATCATCCTTCATGGAATACCTGCTTGCTTTGATGGGACTAGGCGCCGCTGGATGGCTTTGGCATACGGGCCTCGAGGCACGCGAACTGGCAACACAGCTGGCGCGGGAGCGGTGTGCGGACATGGAACTCCAGTTCCTGGATGGAACCGTAGCCTTCGTGGGAATTTCGTTGGAACGCCGTAACGGAAAGATACGCGTACGTCGTCAGTACCGCTTCGAGTTCGCTGACGCAGACGGTCGGCGCCACGCCGGCAAGGCGGTCTTGATCGGGTTGCAAATTGAGGAACTTCGCCTGGACGCCGGCCCGGCACCACGCTGAACACCGGCGCTAAGGCACTATTTGACCCGCTTCAGAACAACCCCTTTACGCCCGCCAGGCCTGGCCCGGGGTTGACCGGACGGTGTATCGCCGCCTGCTCCGGGCACGCTTCCGTCTACCGGTCCGTTTCCGTCGCCATCGGGTTCCTTCTGGAAAAAGAAGCCGCGTCCGTTCTCGCGCGCATAGATGGCCAGCACCGCACCGACCGGAACGGCGACCTCGAAGCTGCGCCCGCTGAAGCGCGCAGAAAACATGATATTGTCCTGGCCGAGCTGCAGGCCTTCTACTGCCCGGGGATGGATGTTCAGGGCGATCTTGCCTTCGTGGACATAAGCGGACGGGACCTGGACACCCGGGGCCTGGGCGTCCACAAGCACGTGCGGCGTGAGTCCGTTATCGACTGCCCAGTCGTAGATGGCGCGTATCAGGTACGGTCGCGTAGAACTCGCTTCTGGCATCTGACCGGACCGGCTGCGCTACCGAATCTGCGCGCGCATATCGCGCTCGGCATCGGTCAGACTCAGCTTGAACGATTTGCGCTCAAACAGCCGCTCGGCATAATCGAGTATGGGACGCGCCTGGCGAGGCAGTTCGATGCCATAGACCGGAAGGCGCCACAACAAGGGAGCCAGCGAACAATCCACGAGCGAAAACTCCTCACCCAGCACGAATTGCTTTTCCTTGAAAACCGGGGAAATGACGGTGAGCCCGTCGCGCACGATGTTGCGTGCACGTTGGACAAGTTTGCGGTCACCACCCTCGAGTTCTGGCAGCAAACTGTACCAGTCGCGATCAAAACGCATAAGCATGAGCCGCGCCCGTCCCCGCGAAACCGGATCTACGGGCATAAGCGGCGGGTGCGGAAGGCGTTCGTCTAGATACTCGTTGATAATCAGGGATTCATATAGGACCAGGTCACGGTCCACCATGGTCGGGACACAGTTATAGGGGTTCAAATCAGCGAGTTCGCGCGGCTTCTTCTTGATGTCTACCTCTATCACCTGGCATTCGACGTCCTTCTCATAGAGTACGATGCGGGTACGGTGACTATAGGGATCGGTCGCGCCCGAATAAAGGGTCATGACATGCTTGCGGGTGGCCAGGGATGCCATTTACGGATTCTCCTGCGTGGAATATGGCGTGCAGTCAAACAGCAAAAGGGGCCCCTATCACGATAGGGGCCCCTTTGGACTGGAACACTACCGCCTTTCAGTGTATGTCTTTCCAGTATTCCTTCTTAAGCAGAATCGCAAGAACCAAGAATACCGCAAGGAATATTAACACATAAACGCCCACACGGATGCGTTCAAGCTTGGTCGGCTCGGCCATGTACGCCATAAAATTGGTCAAGTCGCGAATTGCTTGGTCGTACTGCTTTGGCGTCATAGTGCCCGGTTTGACCAGTGTGAAGTGGTCGAATACCTTCTCCTCCGACACTTCAGTCACGGGCTTCCCGCCCTCAACTATATGGCTGACAATCTTCTTGGTTCGGAACACGGCGCGCTGCTCCCCTTGCCAGCCATACAGCACGAACGGCATGGCGACATGGGGAAACACGGTGTTGTTCCAGCCACTGAAGGACTTCGGGTCCCGATAGAAGCTGCGCAGGTACGTGTAGATCCAGTCAGTCCCACGATACCGTGCCTCCAGGGTCAGATCGGGCGGAGCCACACCGAACCATTTCTTGGCATCGGCAGTCGGCATTACCGCCATCATGCGGTCACCCACTTTGTTCGCCGCAAACAGCAGGTCCTGCTTCACCAGTTCGTTGCTGATACCCAGATCATGGCCCATGCGGTCATAGCGCAGGTAGGCCGCACTGTGGCAGGACAGGCAGTAATTGACGAATATGCGCGCGCCGCGTTGCAGAGATGCCCGGTCGCTCAGGTCTATCTTGACATGATCGAGCTTCGGGCCCTCATCGGCATGCGAAATGACCGGCAATAGCGCCAGCAACAGGCTCAGAAAAATTTTTTTCATTTGGTTGTCACCCTCTCTGGAACCGGCTTGGTCTTGTCGATCTTCGTATACCACGGCATCAACACGAAGAAGGCGAGGTAGACGAGCGTAAGGACCTGCCCCCATGCCAGATTCTTGAACAGGAACAGGCTCACAGCATCAGGCGACTTGGTGCCGAGATATCCCAGCAGGATGAAGCTAACTACGAACAGCCCAAGCGCGCTCTTGTACAACGCACCTCGATAGCGTATCGATTTGACCGGGGAACGATCGAGCCACGGCAAGAAGAAAATCAGCACGATCGACGATCCCATCAAAATTACGCCCCACAGCTTGGCCTGCAGGGTGTACAGACCGACGACCATCAACGCCGCAATAACCACCGTTATCGCTTTGGCCTTGACGCCAGGCTTGGTAAAGAATGCAAGCGCCGCAACCAGCACGGTACAGACCACCAGAACGCCATGCGTATACTGATTGGTGGAGGCACGCAACATCGAGTAGAAGGGCGTGAAATACCACAGTGGATGGATGTCGAGCGGGGTCGAAAGGATATTCGCCGGAATGAAGTTGTCGCGTTCCAGGAAGTGTCCGCCAAGCGTCGGCACAAAGAAGATGATGGCGGAAAAGACCATAAGAAACACGGTCACGCCCACGATGTCCTTGACCGTGTAATAGGGATGGAACGGTATGCCATCGAGCGGAATTCCCTTGGCGTCCTTTTTCTTCTTGATTTCCACGCCGTCCGGATTGTTCGAGCCGACCTTGTGCAGCGCTACGAGATGAACGAACACCAGAGCAACCAGCACCAGGGGCAGGGCGATGACATGGAAGGCAAAGAAGCGGTTGAGCGTCGCATCGGAAACCACGAAGTCACCGCGAATCCACCGGGCAAGCCCGTTGCCGATGACCGGGATCGCAGTAAACAGCGAAATGATCACCTGGGCACCCCAGTACGACATGTTGCCCCACGGCAACAGATAGCCCATGAATGCTTCGGCCATCAACGCCACGAAAATGAGGACGCCGAAAATCCAGATCAGTTCGCGCGGCTGCCGGTGCGACCCGTAGAGCAGACCACGGAACATGTGCAGGTAGACGACGATAAAAAACATCGAAGCACCGACTGCATGCATGTAGCGGATCAGCCACCCCCACGACACGTCATACATGATGTACTGGACTGACGCGAATGCCAGCGCCGAATCCGGCTTGTAGCTCATGGTGAGGAAGATGCCGGTGACAATCTGATTCACCAGCACCAGCAGCGCCAGAGATCCGAAGTAATACCAGAAATTGAAGTTCTTGGGCGCATAGTATTGCGCCAGATGCTCGTTCCACACTTTTGTCAGCGGGAAGCGGTCATCGATCCACGTCATGATCTTTTGCATCAGGCGGCTCCTTGTTTCTTCTTGTCACTACCGATACGAATTAACGTGTCGGTAAGGTACATGTAAGGGGGGACATCCAAATTCATCGGGGCCGGCACATTCTTGAAAACGCGCCCGGACATGTCGTATTTGGACCCATGACAATGACAGAAGAAACCGCCCGGCCAGTTCGCGCCCAAACCAGAGGGAACGCCCACCGTGAACGCCTTGCTTGGCGCACATCCGAGATGGGTGCAGACACCGAGCACTACGAGAATTTCAGGTTTGCGGGCACGGTATATGTTTTCCGCATAAGGCGGTTGCTGGCTCTGAACTTTGGAAAACGGGTCGACCAGGAGTGGCGTGTTGTTCGGCAGCTGGGCCAGCATCGCCTTGGTGCGATTGACGATATAAACCGGTTTCCCGCGCCAACCCACAACAAGCATCTGACCAAGCTCGAGCTTGCTGATGTCCACGTCGACCGGTGCACCGGCGGCACGCGCTCGGGCGCTGGGATTCATGCTGAGCACGAACGGGGTGGCAGCAAAAACGATACCAACCGTGCCCACGCCTGCAGTCAAAGCTGTCAAAAACCGCCGCTTTCCGCGGTCAACGCCATCTTCACTCATTTAAGACCCCCTGAGGATGATTTCACCTGAGTCGGGAAAATCCGCCGTCTTCGAACTTAAATACTTGATGTTCATGCATTTTTTAGATCAGAAAATGCTGATGGACCCCCCAAAGCGGGCATAGGATGGTCCATCGTCCTAGCGCAGTCAAGAGTAGAAATCGGGTTTTTGCGCCAATTACGACCCAGATCAATACCAAATCGTGTGAACCAACCCTCACAACGCACGATTGCGGTGGTTGTAAACCAGTACAGGTTGCCAGACAATGCGCGTCTTACGACTCATCCCATCGTACGGAATCAACCATGCGTTTTCGCAGTGCTGTAATCTTCGTCGCCCAGACGATTACCCTGGGACTTGCGGCTGCTTTCGTCCTGACCGTGCTCTGGCCGGGACTGATCCCGCACAAGGCACCGGCAATTCAGATCATCGAAGCCCCGCCATCACCGACCCCGGCGCGCGTGGGCGGACCTGTGTCCTACGCAGGAGCCGTTGACCGTGCCGCTCCGGCTGTTGTCAATGTCAACACCGCCAGGGTCGTAACGGTGCAGCCGAACCCGTTTTTCGGCGACCCGCTGTTTCAGCAGTTCTTCGGTAACACCGAACCGCTAGAACCACCGGACAAGCGTCTGGAAACCAGCCTGGGGTCAGGTGTCATCATCAGTAAGCAGGGTTATATCCTCACAAACCGGCACGTGATTGCCAAAGCCGACGCAATCCAGGTGGTTTTGCGGGATGGCCGCAGCGCACCGGCCAAGGTCGTCGGCAGCGACCCGGATACGGACATCGCCGTCCTGAAGGTCAACCTGCCCCACCTCCCGGTCATCACCCTCGGCCATTCGGACCACATACGCATCGGTGATGTCGTGCTGGCGATCGGAAACCCCTTTGGAGTCGGACAGACAGTCACGATGGGCATCGTAAGCGCCACCGGGCGCAGCCGGCTGGGAGTCAGCCGGTTTGACAACTTCATCCAGACGGACGCGCCCATCAATCCCGGCAATTCCGGCGGCGCTTTGGTGGACACCAACGGTGACCTAATCGGCATCAACACCCTGATCGTAAGCCAGAGCGGCGGATCGCAAGGCATCGGTTTCGCCATTCCGACGAGTCTTGCCGTCAACGTCATGGAGCAGATTATCCAGTACGGCAGACCGCTGAGAGGCTGGCTCGGCATCGATGCCCATGCGCTCACTCCGCAGATCGCCCAGGCACTGGGGATCAAGCCGTTCGTTCACGGCATCATTGTCATCGGTGTGGTACGCGGTGGCCCTGCGGCCAAGGCTGGAATCGCCCCGGGGGACATCATTCTCTCTCTGGACGGAAAACCTCTCGATGATGCGCGCCAGGCATTGCTCACGATTTCCGGACACCGGCCAGGAGATCTCATCCAAATGAGAATCCTGCGCAGCAACAGGATCATAGCGCTCTCAGCCACCACAGCCGAGCGGCCGGCGCGGGCAACACAGCTCGAATAAACCGGCAGATCAGCGCTCGCGGCGGCTTGGCTTACCGCCCCTGCGCCGTCCGCTTCGGACAGTACGGGTCTGCGCTTGCCCATCCGGCTGCGGTCCGGCTGCAGCAGCAGCCTCATCGCCCTCAACAGCAGCCTGCGCGCGTGCTTTCTTGGCTCGAACGACCCGACGGGCAAAAAACAGGCCGATCTCGAACAGCAGCAGCATCGGAATCGCCAGAAAGGTCTGGGAGAACACGTCGGGTGGCGTGAGAAAGGCGGCGATGATAAATACCACCAGAATCACGTACGGGCGCTTCTTCGCCAACGCGTCCGGATCCAGTATCCCCATCCATGCCAGCAGCACCACCGCTACCGGGAGCTCGAAAGCAATACCAAAGGCGAAAAACATGGAAAACACGAAATTCAGGTAGGACCTGATGTCAGTCATCATCGTCACCCCGGCTGGCAAGGAGTGCACGAAAAACCGGAACACCATGGGAAAGATGACGAAATATGCAAACGCCATGCCGGTATAGAACAGGACGGTGCTGGACACAAGCAGGGGCATAATCAGCCGCCGCTCGTGGCGGTACAGACCGGGCGCTACAAAGGCCCACAGCTGAAACAGGATAAAAGGGATCGCAATAACGATCGCTACCGCCAGAGTCAGTTTGATGGGGGTCAGAAAAGGCGACGTCACGTCGGTGGCGATCATGCTCGCCCCCTTGGGCAGCACGGATAATAGTGGCTGCGCAACACGCGTGTACACCTTGTTCGAAAACGGCAACAGCGCAATAAATATGACAACCACCGCGATCACTGAATACAGCAGGCGGTTGCGCAGCTCCAGCAAATGGGAAATGAAACTGCCTTCCGCCCCTTCGCCAGGGGTGTCAACGGGGTCGGGTTTTTCTTGCGCTGCCATGGCTGTTTCGGGTGGTCTTGGGGCCCGCAGTGCGCGGGGAACCAGTCTTGGGCTGCGACGGAGTTCTGCGGCCAGAACGCTTGCGCGCAGGCGCTTTGCGCGCCGTTGCGACCGGGGACACTTCCGGAACGGCGGGCTGGCTGCCGTCGGGCCCGCCCGCATCGGTCGGCACCGGAACGGCCGGCGCCTCCGGTTCCACAGACGCACTCAGACTCGAAAACGTTTCCTTGGCGGACCGCTCCAGAACATTGCGGGTCTCGGCGAGCTCCTCCTGAACCTTGCGAAACGCGGCCAGATTGTCGTCGTTTACTTCGTGGTCAATGTCACGCTTCACATCCTCTATGAAGCGCCGCAGACGCGCCATCCAGCGGCCCAAGGCACGCGCCACCTCCGGCAGCCGCTCTGGCCCCAAGACAATCAGGGCTATTAGGCCGACCAAGACCAGTTCTGAAAAGCTGAAATCGAACACAGATTGCGCCCGCGTCAGGGCCGGGTCAAATCTTCTTCTTGTCCCTGCCGGTGTGCTTGGAGGTTACTTTACCCTCGATGATTCGGTGAGAGCCGTCATCTCCCTGAGGCTTGTCCGGTTGGTCGGCGGAATCACCCGACGGCTTTTCCATCTCGCCCTTCATGGACTCCTTGAAACTCTTGATCGCGCCGCCCACGTCACTGCCGATGTTGCGCAGCTTTTTGGTACCGAAGATGACCACAACGATGGCCAGTATGACCAGCCAGTGCCAGATGCTGAATTCACCCATGTCCGTATTCCGTCTGTTCGCTGGGCAACATGCCCACCGTAAGTCTATGCGTTCTGAATACCAGGCTGTCGCACCCGCTGTCGGAAACACGGCCGCCATCCGGAAGTAACCGGGCGCTCAAGCAGTCTTCTTGGAGCGCGAGCCGTTCTTCGTCTTCGAGGATCTGGATGCAGTTGCCGCTCTTGCGCGTGGCGCTTTCGCCGGTTGCCGCTCGATCTTCGGAGCTTCCACTGCCGCCGTGGTCGTGTCCGCAGCCCCTCCTGCCTTGTCGGATTCTTCCTTCATCGCCTGCTTGAAGTTCTTGATCGCCCCGCCCAGGTCGCTGCCGACATTGCGCAACTTCTTCGTTCCGAAGATGATCAGGACGATGGCCAGTATGACCAGCCAGTGCCAGATGCTGAATTCGCCCATGTCCGTTTACCTCTTGGTCTGTCAAAATCCCGGCAGGCGCCCGGCGCCGCCCAATAAGTGAATATGGAGGTGAAAAATCTCCTGGCCACCTCCGCGGCCGGTGTTGATCACCGTGCGGAACCCGCTGTCCAAGCCCTGACTGCGCGCCAGGCCGGGCAGCAGCCGCACCATGTGCGCAATCAACCGATCGTCCGCCGGCGTCAGTTCGTTCAGGCTTTCGCAGTGAATACGTGGAATCACCAGCAGGTGCACTGGAGCCTTCGGGTAAATATCACGGATGACAATGACGTCATCATCCTCGTGGACCCGCTCCGACGGCACTTTGCCTTCCACGATCCGGCAGAAAAGACACTCGGTCATGGCCCCGTCTTGCCTCGTTTTGCCTTTTCCTCGATACCGGAAAGGCCGAAGCGGCGTTTCAGCTCAAACAATACATCATCCGGCTTCAGGCCGCATTGTGCAAGTAGCACCAGCGTATGGAACCAGAGGTCCGCTGTTTCATGCACCAGCTGTTGTCCATCGCCACCCTTGGCCGCAATCACCACCTCGGTCGCTTCCTCGCCAATCTTCTTGAGGATCGCATCCACCCCTTTGCTATATAGCCCCGCAACGTAGGATGACGCCGGATCCGCAGTCTTGCGGGCTTCAAGCACAGCGGCAAGTTCTGTAAGGATCTCGGACATTATACTGGCACCCTGGGTACATTTCGGCAGAAAAGTTTTCGCCGCTATTTAAGTAAAGTCTATGGGTCTTTCGGCCCCATTGCCAGCCGCTTTCCGGGCATCGCCGGCTATTTCCCGTCTTTGCGATAAATCTCGGACTCGCTCTTGAGAATCGGCTCCACCGCCACCCAATGGTCGCCTTGCAACTGCTGGAAAAAGCAGCTATGCCGACCGGTATGGCAGGCGATGCCCCCGATCTGTTCGACGCTGATAAGCACTACGTCGCTGTCGCAGTCCAGGCGTATATCTCGGACTACTTGGACATGCCCCGACTCCTCGCCCTTGCGCCAGAGCCGGTTGCGCGACCTCGACCAGTATACCGCCCTTCCTTCGCGTGCGGTCGCCACCAGGGCGTCCCGGTTCATCCATGCAACCATCAGCACGCGGCCGCTGCCGTGCTCCTGGGCAACTACCGGCACCAGCCCGCCTGCGCCCCATTTGACCGCATCCAGCCAGGATTGATTCATATGCCTTCTTCGCGACCGCAGACCGGGCAGCACGCGCGGCACTGTTCGTGCCCGGAAGTACCGGCCGCGGTGCCCGCCGGATATTCCGGCCCGTAAGTCAAGACTCTCATAACCGCACCTCTATTCCGCATTCAGCCATCCTTCGCTTGGCGTCTCCGACCGTGTATTCCCCGAAATGAAAAATACTTGCCGCCAGAACCGCGTCGGCATGGCCCTGCAGGATTCCGTCCACTAGATGATCGAGATTACCCACTCCACCCGACGCAATCACCGGGATTGGCACGGCATCGCACACCGTCCGGACCAGCGCGAGATCGAATCCATCGCGCGTACCGTCGCGATCCATGCTCGTGAGCAGGATCTCACCGGCACCGTATTCCGTCATCCTCAGCGCCCAGGACACCGCATCGATTCCCGTTGCCCGCCGCCCACCGTGGGTAAATACCTCCCAGCGAGGACTGTCGCCCGCCTTCACCTGTTTCGCGTCGATGGCCACCACGATGCACTGCGATCCGAAGTGACCGGCTGCCTCCTGCACGAATTCCGGGTTGGCCACCGCGGCCGTATTGATGGCAACCTTGTCGGCACCGGCGACAAGCATGCGCCTGACGTCCTCGATCTGCCGGATGCCGCCGCCGACCGTCAGCGGAATGAAAACCTGCTCGGCCATCGCCTCGACGACATGCACCATGGTGCGGCGGTTATCCGAGCTTGCGGTAATGTCCAGAAAGGTGATCTCGTCCGCACCCTGCTGATCATAGCGGCGTGCGATCTCTACCGGGTCGCCGGCATCCCGGATATCAACAAAGCGTACGCCCTTGACGACCCGGCCGTTATCGACATCAAGACAGGGAATAACGCGTTTGGATAGGCCCATGTCGGTTTCCAGTATCGAATACAGGGAATACGCGCCCAGAATTCCGGCCCACAGCCAGGGTGCCTGCGCTCAGGAAGCGGTCAGCGTGTCCGCAAGCTGCTGGGCTTCGGTGAAATCCAGCGTACCTTCGTAGATGGCGCGACCCGTGATTGCGCCGATGACCCCTTGATCCCGGATCCCGCATAACAGACGAATGTCCTCGAGATTGGTGATCCCGCCGGATGCGATCACCGGAATGGATATCGATCGCGCAAGCCGCAATGTCGCATCGATATTCACTCCGCTGAGCATGCCATCACGGCCTATGTCGGTGTAGATGATCGCGTCCACGCCGTCATTCTGATAGCGCTGCGCAAGATCGACCACATCATGGCCGGACAGCTTCGACCACCCGTCGATCGCCACCTTCCCGTTCTTGGCATCCAGGCCGACAATGATATGTCCGGGAAATTCTGCGCACATGTCGCCCACGAAATGAGGTACGTTGACCGCCTTGGTTCCCAGAATCACGTATCGCACGCCTGCGTCCAGATAGGTCTGGATTGTCTCCTCGTCCCGGATTCCGCCGCCCACCTGCACAGGCAGATCAGGGTGTGCTTTCACAATCGCTTCGATCACCGCCGCGTTGACCGGTCTGCCGGCGAACGCACCATTGAGATCGACCACATGCAGGCGCCGCGCTCCAGCAGTCACCCACCGGTCCGCGACCGCCACGGGGTCGTCTGAAAAGACCGTGTCATCGTTCATGCGCCCCTGCCTGAGGCGCACGCATTTTCCATCCTTGAGATCGATTGCCGGGATGACCAACATCGGTAGGTCGCTCACTGGAACCACGCACGCCGCCCTTGCCGGGAAATGCACATCCTGCGGATACGCAATGCCTCGAGCGCCTGCCACGTCGCCCAGGCCTCTGTGCAGCATCGCATCGTCATGCGGTCCCGTCCCAAGATACGAAATTCTCCAGCAGCTTCAGCCCCGCCTGCTGGCTCTTTTCAGGGTGAAACTGAACCGCAAAAATATTCTCACGGCCTGCCGCCGACGTAAAGCGTATGCCGTATTCAGTCACCGCCATAACCTGCCCGCGGTCCCCCGCATCGGCGTAGTAACTGTGCACGAAGTAGAAACGCGCATCCTGGTCAATGCCCCGCCACAGGGGATGGTCGGCAACCTGACGCACCTGATTCCAGCCCATATGCGGGACCTTCAGCACCTGACCGCTTCTGGCATCGCGCATCCGTTCACTTGGAAACAGCGCGACGCGTCCGGGCAGCACCCCCAGCCCCCTGGTACCCCCGCCTTCTTCGCTGAAGTCATAGAGCGCCTGCAGTCCGAGGCATATCCCGAGAAACGGCTTGTTGTCCATGACCTGCAGAACCGCGGCGCGCAAGCTAAGCCGGTCAAGCTCTGCGATGCACCCCCCGATTGCTCCCTGACCAGGAAAAACCACCCGATCCGCCCGCACCAGCGCATCCGGATCGGCCGTCAGAAACACGCGCGCGGTGGGCGCCACATGTTCCAGCGCCTTACACACCGAACGCAGGTTGCCCATGCCATAATCGATGACCGCCACCGTACTCATGGCAACTTGCGAAATCCTGGGTCCACACCCGCGCCGGCGGGGCGTACCCGCCTCCGGCTGCCGCGGTTGCACCCGGCATCGACTCCGTACGTCATGACTACAGAATGCCCTTGGTCGAGGGTACAGCCCCGGCCATGCGCGGATCGATCTCCAGCGCCATGCGCAGCGCACGGCCGAAAGCCTTGAAAATCGTTTCGGCCATGTGGTGGGCATTCTCGCCATGCAACGCATCGATGTGCAGCGTCACCATCGCGTGGTTGCAGAACCCCTGGAAAAACTCGCGGATCAGATCCACGTCAAATTCATAAATGCGGGCCCGCGGAAAATCCACGCGATACGAAAGCCCCGGCCTGCCCGACAGGTCGATAACCACGCGGCTCAGCGCCTCGTCCAGGGGCACATAGGCATGGCCATAGCGGCGCAACCCCTTTTTGTCGCCGACGGCACGGGCAAGAGCCTGTCCGAACGTGATGCCGATGTCCTCGACCGTATGGTGCGCGTCGATCTGCAGATCACCGCGGGCACGTACTGTCAGATCGATAAGGCCGTGACGTGCCACCTGATCGAGCATGTGCTCGAGAAACGGCAATCCGGTATCCAGCTCTGCCGCACCACGGCCGTCTAGGTTCAAGTCGACGGCGATCTGCGTTTCCTGGGTATCGCGTGCCACCTGGGCAATGCGTTCGGCCACAGCCATGCTCCCGGTTCGATTCATCGAACCGTCATGTTAACAAATAAACCACGCCAGGCAGAAGAATCGGTCAAGTAGACTCCAGCGCCTGCGCCAGCGCATCCAGGAAAAGCGTGTTCTCCTGCGGGGTACCGACCGTGACCCGCAGGCATCCGTCGAGCGCACCTCCGGCACCTGCCAGGTTCTTGATGAGAACACCACGCCGGCGCAGTTCGGCGAAAACGGCGTTTGCCGGTCTGGCCGTACGGAACAGCAGAAAGTTTGCCGCACTCGGCCAGACGTGCACCCCCGGCAGGCGTCCGAGCTCATCGTAAAGCCATTCCCGGTCGACACGTATCTGGGCCGTCTGGGTATCCAGTACCTGCGCGTGCGCGAGCGCAAACTCGGCGCTCGCCTGGGTCAGTACATTGATGTTGTACGGAAGACGCAGCTTATCGAATTCCGCGAGCCACGCCGCATCGCCTGCAAGCACTCCCAGACGCAGGCCGGCCAGCCCCTGCTTGGACAGGGTACGCAGCACGAGAAGGTTGTCGTGTCGCCGGAGCTGGTCTATGAAGCTGCAAAGTGCGAAGGCGTGATAGGCCTCATCCACCACAACCAGCCCCGGCGCAGCCTGGAGTATGGCGTCCATGGCGGAGGCGTCGAACAGGTTGCCGGTCGGATTATTGGGGTAGGCCAGAAAAACCACTGCCGGTTGGTGAATACGGATGGCAGCCTGCATTGCCTGCAGATCGAGCGCAAAGTCCTTTGCCAGTGGCACTCCCACAAACTCCATTCCGACAAATTTCGCGATCATTTCGTACATCACGAAGGTAGGAACCGGTGCCACCACGGAAGCACCCGCATGGGCGACACCCATGAGAATCAGCTGGATGAGTTCGTCCGAGCCATTGCCAAGAAGCAGCTCGAACTCGGCAGGCAAGCCGAGCGATTCCCTGAGTCGTTCCCGCAGCGCGCGCGATGTGGGATCGGGATAGCGGTTTATCGCTACATCATGCAGACATTCGAGCCACTGGCGCTTGAGTGGCTCCGGCCAGACATAGGGATTCTCCATGGCATCGAGCTTGACCAGGCCGGTGGCATCGGCGACATGGTAAGCGCTCAGTGCCAGGATCTCCGGCCGCATCAGGCGCCTGACCTTGTCAGTGACAGTGTTCATGGGGCGAAGTTGTGCGCGACGGCTGATCTGCGGGAGCAAGGCAGGTTGCGGATTCCTTGTGTCACGTCTTATTTGCCACCGCCCTTCATGCGGAATTCGGCAGAACGGGCGTGCGCAGCAAGGCCTTCGCCGCGCGCCAGGACCGATGCCGTCGCGCCGAGATCAGACGCTCCTTTCTCCGAGCAGTGAATCAGGCTGGTGCGCTTCTGAAAATCGTATACCCCGAGCGGCGAGCTGAAACGGGCAGTCCCGGAAGTAGGCAGCACGTGATTCGGCCCGGCACAGTAGTCGCCGAGGGCCTCCGCGGTATAGCGTCCGAGGAAGATGGCGCCCGCATGCCGCACCCGCGCCGCAAGACGATCCGGATCTTCGACCGAAAGCTCAAGATGCTCGGGCGCGATGCGGTTGACGATGTCCACTGCCTCGTCCAGGTCACGTACCAGAATCAGCGCGCCGCGGCCTTCGAGCGAAGCACGGATGATGTCGGCGCGCTCCATGCCGGGCAGGAGGCTTTCAATCTGCGCAAGCACGGCGCGCAGAAAATCCTCGCGCGGACTGATCAGGATTGCCTGCGCGTGCTCGTCGTGTTCAGCCTGGGAGAACAGATCCATAGCGACCCAGGCAGGATCGGTGGCGCCGTCGCATATGACGGCAATTTCGGACGGACCAGCGACCATATCGATGTCCACCTGACCGAAGACCAAGCGCTTGGCTGTCGCCACGTACACATTGCCTGGCCCCACGATCTTGTCGACGCGCGGAACGGTTTGGGTGCCATAGGCGAGCGCCGCTACCGCCTGCGCCCCACCGACGCAAAACACGCGACTGATACCCGCAATATGTGCGGCGGCAAAAACCAGCTCGTTTACTCGCCCGTCGGGAGTCGGAACCACCATGACGAGTTCACGCACTCCGGCGACCTTCGCCGGTATGGCGTTCATGAGAACCGACGATGGGTATGCCGCCTTGCCTCCCGGCACGTAGAGTCCAACACGATCGAGTGCCGTAACCTGCTGACCGAGCCGTGTGCCGTCGGCTTCGGTGTAACTCCATGATTCCAGACGCTGACGCTCGTGATAACGCCAGATACGTTCGGCGGACACTTCCAGGGCGGCGCGCTGCGTCGTTGGCACCTCCTCCGCGGCCTGGCGCAATAGCGACGCTGGTACTTCGAGCATCTCCACCGAAGCGGGGGTGAAGCGGTCGAATCTGCTCGTATACTCCAGTAGCGCATCATCGCCGCGCGCGCGCACGGCAACGATGATCTCGCGTACGCGCTCCTCTATGCCAAGGTCCGTCTCCTCGATATGGTTCAACAAACGGTCCAATGCCTGCGGGAAATCGCCGGTGACGGTGCTGAGCTGTCTGATCCTGATCATGGCCGTTTGTCAGCCGCCTGCAGCCTGGCCAAGACGCTGCACCAGTCCCTTTAACGGCGCATGTTTCATCTTCATTGACGCCTTGTTCGCCACCAGCCAGGCGCTGATGTTGGCAATGTGCTCGACCTCCACCAATCCGTTGGCGCGCAGAGTCTTGCCGGTGCCGACCAGGTCCACGATCCGGTCACACAGGCCCACCAGCGGCGCAAGTTCCATGGACCCGTAGAGTTTGATAATGTCGGTCTGTATGCCTTTGTCCGCGAAGTGCCGACGCGTAGTCATGGGGTACTTGGTCGCGATGCGCAACCGCGTCCACTGGCGGGGGTCATCGCGCTCGGCGAGACGTGCGGGTTCCGCCACCATCAGCCGACAGGCTGCTATTTTCAGATCCAGCAATTCATAGAGTCCGTCGCCGCCGTATTCCATGAGAACATCTTTGCCTGCAACTCCGAGGTCGGACGCACCGTACTGCACATAGGTCGGCACATCTGCGGCCCGGATGATCACAAGATTCACGTCCGGCAGATTCGTTTCAATGACAAGCTTGCGACTTTCCAGCGGATTTTCGACCGGTTCAATTCCGGCGCGCGCCAGCAGCGGCAGCACCTCCTCGAGAATCCTGCCCTTTGACAATGCAATAGTGAGCGGAAACATGCATCAGACCGTCGATTTGACTGCCTCGACGTGCTGGTCGGAAGCACCCGTGGCACGGATCACCGGGGTTCCGGCATCGGCATCAAACCGGACAGATTCCGGTACACGGCGGATATGGGCCCCGAGCTGCGCCAGTTTTTCCTCGATGCATTCGTAACCGCGGTCTATGTGATAGATACGATCCACGACGGTTTCCGATTCCGCCACGAGCGCTGCCAGCGCCAGGCTTGCCGAAGCACGCAGATCGGTAGCCATCACCGGCGCGCCGCGCAATCGTTCCACTCCGCGCACGATGGCGATATTGCCCTGCATTTCAATATCAGCTCCCATGCGTTGGAGCTCCTGCACGTGCATGAACCGGTTTTCGAACACCGTCTCGGTGACGGTTCCGGACCCTTCGGCAATGGTGTTCATGGCTACAAACTGCGCCTGCATGTCCGTGGGGAAAGCCGGATAAGGCGCGGTTCGCAAACTGACTGATTTGGGGCGGCTCTTGCGCATATCGAGGCTAATCCAGTCGCTACCGGCCTCAACGCTTGCCCCCGCCTCGCGCAGCTTGTCGAGCACCGCATCGAGCAGATCAGGCTGGGCATTGCGCAACCTCACGTTGCCGCGGGTCATGGCTGCCGCCACCAGATAGGTGCCGGTCTCGATTCGGTCGGGAATGACATCGTGCCGGCCGCCCCCGAGGCGCCTGACACCTTCGATGGTAATCTCGCTGGTACCGGCACCCTTAATCCGGGCACCCATACTGACCAGACAGCGCGCCAGATCGGCGACCTCCGGCTCGCGCGCGGCATTCTCGATCACCGTAATGCCGTCGGCCAGAGTAGCGGCCATCATCAGATTCTCGGTCCCGGTGACCGAAACCATGTCCATGAAGATGCGCGCCCCCTTCAAACGCCGGGCGCGTGCCTTGATGTAGCCCTCATCGATGAGGATCTCCGCGCCCATGGCCTGCAACCCCTTGATATGCAGGTTCACCGGCCGCGAACCTATCGCGCACCCGCCCGGCATCGAGACTTCGGCTTCGCCGAAGCGAGCCAGCAGCGGGCCAAGCACGAGAATCGAGGCACGCATGGTCTTAACGAGATCGTATGGCGCGCGCAGATCCCGAATGGTGCTGGTGTCGGCTTCGATGGTCATCTTCTCGCCTACCATCAGATTCACCCCCATGCGCCCAAGCAGCTCCATGGTGGTGGTGATATCCTGCAGATGCGGAACGTTGCCGATCACCATGGGACTGTCGGCCAGGATGGAGGCAACCAACACGGGCAGCGCAGCGTTCTTGGCGCCGGAGATGCGGATTTCGCCGCGTAGCGGATAACCGCCGGTCACAATGAGTTTGTCCATAGCCCCGCCTCGAGCCAGGCATCTGAGGAAACCACAACAAAAAAAGCGGGCCGCCATACAGGCGGCCCGGGTCACAGAACATCACCGCCGCGGCGGCGGCCGGCCGAGTCGGACTTACTGCTGCGCCCCGGCGACAAGCTTCTGCAGCTCACCGTTCTGATATAGTTCCGTCATGATATCACAACCCCCGATAAACTGGCCCTTTATGTAAAGCTGGGGGATGGTCGGCCAGTTGGAGAACTGCTTGATGCCCTCCCGCATTTCGGGATCGACGAGGATGTCGACGCTCGCAAACTTGGCCCCGCATGCCTGCAGCAGCTGCACCGACTTCCCGGAGAAGCCGCACTGCGGGAATTGTGGACTGCCCTTCATGTAAAGAACAATGCTGTTCTCTGAAATCTGCTGTTTGATCCTATCCTGCACGTTCATCTTTCGTTCACCTCTTTCAGTTTTCGGTCCAATGCGCAGCCTAGCGTTGCGCGTCGGGCGCAACGGTACGTATCGACAGCGCGTGGATCTCCGCCCGCATCTTCTCGCCCAGGGCCCGATAGACCATTTGGTGCTGAGCCACGATACTCTGGCCAGCGAATGCGGCGCAAACAACCACTGCCTCGAAGTGCCGACCATCGCCCGTAACTCGCGCCTCCGCTCCGGGTATTCCCGCTTCGATCAATCGCTTGATATCTTCAGGCTGCGTCACAGGTTGTCTATATCCGGTCTCGATTAGAGTGATTCAAGCCCAACAGAATACGCTGCTGCTGCCCACGAAAAAAGGGTGGACGCGCCCCGGACGGCAGGTTGCGCCCCGCTGCTAGGCCGCGGTCGCCTTGAAAAGTACATCCCGAAGGCCATTGACGCTGGCCAGTACCTGCATCTGGGTCGGCATATTGACGAACTTGAGTGCGCGACCGGAGGCACGCGCCAGACGCAGCCATTCAATCACGAGCCCGAGGCCGGCGCTGTCCACCTGGGTAACCGCGGCCAGGTCAAAAACCAGCTCTCCGTTGCCCGCAAACCACTCCTTGGTGGCGGCATAGACTTCCGGCACGGTATCGAAGACCAGAGGACCGGAAATCGGCCGCCCGCCCGCCAAGTTGCCAGCCGTAAGGCTCACTTTTTCTTCCGCAACTGCGCATCGCGCGCCGACAGAGAATCGAGCAGCGCATCCATGCCCTCCCGCCGGATCTTTTCGGCATAGACCGACCGATAGTTGGTTACGAGGCTTACGCCGTCGATGCTTACGTCGTAGACCTTCCAGTCCCCGCTGCGGTTCTTGTAGAAGCTGTAGTAAATCGGGATATCGGGCGCACCACCGGACTGCTGGACCTCCGTCCTGACCAGCATCTGTGTAGATCCTGGCGCCGCGTTCACAGGCAGGTAAATGATCTTCTGATCGGTGTACTGCAGCAGGGCGGTCGAATAGGTACGCACAAGCAGATCGCGGAACAACGTGACGAAGCGCGTGCGCTGCTCCTGGCTGGCGGTGCGCCAATTGCGTCCCAGCACCCATTGGGACATGCGCACGAAATCGAAGTACGGCAGCACTTTCTCTTCCGCAAGTTGGTACAGCTTGTCATGGTGCTTGGCGTACATCTCTCGATGCGCCTTGATGGTTTCCAGAATCTGGTTGGTGGTCTGATGAACGAGCTGTTCGGGTGACACAGCGGCACGCACCGCAGGCGTGCCGAGGATCAGCAGGCTTATCAGGAAAACAGCTGTCTTTTTCATTTTGCGCTCCTAAACGCTAGTGAAACCGGAACTTACTGCTTCTTCTCGGCACCGGGCTTGGATGCAACATTGAACAGAAACTGACTTATGATTTTCTCGAGCACCAGCGCCGACTGCGTCACCTGGATCCTGCCTCCATTCTTCAAGTACTGGCTCGACCCGCCCGGATCGAGCCCGATGTACTGCTCTCCCAGCAGGCCAGCGGTAAGGATTGATGCACTGGTATCCACCGGGATGTTGTTGTAGCGACCGTCCAGCTCCATCGTCACCACTGCCTCGTAGTTCGAAGGATCTATGCTGATCGAAGAAACACGGCCAATGCGCACGCCTGCAAGGGTCACGGGCGCCCTCACCTTGAGGCCTCCGATATCGTTGAATTCGGCCTCAACGCGGTAGCCGTTGGTTACCGCTCCGGCGGCCAGATTGCCGACACGGAATGCCAGCATCGCGAGCGCCAGCAATCCCGCCGCAACGAACACCCCGACCCAAAGCTCCAGTTGCCGTCGTTGTATCATGCCCTTCCTCACTTGAACATCAATGCTGTCATGACGAAATCCAGCGCCAGTACTGCCAGCGATGAGTACACAACGGTGCGATTGGTGGCGCGACTCACGCCCTCGGAGGTCGGCACCGACTCATAACCCTGAAATACCGCGATCCAGGTCACTACCACGCCGAAAACCAGGCTCTTGATCACGCCGTTAAGCACGTCTTCATGAAAGCTGACGCCACTCTGCATCTGCGACCAGAATGCGCCGCTATCCACACCCAGCAGACCCACACCGACGAGCTGCCCGCCGAGCACGCCGATCGCGGAAAACAGCGCCGCGAGCAGCGGCATGGAAATGATTCCTGCAACCAGGCGCGGCGCGATCACGCGCTCGATCGGATTGACCGCCATCATCTCCATGCCCGCCAGCTGCTCGGTCGCCTTCATCAGGCCGATCTCGGCCGTCAGTGCCGAGCCCGCGCGACCTGCGAAAAGCAGCGCCGTAACCACCGGGCCGAGTTCCCGCACCAGCGACAGCGCAACCAGCAGCCCGAGTGAATCGGCGGCGCCGAATTTGGAAAGCGTATTGTAACCCTGCAATCCCAGCACCATGCCGACGAAAAGTCCCGAAACAAGGATGATCAGCAGCGTGAGCACGCCCACGGCGAAGACCTGCTGCACCACGAGATCGAAACGCCGTATCAGCTTCCGGGCACCGGAAGCAACCTCGAGAAAGAACAGGCTGGCGCGGCCTAATCCCTCGACGCTGTCTAGCACGTATTGCCCGAGCCTGCGCAGCGAGTTCATGCCGGACCCCCCTGCAGCAGATCCTCCAGATAATCCGGGGCCGGGTATCTGTAGGGCACCGGACCGTCCGGCAGTCCATCCACGAACTGGCGTACCTCTTCGGCTTCGGACTGTCTGATCTCCTGTGGCGTACCCTGCCCAATGATGCGTCCCTGGCCCATCAGGTAGGCATAATCCGAGATTGCACAGGTATCCGCGACGTCGTGGGAAACCAGGACCGAAGTGATACCGAGTCCGGTATTCAGTTCGCGGATGAGCTTCGCAATCACCCCTTTCGAAATCGGATCAAGGCCCGTAAACGGTTCATCGTACATGACCAGCATGGGCTCGAGGGATATCGTGCGCGCTAGCGCCACACGTCGCGCCATGCCGCCGGACAGTTCCGCAGGCATGAGCTCGCGCGCCCCTCTCAAGCCCACTGTCTCGAGTTTCATCAGGACAACATGGCGCAGAATCGACTCCGGCAGATGCTTGTGCTCACGAATCGGAAAGGCCACATTTTCGAAAACATCGAGGTCGGTAAGCAACGCGCCGTTCTGAAACAGCATGCCCATGCGCTTGCGCAGCTCGAAAAGATCGCGCGTGCCCAGATCGGGAACCGATATGCCATCCACCAGCACCTGTCCGCTGCTGGGCCGCAGCCGGCCGCCGATGAGATTCAACAACGTGGTCTTGCCGCAGCCGCTGCCGCCCATGATCGCGGTGACCTTGCCGCGCGCGATGGTCATCGAAAGATCATTGAGGATGGTACGTTCGCCACGGGCAAAGTGGACATTGCGGATTTCTACCAGCGCACCGCTGACGCCAGGGTCGGTTTGGGTGGTGCTCAATCGCCTTCTTCCGGTTGCTGTTCAAAATCCATAACAGGGGTCGCCGGAGGGAATTCCGTATGCGCCCGTCGATCACGGCGGTGCCCATTCTAGTCGCGCGGACGGCGACTTGTCAGCACAAACCGGGCCGGAACCCGGACACAACGGTGCATAACCGGTGACGACCGGTGCAATCAGAGCCCGGTTAGGCCCGTACTGAAGGTGGTCAAGGTGATCACAGAACATCCCGGCCTTTGCCAATGAAATTCATCTGTGCACCAATCGCGAAGAGGCCGGTATGTCTGAACCCCTGCAGCCTGAAGGGTCGTGACACCCACAGCCCCTGTGCGGCAAATGCATCCGGTCCGTTCCTGCAGACCGAACTTCCCGGCATAAGGCCTGCCGGAACCAGGCACGACAATCGTGCGATCTGCAAAACACCGCCGTGCGGCTGTTGTTCGATGTCCGAGGGCGCACACCGTCATTGCGTCGTTGGAAAATACCCCGTTTGCGGTATCCTATCGATATGGAATTCGACCTGTTTTACGAGCTGGCAGTTCCCGATCCAGGCGTGCGCAGCGAAGCTCGCATGTTCCACGAGACGCTCGAAGAACTGTGCGTCGCGGAAGCCTGCGGCTTTCGCACAGCATGGTTCGTGGAACATCACTTCATGCGCGGCTATTCCCACTCGAGTGCACCGGACCTTGTTCTGGCAGCGGCGTCACAACGAACATCGCGCCTGCGTCTGGGGCACGCGATCGTGCCGCTACCTTATCATCACCCCATCCATGTCGCCGAGCGCCTCGCGACTCTCGACATCCTCTCCAGGGGGCGCATCGAATTCGGTTTCGGACGTGGATTCTCTCCGGACGAATATGCGGCCTTCGGCATCGCGATGGGCGAGAGCCGGGAGCGTGTTGCCGAGTCTCTGGCGATTCTGCGCGGGCACTTTCGTGGCGATTCGCTGTCGCACTCGGGAAAGCATTACCAACTGGAGGCGCTGGATATCGTACCTGCTGTCGTACAGCGCCCGCACCCGCCGCTGTGGATGGCTGCGGTAAGCCCGGAGTCATTCGATCTCGCGGCACAACTCGGTGTTGGCGTGCTGGTCGGCCCTTTCAAGCCATGGTTCATGGTCAGGGCAGACATTAAGCGCTATCGTGCGGCCCTGCGTGAACAGCAGGGCCGGGACACATCCGAAGGGGTCAACACTCGGGTTGGCATGACACTCGGACTGTTCTGTCTGGAGGACGGCCAACGCGCGCGCGCCATTGCCAAGTCCAGCATCACCTGGTTTTACCGCGAACTACTCAGACGCACTGCGCCTGTTCTGGAGAAGCTGCACTCAGGTTATGAGTACTACCGCCGCGTCGGAGGACTAAAATTTCTTCTCGAGAAAACCATCGGCCTTCCCGCGCTTGAAGCTGCAGGCATGGTTGTCGCCGGAGACCCCGACCACTGCATCCGGAATCTGGAACCGTTCAGCGCGGGCGGTGTCGATCACCTCCTGTGCGCCATCGGCGCCGGAGGCAGCCCTTCCGACGTAGTGGTCGAATCCATGCGCACTGTCGCCAAATACCTGATCCCACATTTCAGAAAATGAGGATTCTCGTCACCGGCAGCGCGTCACATCTCGCGCGCGTACTGATTCCACGGTTGCTGGACGACCGCAATGTGGACGAAATAATCGGTGTGGACTGGCAAGAAAGCGGCCTCTTCCTGTCGCGTTATACGGAAGTGCTGCTTGACGTGCGGTCACCCCAGCTGGCGCGTCTCATGACAGGGGTCGACGCGGTCGTGCACCTGGCTTTCGTTGTCATGCAAGGAGATCTGGGGAGTAACCGCCGCGACAGGACGCTGATACGCGACATAAACGTGCGTGGCAGCCAGAACGTATTCACGCTTGCTGCACAAAGCGGCGTCCGGCATTTCGTGCAGCTTTCAAGCGTCGCAGTCTACGCCCTGCCGACGCACTTCAAACGCGCCGCCGAATCCCACCCCAGGGCGGCGCTGCCAGGTTTCGCCTACGCCGAGGACAAGGTAACCGTAGAGAGCTGGTTGGATGGTTTCGAGAAGGACCATCCGCAGCTGCGGGTGGTGCGGCTGCGGCCCCACATGATCCTGGGTCCACGGGCACAGCCCTTCCTGCGTGCGCTCCTGCGTTATCCGTTCTACCCCGCCCTGCCGGACCCGCAGCCGGTCGTGCAGTGCGTGCACGAACAGGATGTGGCCGAGGCAGCGTGTCTGGCACTGTTCGGTGACGCGCGCGGAGCCTTCAATCTCGCGTGCGCCGACAGCGCGTCATTGCGCACCATGCAGCGCCATGCGCATTGGCTGCCGCTACCGCTGCCACGGCCGCTCGTGGAGCTGTTGGCAAGGGCCGGCTGGAAATGGTTCGGTGCAGGCACCGATCCGGCATGGCTGGACGCACTGGGCCATTCACTAGCCGTGGACTCGACGCGCGCGCGCCATGAGCTTGGCTGGAAGCCAAGACATGATTCCTGGAGGTCGGTGCTCGACGCACGCTGACCGACCACCCACGAAAGACGGCCATGGCGAAAATCCTTGCCTTCAAAAAGCCCTCGGCGCGCACCAGGAACCGCGGAAAGACGCTGTGCGCCAGCAATTTTCATCGCTGGCAAGTCGTGACGGAAAGACGCTTCGACGTCAAGCGCGGCGGGCTCGTTACCGTGCTGCGCTGCATACGCTGCGGCAAGGAGAAACTCGAACTGCTCTAGCGTCTGCACTCATGCAGCCGGCATAATCCGTGATTCCGGCCTGTAACGGAGCAATGCCGGCACAGGACATGAGCGATTTTCCTCAGCCGCTTCCCCGCTGAAACCGCCGCGCAAGCTCGAGTACGCGCATGCCGGCATTGGTACGATCCTTGCCTGCAGCCAGAATCGCCTGTCCGTATCCGTGGAAGAATTCCGGAAGACAGCGGACGATGATCCGTTTGCGCAGGCGGCTTGCCCCCGGCAGCGTCCATTCAGCACGCCAACCGGCATGGGGCAGCGCCGTACACACGCGCACCGACCACACGCGTCTCTGCCACTCGCATTCGTGCTCCCGCACCACCAGCCTGTAGACATGCACACCCGGCCCCAGTCCGACTTCGGGTCCCAAGTATTCGACCCGCAACTCGGCGGCGAGCGCCTCGAGCATCATACTGAGCCGCATGAGCGCATTATCGAGTTGTCGATCGACCTGCGGCTCGACTGCGCGGCCGCGCGCTACAAGCAGATCTATGAACGTTTCCAAGAAGGATGTTTCCGGCAGCGAGCGAATGCGGGGGCTATTCAATGCTCAGCACGATCTTTCCGGTCGTGTGCCCGGCCTCGATCAGGCGATGAGCCTCGGCTGCCTCGGCCAGCGGCAGAACCCGGCTTACGGTAACACGCAGCGCTCCCTGCTCGATCAGCTGCGCGCCACGCTCCAGGATACGGCATTGCGCGCAGCGGGCTTCATGCATGCCAAGAAGCTGGGGCGCAAGCATGAGCTCGTAGCTGATCGACTGGTTGCGCAGCCTGGCTGTCTTGAGGGCGTCCGCTTCGCAGGCGGTCTGGAGAATCGTTACGATCCGACCGTAGACGCGCGTGGCCGCAAATGAGCGGCAGAACGTGGCGCCGCCCACGGTGTCGAAACTGACATCCACGCCTTCGCCATCGCTCCAGTCCAGGGCTGCCTGAACAAAGTCCTGGCGCCGGTAGTCGATCACCTGCTCAGCACCGAGACTGCGCACGAACACAGCCTTCTGCTCTCCGCTCACCGTCGCCGCCACTTGGGCGCCGGCATTGCGGGCAAGCTGCACTGCCACATGTCCAACCCCTCCGGCGCCAGCATGTATGAGGATGCGTTGCCGGTCACGCAACTGCGCCCGATCATGCAGGGCCTCCCAGGCCGTTATCAGGACCAGCGGCAATGCCGCCGCCTCTGTGAACGTAAGCCTGGCTGGCTTTGCCGCAGCGTATTCCTCGTGGATAGTGACGTACTGTGCATAGTTGCCCTGCTCGCCGCCAATCCCGCCTTGGAAGAAGTACACCTCGTCGCCGGGGCGAAAGCGTTTCACGCTGCCGCCGACGGCATCCACGACTCCGGCGCCGTCACAACCGAGCACGGGCAATGACCGGTCCGGGTAGTACGTGCCATTACGGCGCAGTTTGGTGTCGATCGGATTGATTCCGGCCGCGTGCAAGCGCACGCGCATGTGCGAAGAACTGGGAAGCCCGGGTACGGGAATTTCGGCCGGCCTGAGGACATCGGGTTCACCGGGGATGGTCATGAGAACAGCTTGCATTGTGTTCATTGCAGGTTCACATGCAGCACCAAGGGCGATCCTCTCAACTTACCAGAAGTTGCGTGCCAGTTGAACCTCGATGGGCAACTGCCTGAGCAGGGCTCGGTGGCCGTCAGCCCTGCAGCAGGATCTTCTCGGCCTGATTCAGCGCCTCCGGCGTCCCGTACAGGACCAGCACATCGCCATCGTTCAGGCGAATATCGGCACTCGGCGAGGATCCGCTGATGCCGCTGCGGCGCACTGCGGTGACCACGACACCGTACTTTTCCAGCCGCAGGTCCGCCAGCCGCTTCGCCACGGCGTGGGCGCCAGCCGGCAGTATCACGGAGTGCAGCCGCTGCCGATAGGATTCTTCGGCCTCGTCTTCGCTGGCGGCGCCATGAAAAAAACCGTGCAGCATGCGATACCGATCGCGGCGCACGGTCTGTACCTGACGCAGCACCCGCGAGACCGGGACACCGAGAAGCATCAGCAGGTGCGACCCCATCATCAGGCTGCCCTCGAGACTTTCGGGTACGACTTCGACCGCCCCTGCCGCCTTGAGCTGATCGAGGTCGCGGTCGTCCATGGTGCGGACGATC
The DNA here is from genome assembly GCA_021790335.1 of Pseudomonadota bacterium. Classification (GTDB taxonomy): domain Bacteria; phylum Pseudomonadota; class Gammaproteobacteria; order Acidiferrobacterales; family UBA6901; genus JAJYCY01. The sequence continues at coordinate 166,830 of JAJYEE010000001.1, read as the reverse complement.
ACGGGCATTTCCGGGCGCAGCTGGCGCACAACCCCAAGAATGCGCATCGCCACGGCCACATCGACGAAGCTGATGGCCAGCGCCCGCGCCTGCATCAGTCCCGCTGCCTGCAATATGTCGCTGCGGGCGGCATCTCCGTAGATCACGGGCTCGCCGGCATCACGCGCATCGCGCACCCGTATTGGATCGAGATCGAGCGCAATGCTGGGCAGACTCTCCTGCCTGAGCATCCAGGCCAGGTTCTGTCCGCTACGCCCGTATCCGCAGATAATCACGTGGCCCTGGACGCCTTTCGACTCGGCGCGAATTGCATCGAGATTGCTACGACGGCGCTCGCGGTAGCTTGGAACCACGCGCATCGCAATGCGGCCGTTGTAGCGGATAATCAGCGGTGCCAGCAGCATGCTCAGGACCATGGTCGCGAGCACACCTTCGATGGTACGGTCCGGCAGCAGGTGGACGCGCTGCGCCTGGATCAGCAGGGCAAAACCGAACTCACCGCTCTCCGCAAGGACCAGGCCGGTACGCAAAGAAACGCCACTTTCAAGGCCGAACACCCTTCCGAGAAGCGTGATAAGACCGATCTTGAGCGCGAGCATGGCAATCAGGCCTCCGATCACCCACGGCCACAGTGAGCGGAGAACCGACAGGTTGAGAAGCATTCCGACGGTGATAAAGAACAGTCCGAGCAGAACATCGCGAAATGGCAGGATATCGCTCTCGACCTGATGCCGGTATTCGGTCTCTCCAATCATGATCCCGGCGACGAATGCGCCTAGCGCAAGCGACAGGCCGGCAAGCCGCGTCAACCATGCCGAAGTAAGCGTGATCAGCAGCACGGTCAGCATGAAGAACTCACGCGAACGAGAGAGCGCGACCCTGTGGAACACTGGCCGCAGAATTACCGGTCCCACCAACAGGATCGCCAGCAGCACCCCCACGCCCTTCAGTACCGCCCAGGCCATCGTGATCAGCGCCGACTGCGCCGGGCCGCCAGCGAGCATCGGGATTACGATAAGGAACGGGATGACGGCCAGATCCTGGAACAGGAGCACCCCGATCGCGGCCCAGCCGTGCCGGGAGTGCTGCTCCACCTGCTCCACCAGCAGCTTGAGCGAGATCGCCGTCGAGGACAGACTGAGTACCCCGCCAATGACGATTGCCGCCTGCACCGACATCCCCAGCATCCAGACTGCGGCCCCTATCAGCAGGACGCTTAACAAGACCTGGGCGCCACCCAGACCGAGGACCATGCGTTGCATCGCCAGCAACTGGGGGAGCGAGAACTCGAGACCAATCGTGAACATCAGGAATACCAGTCCGAACTCCGCCAGCTGGCGAATTCCCTGAAGATCGGGGATCCAGGAAAGCCCGAATGGTCCGATCAGCAACCCGGCGCAGAGGTAGGCGAGCACTTGAGGAAGATGAACGTAGCGGAACACCGCCACCAGGACCACCGCCACGCCCAGGAGGATCAGGATCTGCCCGAGAACTAAGGAGTGCATTAGGATATTGTTTTCCGTTTCGATATACTCATCAAGGTTAACTTATGCCTCGTAACATCGCGAAATACCATACGGAAACGTCTTCACTGACGCAGATCGGGCGGGCAGTTGTCGAACTCGAGGCGGCGGCAGTGTCTGCGCTGTCCGGTCGCATCGACGACCGCTTCGTGCAGGCATGCCGTATCGTGATGGAATGCGAGGGCCGTGTGGTCGTGGTCGGTATGGGCAAGTCCGGACATATCGGTGGCAAGATTGCCGCCACCCTCGCAAGCACTGGCACTCCGGCGTTCTTTGTGCATCCGGGCGAGGCGAGTCATGGCGATCTCGGGATGATCACGCCGGTTGACGTTGTGATAGCGATTTCCAACTCCGGCGAGACCGACGAGATTCTTACGATCCTTCCTATCATCAAGCGCATGGGCGCAAAGCTCATAAGCTTGACCGGCAGCCCGCAATCGAGCCTCGCGCTACAGGCGGACGTGAATCTGGACGTGGGGGTGGAAAAAGAGGCCTGTCCTCTCAACCTTGCGCCAACCGCCAGCACTACTGCCACTCTGGCCATGGGTGACGCCCTGGCGATGGCGTTGTTCCAGTCGCGCGGATTTACGTCAGAGGACTTTGCGCGATCCCACCCGGGCGGAAAACTTGGCCGCCGGCTGCTGCTCTACGTGAGCGACATCATGCACACCGGGGAAAGCGTACCGCTCGTCAACGAAGACGCGTCCCTGCGCGAGGCGCTGCTGCAGATGACGAGCAAGGGTCTGGGAATGACCGGCATAGCGGACGCGACAGGCAGGCTCATCGGGATCTACACCGACGGGGATCTGAGGCGGACCCTGAACAAGGGCGTCGATGTTTACGGCGCGGCGATCAGTGAAGTCATGACCCGCGACCCAAAGACCACCCATCCGGACAAGCTTGCCGCAGAAACGGTTCAGCTGATGCGATCCCTCAACATCAGCGGCCTGTTCGTCGTCGGCGACGACAACCGGGTGGTCGGCGCGCTCAATATGCACGATCTGCTGAAAGCCGGCGTGGTCTGATGAGCAGCGGCTGCGCATTGCCATTCGATGTGCCACGTGCCACCCTTGAGCGGGCGGCTGGCGTCAAGCTGGTTCTGTTCGATGTGGACGGAGTGCTGACCGACGGCAGTCTTTTTCTGGATAACGCCGGAGAGGAGTACAAGGCATTCAATTCGCGTGACGGCCATGGAATCAAGATGCTGCAGCGCAACGGCGTCGAAGTCGGGGTCATCACCGGTCGCACGTCGCGCATCGTCGAGCATCGCACCGCCGAACTGGGAGTAAGGCATGTCTGCCAGGGGTGCGCGGACAAGCTGGCGGCCTTCGAATCGCTGCTCTTTCGGCTAGGCCTTGAATCCGCGCACGTGGCCTTCGCCGGTGACGACGTAGTCGACCTGCCCGTCATGCTGCGTGCCGGATTTGCCATTGCCGTCCAAGACGCCCATGCACTCGTCAAGAAGCACGCTCACTGGGTGACGCCGAGCGCCGGTGGCCGTGGCGCCGCCCGCGAGCTGTGCGAACTGATCATGGCGGCGCAAGGCAGCTATGCCGCTGAAATGCAGCGTTACCTCTGAGCGGCGAGCCGCCCGTCGGTACGCCGGCTGAACGCATGAACTGGAGCATCAATAAACTCATTATCGCGGCGATCCTTCTGGCGCTGCTGATTCTGACAGTGTGGCTGCCGAACGCGCTTGTCACACCGGTAATCGCGCTAAGGTCCGGTCAACAGCACCAGCCCGACTACATCATCCGCAATTTCACCGTAACCGCGATGAGCAAACTGGGGCGACCCAAGTATGTACTGACCGCCAGCACCCTGGTGCACTATCCCAATGAGAAATCCGCCACATTGACGCAACCGCGCCTGATCCAGTACACCCCGGGTGCACCTGCGGTCTACACTTCGGCGGAACACGGCCAAGTTTATAATAACGGCAAGGAATTGCTCATGACCGGAAATGTCAAAGTAACGCGTGGACACGACAAAAGGGCCCCGGCAGGCGAAATTACGACGCATCAGCTGCGGATCGTGCTCGACTGATGCGCCTCCCGTCGATCGTGGCCGTGGCGCTTGTCCTGATGGGCTCCGCACTGTACCTCGGCGAATCCCCGGTGGCGCGTGCCGACAGTCAACCACCTTCCCGGGGCGCGGGACATGCGGCGGTTCCGGCGGCGGACGCCACACCGCGGCGCGCGGCCGGAATTGCCGCCGAGCGCAGTCTGCCGATCCAGATCAGCGCCGACCGCATAGAAGTAGACCAGAAGAATGGCATGGCCTATTACCGGGGGCATGTGACGTTCGTGCAGGGCGGACTGCGCATCACAGCGGCCAAAGCCGAAGCGAGCATGCACAACAATGCCGTTCAGACCATCTCCGCCCAAGGCAATCCGATCACCTTTTTCCAGAGAATGCCGGCTCCGCAAGAGGACATTCGGGGTTCCGCATTGCGCCTGAAGTACTACGCGTCGGAACGGCGCCTCGACCTTTACGAAATGGTCCGTTTCAGGCAGGGAAACGACACGTTGCGCAGCGCCACGCTGCATTACGACCTTGCAACAGGCACACTGACTGCGGTAGCGGGCTCCGCCCAGGACCGGGTTCATGTCGTCATCCAGCCACGTGGGGCTTCAACACCTGCAAATTCCGGTCCGGTTCGGCCCGGCAAGAGGCCCTGAATTGACGATCCTCGCCGCAACCGGCCTAAGTAAGCGCTACAAGGCACGTCAGGTCGTTCAGGACGTGTCGCTCGAAATCCGCAGCAGTGAGGTCGTGGGTCTGCTCGGTCCGAACGGCGCCGGGAAGACAACCTGCTTCTACATGATCGTCGGCCTCATTCCGATTGACCGCGGCAGAATCCACCTCGATGGCCGGGATATCAGCCGCCTGCCAATGCACAAACGTGCGCGCCTTGGACTGGGTTATCTGCCCCAGGAACCATCGGTTTTTCGCAAGCTTTCAGTACAGGACAACATTCTTGCAATACTCGAAACCGTCTCCGGCCTAAGTCCGGCCGAGCGATCCCATCGGCTCGAAGAGCTGCTGCAGGAGCTTCACATCACGGAGCGGCGCACGACGCTCGGGGTGAGCTTGTCCGGCGGCGAGAGGCGGCGCGTGGAGATCGCGCGGGCACTCGCGACTCGACCCCAGTTTATCCTCCTGGATGAACCCTTCGCCGGTGTCGATCCCATCTCGGTCCTTGATATCCAACAACTCATCACGCATCTGCGAGAACTGGGGATAGGAGTGCTGATTACCGACCATAACGTGCGTGAAACCCTGAAAATCTGTGATCGCGCCTACATCCTTAGCGAAGGCCGAGTACTCGCTGCGGGCATGCCGGCGGAAATCTTGTATAATGAAGAGGTAAAGAAGGTATACCTGGGCGAAGACTTCCGTCTGTAGCAGTGCCAAGCGGACAATGCAGCTTTCCGGTCCCGCTGACCACGGATTTTGGGACAAAAGGCAACGGACCGCGGCGCCCGCCGTCCATGGCAGCAGCATATCTATCTCAACGAGGCAACTTCCGGGCAGGCCGCTGCTTGCAACCAGCCCACCAAATGACATCCAATGGGTCGGAAAATGGACTAGACTTCTGGGCAAGGGAAGACAAAAAACATCATTATCGCTGCATGGCCCATGCAGCACGGACACCAAGAACGATGCCGTTTCGCCAATGAAGCAGTCGTTGGATCTTAAACTCGGTCAGCATCTGACCATCACGCCCCAGCTGCAGCAGGCGATACGGCTGCTGCAGCTGTCATCGTTGGAATTGCAGCAGGAAATCCAGGAGGCGATCGAGAACAACCCTCTGCTGGAAGAGGTTGATGAGGAGGTTAGCGCCGGCAAGAACGATGGCGACAGCACCCCGGGCGAACAGGAAAAGAAGGACGAACCCGAAACAGGCGGAGAGGAAAGCGAAGAGGCAGTCGCGGGCGATGAGATCGCGACCGACACAGGTCCGGACCACGAAGCCGAGGCAAACCCGGACGACTATGTCGCCGAGGCGTGGGAAGATACCTTCGACAATTCTGCAGGCGCGGCTGACCGGCCGGCTTCGGATGACGGACTTCCCGACATAGATGCCCGCAACAGCATTCCGCTCACCCTGCGGGATCATCTCCTGTGGCAGATGCAGATGACGCCTTTCTCGGATGCCGACCGCCAGATCGCGATGGCCCTGATCGATGCCATCAATGACGATGGCTATCTGACCGTCGGCCTGGAGGAAATTCGCCAGGCAGTGGGCACCGACGCCCGCCAGGGCCAGTCGGACAACACGGACACGGTGGAGCTGGACGAGATTGAAGCGGTACTGCATCAGATCCAGAACTTCGACCCCATCGGGGTGGGGGCACGCAACCTGAGCGAATGCCTGCTGTTGCAGCTGCGCGGGATGAGTCCCGGCACTCCGTCTCTTGACGCCGCCCACGAACTCGCGCAGCCTGGGAACCTTGATCTGCTGGCATCACGCGACTTCAAGCAACTGCGCCGCGTACTGAAGCTGCGGCCGGATGAACTGCAGGCGGCGATCGAACTTATCCAGCAGCTCAACCCCAGACCCGGCGGAAGTGTCCAGACTTCGCAAGCCAGCTACGTTGTGCCCGATATCATCGTGAAAAAAATGCGCGGTGTATGGCGGGCCGATCTGAATAGCGGTACGACACCGCGGCTGCGCATCAACACGCACTATGAAAAGATGATTCACCGCGGAAGCGGAAGTGCCGACAACAAATACCTGCAGGAGCGCCTGCAGGAGGCGCGCTGGTTCATCAAGAGCCTAGCAAGCCGCAACGACACGTTGCTGAAGGTGGCAAGAGCCATCGTCGATCGTCAGCGCGCGTTCTTTGACCACGGGCCCGAGGCCATGAAACCGCTGGTGCTGCACGACATCGCCGAGGTGGTCGAAATGCACGAATCGACCATTTCGCGCGTTACAACCCAGAAATACATGCTGACACCGCGCGGCATCTTTGAACTCAAGTACTTCTTTTCAAGCCACGTGAATACCGCCGATGGCGGTACCTGTTCGGCGACCGCGATCCGCAGTCTGATCAAGAAGCTGGTGGAATCGGAAACCTCATCCAGGCCCATCAGCGACAGCAAGATCGCCGAGATCCTGGAGGAGCAGGGCATTCATGTAGCACGGCGCACCGTCGCCAAGTACCGAGAATCCCTTAATATTCCCCCATCCAGCCAGAGAAAATCACTGGTTTAATCGTTGCATTCGGAGGGCAGCTATGCAGATCACAGTGACCGGACAGCAGGTAGAAGTTACTGAACCCCTGCGCAACTATGTGTCGGAAAAAATCGGGCGGATTCAGAAACACTTTGATTACATGACAACCACCAACGTAGTGCTGCATTTCGAGAAACGCAAGAATCGTCACACGGTCGAGGCCACGATCAACGCCAAGGGCACCAAACTACATGCGGATTCCGAGCACAATGATATGTATGCCGCCATCGATAACCTGGCCGATAAGCTGGACCGTCAGGTTTTGAGACACAAGGAAAAAATGACGGACCATCACCGCAACGGTGGTGCTCTCAAGGATCAGAAGCCTGACTAGCACGCCTGGCGCGCTGGGTACCACAACGCGTACCCAGCGCGCCAGGCGTCGAGACACGTGGATTACGTGACCGAGGCGCCGGCACCTCGCTTCTGGTCTACAGCGTTCCACGAAGGCACCGGCCAAACTGGCTGGCAACCCATCCCGGCGCGAGTCGCCCTTCCTGCAGCGTCTCCGCGACGGTCGTTCTGTGCTTACCGTGACGTCCACTGGACGCCCCAAGATATTGATTTTTCGTAATTGCGGCGCCAGTGTGCTAGCGTGAGATGTTGAGGGGCATGAGCCGCTTCCCGGTAGAATCGCGGCACCCTTGCCTCGGTAACCCGTCCGGAAAACCTCTCGCCCACTGCGCCGGCCTGGCTTGCGTGGTGTGCAACATCGGTGGCAACCTTGCGGACTGCTTGAGCGTCTGATATTTACCCGAACAGTGCGGTATTGCTCCAGGCTTTTGGGGATGTATGGCGTGCCCGGATCAGACAGTTTAATTATACTGGCTAATCACTTACAGTCTTTATGAGATTTCTTCATACTCTCCAGTTTGACCGGGCACCCTGCTGCGGGCAGCCACCGCATTGCACAACCGGCCCCCAGAACGCGCCAGCCGCCCGCTGGAGCGCCGCTGGCTGTTCCGCTCCAACAGGGCCCCTCCCCCCGGGGCAGCGATGGCGACGGACACGGTTTTCCGGCCTCCACACACAGCGTCCAGCCAGGCCGGACACACAGATCCGGCAAATCGTGCACGGCGCGCCAGTCCGGCAGATTCGTTGTCCGCGCGGCGCATCACAGAGCCCCGGGGGCCATGCCCCCCGGCACGGCAGAACGCTGCCAGACATCAGTGGTGGGGGCCTGACAACGTGGCTTGCGGCATCGGCGATATGGCGCGGAGATCAGCAGACATCACCGGATACTGCGTCGGGATAAAGGCACCGGTCACAATGCCTCACCCCCCGAACATTGACTTTGCGAGCACGCGGCACAAACGACTGCACATATGACCACGATTCTTACCGCCAATGGACTGTTTGAGGCCCAGCACGAGTCGCTGAAGCTCAAGTGGCTTTCGGGTCATGCCGGCCGGGACCGGCTGCTGGAACCTGCGACTGCGAAATTTCCAGGCATGGCGCTGGTCGGTCACCTGAATTTCGTGCACCCCAACCGCGTCCAGGTTCTCGGGAGCGCCGAGACGACCTATTTGCGGAAACTCTCGGTGGCAAAACGCCGCCAAGCCGTCCGTGATTTGTTCAGCTGCGCCACAACCGCCGTGGTGGTAGTGGCCAATGGCGAAAAGGTGGCCACCGACCTGCGTTCGGCATCTGAATCGATGAAACTGCCACTGCTTTCTTCGCCGTTGCCCAGCCCCAAGCTGATCGACCACCTGCAGCATTATCTCGCCGCCGCGCTAGCGGCGCACATCACACTGCACGGAGTGTACCTGGAGGTAATGGGCGTGGGCGTACTGCTAACCGGCGAAAGCGGCATGGGCAAAAGTGAACTGGCGCTGGAATTGCTGAGCCGCAATCATCGCCTCATCGCCGACGATGCCGTTGAGTTCTTCCGAACCGGCCCCGACGTGCTGCTTGGGCGCAGCCCGAGCATCTTGCGGGATTTCCTCGAAGTACGCGGCCTTGGGATACTCAATGTGCGTGCCATGTTCGGCGAAACCGCGGTGCGTTCGGAGAAGACTCTGCGCCTGATTGTGCGTCTCGAGCAGCTGAAACGCAGGCGGCTGGGCAGCATAGACCGCCTGCAGGCTGAACAGAAGACCCGGCGCATCCTCGACGTCGAGATCCCCGAAGTGGTGCTTTATGTGGCCCCTGGCAGAAATCTCGCGGTTTTGGTCGAAGTCGCGACCCGCAGCCATATACTCCGCATGCGCGGAGTGAACCCGCTGGACGACATAGTGAAGCGGCAGGAAGCGGCCATGCAAGGTGCCGAGAAATGATGACATACCGGTTCATCAGAGTTCCGGAGACACCAGCAGGCCCTGCACCGGGGCGACTCCAGACATGACATTCCTGATAGTCAGCGGGCTCTCCGGATCCGGAAAAAGTATCGCGCTCCAGGCGCTGGAGGATATGGGGTTCTACTGCATAGACAACCTCCCGGCGGCGCTGTTGCCGCACTTCGCGCGCCAGATTATGGAAAGCGGGCGCGACGAGCTGCGCAACGCGGCGGTCGGCATCGACGCGCGCAATCACCGCTTTCTTGACGCCCTGCCGACCGGGCTGGCCCAGCTCGAATCCATCGGATTGAGTTATCAGATCATTTTTCTCGAGGCGGAGGAATCCGTCCTGGTCACGCGCTTCAAGGCGACGCGCCGCAAGCACCCGCTCACCAGGCGGGGTATTCCGCTGCTGGATGGAATTCGTCAGGAGAAAGCGCTGCTCGTGCCGCTGTCTGCCAATGCCGCACTGCGGGTCGACACTACCCATACCACCCCGCACGAGCTGCGCCATCTGGTGCATAACTTCGCGCGCAGCGATAATACAGAGGGAATGACCCTGATGTTCGAGTCCTTTGGGTTCAAGAACGGGACCCCGCTTGATGCAGATTTCGTTTTCGATGTTCGCTGCCTTCCAAATCCCTACTGGGAGGCCGACCTGCGCAAGCTGACAGGACTCGATCCACCGGTCATGGAGTTCCTCGAGAAAGACAAGCGGGTGCAAGCCATGTTCGGACAGCTATGCGACTTCCTTGGGAACTGGCTGCCGAGCTTCGAGGCGGAGCATCGCAGCTACATGACCATCGCTTTGGGGTGTACCGGAGGCCAGCATCGCTCGGTATATCTGGTCAGGAGGCTGGCGGAGTACTTTTCGCGCAAAGGGGTAAACGTGCAGGTTCGACACCGGGAGTTGGCATGATAGGTCTGTTGATTCTGGCTCAGGCAGATCTTGGCAAGGGATTACTGCGCTCGGCGGAACACGTTCTGGGCGAGCTGCCGCCTGGCGTCGAGACCTTTCCTGTGGACTATGAACTGCCACAGGAGCTTCTGGAGCAGGCTATCGCCGAACGCCTGACGCAGCTCGACCATGGCCAGGGGGTACTGATTTTGGCTGACATTTATGGCGCGTCCCACACCAACACGGCCTGCCGCCTCCTCAGAAAGAATCACATCGAACTCGTAAGCGGCGTGAACCTTCCAATGCTCATCCGGATTCTGAATTACCGCAGCCTGGACATGAAAGGGCTCGTCGCAAAAGCTCTGACGGGCGGCCCCGAAGGCATAGTGTCGGCACCAGTGGAACTGCGCAAGGCGGAGCCGCGTCGATGAAGAATGCAACCATAACGGTAATCAACAAGCTCGGCATGCATGCACGCGCTTCGGCGAAATTCGTCAATCTTGCATCGCAGTTCAAGAGTGACATCATTCTGGAGCGCAATGGCCACCAGGCGAACGGAAAGAGCATCATGGGAATCATGATGCTGGCTGCCGGCCAAGGAAGCCGGCTTATCCTGCGTGTCGACGGAAAGGACGAGGACGAAGCAATGCAGGCCTTGCGCAATTTGATGGATAACCGCTTCGGCGAGGAAGAGTAAACGCCATGCTTGTACTGCACGGAACTGGCGTCAGCAGCGGAATTGCCATTGGCAAGGCACACGTGCTGCACCGCGAACGGCCGGAGGTGCCGGAATATGCGTTGCCGGAGAACCTGATCGAAGAAGAGATCAAGCGCTTCACTGCGGCAATCGATTCCGCACGCAACCAGCTCGAGAGCATACGCGACCACATCCCGAAGTCCGCACCTCCCGAAATTTCGAGCATTATCGACACACATCTGCTGATTCTGCACGACAAGATGATATGCGATGCTCCAGTCGACACAATCCGCAAGAAACGATGCAACGCCGAGTGGGCGCTCAAGACGCAGAGCGACGAACTTTCCGCCGTGTTCGAGCAGATGGACGATCCCTATCTGCGCAGCAAGAAAACCGACGTAGGTCAGGTTGTAGACCGCATCCTGCGCAATCTGCTGGTGTCCACCGATGAGGAACATGAGCAGATAACGGATGCGCTTGACGGGCAAATCGTGGTCGCCAACGACCTCACGCCCGCCGATATAGTGCTGCTCAAGCACACCCGCATCGCGGCGTTCGTATCCAATCTAGGAGGCCCGATTTCCCACACGGCGATCTTGGCTCGCAGCCTCGAAATCCCTGCCATCGTTGCGGTGCATAATGCCACTCGCGCCATACGCAGCGGCGAGCAGCTGATAGTCGACGGGAAGCTCGGTGTCCTGATTGTGCTGCCCGAGCCCGGCGTCGTCGCCGAGTACCAGCTGCGGCAGAAGAGGATAGTCCAGCTCAAGCGCGAACTGGAGACCATCAAGGCCAGCCGCTCGGAAACGCGCGACGGACGCGCGATCAAGCTTTACGCAAACATAGAACTGCCGGATGACATCAAAGGAGCAAACAAAGTCTCGGCCGAAGGAATCGGGCTGTACCGTACCGAGTTCCTGTTCATGAACCGGACCGATCTGCCTGACGAAGAAGAACAATACCGGGCCTATGCGAAGGTCGTGAAGGCCATTCCCGGAAAACCGGTAACGATACGCACGCTTGATCTCGGCGCTGATAAGCGCATCGATAGCAGCAGTCGGGGCAGCGAAACCATCACCGTAAATCCGGCCTTGGGCTTGCGTGCCGTGCGGCTGTGCCTGCATGACACATCGCTGTTCCGGCCGCAGCTTCGGGCAATACTGCGGGCTTCGGCGCTGGGTCAAGTGCGTATCATGATCCCCATGCTTTCTAGCCTCGGGGAAATGTTCCGCGTTCTGGATCTTATCGAGGAGACCAAGGCGGAACTGACACACCAGGGGCAGCCATTCGATCCGGAAACGCAGGTTGGCGGCATGATCGAGGTGCCGGCAGCGGCCGTTTCAGCAGACCTGTTTGCGCCACACCTGGACTTTTTTTCGATCGGCACGAACGATCTGATCCAGTACACACTTGCGATCGACCGCGTCGACGAGGCGGTGAACTATCTCTACGATCCGCTGCACCCGTCAGTGTTGCGGCTGATCTCAATGACGATACGCGCAGGGAAATCGGCCGGCATTCCCGTCGCCATGTGTGGTGAAATGGCCGGCGACGCGCGTTATACGCGCCTGTTACTGGGCTTAGGCCTGGATGAATTCAGCATGCACCCCTCCGCACTGCTGGAAATCAAGAGGATTGTGCGTGAAAGCGATCTTACCGAACTGGGCAGGTTCGCAGAAAATGTGCTGAACGCGCGCCACACCGGCGAACTGCACGCACTGGTGGACAAAATGAACGAGCGTTAGCCTGATTTACCGCGGTTTCCCGGCGATGCCGCAACCGCATACAGCCGGGAAACGTGAGGCGCTGTTTCAGCGGCGGTGGGGGTTGCCCGGCAGGTGCGGTCCCATTTCTTCGGGCGCCACCGACGAAGGAAAGACAAACGACTGACGCCGGTCGTCTACCATCGCAAGCACCTTATCCCGGTATTTTTCCTTGGCCGACGCGAAACCATCTCCGGTTCGCGTCTCGAAGGACTCCTTCAGCAGCGAGACCGCGCTGATCTTTTTCAGCCGGTAGGGACGCCAGAACGGCGGCTGGCGGCCCGAGGAAGAATAGCCGCGGATCTGGTATCCATCGACCACGATTTCTCCATTTTCGGCGGTATAGATCGCATGCGGCTCTATAACGCGGATATGGGTCTGGTCGTGATAACGGATCGCCACGCAGCGCTTTTCCTTGACCGCAGCGGTAAGTACATGCAAGACATTGGGAATCATAGATCCAACCTTCACTTTCTCACCCGACCTGGGCGCCTTCTTGACTAAAAATACTACGCCATCCGGCAAAACAGCGGCAAGCGGTCCGGACCAGTGGTCCATTCCAAGGTCTGTACGGTCACCTGTCACGATCCGATACCCCGAATATTTGATCTGCGAGACCCCACTTGCTCGCCAAAGTTTCGGCTGCATTGACGAATTCCTCAGCCCGCGTAGGGTGATTGACCCAGGCGTGTGCGAGCAGCGAGAGCGCGGACACATGATCCGGTGCAAGCGCCAGCATATGGATCAGCTCCCCCGCTTCGCTCCCGACCACTTCCGCCCCCAGCAGCGCCCCGCTGTCCAGTTCTCCAATCAGACGCACGAAACCGCGGGTGTCGTCCTGGCCCAGGGCACACGGCGATTTCTCGAAAGCTGCGAAACCCACCGCAGGCTCGAGTCCGGCGTCTTCCGCAAGGTCCTCATTCAGGCCGATGCGCGCGAGCTCCAGGGCGCTGTAAACCACTTCCGGCACCCACAGCACATCGCGCCGTCTCCGCGCCTGCGGCGAACTGCCGGAGACGATATTCTGCACCGCAACAGCGGCATCGGCGAGTGCCTGATTGGCGGTCATGTGTTCGGATACGCAGTCGCCGACCGCGTAAACATGCGGCAGGCTGGTCTGCAGCCATTCGTTCACGTGCACGAAGCCGCGATCGTCCAGTTCGATCCCGACAGCGTCGAGCGCAAGTCCGTCGGTAAACGGAGCACGCCCTGTGCCAAGCAGCGCCCAGTCGACGGTCAGATCTCGTCCCCCAGCAAGCCGAAGCACCAGATCCCCATTGCGCACCTCGCTGCTGGTAACGCTTGTGCCTTCAAGCGGCTCAATACCGCAGTCGCGCAATGCTTCCTTGAGGGCAGTCAGCGCCTGCGGGCTGAATCGGGTTCGGCTCAGGGGCAAACGACGCGTGATCCAGTGCACCTGCAGGCCAAGCATTGACAGTATAAAAGCGAACTCGGCACCAATCAGACCGCCACCGATGACTGCGACACGCCGTCCCGGCGGAGGTGGATCATCGAAAAGCATGTCCGAGGTCAGGATGCGCCCCTCCTGCGGCACAAGCCCCGCTGGCGCCGTGGGTTTCGATCCGGTAGCAATTATGATATGAGCGGCCTGCAGGCGCTCGCAGCCGGCCCCGGCCAGAATATCCAGTACGTGCAAAGAAGCAAAGCGAGCGGTTCCGCTGTACACGCTGATACCCAGGCGCTTCATGTAGTCCAGGTAGCTGTCCTGCACCATGCGCACCACGGTCTCCTGGTGCTCCCATGCGCGCGCCAGGTCAACCGTCAGGCTCCCGCTGATTCCGCGCCCCGCGAAAGTACGTGACGCAGCAATCAGACGGGCGCTGTGGTACCAGTCCTTCTTCGGTACACATCCGCGGTTCAAGCAGCAGCCGCCCCAGTCCTGCTTCTCAACGATCGCGACACGCTTGCCGCGTAACGCGCCGAGTACGGCGGCACGATACCCTCCGGGGCCGGATCCGATGACAGCGATATCGAACGCTTCAGTCACACTATCTCGCTCCTTCCGAGTCACAAGCGGCAATCCGCTCGCTACCGAGTCTGGACCGCCCAGCATGCCTAACCGGTTGCAGCCGCGAAACTCCTCAGCGGCAGGTGGAAGCGTACTGATTCGCCAGCACCCGCAGCGCCGCCCGAATGGACCAAAAATGCAGCGGTGGCATGCCACCTCGCAAGGCGAGCGACCACGACAGCGCGCGTCCCGATGGCGGCCACTTGCAGGTCCTGCGGACGCTGGGCATCATGGCATATGATACCCAGACTGGTCACGCTGATTCGTCGACGCGGACGCAGTGCGCGTCGACGGGCGACTGCGTATGGACTGTTCTTCGCGAAGTTTACCGGCAGAACAATCATCGTTCACTCCGGTCTGGGCATCGGATGGACAAATGAGCTCCTGGTGGTGGGCGGCGGTGGCAGACACCTGCGCTTCGACATCCGTCAGGCCCAGCCACGTTCGCCTGGCCCGCTGGAGCACGTGGTTCGGGAGCAGGTACTGCCGCTCGCCCTGCCACTTCCTTTGGTGATCAAGGTTGAACCCACGACCATGCTGGTCCGCCATTTGAACCGCAACGGCGCAATTTGTCACCCGGCCGACATCGCATGGATGCTTGATGAAATCGGAACCCGCTTTCACGCGGCGCTGTACCTTGAGGCTGACGGCCTGCGTCTCAAGCGCGGCCTGCCGCCCGAGGAAAACGAGATCCACTCTGCGTCGTGGGGATCGTTCTGAGCCTATCCTTGCGGGCTATGCGCACCGCCTAGGAGCCGGCGAGCGTCATGTTCTCGACAAGAATGGATCCGGTGCGGATGTTGCCGCGCTGATCGACATCCCGACCGACGGCAACGATCTGGCGGAACATTTCGCGCAGGTTTCCGGCAATGGTGATCTCTTCAACCGGAAACTGGATTTCACCATTTTCCACCCAGAATCCGGCGGCCCCCCGCGAGTAGTCGCCGGTGACGGTATTGACTCCGAAGCCGATCAGCTCGGTCACGAGCAACCCGGTATGCATGCGCGCGAGCATTTCCGGAAAATCGTCGGCCCCGGCCTCGATTGCAAGATTGTGCACACCCCCGGCATTCCCGGTTGTCTCCATGCCGAGCTTACGCGCCGAATACGAATCCAGAACATAACCCAGCAGCATGCCGTCGCGCACGAGATCACGATCGCGTGTGGCGACACCTTCGTTGTCGAAAGGGGCGCTGCCCAGACCCTTCCTCAGGTGTGGCTGCTCATAAATCCGGATCCACGGCGCAAACACCGGCTTGCCGAGCTGGCCCAACAGGAATGAAGCCTCTCGATACAGACTGGTTCCGCGCACTGCTCCGACAAAATGCGACAAGAGACTAGAGGCAACAGGCGCCTCGTACAGTACCGGAGTCTCACGCGTGGACAACTTGCGCGCAGCCAGCCTGCGCACCGCCCGCGCCGCCGCCTGGCGGCCAACGGACTCCAGTACCTCGAAATCGCGCACATCGCGCGCGACCGTATACCAGTAATCACGCTGCATACCGGAGTCGTCCTGCGCCACAACGGCACAGCTCAGTGCGTGACGTGTGGCAGCCACAGCGCCAAGAAAACCATTAGTGTTGCCATAGACCTCCAGCCCCTCATGCGAAGACAGTGATGCACCCTCGGAATTAAGGATGCGCGCATCGGCCGAGCGAGCCGCATGCTCGCACGCGGCAGCGATCTCGATGGCACGGTCGGCGCCGGGATTCCACGGATGATACAGGTCAAGATCGGGAATCGATTTGGCAAGGGATGCGACATCGGCAAGCCCGGAAAACTCATCGGCGGCCGTATATCTCGCGATGCTCGCCGCCGCCAACACCGTGCTGCGAATGGCCTCTGGCCCCAAGTCCGAAGTGCTGGCCGAACCGCTCTGCTTGCCAAAATATACGGTTACGCCCAAGCCTTTGTCCCGGGTGTGTTCGACCGTCTCGACGTTACCAAGCCGCACGGTCACAGACAGGCCTTGACTGACGCTTGCACTGGCCTCCGCCGCACTGGCGCCCTGCTTCAGCGCTTCCGCGAGGACTTCGCTGATCAGCGCGCGCAGCGCTTCAGGAGTGGTGGCGACAGACGCCGCCGGCTTCAGTTCTTGCGTCATCAAGTATGCCCTTAACCCGAGTGTTTGTTGATGGCACCGCGATTCCCCCAATGCCCGATGTTGTCCACTTCGACGCCGACCCACCACAGATCACCGATGCTGTCGTGGCTGTGACCTCCGACTATATGCTGACCCTGCCCAAGAATTATGTGGGTAAGATGGGCACGTGCCTCGCCGATGCGGCGATACACGTGCCACTGCACGACATTGCCGCGGCCAGTCTCGGGGAGCGGCCGCTCTTCATTCAGAAACTGGTCGTTCATGACGTAACCCTCCTGCATTCGCAACAGGCCAGGCATGCGCCGGTCAGGCACCTCCAAAGCCCGTCAGCTACCATGTGTTCCGCCCACCGTAAGACCTTCGATGAGTAGCGTCGGTTGTCCGACACCAACAGGCACATTCTGGCCTTCCTTGCCACAGGTGCCAACTCCGGAATCAAGCTGAATGTCGGACCCGACGCGCGTCACTCGCGTCAGAACATCCGGACCGTTTCCAATAAGCGTGGCCCCTTTTACCGGCCGCGTAACCCTGCCGTTTTCGATCAAATAGGCCTCGCTCGTTGAAAATACGAATTTACCGGACGTGATGTCGACCTGACCCCCGCCAAAGTTGACGGCGTAGAGCCCCTTATCGACGGATGCAATGATCTCTGCGGGATCATGCCGGCCGGCCAGCATGAACGTATTGGTCATGCGCGGCATCGGAATATGGGCATAGGACTCACGCCGCCCGTTACCGGTCGGTGTCATGCCCATGAGGCGGGCATTCTGCAGATCCTGGAGATAGCACTTCAGGATTCCCTTTTCGATCAGCACGGTCTGCTGCGTTGGAGTCCCCTCGTCGTCCACGTTAAGCGAGCCACGGCGGCCGGGCAGGCTGCCATCGTCGACGACTGTACATTCGACCGAAGCGACACGTTCGCCGATACGCCCGGAAAACGCCGAAGTACCCTTGCGGTTGAAATCCCCCTCCAGGCCATGTCCGATGGCCTCGTGCAGCAGTATGCCCGGCCAACCCGGCCCGAGCACAACTTTCATGGTACCGGCCGGGGCCGCGTCAGCGTCGAGGTTCACCAAGGCCTGGCGTACCGCCTCATGCGCATACGTCGCTGCAGCGCCTTTTGCGAGCAGGTCCTGATAGCTGAAGCGTCCACCCCCGCCATGACTGCCCTGTTCACGCCGCCCGCCCTGCTCTACGATCACCGTGACGTTCAATCGCACCAGGGGCCGGATATCCGCTGCCTGAACACCGTCGCTGCGCATTACCAGGACAGTCTCCTGCACGCCGGACAGACTGGCCATTACCTGCTTCACCCGCGGATCCTGGCGCCGCGCTTCGGTCTCCACCTGCTCCAGCAGTTTCACCTTGGCCCCATCCTCAAGGCTGGTCAGGGGGTCGAGCGGCTGGTACAGATCGAGAACCGGGCTCGAACACCACGCCGATGGCACCGCTAGGTCGCCGCCCTGGCGCGCAATCGCCCGTGCGGCGGTGGCGGCCTCCAGCAGCGCGGGCAGCACAATGTCGTTGGAGTAGGCAAACCCCGTCTTTTCTCCGCTCACGGCACGCACACCCACACCTTGCTCGATGTTGTGGCTGCCACTCTTGACCTGCCCTTCCTCCAACATCCAGCTCTCGTGGCGGCTATACTGAAAATAGATGTCGGCATAATCCAGGCGATGGCCGAGCAGCCTCGCCATCAGCCTTCCGACTTCGCCCTCGCCGATGCAGGCCGGATCGAGCAGAATCCCGCGTACTTGATTCAAAAGACTGCTCATGCGCTGAACCTCCGGTGACGGATACTGGGAAAGTTGCTGCGTATCCGGCGCTGCATCGTGCGATCGATATCGGCGAGCACGAAGCCCGAACCGCGTGCCAGGCGGTCGACGACCTCGCCCCAAGGGTTCACTATGATGCTGTCTCCATAAGTCTCGCGCCCATTCAGGTGATAGCCGCCCTGGGCGGCTGCAACGACGTAGGCAAGGTTTTCAATGGCGCGCGCGCGAACCAGCACTTCCCAGTGAGCGCGTCCGGTGCGAACCGTAAAAGCTGAAGGCACCGCGAACAGCTCCGCACCTGCATCGAGCAGGCGCCGGAACAGTTCCGGGAACCGCAGATCGTAACACACCGCCAGTCCGAGTTTCCCGAACGGTGTCACCGCGACCACCACGTCGCTGCCCGGCTCAATTGCCGCGGACTCATTATACTGCTCTCCGTTTTCCAGGTGGACGTCGAACAGGTGCACCTTGTCATAGCGTGCGACCCGTGTGCCGCGATCATCGAATAACAGACACGCCGCCCGCACACGATCGGCATGAGTTGCGCGCATGGGGATCGTTCCGCCAACAAGCCATATGCCGTGATGTCGAGCCTGGTTAGCGAGAAATTCCTGAATCGGACCCTTGCCGTCGGTCTCCGACATGGCCACACGATCGGCATCCTTCATTGGCATTATCGCGAAGTTTTCCGGCAGCACGACCAGCGACGCGCCGGCCGCAGCAGCGTTGGCTATGAGCCGCGCCGCTTCATTGAGATTTGCGCTCACCTGCAGTCCCGAAGCCATCTGTATGGCGGCGATCTTGCTCAAGGCACCTGTTCTCCGTGTCGCTGAATTGCAATGGTTACCGAGTCGTCATCGTGTGCCGGATCGGGTTCAAGCATTATGCGCTTCGCTGGAACACCGAGCGCTACCAGCCACGCCCGCAGTTCCTCCGCCCACAAAGTGCCCTTGTCGCCCGCCGGATAGCCCATGACCAGTCGTTCGCCACGACGCTCCTCGAAGCTGCCGACGAGGCTGGCCAGTCCTGGCAAACGCGCTATCCTCTGTCCGGTGTGCGGCTGCGACAGCTGCACGGCGCTGAGCGTCACACTTTTGGCCGCCTGATGCTCGCATCCGCGCAATCCGGCTCCCGCCGCGGATATTGGTTTGGCGCTGGGTGCAAACACCGTTTCCGCGGAACCTGCAGTGAGCGCGCATGCCGGCGCCGTAACGGCGGCAAGCATCGTCAGCGACAGTGCTGGAATCAAAAGTCTGAATTCTGTCTTCATGATGCTGAGACAAGCACGGCGTCGAGTTGGCTTATTTTTTCGTCGGCAGCAGATCCAGCGGGGCAAGTGAGCCGCCCTTGATTACCTTCGGACTGTCCCACGACCCCGTTACGGCGTACTGTGTTTCCGTGGTCTGTTCCAGAGGTCTCTTGAGCATGTTCCGGAACACCGCAACGGCCGCACCGACCACCGGCCCTCCCAACAGCATACCGGTCACCGTCAGCTGGTCGCCCAATCGCGGCACAACCGTGATGTTCAGATCCATGTCGCGCGCCGCCAAACCCAGTCGGCCGCTAACGGCGATCGTGGCGGAGGGGCCTTTCACGGTCAGGCTCTTTGTGTAGGCATTTCCGTTCCGCACCGCTACCTTGCCCCCTATGCTATCAAACGTAAAGCCTTTGCCGAAGACGTTGCTGAAATCCAGTGCGAGGTACCGCGTCAGCGCGCGGGTGTCGATCAGGCCAAGCAACCTCCCGGCGCCACCCGGGCTGATTTTGGGTAAACGCCCGTTCTTCAGCGACAGCACGCAGTTGCCGTTCAGACGCCCGGCGCTGAAGCTGGCCGGCCCCCCCGCCCAGTCCCATTGCCCACTCGCCCGAAGATGGCCCTGGGCGAGATTTCCCCCGTAGCCGAGGCGATCGAGAACACGTCCCAGGTCCGAGCTTTGAACCTGCATGTTGATGTGGGTCGACTGGTCACCTGCCTGCGAGATCCGCCAGTCACCGTTGGCGCTGAAGTCCAGATCCTTCTGGAAAATATGGACAGATTGGATATGCCAGCCCTGCGCTGCCGGGACCGCGGCCACCTCCAGCTGGCCGAGAGCCTTGCCCCAGTCCTGGAAGTTCTGGACTTGCAAATGCAGCTCCGGCATCAAGCGTGGGTCCACCTCTGTTGTCTGCCCAGTGCCGGCTGCCGGGGGTTTCTGCGGAATCGTCAATCGCTGCAACACGAGATTGACCACATTATCCCGCAGGCTTTTTTCGCCAGATACACCCTGCGGCGTCACCGACGGCTCAAGGGCGGGCGGCGGCCCGAGAATACCCTGATCGGCTGCCGCAGCCGGCTCCGGAACCAGCGCCGGGACTGAAGCGGCGGCGATCGGCCGTACGTCAAGACGGCCAGCCACATCATCACCGTTCAGGGTCCCGAGCCAGCCGTTCGCTTGCCTTGCCGCGCTCATCTGAAACGCCCCGAAGGATCGCCCGAGAAAGTGAAGGCGGCCGACTCGCACATCTATGGCCGTAAGCGTCTTGGCAAATTCGGAATCGAATCCGTTCCGCCCGAAAGCCCGGATGACATGCCACCAGCGATCGGCATCCAGTCGCGGTGTATCGACGCTCATGCGCAGACCCGGTGCCACTACGAGCCTCGCCGGTCTGCCACCGATCTCGACAGTGGCGCGCGTGAGCTTCCAGTCTGCGCCGGGCGGTACGTCGAGGACAAAGCGTCCATTAAGCTTGTCGGCGACGTGCAAATCCAGAACCTGATGTCCCGCGCCGGTGGCACGCGTTTGCAGCGTCAGTTTGGCGGCAGCTCCTATCGGCTTGCCGAGCGGCTGCGGCAGCTGCACACCCACACCCTTCAGGTCCATCGCCAGGTCAAAACGCGCCCCCGGCTTGGACAGCTGCAGCGAGGCAGTCCACGGAACGTCTCCGCTCAGACGGCTTCCGAGGGCATTTCCGAGCGCCTGCTGCAGGCCGGCCTGAGTCATGGTACCGGACGCCTGCAGGTTTACAACGGAGGTCTCGGGAGCGGCTCCGCGGAGCGTTCTCACTGCCAGCGATGCGTTGCCCCCGAGCAGATTTCCGCGCACGCTGCCGCCGTTCAAACCGTTCCGATCAAACTGCAGGGACCCATTGATGGACTTGAAGCCGACCCCCGGCAGCGGGAAATGAATGGCCGCGTCGCGGAGCTGGTACGCCCCTGTCAATTGCAGCTTCGACAGGTCGTGCGTCGGAATGGCCAGATCTAGGCTGAGCACACCTTGGCCGCTCGCGTGCATGCCAGGCAAAAGAAGCCGCGGCCGGGGATTGATTTGGCTGGCGTAAAGCACGGAAAGCGTCTGATCCACCGGTCCAGTCACCTGACCTACGGCCCGGATCACGGGCCCGCCAGCAGCAGCCAGATCATTGATGGTAACTGCCACCCGACGCACCGAAAGCCCGCGGATATTGCCGCTGCGGCCCGCCACAGACAAGCTGGGGCCGCTGGCCAGCAAATCCGCGTCGATGTTCACGATCCTGGGCCAACCCGCCAAGTAACGGAATACGCCATTTTTAATGTGGGCCGAGACCTGAAAGACGCCGTTGCCGTCGCGAAACGGAAAATCTCTCAGCGCTCCCTGGATCACCACCTGCCCAGAAGAGACGGTGCCCGACCCGACTGATTGGCTCAGCCAGTCACGCAATCCCTCAGACAGGATGTTCGGATAATAGCGAGTTGCATCGGCCAGTTTACCGTTGGTCAGGTTGACCTGCAGATCCAGATGCGGCGACACATTGCTGTCGTCCGGCAATCGCAGCACCAGATGTCCCTGCAGCGTTGCGCCGTCCGCCACCACATGCAGGTCTTTTCCATTCACGCGCCACGAACGGCCGTCACGCTGCCAGCTTATGCGTCCGCTTGCGGACTGGGCATCTATCGCGTGCCGGAAAACAAGCGGTAAGGCTACCTTGATAGCCTGGCTGGCCACCACCAATTTACCGGCCGCGGTGCCGAACGACACATGACCCGTCAGGCCGTGCACGCCAGGAAACTCGCCATACGGATCGAAGCGCAGCCCGTTCATGTCGGCCTCGACCGCGTAGCCGGAAACATTCCCATCCCTGCTGTCAATCCGCAGTCTCAGATTGTTCAGCGCCCCGCCGGGATGAATCACACGCAGAGCCGTCAGCAATTTGCTGCTTCCCTTTAGTCGCGCCAAAAATGAATCGACGTCGTCGACATCGACATGCTGGACGAAGAGATGGTTTGCATAGGGGTTGTGCTCAATGCGCAGTTCGCCGGCAGACCACGGCGAGGAAACCAAGCCGAGTCGCAGTTGGTCGAGCTGCAGTGTCCAACTCCCGCCCCGAGAGGTTGCAGTCCAGTTCACGCGCGCTGCCGCCGTTTTTACGTCAAATGCGGGGATTCCGGACAAAGCCAGCTTGAGCGCGGCAACCCCGGCGTAACCATAAAGCGATACTGCGACTCCATCCGACCACTGGCTGGAGATGTTTACGTTGAATCGGCCGTCGAAACCGGCGGGCAGCTTGCTGCGGATGATTTTCGGGAGAACATAAGTATTGAGCCCCTCGGCCTGGACATCAATCTCACCTTCCCAGTTCTTGTCGGTAAAAGGATTGCCGGTGACGTCCGCCAGAAAGGAACACGCCTGGCACATGGCACGGGGGAAAACGGCACTCATCTGCAGCCGATGGCGGTTGCCGCTGTTCTGGAGACTCAGATTGACGTGCGCCAGGCGCAGCGGTGGCTCGGTCGATCTGTAGTCTATCCATTCGGCCTCACCGTCCTGTACAGAGACGTCGTTCTGCTGGAACAGCCACGGCAGGAACCCTGAACCCTGTCCCGGAATATTCTTCCCAACCCCCGCAAGGCCGGTGATCCGGAATGTGCCGTCGGCAAACCGCTCAAATGACAGGTCAGGATGAACCAGAACGAGGTTGTTGATCTGGATTTGCCCGGCAAGCAGCGGCAGCCAGGCCAGCGTGATCCGTAATTCCTTGAGCCTGACTGCGACTTCCTGGCTGCCGGGAGGGTAGACGGTCAAACCGTAGACGCGCAGGCCGGGATTCAGCCCATGCCAGTACGCCTCGGATCGATCAATATGCACCCGATACGACGAACGCTGGCTGATGAAATTGGCAATCTGGTCTTTGCGGCTGGCGAACGTCGGCAGCCAGGCGTGAGCAAGAGTCAGGGCCGCTGCGCCCAGTACCAGCAATATCGCGACAACGTAAGCCGTCCAGCGACAGATTTGCAGTACCGGACGGTGCCAAGTCCTCCACGCCGCATCGAGCGTTGCCAGGCGCCTCATGCCCTTATTTCCTCGGGCCAGCCGGTGCCCTATTTTCCTCAAGATCCGACGCATTGTATCATTTTGCCGTATCAACTGCCGCGGAGATAGCAAGCGGCGAGGCTGCGGCCGGCACTCCTACCGGAGATGGACTGGACACTACGCAACAGTATAATAGGCCTGCATCCGCTAGAGCAGGGGAATCTGTTTTTGGCGACGGCCGCCCCCCGGGCGGCGCCACTGCGATCTTGCGATACTGCACCGGATATCCTGCAACGGGACATGAAAATTAAAACAAACGGGGTGGAGGGGTCATGGCACAACAACAGCATTGGGAACTCGATGCCATCATATCAAGCGTCGTCTATTTTCTGAGGAGCACCAAGGATCTGGATGCCGCGTTGTCGAGCGTCTGTGCCGGGAAAACGCGCCAAGCCGGCGCGCAACCGGAACACGAGACGCGTCACTGACCATATTGCAGGAAGCCGACGAATCTGGCCCTCGGCGCAAACGGACCTATAACAGCACGACGTCGAACTGTTCCTGGTTGTAGTGCGACTCCACCTGCAGGGTCACGGACTTGCCGATGAATTCCTGTAACTGCACCAGGCTCGTAGATTCTTCGTCAAGCAGCAGGTCGATCACCATTGGTGAGGCCAGAACGAGATACTTGTCGGCGTCGAATTGACGTGCCTCGCGCAAGATCTCCCGAAAGATTTCATAGCAGACGGTCTGTGGCGTTTTGAGCACGCTGCGACCCCTGCAGACAGGACACGGTTCGCACAGCACGTGCTCAAGGCTTTCGCGGATTCGCTTGCGCGTAATCTCGACCAGTCCGAGCGGTGACATCTCGGTCATATAGGTCTTCGATCGATCACGCGCGAAAGCCTTTTCCAGCGCCCGCAACACCTGCCGCTTATGGTCGCTATCGGCCATGTCGATGAAATCTATGATGATCATCCCACCAAGGTTGCGCAACCGCAGCTGCCTGGCAATGGTCTGGGTCGCCTCCAGATTGGTCTTGAAAAGCGTTTCCTCGAGATTCTTGCGACCGACATAGGCTCCGGTGTTTACGTCGATAGTGGTCATGGCTTCCGTCTGGTCAATGATCAGGTATCCACCGGACTTCAGCGGCACCTTGCGCTCCAGCGCCTTCTTGATTTCATCCTCGACGGAATACAGATCGAAAATCGGCCGCTCGCCCGGGTAATACTCGATGCGGTTTTCCACTTCAGGAATGAATTCGCGCGCAAATTCGCGCGCCTTATGATAGGACTCGCGCGAATCGATTCGCACCTTTTCCACATTTTCACGCACCAGGTCACGCATTGCACGTAACGCGAGCACAAGATCCTCGTGCAACAGGCTGCACGGCGCAGCGCCCTTGATGCGATCCTGGATAGCCAGCCACACCCGGCGCAAGTAGCGTATATCGGTCCGCAACTCCTCGTCGCTGACCGCCTCGGCTACGGTCCGCAGGATGTAGCCGCCCTCATCACCTTCGTCCATGGCCGACTTCACCGCAGCACGCAGGCGCTCACGCTCCGCGTCGTCGCCGATCTTCTGTGAGATGCCGATGTGTTTAGTGTACGGCATGTACACTAGATATCGTGCTGGAAGCGTGATATGTGTCGTCACACGTGCACCTTTGGTGCCGAGCGGATCCTTGACCACCTGCACGACGATTGGCTGCCCGTCATGAAGTACCTCGCCGATTGCGGCCAGATCGGATTCCTGGTTCAATCCGCCTGACGCAATTCGGGTCTGGGCCGCGGAACCGACACTGCGCACATCCGAGACATGCAGGAAAGCGGCGCGCTCGAGCCCGATATCTATGAATGCAGCCTGCATTCCGGGCAGGATCCGGGAAACCCTCCCCATGTATACATTGCCGACGATTCCGCGGCTGCGTGTGCGCTCGATGTGCACCTCCTGAAGCACGCCATTCTCGACGACAGCAACGCGAGACTCCTGGGGTGTTACGTTGATGAGTATTTCTTCGCTCACGGAATCGGCCTTCCCAGCTCTCGCAAGAGCATCGCAAGTTCGTACAATGGCAGTCCCATGACGCCCGAATAGCTTCCCTCCAGGCGCGCGATGAAGGCAGCGGCCCTGCCCTGGATCGCATAGGCGCCCGCCTTGTCGGCGGGTTCGCCAGACTCCCAGTATCGCGCAATCTCCTCCTCGGAGAGGGGGCCAAAGGTGACACGGCTTTCGCTGATAGCACTGCGCTCCACACCTTGGTTCACGATGCATAAGGCCGTAAGGACTCGGTGGGTTCTGCCAGACAGTCGTCGCAGCATTCCGCAGGCATGGTCACGGTTCCGGGGCTTCCCGAGAATTTCCCGGTCGACAACCACCTCAGTGTCGGCGCCCAGTACCGGAAGCGAGCCCCCGGCACGCGAGGCAACGCGACGGGCTACGCAACGGGCTTTCTCTGTGGCCAGCCGCAGAACGTAGTCGGTGGCCAGCTCGTCGGTGCGTGGCTGCTCGCTGATTTGCGGTGCCACCACCTCGAATGCAATACCGAGCTGGCGCAGCAGTTCCTGCCGACGCGGGCTCGATGAAGCTAGGTAGATACTCGGACTGGGCATTTCCAATTCAGGCGAAGACCAAACCGTTTACATGAAAGCGTGACTTCGACAGACGTTCTCTGTGACTGACCCGCTGGCAACGCTTAATCACGATGATAGGGCAGATGGTTAAGCATGCTCCACGCGCGGTACAACTGCTCGGCCAGCAGCACTCGCACCAGCGGATGAGGCAACGTCAGCGCCGACAGCGACCACTGCTCGTCCGCATCGTGCAGGCATTGCGGCGCGAGCCCCTCTGGCCCACCGACAAGAAAGGCGATATCCCGACCATCGCGCAGCCACCGTTCCATGGAGTCAGCGATCTGGTCTGTTGCGATCGCCCTCCCCTGCCTTTCAAGCGCGATAATACGTGCATCTGCCGGCACAGCAGCGAGACAGCGTTCTCCTTCCATTCTCAGCACCCGCGCAATGTCGGCGGACTGTGAGCGCCTGCCGGCGGGAATTTCCCGCAGCTCCAGCCTACAACCGGAGCGCAGCCGCTTCGCGTAGCCCGCATAGGCCGTGCTCACCCACTCAGGCATGCGTGTGCCAACAGCGATCAGATGCAGGCGCACGGCCATCTGTCTGCTCGGCGCTCAGACAAGTTGTATGACCCCCGCAACTTTCAGTCTAGCGCCCGGCGACATCGGCCCTCTCTCCATCGCTCCACAACTTTTCCAGATTATAAAAATCGCGCGTTTGCGGCCGCATGATGTGGACTACAACGTCGCCAAAATCGACCAAGACCCAATCTCCGGGCTTTTCGCCCTCGATCCCAAGCGCCTTGCGACCGAAGTCATGTAATTTCTCACGCACTTTTTCGGCCATGGAAACCACATGGCGATTGGAAGTTCCGCTCACGATCACCATGAAATCGGTGAAATCGGTTACCTTGCGGACGTCAAGAACCCGGATATCCTGGCCCTTGGCGTCGATCAGCGTATCACAAATGAGTTGTTCTATCGTACTTGCTGTCATTACATCCTCTGAGTTGGATTGCGGTAAAGCCCGCGGCTTTCAATGAATTCCTCTACCGCTGCGGGAAGCATCCCGTGGACCGATTCGCCGCACGCGAGCATCGCGCGTATGCGCGAACCGGATATGTTCTGGGGGCTCACCGCCTGAAATACCAGCCTCCCGGCCGGAGCATCCGTTATCTGGGCCGGATCCTCACAGCGTCGTCCGCGCAGCCATGACGGAAGCGCTTCGTCCTCCGGTGCAAAATCCCAGCCCGGACGCTGGATGACAACCAGATGCGCTAGTCCCGGCAGATCAGGCGCTCTGTACCACGATTCTATGCCGCCAAAGGCGTCCATCCCTATAACCAGGCAAAGCGGGCGCCGTCCGAGCTCTGCCCGGAACGACTCCAGTGTCGGTACCGTATAGGACGGACCACTGCGTCGTATCTCGCGATCATCGGCCCGAAATCCTGCGATCCCGGAAACAGCGATTTCCACCATGCGCAATCGCTCGTCTGCGCTGGCTACCGGTGCTTGACGATGGGGTGGGACGGCGGCGGGAATAAAGCGCACTTCCTCTAACGCCAGCGTCCGCATGATTTCCTGCGCCGGACGCAGATGACCGAAGTGAATGGGGTCAAACGTACCGCCAAAGATGCCGATGGGCTGCACTCGCCGCTTCTGATGTTCCGCGCTTGCGCTCGATCGCACCTGCACATCATAGCCCGGCCCCCTATCCGTGGCAAACCGCCCGGGCCCTGCGACTCCGCGTCGAATCGCACTGCCCCGGGATCGGACCGGGCACTGCGGGCGCACTAACTGCGGATATGGCCGTCACCGAGCACGATGAACTTCTGGGAGGTGAGCCCCTCGAGGCCGACCGGCCCGCGCGCATGCAGTTTGTCAGTCGAAATGCCGATCTCGGCACCCAAACCATACTCAAAGCCGTCTGCAAAACGCGTTGAAGCATTGACCATCACCGAGCTGGAGTCAACCTCCCGCAGGAAACGCCGCGCATGCGTGAGGTCCTCGGTGACTATGGCGTCCGTATGCTGAGACCCATACCTGGCGATATGTTCGAGCGCCTCCTCCAGTCCGGAGACGACCCGGATCGCCAGAATGGGTGCGAGATATTCAGCATGCCAGTCGTCCTCGGTGGCTACATTGGCCCAGGGCAGAACACGGCGCGTCACGTCGCAGCCGCGCAGTTCCACACCTTTGTCACGATACATCGCGCCCAGCACCGGCAGCACCCGCTCGGCAACTACCTGTGCGACCAGCAGCGTCTCCATGGTGTTGCAGGTTCCATAGCGCTGGGTCTTCGCATTGAAGGCCACGCGTACGGCTTTGTCCATATCGGCCTTGTCGTCGATGTACACGTGACAGACACCGTGCAGATGCTTGATTACCGGAACGGTTGCCTCCCGGGCAATGCGTTCGATGAGACCCTTGCCGCCGCGCGGAACGATGACGTCGACATGTTCTTTCAGGCGGATGATCTCTCCGACTGCCGCGCGGTCCGTGGTATCGATGACCTGAATCGCGTCTTCCGGCAGCCCGGCCTCGACGAGACCCCGATGGATGCAGGCGCCTATTTCCTTGTTCGAATGGAGCGCCTCGGAACCGCCACGCAGGATGGCGGCGTTCCCGGACTTCAGGCACAGCCCGGCGGCATCTGCGGTCACGTTCGGCCGCGACTCGTATATGATACCGATCACGCCGAGCGGCACGCGCATACGACCTACCTGTATACCTGAAGGTCGGTAATTGAGCCCGGTTATCTCGCCGATCGGATCAGGCAGCGCTGCGATCTGACGCAGTCCCTGGGCCATCGCGGCGATTCGCCGCGAGTCCAGGGTCAGCCGGTCAAGCAGCGCAGCATCGAGACCGGCGCGCGCACCGTCCTCGAGATCCTCACTGTTCGCCTGGACAAGACTGCCGGTCGCGCGCTCGACGGCAACGGCAATGGCTTCGAGTGCACTGTTCTTGGCTGCGGTTTCCGCGCGCGCCATTTCGCGCGACGCCTGACGGGCACGTTCTCCGACCTGCCGCACGTACTGCCTGATGTCCAGAACTTCCGGCTCACGCGATGCCGTTTTCGTCATATAGAAACTCCACAAACCCCTCTACCCGGGCTCCGACACTACATTCCACGCTCAACAGGCGCAGCCGCCGCCTGAATACGGACGCCGCACAAGACCAGCACCAAAGATTCGATTTCCGTCCAAGCATCACCTTCGGCACGGCCCTTGATGATACGGTCAATGCGCGCCGCTCGCACCAGCATACCTAGCCACTGTGTCGGACGAAAGCGCCGCAGCGCCTTCGCCACCAGAGGCCGACGACTGGCCCAGACGCGGTGCGCCTGAAATACGCCGGATTCGGAGCGACCTTGGGCGATCTGCGCCGCGATCTGCGCCATGGTACGCGCCTCCCGGGCCAGCGCCCAGAGCACGAGTATCGGATCAAGCCCTTCCGCGCGCAAGCTCTCCAGGACGCGAATGGCTGATCGCCCGTCGCCGGCAAGACAGGTATCTGCCAGCCCGAACACTGTGAAGCGCGTATTATCGGCAATAAGATTTTCCGCGTCCGCAACCCGCACCATGCCGTCACCGTAAAGTAGCGCCAGCTTGTCCACTTCCTGTGCCGCGGCCAAGGGATTCCCTTCCGTATGGTAGGCCAGAAGGTCTGCCACACCTGGCTCTCCGCGCAGACCGCGCAGTGCCATGCGTTGTTCGATCCAACCGGGCAGCCGCTGTCCATCGAGCGGCCGGATACTCACCAAGACACCGGCGTCTTCCAGATTCTTTGCCCAGCCGCCTTCGCGTGTTTGCCTGTCGAGCTTGCCGGTGATGACCAGCAGTATGGTGTCGGCAGGCGGATGCGCTGCCAGCAGCGACAGGACTCGCGTACCATGTTCGCCCGGCTTGCCGTTAGGCATGCGCACCTCCAACAAGCGTGCGCGCGAAAACAGCGACAAGGACTGCGAAGATAGCAGCAGATCGTTCCAGTCGAAGCCGCTGCCGACGCTTGTCACGCTGCGTTCCGCATATCCAGCCGCGCGCGCCGCCTGGCGAATTGCCTCGCAGCTCTCCTCGACCAGCAGCGGATCATCGCCGCAAACAAGATACACGGAGGCAAGATCCTTGCCCAACAGTCCCGGCAGGCGATCTGAATCAATTTGCATGACCGCTCTCGTGGCTGGCGCCGACCGCCACAAGCTGACGAATGATCTGGTGTACCGCGTCGCGTTGCATGTCGTTCTGGAGAAACGCGTTTTCCCGCTCGGTCGCCAACACATTCAGCTTGTTGAACGTGTATTCGCGCTGAATCTTGATCGTGCGTGCAGGAATGATCTGGCGGCCTGAGGCATCGGTCAGGCTGAAGCTCACCTCATAGTCCAGCATGTATTCGGTTGCGCGCCCGGTGACATCGATTGCCGCCACTTCGCTGCCGATGTTTTCCCCCCACAATGTCAACGTCGGCACATGCGCCGCGGCGTTGTCAGTCAGCCGCACACCTGTCTCGGTGCGCAGGGCATCGCGCATCTTGACAAGCAGCGGCGGGTAGGCGGATCCCCCTCCCATCGTCACCCGAAGCACCGAGAGCTGAGCCGGCAGCACCGCATGCTGCGTACCACGAAGATGGAACCCGCATCCGCCGAGCGACAGAAAGCCGGCGACAACCAGCAGTCTGGAAATCCGACCGGCGCGGTTGCGCGCACCCGGAAGCGCATTCTTCGGCACCTGCCTATTCCGCCACAACGATATTCACCAGCTTTCCCGGCACTACGACAACTTTCTTCACCGGTCGTCCATTCACATGATGCACGATCGCCGCATCGTCAAGCGCTATTGCGCGCACCTGATCGGCAGGTGCACCGGACGGCACTGATATCCGGCCACGAAGCTTTCCATTGACCTGAACCACCATCTCGACGACATCGCGCCTAAGAGCTGCTTCATCCACCTGCGGCCAGGCCGCATCGAGCAAGTCGCCGCCAAAACCCAGTTCGCGCCAAAGGTGATGGCAAATATGCGGCGTGATCGGCGACAGCACGCGCAGCAGGATTCCGACACCTTCTGCCACCACCGCGCCGCACTCGGAATGCGTCTGCCCGGCATCCTGCGTGCCGGCGGCAACGACTGCCCGCTCGAGCACGTTCAAGATCTTCATCGCCGCAGAAACGACTGTATTGAACTGGTGCTTTTCGAAGTCGCCGTTGGCCTGCCTGAGCACCGAATGGAGTTCAAAGCGCAGGTCCCTGAACGCGCCCTTGGCGCCGGTCCAGTCGCGACCGGCCGGCGAACCAACGACGATTGCGCGATGTTCATAGGTGAAATTCCAGAGGCGCCGCAGAAAGCGCGAAGCGCCCTCGACAGCCGAGTCCGACCATTCGAGCGTCATTTCTGGCGGAGCGGCGAACATCATGAACAGGCGCGCCGTATCGGCGCCATGGCGTTCGATGAGTAGTTGCGGATCGACACCATTGCCCTTCGATTTCGACATCGTTCCGATACCGCCGGACTCCACCGGCTGGCCGTCGCTCTTGAGGAGCGCCCCAACACGGTTGCCCTTCTCATCGAACTTCAGCTCGACGTCAGCAGGGTTGAAATATGCAATGCGTCCACTTGCCGGCTTGCGAAAAAAAATCTCATTCAGCACCATGCCCTGGGTGAGAAGCCGCTTGAACGGCTCATCGCCCTGAACAAGGCCTAGATCGCGCATGACTTTCCACCAGAAGCGCGAATACAGCAGATGCAGGATCGCGTGCTCGATACCGCCGATATACTGGTCGACCGGCATCCAGTACTTTGCTTCCTCGTCTACCATAACGTCCGGCCGCCCCTGCCCTCCGGGCAGCGAGCAGTAGCGCGCGTAGTACCAGGACGAGTCCACGAAAGTGTCCATGGTGTCCGTCTCGCGCCGCGCGTGCCCGCCACACTTCGGACAGCTGCAGACAAGAAAGTCCAGCCGCTTGTTCAGCGGATTGCCGGTTCCGTCCGGCACACAGTCCTCGGGCAGAACTACCGGGAGGTCCTTGTCCGGCACCGGAACCTCTCCGCAGCGCTCGCAATGCACGATGGGTATCGGGCAACCCCAGTAGCGCTGGCGCGATATGCCCCAGTCGCGCAGACGCCACACCACCTGCTTGTCGCCGAGGCCCTTTGCCCGGAGATCGTCGGCGACCGAGGCCACGGCAGCTGCGTACTCCAGGCCATCGTATTTTCCAGAATTGACGCAGCGGCCCCGCGTCTTGTCCCCGTACCATTCCTGCCAGGCATCGGTCGAGAACCTCTCCCCGGCGATTCCTATAACCTGTCGTATGGGCAGCCCGTATTGTTTGGCGAAGTGAAAATCGCGCTCATCATGCGCCGGAACCGCCATCACTGCGCCCTCGCCATAGCCCATGAGCACATAGTTTCCAACCCATACGGGAATCTGCTCGCCGGTCAGCGGATGGCTAACGGTGATCCCCGCTGCCATACCCTTCTTCTCGATCGTCGCCAGATCCGCTTCCATCACCGTGCCGCGGCGACATTCGTCGACGAAGGCGGCCAGCGCCGGATTGCGCGCCGCGGCATGGCTGGCCAGGGGATGTTCTGCAGCGACCGCGCAGAAGGTCACCCCCATGATGGTGTCGGCGCGCGTCGTGAAGACCCAAAGCTTCTTTTCCTCACCGTCAAGCCGGTACGGGAAGGCGAAGCGCACGCCTTCGCTCTTCCCGATCCAGTTGGCCTGCATGGCGCGCACACGCTCGGGCCATTCTGGAAGCTTGGTGAGGTCCGCCAGCAACTCTTCGGCGTAGCGCGTGATCGCAAGGTAATACATCGGGATCTCGCGCTTTTCCACAGGCGCTCCGGTGCGCCAGCCGCGTCCGTCTATGACCTGCTCGTTGGCGAGCACCGTCTGATCCACCGGGTCCCAATTCACCACACCCGTCTTTTTGTACGCGATGCCACGCTCGAGCATGCGCAGAAACAGCCATTGGTTCCAGCGGTAATAATCCGGTTGGCAGGTTGCCAGTTCGCGCGTCCAATCGATCGCAAAGCCGAGCGATTTCAGCTGCTTCTTCATGTACGCGATGTTGTCATACGTCCAGCGCGCCGGCGGCACACCATTGGCCATTGCCGCATTCTCTGCCGGCAAGCCGAAGGCATCCCAACCCATTGGCTGGAGCACGTTCCTGCCGCGCATGCGCTGGTAGCGTGCTATTACGTCTCCGATCGTGTAATTGCGCACATGGCCCATGTGCAGACGACCGGAGGGATAGGGGAACATGGAAAGGCAATAGAACTTCGCCCGCCCGGGATCCGGGCTTGCCCGGAAACTTTGCCGCTCCTGCCAGTCGGCCTGGGCATCCTGTTCTATTTTTTCCGGATTATAGCGTTCGTGCATTGGGTTTGCGCTGCAGCGCGAATATCAGGGACCGAAGCCGACAGATTGCTGTACCTCGCGACCCGGTCCCGTTGTAGGCGGGTCGCGGCCGTGCGCGCCGCACATCGCGGTAACGCTCCGGACCCATCATCACTCCGGTCGCCAGCCACCGCGGGGGTGTGCGACGTCATCACTTGGCTGCCGGTGTGTCCGTGGCGTTATACATCTGCATAACCTGCTGCGTGATGTCCATGCCGGGATCAGAGTACAGCACCATCAGCTGGGTCTTCTCGAACACCAGATTGAGCCGGTCCTGATGCGCCACTTTGGCAATGACGGCCTTGATCGCCCCGATTGACTGCTGCATGTACTCG
The DNA here is from genome assembly GCA_021790335.1 of Pseudomonadota bacterium. Lineage (GTDB taxonomy): Bacteria > Pseudomonadota > Gammaproteobacteria > Acidiferrobacterales > UBA6901 > JAJYCY01. The sequence goes on along the minus strand of JAJYEE010000001.1, from coordinate 132,954 downwards.
TTGTCCTTCGCGCGCAATGCATTCTGCGCCTCGCCTGCCATCTCCTGGTATTTCTGCAGTTCGGCCTGGAATTGCTTCTGCTTCATTGCTTCCTGGGTCTTTGTGAGAGTGAGCCGCTCCTTCAGGAAACTTGCCCGCATCGCCTGCAGCTTCTCCTTTTCCACATTGAGCGGACCCTGCCGTTCTTTGATAAGCCTCTCCATCTGCGCCTGGTGCTCCTTGCCCGCCTTGCTCTCCAGAATCACTTGCCGCATATCGACAAACCCGATCCTGAGACCACCTGCTGCATGTGCAGATGCACATGCGATGATGCCCCCCACAAGAAACACGGTGGCCAATAGCTTTGATTTCATGAATACGCTCCTGAGTCACTTGTCACAGGCAACCGGTTTTCGGTTCCCGACGTCACTGGGAGCAAGATTATTTCACAGCAGTTCAGCGAGTGTAAGAGGCGGATTGTCGACCCCCCTTCCTGGATGCAGGCAGAAGCACTCCGGATCCGGTTCCAACCACAAGCTGCCCATGGCGGATTGTCCGGACAGGCGCCGGGTTCGCCCTGCCCGGACAAGCAGGAAAACGCCAAGATTGCCGAAATCCGGCAGCCGACTGAAGATAATGCACGGATCGCGACACGTCCGATGTCGACCCGCCACCTCGAACGCTTCTGGCAACCGACGGGTGGCGTTGGCCATGCCCAGGGATAGACGGCGGACCCGTGGTGCTGTCGTTATGTTCAACGCCGGGCTGCGGTACGCAGATACCGTGCGGCCACCAAACCCGCCATAATCGCCGCCAGCAGCCACACGATCATCCGGTTTCCGTAACGCACATATGGGGTCGTCCCTCTCATCGGCGTTACAACGCCGACAAGCACCCAGGGTCGAAACTGTGGGGCACGCGCCACGACATTACCGTGACTGTCGATGATGGCGCTGACACCGGTGTTGGTCGCCAGCATCATCTCGCGACCGGCCTCGAGCGCGCGCATGCGCGCCATCTCCATCTGCTGGTACGACGCCAGCGAATGACCGTACCAGGCGTCTTCGGTGACATTCGCCAGCAACGTGGCCTGCGGAAGTGCGCGTATGATCTCGGAACCGAAGGCATCCTCATAGCAGATAGACATGCCGACCGTCTGGCCGTCGATCCGCAGCGGCGGTTGCCGTGCCGGACCGGGGCTCAGATCCGACATTGGAATCCGGAGATCATCAAATAGCCATCCCAGTTCCGCGGCAAACGGCAGATACTCGCCGAAGGGCACCAGGTGATGCTTGCGGTAAACGCCCGGGTCCTTGCCAACGCCGATTACGCTGTTGTAGTAGTGCATGACCCCGCCCACGCGTTCACGCTCCAGGATGCCCAGCAGAACCTCCATGTGACGGGCTTCGGCTGCATGTTTCAGCTGCACGAGAAAGCTGTGCTCGACCTCGTCACGAAAGAATGGCACTGCGGCCTCAGGCCAAACGGCAAGATCTACCCCCCGCTGTTCGAAAGTCAGGGCCGTGTAGCGTCGCAGGATGCTTTGGCGATAGGCCGGCATCCATTTCTGCGTGAGCGGCACATCACCCTGCACCAGCGCAACGCGTAGCGGCGCACCGGCCGGCTGCACCCAGTCGACGCGTCCGGCCAACCAGGCAACGAGCCACAGCGCGATGAGGGCGCCCGCATAGCCCCATGCGGCGGTCGGGCGCCGCCGCCAGGCCTGTGCCACCAGCCCCGCGCTGACGGCCGCCGCCAGGCTGACCCCGTAGATTCCAAGCCATGGCGCTAGACCCGCCAGTGGACCATTGATCTGGCTATACCCCACGGCGAGCCACGGAAACCCTGTCAGGAACCACCCGCGTACCCACTCGCCCAGCGTCCAGAGGGAGGATACCCCCAGTATCTGCACCCAGGGTCCAGCGCTTGAAAACAAACGCACCTGCAGCCATCCGACCAGTGCCGGGTAACAGGCGAGAAAGGAGAAAAACAGCACCAGCGCCAGCCCGGCGAGCGCACCCGACATGTCGCCGTAGGTGTGTAACGCGACATACAGCCACGATACACCAACGGCGAACTGCCCGAACCCGAAGAGAAAACCGCGCCATGCGGCACGCGCCGGTGTAGCATCCCGCCACAGCACGAACAGCAGCGCAAGAGAGAGGATGGCGAGCGGATACAGCGACACCGGCGAGAACGCCAACGGCAGCAGACCGCCGGCGATCAGCGCCAAAAAATCAAGACGTGCGGGTGTGGCTTGCAGCGGCATCTGCTGATCTGACCCGCGTCGCCGGCCTTAGGTTCCGGGTGCGTCGGCCGCGCGCCGCGCCCCGACCCGAGTCACCTTCAGCAGATGCACCTGACGGCTATCGGCACGCAGTACCTCGAAACACAGGCCGCCGATATCGGTCTTTTCCCCGCGCCGGGGCAGGTGGCCAAACGTTGTGACCACGAGACCACCGATCGTGTCGACCCCATCGTTGGTAAAAGCGGTTCCCAGACGGGAATTGACTTCCTCCAGCGTGGTAAGGGCCTTGACGACGAACTCCCCTGTTCCCCGTTCGACGATCATTACGTCATCGGCGTCGATGTCGTATTCATCCTTGATCTCGCCGACGATCTGCTCGAGCACATCCTCGATCGTCACAAGGCCTGCCACTCCACCGTATTCATCCACAACGATGGCCATGTGGTTGCGGTTGGTACGAAAGTCGCGCAGCAGCACGTTTAGTCGCTTGCTCTCCGGGACGAACACCGCCGGACGCAGGTAGTCGTTCAAACTGAACCTAGATTTCCTGCGCTTCCCGCCATAGAAATACCGCAACAGGTCCTTCGCCAGGAGGATCCCGACGACCTTGTCCTTGTCACCGTCTACCACCGGGAAACGTGAATGACCGGTCTCGATCACCCGCGGAAGGTATTCCTCGGGCGCCGAATTCTTGTCGACCACATACATTTGCGCGCGCGGCACCATGATATCGCGCACCTGCATCTCCGAGACCTGCAGCACGCCTTCGATCATGTCGAGGGCATCCCGGTCCATGAGGTCGCGGGCCTGCGCCTCGCGCAACACCTCGACGAGTTGCTGGCGCGTGCCGGGTTCCCGCAGCAGCGCCATGCCCAGGCGGTCTAGGAACGAGCGCGGCTGGCCTTCGCCGCCGTTGTCGCCGCTGTTCTGGCTCATCGTACGACCGCGCGAGATTCAGGCGTACGGGTCCGCGAAACCCAGCCGCCTGACAACCCGGGATTCCATCTGTTCCATGATCTTCGCATCGCGTTCGTGAATATGGTCATAACCTCGCAGGTGCATTATACCGTGAACCACCATATGCGCCCAATGCGCCACCACATCTCCCCCGTGTAGCCGCGCTTCGCGAGCAACCACCGGAGCGCAGATCACGATATCCCCGAGCAAACCTGGCCCAGCCGGCACCACTCCTGGCTCCGTGTAGGAAAACGACAATACGTTGGTCGGCCCGGGCTTGTGTCGGTAGCGGAGGTTCAGGCCGGCGCTCTCCTCCTCATCCACGACGCGCACAACAAGCTCCATGCCCTCCACAGCGCTGTCCTCCAGCGCTGCGCGCACCCATTTCACGATGGCCGCTCTTTTCGGAACCTCAGCACCGGAAAACGCGTACTGAACATGCACACGCAGCGTCACGGTGCCGACCGGTCAGCGCTCGTCATCACGCTGCGATTCATAGGCCTCGACGATCCTCTGGACCAGCGGATTTCGCACGACATCCTGGGGAGTAAAATGCATGAAACTGATTCCGTCTATTCCACCAAGGATCTCCATGGCTTCCCGCAGGCCCGATTTCTGGGCGCGCGGAAGGTCGACCTGCGTGATGTCGCCGGTGATCACAGCCTTGGCATCGAAACCGATACGGGTGAGAAACATCTTCATCTGCTCGGTTGTCGTGTTCTGCGCTTCGTCCAGAATAATGAACGATTCATTGAGCGTGCGTCCACGCATGTAGGCAAGCGGCGCAAGCTCGATGACATTTTTCTCGAGCAACCTCGCCACGCGCTCGAAACCGAGCATCTCGTAGAGAGCGTCGTACAGCGGGCGGAGATAGGGATCAACTTTCTGCTCCAAGTCTCCGGGAAGAAAGCCGAGGCGCTCGCCCGCCTCTACCGCCGGGCGCACCAGTATGATGCGACCCACCTCATCACGCTCCAGCGCATCGACCGCACACGCCACGGCAAGAAAAGTTTTTCCGGTACCTGCCGGGCCGATGCCGAAGTTGATGTCGTGCGTGACGATGTTGCGGATGTATTCACGCTGATGAACGGTGCGCGCCCTGATGACGCACTTCGGCGTTCGCAAAACGGCTTCTTCGCCATCCGCGCCCGCCCCTTTGGCCTCGATCTGCTGCAGGGCCGAACGCACTCCCGCCGGGGTCAGATTATCGTTCAGGGCGGTAGTCTCATAGAGTTCCTTGAGCAGACGCTCGGCGTGGCGTGCAACGCCGGCACTGCCGGTCACACGGAAGACATTGCCCCGGTTCGCGATCTCGACGCCGAGATGTCCCTCGATCTGCCGGATATGCTCATCGAAACGCCCACAGAGATTCGCCAGCCGCGCGTTATCGGCAGGTATCAGGCTGAACTCGATGTGTTTCGATTTTCCGGTCAACTGCCGCAGCCCGCCGGTCGCACGAAGCGACTCAATCTGCCACCACGCCGCCGGTGATCCGGCCGCGCAGCGAAAAGTGCAGCGCCTCGCTAACCTCGACATCGATAAGGCGCCCGATGAGACCCCTGTCTGTGCTTTCAAAATTCACGACGCGGTTATTCTCGGTGCGGCCGCAGAGCTGTTCCGGGTTCCGCCGTGCGGGCCCTTCCACGAGGATACGCTGAACTTTCCCGACCATGTGACGGCTGATCTGTGTGGCAATCTCCTCGTTGCGTTGCTGCAGGATGCCCAGCCGCTCCTCCTTGACCGACTGCGGCGTGTCATCTTCGAGCAGCACGGCCGGTGTGCCGGGGCGCGGGCTGTAGAGAAAGCTGAACGACTGATCGAATCCGATTTCCTCGATAAGATCCATGGTGCCCCGGAAATCATCGTCGGTCTCGCCAGGAAACCCGACGATGAAGTCGCTCGTAATGCTGATATCCGGCCGCACGCAAAGCAGGCGCTCGATCTTTGCTCTGTAGTCATCGACGGTATGACCGCGCTTCATCAAGGCGAGAATCCGGTCAGACCCGCTTTGCACAGGCAGGTGAAGATGTCCGGCGAGCTGCGGCACCTCGCCATGGACCTGGATAAGCGCCTCGGAAAATTCGATCGGATGAGAGGTGGTGTAGCGTATGCGGTCAATGCCGTCGACCTCGGCGACGTAGCGAATCAGGTCCGCCAGATCGATGACCCCGCCTCCATGACGTGCTCCGCGATAGGCATTGACGTTCTGGCCGAGCAGGGTAACTTCCCGCACGCCCTGCGCCGCAAGCGCCACCACCTCGGCGATCACATCATCGAAGGGACGGCTAAACTCTTCGCCGCGCGTATAAGGCACGACGCAAAAGCTGCAGTATTTGCTACAGCCTTCCATGACAGAGACGAATGCGCGCACGCCGTCTGCGCGCGGTTCCGGAAGGCGATCGAACTTTTCGATTTCCGGAAACGACGTGTCCACTGACGGCGCACTGCCGCGCAACGCCGCGCCGATCATCTCGGGCAGACGGTGCAGGGTCTGCGGCCCGAACACGACGTCCACCTGCGGCGCCCGGCGGCGCAAGGCATCACCTTCCTGGCTGGCGACACAGCCGCCGACCCCAATGATGATTTCTGGCCGTGACTGCTTCAGGGCCTTCCAGAAACCAAGCTGGGTAAATACTTTTTCCTGGGCCTTCTCACGGATCGAACAGGTATTGAGCAAAAGCACATCCGCCTGGTCCGGGTCGGACACCGTCTCCATGCCATGAGTCGCGCGCAACAGGTCGGCCATACGCGCGGAGTCATAGTCATTCATTTGGCACCCAAATGTCTTTATATAAAGCTTGCGGCCCATAGCATACGCCAGAGATCGGGAACCCGAGTTTAGCGCAAACGGATAGCTGGCGACACGGCGACGTCGACCGGCAGCCGTTCCAATGACGGATTTTCAGGTTTTTTGTTTACAAGCACAGATGTTGGAACTAAACGTTAATATACCGCACCATTCCACGGTCCCGGCCAGCATCCTGGTCCGGCCCTAGTAGGCCCAAAATAAGCCGCCACCATGCCTATGCAGATCAGCGACAACCTGACCATCCGGCCGACTGGCCCTTCGGGACTGCTCGCGGCACAGACAAGCACCTGGCAGGTAGGTGAGATTCTGTCTGCCACCGTGGCGGAAGCCCTCGGCTCTGGACAGGTTTCGATGCGCATCAACGGACAGCTTTTTACGGCGCAGACCTCGCTGACCGTCAAGCCGGGTGCGACCCTCACATTGCGGGTGGTAAGCGTTGGAGAACAACCAACGCTCGCGGTAGCGCCATCGACGGCGGAGCAGGATCCGCAAACTCAGGCATGGCGGGTCGTGCTCCCCCTCCAGGAGCCGCTACAGCCGTTGTTGGACGTGGTCGCGGCACTTGCCAACGACACGGCAGAATCGACCGCCACGCCGGCGCAGGTCGTCTTCCGGATCGCTGAACAGATTCTCACCAGCCTCCCGGATGTCCAGGAGGTCGCGCGCCCCGCCGGACTCAAGACCGCGGTACTCAACTCCGGCTTGTTTCTCGAGTCGCGCCTTTTAGCCGCCGCCAACGAAAGCGGGAGTGCGGCCGGCATTTCTGTGGCCGACTTCAAGGCCGGGCTGCTGCGCCTGACCAGTGCGTTGCGTGAATCAACCACGGATCCCGCTGCCGCCGGGTCCGAATTTGGCGGCAGTGCCCTCCCGCCAGCTCGTGGCGATGCAGTTCCGGCTCGGGGTTCCATGCAGGCAGCCCCCTTGGTCCAGAATTCATTGCCTTCGGTCAGCAACACATCACTTCTGGTCCAGAGTTCCATTACGACCAAACCTCCAGGCCAGAATTCCGTATCCGCATCGCCCCCGCTACAGCTTCCGCCTGACCTAACAGGAAAGGCACCGGTTCATCAGGTGGAAGCCGCGCTTGCGCGCCTGCAGATGAATCAGCTGTCGTCGCTACCGGCTGAACATGGCGGCACACCAATGTGGGTGATCGACCTGCCAGTTCGCCGCGAAGACCGGGTCGACGTCCTGCGTCTGCAAGTCGAAGCCGACGATCGGCGCGGCCACTCGCAGGAACTCCGATCGTGGTCGGTGAGCCTTGGGCTTGAGCCAAGCAACCTCGGTCCGGTACATGTGCGCCTGACCCTCCACGGTGGCCAGATCTCGGCGACCGTCTGGGCTGAACGGCCGGACACGGCCGCTCTGTTTGCGATACATCTTGAAGAGCTCCGCGCCGGCATGACGCAAGCCGGTCTGGCCGTGGGTGCCATGGGTTGTTATTGCGGGAAGGCGCCGGCATCGGCGCACGTCCGGATGCCCGAAAAACTTCTGGATACCCGGGCATGAGCAGCGACGGCCCTCACGATGGCGATCCCATCACGCCGGAATCTGCCCATTCTCGCACCAGCGCCGTAGCACTGCGCTACGATGGTAAAGGTGCGCCGCGTGTCACAGCCAAGGGCGAAGGGGAGGTGGCGGAACGAATTTTGGCGATCGCACGCGAACATGGCATCCCGTTGCGCGAAGATGCCGATCTTCTGCAGTTGCTGTCAAGGATTGACCTGGGCGACGAGATTCCCGCGAGCCTGTATGTGGCGGTAGCGGAAGTCATCGCTTTCGCCTACCGACTCAGCGGCAAGAGCGCTGACGCCCAGCCCCGCGAAGCTTGATGAAGCGGACTTAGCACCACACTGCAGGTCGTCTATTGCAGGGGGCCCATCCGGTCATGGCGCGAGGCAGACTCGGTCGCGGCCCGAGCGCTTGGCTTCGTACAGCGCGGCGTCGGCACGCTCAAAAAAGTGCCGTTCGCTCTCTTGCACGCGCAGCGTTGCGACTCCGGCACTTACCGTGAAACGGACGCTGCCGCCCGCCGTCTGGCAGTGCGTGGCGCGCACCGCGAGACAGATGCGTTCTGCCAGCAAACGCGCGCCGTATTGGTCGGTGCTGTTCATCAGGATGGAAAATTCTTCACCGCCAAAGCGCGAAAGAATATCGCTCTTGCGCGCACAATCGATCAGACGATTGGAAAGTGTCTTGATTACTGCATCGCCGGTCGCATGGCCATAGCTGTCATTGATATCCTTGAAATTATCGATATCCAGGATGATCAGAGACAGCGGGGCGCTGTTGCGCCTGGCAAGCAGAATCTCCCGGCTCAGGGCGGAATCCATCGCCGAGCGGTTGTACAGGCCGGTGAGCGGATCCCTGAGTGCCGACTGCAACGCGCGTTGATACATCAGTGCATTGCGCAGCGGGAAAGCCAGGGTGACCAGCAGGTTTTCGAACAGCACGGTCTCTTCGCGCCGAAATGGCGTGGCGCGCGTCACGACAAGGTAACCCAGCGCTTCATCACCGAGCGCCAGGCGATAGGTACACGAGTGCGTTTGAGGCTTGCCGGTTTCCACCGCTATTTCCTGGATCAGGTTGCCGTAACTGAGACTGGCATGCGGAATTACCGGCTGGATCGAGGCGGCGAAAATCCGGACCAACTGTCCAACGTCCAGTGTCGTCTGAAGCCGCGCCAGGAGATCCACCGGACCAGATCCAGATCCTCGCGAGCCATCACCAACGGTAACCGATCCGGCAGCCTTGGTCGCTGCCGATGCGGCGTCAACGTCGATTTGTAGTTGTTCGGGCATCACCATTTCTTCTTATTCGTTTTGTCGGGCGCACGAAACCCGACCCCGCGCCCATATTTCAGAACCTCGCTCCTGGACAAGGCCGGTTCGCGCACGCCGCAACATCTGCACTCTACCGCAAACCGCCTCGCACCCTGTATCAGCACGATGGTCAACGACTGGCCTAACCGGCGGCGCGGGCGGGACGCGGCGCGCTCGGCTTTCCGATAGATCCCGCCTTCGGGACGTCCCTCGCGGCAACACCGGTACCATAGAGCCGCATCATCAGCTCGGCTTCGCCCCGGACAAGTCCACAGCTGGCGACCAGTTCGGCGGCGTCTGCGCCTTCGCGCACCAATCTTGCCGCAACCGCGTAGGAGTGATCGTAGATCTCCTGGCGACCGGGCTTCTCGGCGGACTCGGAAACGCGAGTGAGCTCGCGCTCTACCTGCCCCAGCCGTTTCGCCAACCCTGCCGCCTCGGCACGGATCGCTGCCAGATCTGCTTGCAATCCCTGCGTTGCATCCAGATGCGCATACATACGGCGCTGGGCGCGCTGACCCATGGCCGCAAGCACCATCTGCAGGACCGCACCTACAACCAGGGCAGCAACACCTAGAACCATCATCAGTTCAGTCTTCATCAGAACTGCCTCGGGTCTGCATACTCGTCGATATGATCGCGGGAAGATCCGCCTCCGTCATTCGGTGCCCGCGCAGGTTTATCCTGCGGTGGAGGGCGCGGCTGGCGGCGCTGCTGGTCCTTGGGGTCAAAGGGGCGCGCGGGTCTCGCTGGAGATGGAGGCTGTAAGTCACCGAGATCCGGCATTGCGTCCCTCCGCGGTCTGCACCGCAACCAACCGCTGCTTCGAAAACGGCACCTCAGGACCCGGCGCCCTGGACTGCCACATCACCCAGGAGCTGATTTAGGTCGATGAGGATCAGGAGTTCGCCGTCATGACTGCAGACACCCTGTACAAAACGTGCCTTTTCCTCGTTTCCGACGTTGGGTGGCGTCTCAATCTGTTCGGCGCGCAATTCCAGCACTTCGGCCACACTGTCGACAAGCATCCCCACGACCTGTCCCCCGATCTCCGCGATCACGATGCGCGACTCATCGCTTGTCTGGAGAACTGCAAGATTAAATCGGCGCCGTGCGTCGACCACCGTGACCACGTGGCCACGCAGGTTGATTATGCCCAGGACAAAATCCGGCGATCCCGGGACCGGGGTGATCTCGCTGACACGCAACACCTCCTGCACCTGCATCACGTTGATGCCATAGGTCTCGAGGTCGAGCCGGAAGGTCACCCACTGGGCAACAGGATTTGGAAGGGCCTGTACCGCCTGATTCATTGCCTGCACTCCTGGAAACTGTACCCTTGGCGCCGCCACCCTTTCATTACGGCCGTCCGTCCCTGACACATGAGGCCGTCCCTGGGGCCGAACGATAGCGCCAATTTTCTGACATTTATATCACTAGGTTGCAGGATCCGTGCCAGCATGTTGTCAAGACTTTGTCTGGCGGTCAAACAGCGCAATCAATGCGTCGACATCTATAAGAGCATAGCCAAATCTGGACACCGTGCCGGCAAGCCAGGAGCGCCGGGTCCGGGCCGTGCGCCAGAGCACTTCGTCGGGCTCGAGACTGTGCGCTGCAAGATACCCGTCACAGCCAAGCCCCCAGCAGCTACCTTGGAGTACGATTATGGTACTGGGCCGCCAGGCAAGTGGTTGCCGCTCGGGCGGCAAGATAAAGCCGCACAGATTCACGACCTTGATGTTAATGTCGGCAACGCCAAGCGTGCCCATCACCCAGGGCAGGGAATCGGCAGCTGAAGTGGTGAGATTCAGCGCATCCACGATGTTCTTGACCCTGCCGGAAGGCAGCGCCAGATTGAGACCCGCCAGGCTGAAAACCTGCACCGCCATTGCGCGCGCCGTCTCACCGCCGGGCGTGTCGTCCGCACGCGGCGCGTCCCCGGGCAACGGACCCGTTGTTAACGGGGACGCGGACAGTTCATGGGCATCTGTTTCCGTCGACGACCCTGCCAGATCCGGCGCCACGGCGCTGTCGCGCAGCATCTCTTCAAGATAGCCCGTCAACGCCTCGGTAGCCACGGGCAGACGGTCAGACCCGCTTCCGGCAGAACCATTCACACCACAGCACCGGCCGGCACAGGCGGGTCGGCAGCGGCCAGCAGATGGTCAAGCAACGCCGAGTAGGCGGTAACTGCCCGCGCCTGAGGAAAGCGCTGGCAAGGCGTTATCCCGGCACGGCTCGCCTCGCGCAATTGGGTATCCACCGGAACCGCACCGGACCAGAGGTGGTCCGGATAGCGCTCCTGCAGCTGACTCAGAGTGTCGAGTGAGGCGCGTGTACGCCGGTCGAACATCGTGGGAACGATCACATACGGTAGGTCAAGGCGACGTGAGCGCGTCACCATGTTCAGGGTATGCAGCATCCGTTCTAGACCCTTGAGTGCAAGAAACTCGGTCTGCACAGGAATGATCAGGCGCTTGCAGGCGGCAAGGGCGTTGATCATGAGCAGCCCGAGCGCCGGCGGACAGTCAATCAGCACATGGTCAAAGCGGCCACCGAGCTGCGCCAGGTGGCGTGCCACCACGAGTCCCATGCCATCGCGCGCGCCCAGACGACGATCGAGCGTCGACAGCGCAGTGGATGCCGGAACCAGTGAAAGCCGCTCGCAGCCGGTCGGCCGACCCGAATCCCGATGCGCTGCCGAACCGGCGGCGGCATCAGCGAAGATATCGTAGACGCTCGATTCGACAGACTCCGGGTCGTAACCGAAATAGGCCGTGAGTGAACCTTGCGGATCTAGATCCACCAGCAGGGTTTCGCGGCCCCGCTGCGCCAGAAGACCGGCGAGCGCCACCGCGGTGGTGGTTTTCCCGACCCCCCCCTTCTGGTTGGCAATGGACCAGATATTCACGGACCGCTCCGCGCGGCAGGCAACGTCCGCGGCAGCGCGTTCCGAACCGCAGACGCGGCAGTTGCAGCACCGAAATGCTCATGCTGTGGAATGATGCCCATCATGTCGGGGGAATCGGAATGCGCCAGTATAATCAGCACCACGCGGCGGTTCTTGTTGCGGCCAATCCGCGTGCCGTTGCTGGCGACCGGGCGGTATTTGCCCAATCCGATCGCCGCCATGCGCTGCGGATCGATACCGGCACGCATGAACAGCTGTACCACGCTCACCGCCCGGGCGGCCGAAAGCTCCCAGTTCGACGGGTAGGCCAAAGTATGAATCGGCTTGTTGTCCGAAAACCCCTCGACGTGGATCGGATTCGGAAACTTGTGCAGTACCTTGGCGATTTTCGCCAGAACCGGTACCGCATCAGACTGAAGTCGCGCGCTGCCGCTCGGGAACAAGACACTGGCCCTGATTTCGACTGCCAAGTACAGGCTGCTGCGCCGCACTACGATCAGCTTTGCCTTGATAAGCGAGCGCATGGCGTGCTCGATCTGATCGCTCATCTGCTTCATCGCTGCTTCCTGTTTGACCGCCGCCACCTGCTTGTCAGACAACCTGGGTTGTGGCGCCGCAGAGGGAACCGGCAACGGCAGCGATATCGGCGCCGGGCTCATTTGCAGCCCGCCAGAAAGCGGCGGCCCGGGACGCAACCTCGGATCGGGCGGTCTCGGGAACGGAACGCGGGCGGGCTTGCCGAACTGGATGGGCAACACGGTCTTCGGATGCCCGCGAAATGCCGCCATGAGCGCATCGGACAGCACACGGAACTTTCCTTCATTGACCGCCGAGACCGAATACATCACCACGAAAAACGCGAACAGGAGGGTAATGAAATCCGCGTACGACACGAGCCAACGCTCGTGGTTCTCATGTTCCTCATGTTTTCCTTTACGCGCCATGACCAGTCACCAATCCGCAACGCTCCGACACCACCGATTTTCGCGCAGCGATCGGCCAGCGTGGCCGATCCGGCACATCGTTTCGACTCCCCGCACGCTCACTCTGCTGCCGCTAGCCGCCTTCAATGCGCGTACCCCTGCAGCTTGGTCTCGATGTTCCGCGGGTTCTCGCCCCCAGCGATCGAAATGATGCCTTCGATGATCATCACCCTGAACTGGGTCTGAACATGAACCTGGCTCTTGAGCTTGTTGGAAAACGGCAGATAGAGCAGATTTGCCGAGCCCACACCGTAGATGGTCGCCACGAAGGCTGTGGCGATGCCTGCCCCGAGTTTGGACGGATCGGCCAGGTGCGACATCACGTGGATCAGGCCCATGACCGCACCGATGATGCCGATGGTCGGGCTGTAGCCACCCATGCTTTCGAATACTTTGGCGGCCTGCGTATCACGATGCTCCGTGGCTTCGAGATCCACTTCGAGTATGGCGCGTATCGTGTCCGGCTCGGTGCCGTCCACAAGCAGCTGCAGGCCCTTGCTCGCAAACGGATCAGGCTCGGACTCAGCGATCGATTCGAGTCCGAGCAACCCCTCCTTGCGCGCAATCTGGCTCCAGCCGACGATTTTCTCTATTACCGCTGCCGGCGCAAGCTTGGGAGGCATGAAAATCCACACTGCAATCTTAAGTGCGCGCAGAAACACCTTGAGCGGCGTCTGCAGCAGAATCGCCCCGATGGTCCCACCGAAGACGATGACGAACGCGGTCACCTGAAGCAGCGAGCGGGTCTGGCCACCGTCGATCAGATTGCCACCGAGAATGGCTCCGATACCGAGAATCAGGCCGAATAGACTCAGGATATCCACGGCCTAGACTTTCCTCGCCAGCGCCGACCCGATATCGGAGAGGGATATCACTTGATCAGCAAGACCGGCCTCGGCTACGGCCATGGGCATACCGTAGATGGCGCATGACGCTTCGTCCTGCGCCCAGACGGTCGAGCCATTACCCTTGAGCGCGCGTGCACCTTCGCGCCCATCCGCGCCCATGCCGGTGAGCACCACCGCTAGCACCTTCCCCGGGAATGCCACCGCCGCCGAAACGAAAGTAACGTCCAGACTGGGGTGGTAGTGCTGGCTGATCTCGCTGTCACGGATACGTACAACAACTCCGTCACGCTTCGCATCAAGCTGCATCTGCCGCCCGCCCGGCGCCAGCAGCGCTGTTCCTGGCTGCAGGACATCTCCATCGCGCGCCTCGCGCACGGTGATTGCGCAGAGGTCGTTCAGGCGTTGCGCAAACGCCGGCGTGAAACTCGCCGGCATATGCTGTACCAGCAGCAGCGGCAAAGGAAAGTCTCCGGGCAGCTTGCTCAGCACCTGGCGCAGCGCCACCGGTCCGCCGGTGGAAGCCCCAATCAAAACCAGGCGATAGTTGCCTGCCGCCCGAGCAACAACCGGCTGCGCGCCATGCTCTGCACCGGTGCCTGGGACCTCGCTTCGACGGTGGGTGGAGCTACGAAGCCCGAGGGCTCGTACCCGCGCACACAACCGGCGTTTAGCCTCGTTATGATCTCGGGAGATGTCCTCCAGGCGCTTGGGCAGGTAATCCATCGCACCGGCATCCAGAGCGTCGAGCGTCGCCTGTGCACCTTCATGCGTGAGCGAGGAGAACATGAGAATCGGCGTCGGCCGGCTCGCCATGATCCGTCGCACGGCATTGATGCCGTCGAGCACTGGCATTTCTATGTCCATGGTGATGACGTCTGGCCGCAGCTGCGCGGTCCTTTCGATCGCCTCCATGCCGTTGGCTGCAAAACCAGCCACTTCGATAAGGGGATCGGCCTCGAGAATCTCCGCAATACGACGGCGAAAGAATCCGGAGTCGTCGACAATGAGTGCCCGAACACTCATCAGGCGACCTCACTCTGGCGCGCCCCGCGCCCATAGGTGCGCATGAGCCCGGGTACATCGAGGATGAGCGCCATGCGGCCATTACCGGTGATCGTGGCGCCGGCCAGACCGGAAGTGCCCTGCAGCAGCGCACCAAGCGGCTTGATCACCACCTCCTCCTGGCCGATCAGACCATCAACGATAAAACCGACCCGCTGCCCGCCGGCGGCGACAATCACCACATGACCCGACTCCGGCCACAACTGGCCGGATCCATCGCCGCTCAGCCAGTGCCGCAAATAGAAAATCGGCAGAGGATGATCTCGTACCATCACGACACGCTGCCCATCGATGCTGCTGTGCTTTTTTAAATCCAGTTGCAGGATTTCGGCCACGCAGGTGAGCGGAAGTGCAAAAATCTGCGTTCCAACCATGACCATGAGGGTCGGCATGATTGCCAGAGTCAGCGGTACCCTTATGATCATGCGGGTACCCTTGCCGGGCTCAGACTCGATGTCTATCGTGCCGTTGAGTTGCGTGATGCGCGTCTTGACCACGTCCATGCCGACGCCGCGTCCGGATACATCGGTAATTTCGTTCTTGGTGGAAAATCCCGGCAAAAAAATGAGTCCGTAGCAGTCCTCGCGCCCAAGACGTGCCGCTGCATCGGAATCCAGTACACCCTTTTCCACCGCCTTGCGCCGCAACATCTCCGGATCCATGCCGGCGCCGTCGTCGGCAATCACGATCCGTATGTGATCGCCTTCCTGCGATGCGGCCAGCAGCACGCACCCGGCGCCGGACTTTCCCGATGCCTGCCGGCCCTCCGGGGTCTCGACGCCATGATCCACCGCATTGCGCACGAGATGCACCAGCGGATCCGCAAGCGCCTCCACCAGGTTCTTGTCGAGATCGGTGTCCTCGCCCTGCAACTCTAGTACAACCTCCTTGCCGAGGCTGCGCGCAAGATCGCGCACCACGCGCGGAAAGCGTCCGAACACCTTTTTGATCGGCTGCATGCGCGTCTTCATGACCGCGATCTGCAGGTTGGCGGTAACGACGTCTATGTTGGCGACCGCGGCCGCCATCTGCTCATCGCCCGTTGCCGCTTTGAGTGTGACCAGTCGGTTACGCACAAGCACGAGTTCTCCGACCATGTTCATGATGTCATCCAGGCGCCGAGTATCCACACGCACCGTGCTCTCGGCGACGGCCGTGGCGGATGGGGCGGCCGACGAAACGGCCGGCAGCGGCTCGTTCACGATCTCGCCGGACACTGATTTGACTGCCGGCATGCGTCTTGGCTGGTTCTTTTCAGTCGGCGCGCCTTGGAGGGCATCGAGCAGGGCTTCGAACTCGGCGTCCGTGATCTCGCCACCTTGTCCGGCGTTGGCAACACCCGCCTGCGGTGGCGGAGCCGATGGAGGCAATGCCTTCAGCAAAGCCTCGAATTCCTGGTCGGTGAGATCATCGGCATTCCCGGGCAGCTGAGGTTGATCCTGGGCTGCAGGCGACTGCATAACGGGCTCCGCCGGCTGCACCAGCAGCTCGAGCCGAGTAAGCAGCTGCATATCGACCGGCGCAAGCTCATTGCCGGCTTTCAGTGCCTGGAACATGGCATTCACCACATCCACGGCCTGCAATATCACATCCATGAGGCCGGCATCGATCATGCGCTTACCCTGGCGCAGGACATTGAAGACATCTTCCGAGCGATGGCACAGATCGACCAGCGGGTTCAGATTGAGAAATCCGGCGCCGCCCTTGATTGTGTGAAAGGCGCGGAACACCGCGTTCAGAAGATCATAGTCCCCGGGGCGGCTTTCCAATTCCACCAGCTGCCTGCCCAGGTTCTCTACGATTTCTCCAGCTTCAACCAAGAAGTCCTGCAGAATCTTGTCGTCGGCATCTATCGCCATGGCCGGGTTCCGTCAGAATCCGAGGCTGGACAGAAGACTGTCCACCTCATCCTGGTTTGCCACGACGTCCGACCGCTCGAATGGCCTGATCTGCGGACCCTCCAGGACCGTTCCGGTTTCCTTAGCCGGGTCCGCTGGAATGATGCGCTGGCCCGATACGCGGATAAGCCCGACCAGGCTGTCTTCGACTTCCTGCACCAGGCGGATTACGCGATGGATGATCTGTCCAGTTATGTCCTGGTACTCCTGAGCCATGAGAATTTCCATCAGATTCGAATGTATACACGAAGCATCCGCCGTGATCGCCGCCAGAAACTCCTCTATGCGCCGGGCCAGCATACGGAACTCCTCGGGTGTCAGTTCGCGTCGCGTAAAGCGCGTCCATTCGCCCTTCAGGCTCGTGGCGCTCTCGCCCAGCCGGTTGCTCATCGGCATGGTTTCCTCGATGGCGCTGAGTGTGCGGCGAGCGGCCTGCTCGGTCATAGAAATGACATGGTTCAACCGGTCGCGCGCGTCAGGGATATCCTTTTCGGCGATCGAAACCACGCGCGCATCCAGACGGAACCCGTTGAGCGAGTCGTGCAGATCGCGCGTGAGGCGTCCGATCTCGTGAAACAGGTCCGCGTCCCGATCATTGTGAAATTTGTCCAGAAGACGGCTGGCGTCATCGTCGCCGCCAGACTCCTCGATGCGCTTGGCCAGCATACGCACCTCCTCCAGACACTGTTTTTTAGTCAATTTCTTGTTCATTCCCGCTCCCGGGTTTTCATGCGCAGACGCGCACCCTCACGCACTGGCCGCGATCCTTTCGAATATCTTGTCGATCTTCTCTTTCAGGGTATTGGCGGTAAATGGTTTGACTATGTAGCCATTGATGCCGGCCTGCGCGGCCTCGACGATCTGCTCGCGCTTGGCCTCGGCCGTGACCATCAGCACCGGAAGCTTTGCCAGATTCGCATCCGCACGGACTGTGCGCAGCAGCTCCAGCCCGGACATTCCGGGCATGTTCCAGTCGGTAATCAGAAACTGAATGCCGCCGCCGCGCAGGACCGGGAGCGCCGTGTTGCCATCGTCCGCCTCGACCACATTGTTGTAGCCAAGATCCCGCAGCAGGTTTTTGATAATTCCGCGCATCGTGGCGAAATCGTCCACGATCAGGATCTTCGTGTTTTTATCCATACCGCCTCCACTTGAACTAACGGCCGTTCCAGGTTTGCGTGCTGGTCCCCAGGTCCGGGTGTCAGTCACCACTCCAGTCATGCAGGCGCGCCCTCAAACGCAGCACGGCCTGGCTGTGTATCTGGCTGATGCGCGACTCGCTTACCCCCAGGACGGCGCCAATCTCCTTGAGGTTAAGCTCGTCGTCGTAGTACAGCGCCAGCACCAGTCGCTCGCGCTCCGGCAGGGAATCAATCTCCTGCACCAGACTGCGGCGGAAGTCCTCAGCCTGCATACCCTGTTGCGGGTCCGGTACGTCGGACGGCAGATCTTCGACAAGCCCGGGCTCATCGTTGCCGACGTCGTCAAGGCTGAACAGCCGGCAGCTCGACGCATCCTGAAGAATGCGATGATATTCCTCGAGCGATATCCCGAGTGCTTCGGCAACCTCACTATCTCGCGCGTCCCGCCCGTGCCGGTTCTCAAGCTCATGAATCGCCTGTGCGACCTCGCGTGCGCGCCGGTGCACCGAGCGTGGCGCCCAGTCGTTCTTTCGCATTTCATCGAGCATCGCACCCCGGACTCGGATTCCGGCATAGGTCTCGAAGCTCGCACCCTGGGAAGCATCATAGTGACGTGCTGCTTCCAGCAGGCCGATCATGCCCGCCTGGATTAGGTCATCCACCTGGACGCTGGACGGAAGCCTGCTGATCAGATGGTAGGCAATGCGCTTCACCAGACCTGCGTGCCGGGCAAGGGTCTCGTCGAGACCCTCGTCCTGGGTAGCCGCGTATCTGGCTGCGCCACTCATGCAACCGCACACGGTTCGCGCCTGCCGCAGTGTATAAGACGTTCCACGAAAAACTCGAGATGGCCGCGCGCAGTCTCCGGCATTGGCCAGCCATCTGCCTTCGCTGCAAGGCCCTGGAACGCAACGCCTGCGCGGCTGCGCGGATAGACATCAACGACCGCACGCTGCTTCTGCACGGCCTTGCGCAGATATTCGTCGTACGGCACCATCCCCAGATAATCGAGCGCAACATCCAGGAACCGGTCCGTAACACGCGCGATCTTGTCGAACAGAACCCGACCTTCATGAACATTCTTCGTCATGTTCGACAAGACGCGGAATCGACTGAGGCCATAATCGCGACTCAGCACCTTGATCAAGGCATAGGCGTCGGTGATCGAGGCCGGTTCATCGCAAACCACGACGATCACTTCCTGCGAAGCGCGGCAGTAGCTGATCACACTGTCGGATATGCCCGCAGCAGTATCGACTACGAGAACGTCCAGTTTTTGGCCAAGTTCACTAAAGGCACGAATGATGCCGGCGTGCCCGGCCTGGCCGAGATCGGCCATTTCCTGCACGCCAGAAGAAGCCGGCACGACCTTGAGGCCTGACGGACCGGTAAGAATGACCTCCTCCAGAGATCGCTCCCCGCTTATGACATGCGAGAGATTGTAGGCCGGATGCAGCCCGAGAATGACGTCGACATTCGCAAGTCCGAGATCGGCATCAAGCAACAGCGTCTCACGACCATTCAGGGCCAGTCCCAGCGCGAGGTTCACCGACACATTCGTCTTGCCAACACCGCCTTTGCCGCTGGTGACCGCGATTACCCGCACCGGCTTCGGGCGCGCCATGCGACGCAGTCCCGCAGCCTGATCGGCAGTTTGTTCAGACGCACACATTGGTCGCAACCCTCCTCGGGCTTTCTGCATGACTGTTATTGCGCAGCATGTGCGCGGCACGGGCAGCCAGGCTGACGGCAGAACTGACAAGGTTGTGTGCCCGTGCCACTGCCAGATCCTCAGGGACGCGCTGTCCGTCACTGACGTAAGCCACGGGCAACTTCTGCTGTATCACCACACTCAGGAGACCGCCGAGACTCATCGCCTCGTCAAGTTTCGTTATGATGCAGCCGCGCAACCGTGTGCCGTGGAACGCCTGTGCCGCTTCCAGCGCTGCGGACATCTGGCCGGCGGCAGAAAGCACCAGATAGGTGCCAAGCGGTTCGCCGCCACCCGCAAGCAACGCCATCTGCTCGGAAAGGCGCAGATCACGCTGACTCATGCCGGCGCTGTCGACCAATACAAGTCGCTTGTCGGAAAACGCCGCCAGAGCCGCGCGCAGCTCTTCGCCATTTGCCGCAATGCGCAGAGGAAGACCGAGAATCCTTGCGTAGGTGCGCAGCTGCTCGTGCGCACCGATGCGATAGCTGTCGGTCGTGACCAGCGCCACACTGCGGGCGCCATGCCGCAGCACGAAACGTGCAGCGAGTTTGGCGATCGTAGTCGTTTTGCCTACGCCGGTTGGCCCAATAAGTGCCACGACACCGCCGCCGTCAAGAATGTCGTCGTTGGTGACCTGGAGGCGATGGGCGAGTATTGCCAGCGCCTGCCGCCAGGCTGCTTCGTAGTCGGTGGTCTGCGCGGCCTCATTGGCGATTTGACGTGCAAGCGCCGGGCTGATTCCGGTGTCGCGCAGACTGTGGAGCAGTCGCGCGCGCGCTGGATTGCGCCGAGCCATGTCGCCCCATGCAAGACTGGATAGCTGCTGCTCGAGCAGCCCACGCAGGGATTTCATCTCTCGGCGCATGTCCAGAAGAGCCGGCTCCTGCGACCATTCTATCCGTGCAACGCCTGCAGCTGGCTTTAACGCGTCCGCAGCTGCGACACCGGGGGAAGGGGCACATTCGGAGCTCTGAAGGAGGGCTTCGTCATAGTCCATTGCGGCAATGATTTCCACTCCACCTTCGACCTCGGTATTGGAAAGGATTACCGCATCGGGGCCCACTTCTTCGCGTACCATGCGAATGGCCTGACGGATGTTCGGCGCAAAAAAACGCTTAATTCGCATTCTGCCTTTCCTCGCCCAATCGACCGTTCATTTCGCGCCGCTTACTTGCCCACCGTCGCCACGATTCGAATCTGCTTGTCATCCGGTATCTCGTTGTATGAAAGCACGCGCATCCCCGGCACAGCATGACGCGTGAAGCGGGCCATCCAGGGACGCAGGGTTGCCGATACCAGCAGCACCGTCGGCTGTCCCGCTACTTCCTGACGCTGCGCGCTTTCCCAGAGCGCCTTGCGCATGCGGTCGACCAGACCGGGCTCGAACCCCATGCCCCCCTCACCGGCGACTTGCAGCGATTGTTGCAATATCTGTTCCAGAGACGGATCGAGGGTGATCACGGGCAACTCAGCAGCTATCCCGTTGATATGCTGGAGGATGGACCGTCCCAATGCCGCGCGAACCGCAGCGGTGAGGACGGCGGTATCTTGACTCTGGCCACCTTGTACCGCCAAGGTTTCGGCAATCGTGCGGATGTCGCGGACCGGGATTCTCTCTTCCAGAAGGTTCTGCAGCACTTTCAGCACCACTCCCAGCGACAGCGTTTTGGGGACAAGATCCTCCACCAACTTCGGGGCGGTCTTGGCAAGGTTGTTGAGCATCTGCTGCACATCCTCGCGCCCGAGCAGCTCATGGGCATGATCCTGCAGCAGCTGACTGAGATGGGTTGCGACGACGGTCGCCGGATCGACCACCGTGTACCCCAGAGTGAGGGCCTGCTCGCGCATGTGGCGCTCGATCCAGACGGCCTCGAGCCCAAAAGCCGGATCGCGCGTGGCAGTACCGGAGATGTTGCCGTAGACGCGCCCGGGATTGATCGCCATGTCGCGCTCCGTTTGCACGTCGCCCTGTCCGACCATCACTCCATGCAGACTGATGCGATAGGCGTTCGGCGCCAGATCCAGGTTATCGCGGATGTGCACTGCCGGCACCAGGAATCCGAGCTCCTGCGAAAGCTTCTTGCGTACCCCTTTGATGCGCGTCATGAGCTGCCCACCCTGGTTCTTGTCCACCAGCGGGATCAGGCGGTAACCGACTTCTAGACCGATGGTGTCAGGTGGAACCACGTCCTCCCAGCTCAGCTCAACTGGCTCTCCCGGCACGGCAACGGGCGATTCAACCGTCGCCGGCATCAGGGACTGCACCTGCTTGCGCCTGGCAATCATGTAGGCAGTGGCGCCGCATACTGAAGCAAGCGTCAGAAAGGCTAGGTTTGGCATGCCCGGCACGATTCCGATCATGCCGATCACGCCTGCCGTCACACCCAGAGCGCGCGGATTATCGAACATCTGGTTCATAATCTGCTTGCCCATGTCCTGGGCACTCGACACACGGGTCACTATGATGGCGGCCGCTGTCGACAGTATCAGCGAGGGTATCTGCGCCACCAGTCCATCGCCGATGGTCAGCAGTGTGTAGTTGTGGAGCGCGTCGCTGAACGCCATGCCATGCTGAATAACGCCGATGGCAAGACCACCGATGATATTTATGAATAGAATCAGAATGCCGGCGATCGCGTCGCCACGTACGAATTTGCTCGCGCCATCCATGGAACCGTAGAAATCCGCCTCGCGGGCAACTTCAGAGCGCCGCAGCTTGGCCTCTTCCTGGGTGATCAGGCCAGCGTTAAGATCGGCATCGATAGCCATCTGTTTTCCGGGCATGGCATCGAGGGTGAAGCGTGCGCTGACTTCCGAGACCCGTCCTGCGCCCTTGGTGACAACGACAAAGTTTATGATCACCAGGATCGCAAAGACCACCAGCCCAACTGCATAGTTTCCGCCAACAACGAAATCGCCGAATGCCTTGATCACCTGTCCAGCGGCGCCAGAACCGTTTTGCCCGTGCAGCAACACCACACGTGTGGAGGCAATATTGAGCGATAGCCGCAGAAGAGTCGCAACCAGAAGCACCGTGGGGAAAGCGGCGAAATCAAGCGGGCGCAGCGTGTACACCACCACAAGAATTACGACCAGAGACAGCGCGATATTGAAGGTGAACAGTATGTCGAGGACCCGCGGCGGCAGCGGCACGATTACCATCGCCAGTATCATGACCAGGAACAGCGGCACACCCAGAGCGGTGCGGCTTACCGCGCGCAGATCGAAGGTCGGGTTCATTTCAGCCATGACTTCAGTCGTGCCTCAGGTCGTCAGGAATTTCCAGATCCGGAATCGGTTCAGAGCCTGGTTCGGCACCGCGGCTGCGCAGCTGATAGACGTAGGCAAGCACCTTGGCTACTGCCAAATACAGTCCTGCCGGTATTTCGCGACCGAGCTCTGTGCTGAAATACAGGGCACGCGCCAGAGGCGGAGCGCTGAGTATTGCCACTCCATGCTCTGCGCCGATCTTGCGGATCTGCTCGGCAATCAGGTCCCCGCCCTTGGCCACGACCCGCGGCGCACGCATACGCGACTGATCGTAGCGCAATGCGACCGCATAATGCGTCGGGTTGGTGACGATGACGTCCGCCTTCGGAACCTCGGCCATCATGCGGCGCTTTGACATCTCGCGCTGCATGCGCCGGATCTGCGCCTTCACCTCAGGCCTGCCGTCGGTTTCCTTGAATTCGTCGCGCACTTCCTGGCGTGTCATCTTCATATCGCGCGCATGGTCCCAGAGCTGATATGGCACGTCGACAGCGGCTATCACAACCAGGCCCAGGCACAGGGTGACAAGCGACCAGCCCAGCATATACGCAAGATGCGGCAGCGCCACGCCCAGTGGCTCGGTTCCCAGACCGAGAATCGTTCCGGACTTGCGCCATAACAGCGCACTGGCGATAGCCACCAGCAGCACGAACTTGGCCAGGGATTTAAGCAGCTCCATCAGGCTTCGCACGGAGAGCAGGCGGCCGAATCCCCGGACCGGATCGAGCCTGTCCCACTTGAACCCCAGCGCCTCGGGGCTGAACAACCAGCCGCCCAGCGCAAGCGGCGCAAGAAGGGCCGCAAACAACATGATGAGCCCCAAGGGGGCGAATCTGACGAGCACTTCCACTACTGCATGCATAAAAGCGTGAGGACCGGCGCCGGCATCGAAAGCTGCGCTGCGGGTCAGATGCAGCGATTCGCGCATGAGATCGCCGAGTCCGTGTAGCAGGCCGGTGCCCAGGAACAGCATCCCTCCGGCGGTTGCCAGCACCAACACCATGGTGTTGAGCTCGCGAGAGCGTGCGATTTGGCCCTTTTCGCGTGCCTCGCGCAGGCGCTTTGGGGTGGCGCTTTCAGTGCGTTCCTGACCGCGGTCAGATTCCATGGATTGCCCCTCCCCCAGCCAGCTTACCCATCAGACCAAAAGCCGCATCCGACAGGCGTACAAACTGCGATGGCAGCTCCGGCATCGACATCACAAGCACTACCAACCCTAGCAACAACGTGACCGGAAAACCGACCGCAAAAACATTGAGCTGCGGCGCAGCGCGCGTCATGACACCGAATGCGATATTGACCAACAGCAGCGCCGCAACTGCCGGCAGGGCCACCATGACCGCCCCTGCGAACATCTGCCCCCCCCACTCAACCACCGCATGCACGGCATCGGGCCCGAAGCCGTGTGTCGATACAGGTAGCGCACGGAAACTGTCCACTAACATTTCAATCATGATCAGGTGTCCGTTGAACGCTAGGAACAGCAGCGTTGTCATGACCACGTAGAACTGACTCAGCACCGGCACCTGCACGCCGCTGTTAGGGTCTATCATCGCGGCGAAGCCGAGCCCCATGAGCTGCCCGATCATCTGTCCGGCAAGCTCCAGCGCGTTGAACATCAGGCGCAGGATGAAGCCCATTGCGACACCAATAATCAGCTGCTGCAACGTGATGAATAGTGCATCCACGCCCAAGGGTTCGACTGCGGGCGCGGCCGGCAGCAGTGGGGCAACCACCAGGGTTACCAGTAGCGCCAGCCCCAGACGTATGCGCATGGGAACCACGGCACTGCCCACTATCGGCGCGGCACCAACAAAGGCGCCGATGCGGAACAACGGCCACATGTAGGATCCTATCCAAGACGCGATTTCGGCGCTGGTGAAATTCATGTGCTGCGCTCCGACGCCTTCATCCACCGAACCTCACCATCGCCGGGATGCTTTCATACAGCTCGCGGGTATAACCGACGATCAGGCGCAGCATCCACGGACCAGCAACCACCAGAACTACCACGAGAATCATGAGTTTCGGTATGAAACTCAACGTGGTCTCATTGATCTGGGTTGCAGCCTGAAACATTCCCACCAACAGCCCTACGGCAAGAGCCGCGAGCAGCAGCGGCGCCGCGAGCATGACCGTTACCTCGAGCGCCTGCTGTCCGACCGTCATTGCTGCTTCCGGGCTCATGGCGCAACCTCAGGTGTGAAAGCTCGCAACCAGTGTTCCCACCACCAGCCCCCATCCGTTGACCAACACGAACAGCATCAGCTTGAACGGAAATGAGATCGTCTGTGGCGACAGCATGACCATGCCCATCGCCATGAGCACACTCGCCACCACGAGGTCGATGATCACGAATGGAATGTAGATGAGAAACCCAATCTCGAAGGCTGTCTTCAGCTCGCTGGTCGCGAATGCCGGCGCCAGCAGCGACATCGGTGTCTTGTCCGGCGATGCGATGCTGTCGCGCCCGGCGATGTGCGCAAACAGTGCGATGTCGCTCTCGCGAGTCTGGGCGAGCATGAATTTCTTAATCGGCCGTCCTGCTCTCTGCAGCGCCTGGTCGAGCGGCAGATGCTGGTTCATATACGGCTGCAGAGCTTCGGTATTGATGCGATCGAAAACCGGCGCCATGACGAAGAACGTCAGAAACAGGGCGAGTCCCAACAGGATCTGGTTGGGCGGCGTCTGTCCGGTCCCTAGCGCCTGACGCAGGATCGCAAGAACGACAATGATGCGTGTAAACGACGTCATCATCATAAGACCTGCGGGCAGAAGCGTCAGCGCGGTCATCACCGCGAGTATCTGCAGACTCACCGAGTAGGTGTGACCGCCGTCGGGAGCAGGCGTAATCGTGAACGCTTTGAGACCGGCCGGTGCTGCGGCCGCTACATGCGGCGCGAATAACAACAGGATCGGCACGATAAGAACCATGGATGACCGGTACTTCATGGCTGCTTCCCATGCTTCAGTGCCGCTGCCAGACGCGCTGCAAAGCCCCCGCCCGGCATCGCCACCGGCGTTGCGCCCGGAAGTTCCTGGTCCAGAACGTGAAGCAATTGGACACGTCCGGGCGCAACGCCCAGCAGCAGCTGACGTTCTCCGACCTGAATCAGAACTGCGCGTTCGCGGGGCCCGAGCGACAACCCGCCCACGATACGGAGCGCTCCGCCGGCGCCTGCCTGCAGATGCCCGAACCGGCGCAGCAGCCAGGCTGCTGCTGCAATTACGAGCAGCACCAGAATCAGACCCAGCAGGATCTGAACCAGACTTTCGGCCACCGTACGGGAAACCGTCGGGGTCGTCTTGTCCACAGCCGCAGCCGCCTGAGGAATCGCTGCAACCGCCAGCGTCAACAACGACAGAATCCGGACACGCCTTGCTGTCCCCATCGGCAGGCCGGCCATGCGAAATCGCTTTGGTGGTTGCTTAAACAATGCGCTTTTCATTTAAGCTTCTGCACTCGCTCGGCGGCGCTGATCACGTCTGTGAGCCGGATGCCGAACTTCTCGTTGACCACGACCACCTCGCCATGCGCAATCAGTGTCCCATTGACCAGAACGTCAAGGGGTTCCCCGGCCAGACGGTCGAGTTCTACGACCGACCCCTGATTGAGCTGCATCAGATGGCGAATGCTGATGCGTGTGCGCCCGATTTCCATCGAGATCATTACCGGAATATCGAGTATCACCTCGAGGTTGGCGTCCCCGGCTGCTGCACCGCCTTCTGCCTTCAGGTCAGGCAGCGGGGCAGGCGCGTAGCCATCGCTATTTGTCGCCGAATCGCTCATAGGTTCTCCGTTAGGTGCTCGCTACTTCTACTGTGGCAGACGTTTGATGGGTTCCTTGACCTTAATTGCCCGGTTTCCACGTGATACGCCGTACTTGCCACGAAACGCCGGCACGTTTTCTGCCTTAAGCACTACATGGCTCGGAAACTCAATCGGTATCACGTCGCCCGCTTTCAGGTTCATCAGTTCGCGCAGCGAGATCTCAGTCTCCGTGAGCGTACTGCTGACCTCGACAACGGCTTCCTTGACCTCCTCACGTAGCGCAATCAGCCAGCGCTCGTCGACCTGGTCCCGATCGCTCTGCAGGCCCGTGTTTAGCAGGTCCCGTATCGGCTCAACCATCGCGTACGGCATCGTGACGTGCGCCTCTCCGCCATCACCTTCGAGTTCGATGCGGAAGGTGCTCACCACGACCACTTCACTCGGACTGACGATATTCGCAAACTGGGGATTGACCTCGGAGTTGATGAACTCGAAATTCAACGCCAGCACCGGCTTCCAGGCCTCCTTGAGATCGTGAAATACCTGCTCCAGAAGCATATGGATGATGCGTTGTTCGGTGGCGGTGAACTCCCTTCCCTCAATCTTGGCCCGAAAGCGCGTGGCACCTCCGAAAAAGCTGTTGACCACTGCGAATACAAGGTTCGGATCAAAAATCAGGAGTGCGCTGCCCCGAAGCGGCCGGACGCGCATGATGTTCAGGCTGGTAGGCACGAACAGGCTGTGCACGTATTCCGAGAACTTGAACATTTTCACCTCACCGGGACTTATTTCCGGTGAGCGCCGCAGCATATTGAACAGACTTATGCGTAGCAGACGTGCGAAGCGGTCATTGACCATCTCCAGCGTGGGCAGACGACCGCGCACGATACGATCCTGACTGGCGATGTCGAGTGGTCGCGCAACGCCGTCATGAGCGGCCAGATCGTCCTGGGTCTTTACACTGCCACTCTCGACGCCAGTCAGCAGTGCGTCGATTTCGTCTTGGCTGAGCACATCGTTGGCTGCCATGGCTGTCACTG
This sequence comes from Pseudomonadota bacterium, assembly GCA_021790335.1. Classification (GTDB taxonomy): domain Bacteria; phylum Pseudomonadota; class Gammaproteobacteria; order Acidiferrobacterales; family UBA6901; genus JAJYCY01. The sequence goes on along the minus strand of JAJYEE010000001.1, from coordinate 105,499 downwards.
CATCACGAAATTGGTGAAGTAGACGGCAGAAATCTGCGGGCTGCCGGTCTCCTGCTGCATGATCCTCTGGATCTCGGCAAGCGCCTCGGCGCGGACCTTCTCCTTTCCGGCAAGCGTGCTGAGGTCGGCAGCACTCTGATTGCTCAGCAGCATCACCAGGTTGTTACGGATATGCGGCATGTACTTCTTGACGTCCTTGAGAGCTGCCGGATCGTGAGCCATGACTTCAATGGTTACCTGAAGAAAGCGCATTCCGTTCTGCCCCTGGAAGTTAACGACGAACGGTGGGTCCAGACTCAGATACAGTTCCTGATTGGCGTTCTGCGGCCTGGCCGGCGCCGGCTGCGGAGCCTGAACCGGCTGTGCCAGTGGCGCGCTCGTTGCGGCACCGGCAGGTGCGCGACCACCTTCAAGCATGCGGGTAATGAGGACAGTTCCGAGGATCGAGGCGATCAGCAGCAGAATGACGCCGCCCACAATCAGCAGAACCCTTTTGCCGCCCCCTTTGGCCGACCCCTTGGTCTTCTTGTCGTCTTCATCATCGTCTTCGTCGTCACGATCGCGACGATCACGCTCTTCCGCCTTCGCCATTCGGACAGCCCTCAATGCGTTGTCTGTTCCACCTTTAGCAAGACGCATGCCACCGGAGGTCATGGCAGAATTTCTTAACTTTCATGTGGTTAGCATCGGGCTAGCGGCGATTCGACAAGAATTTGACAGGACATCCAGGAACTGGCGGCGTAAATCCGGCTAAAGCGGGAAGTTGTCCACAAGCAACTCCGACGGCAGCCATGGCCGCCGGAGAGTCGAGTGGCTCAGGCGTAGAAATCGATCAATCCGACATGTGCCGCCGCCGGTGCCATGGCGACGTCGTCCTCGGGCAGATTTTCCCCGTCGCGGCGCGGGAAAGGATAGTCTGATTGCCGGGAATCCCTGGAAAAGGAATGCTGCGAGATATCCACATTGACCAGATTGAGGCCGTTGTTCGAGAACATTTCGCGCAGGCCGGGAATCGCTGCCTGCAGGGCATCGCGGACCTGGGAATGCGCCGAGACAAAAGTGAGGGTCGTCTGGTCATTGCGAATCGCAACGCGCACCTCGATTGGCCCGAGGTGCGGGGGGTTTAATTGCAGTTGTGCGGTCTGGATCTGGCGGCCAACCACCCAAATCATGCTGTTTCCAAGTGCCTGATCCCAGCCGGCCTGGTTGATGGACGGATTGACCTGAAGCATCGCACTCGGATTCGCGGATGCCGGCGCCGCAGCCGGGGAACCGGAAGCGAGAACGGCGAAAGCAGGACGGGTCAGGTCGCTTGCAACTGCTAACTCTGTCCCGAGGTGGGTGGTCGATAGCGACGGGTTCGGCGAAATCTCCTTTGCCGGCGGCTCCCTGGAAACACCGGATTTGCCCACCAAGTCTTTCAGCGAGGAGTTCACCGCCATATTGGTCTGGTCGCTCACGGCGGATCCGGTGCTTGCTGTAATCGGATCCGGAAGAGAAACGACTTTGGGTCCGGGCTTGGCAATCCGGATGGAGCCCGCGCCAGAAGACTTCTTGTCGGGCTCAATCTGAGCTCTAACCGCCCCGGTCCCAACGATCGTTGCCGCCACGGGACCTGGCGGCATATTCTGCCGAGCAACCGAAAGCTTTACTGGATCGGGCGGCTGCCGCTGGAACAGCGGCGCGGCTGCCTTGACTGCAGCCCCACCTGGCGGTGGGGCCGTCATGATTACGGTTCCCGCCGGCGGCGCGGCTGCCTTGACTGCGGCTCCATCTGGCACCGTCGCATGCGGCAAAGTCTTGCCGTCTATTGCCGCCTTGCCTGCCGTTTTGCCGTCCTTTGCCGCCTTGGCATCCATTTTCGAATTGCCGTCCTTTGGGACCGATTGTTCCGGACCCACCGCCTTGGCGGCAGGCTTAGAATTTGCATCGTCACGCGCAGGGGATCCCGGGCCGTTGCCAGCCACCGTATCCCGGCTCGTAGCACCGTGCGCTGCCAGGACCGCGGGAAACGAGTCTTTAGCATCGCCCGCGCCCTCTGAAGCCGGCTGCGGCGCGACAGGAACGGGTGGACTGAGATCAGGCCGTGACGGTGGAAGAAAGCTTGGCTGCGGCATGGCACTCCTGTCGGATCGGCGCCTAATATGATGAATCACAGAACAGCAAAAGGCATGCCAAGCGGCAAGCACTCCAGATACCGATCAAGTACAGGAGTTGCTGTCACGAACCGATTGCCTGTCACGGTACGATTACCCCCAGTACTGCTGTTCGACGCGTTCTCTGGCAGACGACCAGCCAGAATCCCTGGTCATTGAAAACAGGAAGGCAAGCCAATCAGGGGGTTCCAATTCACTCGCGGTACGGTGGCTGTTTAGAATGCCAGGCCGCTGCGATCGAATTGGCGGCATCATTTTTCCAAAAAAGCCGAGGTACAGCGGGCAATCAGTCCGGGCGATCACCCGGCACAACGCTTGGAGCGCCTGCAGGCAGATTGATCGCATCAATGGCACGTACCACATCTGCCGCGACCTCGGATATCTTGCATCGATGGGAGCGCGTAAAAAACCGTAGGATCTCAAACGCTTCCTTCTGTTGCAGGCGGTGTCGCTCCATGATGACACCTACCGCCAGGCTAATAGTACGATTGCTATTCAGTGCACTGCTGAGATGCGACTCGGCAGCCCTGAGTTTGCGAAGCTCTTCGGCCCGCACAAGCGCTGTCTCAATCGAGGGGAGAATTTGCGGCAAAATGTGGAATCTTTAGCCCCGGTCCGCATTCGGATCACGCGTCGCAATGCCGAGGCACCCATCGTCCTCGCTTCACGCTTTGACACATCGCCGACCGGCCGATGACGCTCGAATGGGCGTGTAGTCCGGACAATATGCCGACTTCCCATATGATCCTTGTATTTGACGCCATATGCGTGTCGATCGATCCCAGCATCAGCCAGCAATCCGTATTCAAACGGTTAGTCGCATTCGTCGCCGATGTCAACCCGCACTTGCTTTGTGCGATCGTCGGCTTCGACTTGATCGCGCCGCTCCGAAGCGCGGGCTTCATCACCGCGATAACGTTCGATGATCTTGTCTACAGCGCGGATCTTGGTGCGCGTCGCGTACCATTGATGGCGCCTTGCCTCATACTCCATCCGGCTATGCTCAACACGATGCTGCTGGTGGATGATCGCCTCGTTCAAACGCGAGAGGAATACACGGAAGTCGTACATGCGGCGCGCATCGATGGCAGACCCCCCAGAAAATTCGAGTTTCTTCGCATACTCGTCCCGATATCCCAGCAACTCGGCAAGCTTGGCCTCGGCTTCGGCGAGCACCCGTCTCTGTTCACTTAGTACGCGTGCTGCCGTACGCTCGCGCGACTCTGCTACTCTCGCAACCGGCTTCATGCGTTTTGACTTTCTCATGACGCATCCTTTTTTTTTAAAAATATAGAACGCTGGTCTTTGGCGGCACGATTCACTGCTTAGCTACTGCTTCTGGAACAAGTGCAGCAAGTTCAGACAGACTTGTGGCTAGTGGAACGGCCTTGTTCATATCCTGGCGCAGGAACCCCAGAAGGCGAGGATGATAGTCAATGGCTTCATCCAGGCGCTGATCCGTTCCGCGCGTATAGGCGCCGACGCTGACGAGATCGCGATTTTGCTGATACACCGAGTAAAGCTGCTTGAAGCGCCGCGCAGACTGCTGCTGCGGTGCCTTGATAATCTCATTCATCGCGCGGCTTATCGAAGCCTCGATGTCGATGGCCGGGTAGTGTCCGCTTTCGGCAAGCTGGCGTGAAAGGAATATATGTCCGTCCAGAATGGCACGCGCGGCATCACCAATCGGATCATTCTGGTCATCCCCTTCGGTGAGCACGGTGTAGAATGCGGTGATCGATCCACCGCCGGCCACTCCATTTCCGGCACGCTCCACGAGCTGCGGCAACCTGGCAAACACGGATGGCGGATAGCCCCTTGTGGCCGGCGGCTCGCCAATGGCGAGGGCAATCTCGCGCTGCGCCTGCGCGTAGCGAGTCAGCGAGTCCATGAGCAGCAAAACCTGACGTCCCTGGTCCCGAAAATACTCGGCAATGCTGGTGGCCAGCATAGCGCCATGCAGGCGCATGAGAGGGGGGTAATCCGCCGGTACCGCCACCACGACCGCCCGCGCCATGCCCTGCGTGCCCAAAATGTTCTGGATGAACTCCTTCACTTCCCTACCGCGCTCGCCGATCAATCCGACCACGATGACATCGGCCGTGGTAAAGCGCGTCATCATACCGAGCAATACGCTCTTGCCGACTCCGCTTCCGGCAAAAAGCCCAAGCCGTTGTCCGCGCCCTACAGTAAACAGCGCATTGATCGCGCGCACGCCGACATCGAGCGGCTCCCGGATCGGGGCTCGCGCCAATGGATTGATCGGTCGCCCCGTCAGCGGAACGCGCGCGGTGGTTCGCACTTTTCCCTTTCCATCCAGCGGATTTCCAGCGCCATCCAGAACCCGCCCGAGCAGAGCGTCGCCCACATGCGCCTCGGACACCAATGTGCTCGGAATCACGCGCGCATTGGGCGTAAGTCCGCGTATGTCTCCGGTAGGCATAAGGAATAGCCGCTCTCCAGCAAAACCGACCACCTCGGCCTCGATATTTGCTCCCTGCGGACCTGCAATGAGGCAGCGGCTTCCAATCGCCGCCTGACAGCCGGTAGCTTCCAGCGTGAGCCCGACCATGCGCGTAAGTTTTCCTTCCACCACCAAGGGCGGGGGCGAATCCAGAACCTCACGGGCACGCACGAGGCCGTCACGCCAGCGCGCGCCGTGCGACGAGTCAGCCAGCAGGGCGGTCATCGCGGCGCTCCCCTCCGAGAATTGCGGTAACGATGCTGGTAAGACGAGCCTCCATGCTTGCGTCTATCTGGGAATGCTCCGTATGCACCCTGCAATCTCCGCGCGTCAGCACCGGGTCCTCAATTATGCGCCAGGCACGATCACCTTCCGGCAGGGAGAGTGCGCTGTGCACAAGAGCGGCGTCCTCGGGATGAAGATGAACGCTCACGTGGCGCGCCGAAACCGGCAGAGACGACACAGCCTCGCGCGCTACTGCCACGATCATGCCTGGATCGGTGCGCAGTTCACGCCGCACCAGCGTCCGCGCGATCACAATTGCGAGCTGGATGAGTTCATGCTCGACCTGCTGGTCAAGATCCGCAAGCGGCTCGTTCAATAGGCCGACCAGTTTCGCGAAGCGCTCGGCCTGCGCAAGCATCTGCGTTCGTCCTTCTTGGTGACCCTGAGCAAAGCCTTCTTCGTAGGCCTGCTTTTGTATCTGTTCAATCTGCTTGGCAGTAAGCACATTGGGGTTCTTGCCGAGCGCCCCTTCGACCGCCGGCACCTCCCATCGCTGATAGGCGCTCAACTCGTCTCCCGAAATTATGCGTGACTTGCGTCCCGCACCACGCTCAGGCGCCTGTGCCGGAAGCCGGACGGGGCTGTCGGGCTCAGACATACTCTTCTCCCCCTTTACTGCCTAGCGCAATTTCCCCGGATTCGGAAAGGCGCCGTGCAATTCCAAGAATCTCCTTCTGTGCTGTCTCCACCTCGGACAGTCGCACTGGACCCTTGGCTTCCAAATCGTCGCGCAGCATTTCGGCAGCGCGCTTCGACATGTTGCCGAAGATCTTCTGCCTCATTGCATCGTCCGAACCTTTGAGTGCAAGCAGCAGCGACTCCGACGACACCTCACGCAGCAGAGTCTGTATGCTTCGGTCATCGATGCTCAACAGATCCTCGAACACGAACATGAGGTCTTCGATCTTCTGTGCCATCTCGCTGTCGGCCTCCTTGATGTGCTTCAGGATATCGGCTTCAGCCGATCCGCTCATGCTGTTGATGATTCCGGCAGCGGTCTTGACCCCTCCGACACTCGATGACTTGAGCTTGCTGACAGCCTTTCCGGAGAATTTCTTCTCCATGATGTCGTTGAGTTCCTGCAGCGCTGACGGCTGAATGCCGTCTAGCGCAGCGATGCGCATTAAAACATCAGCTCTGCTCTTCTCAGGAAACAGCGCCAGTATCTCGGCCGACTGATCACTGTCCAGATAAGCGAGAATGATGGCGATAATCTGCGGGTGTTCGAGGCGGATGAGCTCCATGATTGCGCGCGCATCCATCCACTTGAGCCCCTCCAGGCCCTTGGTGTTTCCACCAAGAAGTATGCGATCGATGAAGCCTCCGGCCTTGTCCTCGCCCAACGCCTTCGTCAGGACCTTGCGGACGTAATCGTCGGAGCCGATTCCAAGTGAGGTCTGGTTGTCCACGGACTGCACGAAATCCTGTAGTACCTGGCTTACCTGGGCACGCGAGACACTCGACAGCGCAGCCATTGCCGAGCCGACCTTCTGGACCTCTTTGGGGGCCATGTGCTTGAGAATCTCGGCGGCATCCTGCTCGCCGAGCGTGAGCAGCAAAATAGCCGCGCGCTCAACCCCGGTGACCTTGGCGGCCGCCTCAGCCATCGCTCGCTACCCAGGTCTTGACCACCTGCGCTACCCGTTTTGGATCCTGCGAACTCATGCTGCGGGCGGCATTGAGCTGGGCATCATAGTTGCCCGGACCGCTGAGCTGCGCCACTGGCCCGGGTCCGCCCAGCGCCTGCGGGCTCGCCGCTGAATTGGGTGCCGGCGCGGCCGCAAGCGTCGCTGCCTGCTTGGCAAGTAATCCACGCATCACTGGTCGCAGGATCCCGAAAATCAGGAATAACACTATCAATCCGGCAAGCACCTGCCTGGCTGCGCTCCACACCCAGGGCTGCTTCCAGATGGGTGGTGGCGGCGGAGGCAGTATTTGCGGCAGCTGCCGGAAAGGAATGTTGATGACATTGACGCTGTCACCGCGCTGGGAATCAAAGCCGACGGCGGACTTGACCAGCGCTGTTATGCGCGCGAGCTCCTGCGGCTTGAGCGCGGTGCGCACGACCTGGCCGCTGCTGTTGACCGTCCTCAGGTCATCCACTACTACAGCCACCGACAGGCGCTTGATGCGTCCGCTCGGAAGCCGCGTGTGGCTGATCGTCTTGTCCAGTTCGTAATTGCGAGTGGCACTGCTGCTGCTATCGGTCGGAATGGCCGGGCTTGCAGCAGTCCCGGCCACAGGCTTGGATGGTTTCGCACCGGCACCCGACCCCGGCGTCTTGGGCGTGGTCGTCGCAGTAGTCTGCGGCACTGTGGTCGGACCGGGGGGCTCGTTCGACAGCGCGCCCGGAACGCCCATCACTTCGCCTCCGGCACCGGTAGTCTGCCGCCGCGATACCTGCTCGCTCAGCAGTGCCTCATCCTTGGGATTGACTTTCTCCCTGGTTTCATCCGTCATCGTGAAGTCCACGTTCGCGACTACCTGCGCGCGGACTCCTCCGAATCCTATTATTGGCGTGAGAATATCGTTGATGCGCTGCACATAGGAATGTTCCAGACGGCGCGTGTATTGAAACTCGCTGTTGTTCAGCGCCGCAAACCGGCTAGAGGCGCCACCGCTGAGCAACCGCCCCTGCTGGTCGACGATCGTCACGTTGCCGGTTGCCAGGTTTGGAACACTGAAGGCAACGAGGTGCTCGATCGCCGCGACCTCGCCTCCATTAAGATCGCGCCCCGGGTAGAGATCGACCAGCACCGAGGCTGTCGGCTGCGTGCGTTCACTCACAAAAACCGATTGCTTGGGTATGGCCAAACTGACGCGTGCGCGGCGCACATTGTCGAGTGCACCGATGGATCGCGCCAGCTGTCGCTCAAGAACATATTGATAGCGCGCAGTCTCTATGAACCGGCTAGTACCGAACCCGTGCGGATCATCAAGCAGGTCCATGCCCCCGTCCGTGCTTCGTGGCAAACCCTGCGCTGCCAGTTTGATGCGTGCATCCGCAACCCGCCCATCCGGAACCATGATCATGCCACCCGGCTCGATCTTGTAGGGAATGTTCAGCTTCTGCAGGCTGCTGATCACCTGACCCGCATTCTTGGCAGACAGGCCGGCGTAAAGCTGTCCATAGTTCGGAGTCCGTGACCACATCACCACGCTTATGCCGATGGCCACGGACGCAGCGATTCCGAGCAACAGCCCGAGCTGCTGGACCACGGGATTACGGGTCAGCACCTGCAGAGGCAAGGGTGCGCTTTGAGTCTTTGCAAGTTCGGTAGCCATAGGTCAACCAGGGTTCACAATGCCTGTCTTTGGACTTCGGTTGCGCTGCACATTGCTTGACACGCCTGCGTCGGCCGGATCGGCAGACCGGCATGCATATTGACGGGTTTGCTCATAGCTGCATGCTCATGATGTCCTGATACGCTGAGACTAGCTTGTTGCGCACCTGAGTCATGGCCTGAAATGAAATGTTGGCCTTTTCCACGGCGATCATCACCTGCGATAGGCTTACCTGGCTCGAATTGGTCTCGAATACCCGCTCCAGAGAGCGTGCGTGCAGTTCGCTGTCGTTTACCTGTTCCATCGCCCCCTTTAGCAGAGACGAAAATTCTCCGCCCCCGGTGGCGGGATTTGCCTGGTGCGGCATGCCCTGCGCTGCGGCACTCATGGCGCGCAGCTGCGATATGAGCTGGGTCACGTCGATATTATTCATGGCTTGCTGTTTCTCCTGTTTCAGCCGGAACGGACCTATCCGGGGATTACGATCCCTTCTTCCCGCAGGCGCGCCAGCTTGTAGCGCAGCGTGCGCGGGCTGATCCCGAGGCGCGCGGCCGCCTCCTTGCGGCTACCCATGCCGGCTCTCAGCGCTTCCAGGATCAGATTGCGCTCGTGGCTGCGCAGATCATCGCCCAGGGAATCCACGCCTGCCGACTGCGCCGCCGCCGTGACTGCAGGCGAAATTGCGGTTGCAGGCGCAGCCGCCGCTACGGCATTTTCGAAGCGCAAATCGTGCATTTCGATCCGATCCCCGGAATGAAGAATCAGGGCCCGTTGCATCACATTGTCAAGCTCGCGCACGTTGCCCGGCCAGCCGTGCTGCGACAGGCGGTCCATTGCCGCCTGCGATAAATCCGGAACGCGCTTCCCCTGGGCTGCCGCAGAGCGCGCCAGCAGGCAGCGTGCGAGCGGCACAATGTCCTGTGTACGTTCGCGCAGTGGCGGAACCTGCAGCGGAAAGACGTTCAGCCTGTAAAACAGATCCTCGCGGAAACGCTGGGCCACAACCTCCTCGCGCATGACCCGATTGGATGTCGCGAGCACGCGGACATCGAGCGCAACCGGCTTGCGTCCTCCGAGGCGCTCGACCTCTTTTTCCTGCAGGACCCGCAACAGTTTTGCCTGCAGCGCTAGGTCCATTTCCGATATCTCGTCGAGCAGCAGCGTACCGCCCTGGGCCTGCTCGAACTTTCCCGGACTTGCCTGATAGGCACCGGTGAAGGCGCCCTTCTCGTAGCCGAACAGTATTGCCTCCAGCATGTTGTCCGGAATCGCGGCACAATTTATAGCGACAAACGGCTTGTCGCAGCGGCGCGAGTGGCGATGGAGAAAGCGTGCCAGCACTTCCTTGCCGGTGCCGCTCTCGCCGCTGATCATTACGGTCGCATCGCTGTCTGCGACGCGCCGGGCGAGCTCGACAAGCTCACGCATGCGCGCATCGACGGCGACCAAGTCCCCATCCGTTGCCGTCGCCGGTAATGCATAGCGCTCCACCATATTGACGAGGACCTCCGCCTCAAAGGGCTTGACGAGGTAATCGGCAGCGCCTTCGCGCATCGCAGTCACGGCAGCCTGAATCGTGCCGTAGGCAGTCATCAACAGCACCGGCGTATTCGGAGAATCCGATTTCATGCGCTGAAGCAGGGCGTTTCCGTCCATGCGCGGCATCTGTACATCGGCGATGACCATGGCAATGGCGCCGGTTGCCAGCATGTCGATCGCATCATTCCCGTCAGATGCTGCCGCCACTCCGTATCCGGCCATGGTCAGCGTGTCGCACAACGCCTCACGCAGCGGCTCGTCGTCTTCCACAACCAGCACCGTGGCGCGTGACCGATGCGGGTTATTCGGCAAAGCACTGGAGGAACCCATTACATACTCCTTCTCGAGAAGTCATCCGATACCGTTTCGCACTCCTTGCCGCGTGAAACGACTTTTTGATCCGTCATATTCTGCGGCAGACGCAGGCCGAATGTGCTACCGACTCCGAGTCGCGAACTCATCCAGGCACTGCCTCCGTGCGCCTCAGCGATCGCGCGCACCACGGCCAGGCCCAGTCCAGTGCCCTGTGTGCGGGTTGTGAAGAAGGGTTCGAAAACGCGATCTTGCTGCGCCTGTGGTATCCCGGGTCCGTTGTCGCACATCATCAGATCCACGCAGACGGCGCTTGCACGTACGACGAAAAGAAGCTGCCCCCCGGAACCACAGGCCTGCATGGCGTTGTTCGCGAGGTTCTGAAGAGCGCTCAGCAGGGTTTCACGGCTAGCGCAAAGCACCGCGCCGTCCGATTCGTCAAGGGTCGCGAGCTGGCAACCGTGGGTCTGCAGCCCCACTTCCAGCGCCCGCTGCAAATCCGTGATCAGATCTGCCACCGGAAACGTACTTTTCGCAAAATTGCCGTCTCGGGCGAAAAGAAGCATGTCGTTGATCACTCGCTCCAGATGACGCATGCGCGATTGGATGCGTTCAGCCGCCCGCTGACGGTCCGCCGCTTCGAGTACCGGGCGATTGAGATGCGAGGCGTAAAGCAGGGCTGATGCCAGCGGAGTGCGTATCTGGTGTGCGAGCGCCGCAACCATGCTGCCCATGGCCGCCAGGCGCCGATCATGATTTAGCTGCTCCTGAAGACGGCGTGTCTCGGTCAGATCCTTGAGCAACAGGATCTGGCCGGGCTCGGAAAGGAGCGGGCTCGTGGCAATGCTCACACGGCGACCGTCGCGCAGCGAAATTTCGTGGCCGTCATCATCGCGCGGGGCGAATGCCCGCTGGATCACATCGCGCCACGCGTTGCCGAGCAAAGGCTCTCCGAGCAGGTCGACCGCGGCTGGATTGCAGTCCTGCACGTGTCCGTCGCCGTCCAGCACGACCACGCCACCGGGTAGCGCATCGAGCAGACTTCGCAGGCGACTGGCCAGCCGATCTTTTTCAGCGAGCCCTGCAAGGCGCTCATTACGAGCGGCGGCCAACTCGCCCGTAAGCGAGTCAACCCGGCTCTCAAGCTCATGAAACGACGCCGCCAGGTGGCTTGAGGCCTCGTCAAACAGGCGGAATGCGTCAACCAGGCAGTGGGCGGGTCCCGCAATGGCCCCGTCCCCGGCATCGATGCGCGGCGCGGGTTGCGGGCTGACAAGTTGATGGGTCATACAATTCCTGCTCCGGCTTCGTCTTAACACCGGGACCTAGGCGGCCCCTGAAACGATGTCAGCAAGAACTGTGCCCGATAAATTATCCTTTTTTATCAGTATATTGAATTCTTGGCCCGATCGTCACGTCAAAATCCCGTCGTCGGATTCCCGTGCAACCACTTCGTGTTTGCGCAGCTTTTCCACCAGCGTCGTGCGCCCCAGCCTGAGGCGCTTCGCAGCCTGGGCCACGACGCCGTCGGCCTCGTCGAGCGCTTGCTTGATCAGGCTGTACTCGAGCTTGTTCAGGTGCTCTTTGAGATCGAGCCCGTCTGTCGGCAGGCGCATGCCCGCGGCGAAGACGGCCGCACTGCTGTCGGGAACAGGCGGCGCTGTGTTGCGAGCCGCCCCGGGGGCAAGAAATTTATCCGGCAGATCACCGGTATCTACTGACCCGCCGGGATGCAGAATTGCCAAGCGCTCCATCAAATTGGCGAGCTCGCGCACATTGCCCGGCCAAGAGTACTGGGTCAAAGCCACAACCGCGGCTGGAGTCAGGCGCACCGATCCACGCCGCTCATGCTCGTTACGCGCAATCAATTCATTGATCAGCAGCGGTATATCCTCGGCGCGCTCGCGCAGCGGCGGCATTTCTATCGGAAAAACGTTCAGCCGGTAGAACAGGTCCTCGCGGAATTTTCCATCCTTGATCGCCTCTTCGAGATTGCGGTGGGTGGCAGCGATGATGCGCACGTTGGCGCTGATGCTCTTGTTGCTGCCGACGCGTTCAAAGGTCCGCTCCTGCAGCACACGCAGCAACTTCACCTGCATTGGAAGGCTCATGTCGCCGATCTCGTCCAGAAACAGCGTGCCATCCTCGGCCAGCTCAAACCTGCCTTGACGTGCGCTTATAGCACCGGTAAATGCACCTTTCTCGTGCCCAAACAGCTCGCTTTCCAGCAGGTCGCCCGGAATCGCACCGCAGTTGATTGGTACAAATGTCCGGCTTCGGCGCGCCGAATTGTAGTGCAGGTGGCGCGCAACCACCTCCTTGCCGGTTCCGGATTCGCCCAGAATCAGCACATTGGCCTCGGAATTGGCCACTTGCTCGATCAGTCGGCGCACACGCATCATCGCGCGGCTATTCCCGACCAGACTGCGGAACAATTCCAGAGGTCGCTGCGTGCCGGACTGGCTGCGGGATTCGCGATAGATCTCGGCCTGGTGAAGGGCGTAGGCAAGTTGCTGGTAGCGGATCGGTATATCAATGTTGCCTAATGCACTCGCGGCGACTCGCGGATTCACTGGCACATTTCTCGCCTTGTCCGTCACCAGCAACACTGGGAGATCCCGATCCCATTCCCTGAGCTCCTGGATTAGACCCAACCGGACCTCTTCGGACTCGCACCCGCCGATGATCGCCGCCAGCGCTGATTGCTGCTGGCCAGCATCCTCGCGCCAGCAGGTCCAGTCGTCAACTGCAACTGCCTGGTGGTCGATGAACTCAATCAGGGTGGTGAGATAGCTTCGGCGCTCTGCATCGGAGTCGATAACCAACACGGCTGGTCCAACCATTTCTTATCCCCCATATACATGATAGGCGAAAGACGCCGGTTTTTTCTTGGATATGCGCGCGGGTCGCTGTCACTAATTGGCAACACGGCAATCCATCCCCGCGTGCCACGACCCAATTCAAACTGCGACCGTCAACAACCCGGGCTCTCTTCAAAAGCAACGTCTGTGCCACACCTGCCGGCAGCGCCAAAAAATTGCCACTTCTGGCAAATTTCTGCAGTTAAATCAAAATAATCATTTCTAATGAGGCACAATTCTTCCGGTTACGTGCGGCAGACCGGCTCATATGGCCCAGAGATCATCGTGCATAACCACAGGCCGACGGCACACACCTGACACAGTGCGTCAGATCCGGTATCGCAACGCTGCCTACATCGCGTCGTAAATCAACGTGTCTCGTCGCGTCCTGCTCCGCGACGGGTTTGGGCCACGGTACGGCGATGGTGGACGAATATTATTTTTTCCAGCAGTTCGGCAACCCCTTCGCCCGGATCGTCGATATCCATGACGGTACGAAAACCCTCCGTAAAAGACTGCACGCTGCGTACCCTGCCAGACAGCGTCAGTGGCCGCGGCACGCGCAGGCACAGGTAGAGAGCCACATCGACACGGCTGCCCGCAGCAGGCGCGCGGGCATCGTGCCACTCCAGATCGCGCGCGCGCAGACGCACCGTCAGCGGTGGTGGTGGTGGCTCATGATGGGCCAACACACGTCCAACCAGGTCGAGAACGAGATCGAGCTTGGAATCGAGTCGGCGCAACTCCTGGGCTACGGCAGGATGATCGTCTGCCAGTTCCTGCGGACGCTCTTCGAGGACTGAAAGAATGCGCAGAAGCTCTTCGTTGGCAGCCTGCTCCGCGCGCCGCTGCAGTCCGTCGACCGGATTCGCCTCGCGCCAGCTGAGCGGCAACATGCCCTCGTAGGCGATACCCGCTCCGAGCACGTTCTGCTCTGACGTCGGTATGGAGTTGGTCATCGTGACGGCTTCCGATGGCACCGGGAACTTCAGGTTACCGGATCACAGCGTCTTCCGCCAGCCAGCCTGCCGTCCCGGCCCCGGCTATGGGCACCCACCGTAGGCCAGCTTTGCAAGTTGGCGGGTCTTTAGCTCGTTGAGCTTGCCTGCGATACGATCTCGCTCGGTTACCCCGAGCTCGGTCAGGCACGCGTTGAGTTCCAGCAGCCTCTTGATGCCTGCGGCCAGATAGGGAGATTCCTGGATGCTCGGTCTGACAGCGAATAACTCCTGCAGCAGGCGCTGGCGACCGGACTGGAGCCGCTGGACCTCCGCCCAGTCCTGCAGTTGCGCCTTTTCCAGCATGGCCACGGTCGTGGTGAGGATTGCGTCAAATTTCGCCTGGCGCGCTGCTTCGGATGCGGGTCGGCTGCTCATTGCTACCGTGTGCCGTATGAAAGCTTTACGTTTTCGGGGATGGCATCCCACGCTGTTTTGATCTCGGTGAGCAGACTTGCGACCTCGCTAAGCGCTTCGGAATCATTCTTGGCGTTGGCCAACAGCAGACGCCGCTCCATGTAGTCATAAAGAAGATCTAGATTGCGCGCGATGTCGCCGCCAGCCTCCTTGTTGAGGCTGGAACGCAATCCACCTATAAGCATGAGCGCCCCGCGGATGCGGCTACCCTTATCCGCCACTTCCCCGCGCAACATGTGGCCCTTGGCCACAGCAAGCCGGTCCAGCGCATTGTCCAGTAACATCTGGATCAGACGGTGCGGACTGGCATATAAGACCTCGGCTATGTCTCCGGATTCGCCATACTGGCGCATAACGTTATAAGGATTTGCTCGATTCATACGGTATTCCCGGTTGAACTGGGGTTTGCAGCTCTGGTTTCCATCCCGGCTTTGCGTCCGCTAACCACCAAGCTTCGTACTGCTCGATCCAGGCTGACCACCCGAATTGGACCACGGCAACGCCGCCAGCTCGTTGGTAAGGAGGGAGCCCGTCGAATTGAGCTGGCCGACCAGGCTGTCCATGGCGTTGAACTCTTGGTAATACATTGCCTGTTCGTTGGCTATCTGCTGGTTCAGTTGACTGATCTGATTGTTGATGCCGGTGATAGTGTTGTTGATGCCCGCAGTACGGGCGGCAATGGGGCCACTACTGCCAAGCATCTGCGTCGCGAGATTGCTGAGCTGGTAGGCATAGCCTTGGGAATAGTCCACGGTGCCCCTTGCACCGGTCGATCCTCCGTTGACCTGCAGCTGCAGGCCATCCACCGCCGTACCGCTGGCACCGGTCAGGTTCTGTCCCGACCCGCTCGCGGCATATCCGTCAATCGTACCAGCCACATCGACCCCGGCGGTTCCCGAAGCAGCACCAAGCCCGAGCGTGCTGCCGGTGTTCGTGCCAGCGGAAGTGATGCTCACATTCGATGCCGAACCGTACTGGTTGGACGTGATCACGAACTGCGATCCTGTGCTGCTGTAGGAAACCGACACCGCCGCGCCAGCAGCCTTGAGCGCACTGTCGCCATTGATCTCCGACTGAATTTCCGACACCAGGCTCGCCACGGTGGTGTACGTGCCCTGGTTGAGGGTGATGGTGCCACTCTGAACTCCGTTCACCGTGATGCCGAAGGTGTTGTTATTTGAGTTCACAACGACTGGCGAGTTAAAAGTACCCCCGGTGCTGGCCAGAGCAGAGATGGAGATTCCCGTGAGACTGCCCTGCGTCGCCAGCTGCGTGACATTGACCGCGTAACTACCGGGCCGGGTATTGGACCCGCTGCCCACATAGCTGATCTGGCCGTCGCTTGAAATACCCTGCGCGGCGAACAGGCCCGCTACCCCGCTGAAGTTGGTGGTTAAAGCCGATTGCAGCTGAGACGTATTCAGTTGAAGGGTTCCGTCCGACTGCACCGTCACTCCGATCTGAGCCAGATTGCTGAAACCGCCTCCGAGACCGGACAGACTCTGATCCAGGGTATTCTGGATCTGCGTCAGGACTGACATCGTCGAGGCATCACCCTGCAGTGGCCCCGCAGTCTTGGTAGCCGCATCATAGGCGGTCATGGCACTTACGGAATTGAACAAGGTATTGTAGGCGTTTACGAAATTGGTGACCGCTGTCGTGGCAGCCGTCGTGTCCTGAGACACCGTCAACGTAGTAGGCGACCCGGCCGTATTGGTCGCCAGCAGATTGAGGGTAACGCCCTGGATTGCATTGGAGACCGTATTGCTCGAATTCGTGATGTTGACACCATCAACGGACAGCGCGGCATTCTGGGCGGCAACGGTCTGAGTCAGGTTCTGGCCGCTGCCCGAGACCGCGGTCGGATCATAGGCAAGCTGCGACAGCCCGCTCATGTTGGTGTTGGTTCCGTCGCCGTCGTTCACCGCGACCCGCAGGCTGTTGGCAGCGCCGCTCGTCTTCGACGTCAGCACCAGCCGGTTGCCGGTACCATCGTTGAGAATCGACGCACTCACACCGACATTGGCGGCGTTGATCGCCGAGGCGATGCCGCTCAGAGTGTCGTTCGAGCTGTTGATGACTACCGAACCGGACGGCTGCGAATTGTTGAGCGTGAAAGTGTTGCTGCCGCTGTCGTAGGTGCCGAACTGGAACGTCAGGGTACCGGTCCCGACAGTGTCCGAGGTATTGGCGAAATCACTCGACACCAGTGATTGCGCCTGTGCCAGCTGGTTCACCTGGACGGAATAATTGCCCGCAACCGCGTTGCCCGATACGGTAGCGCTGAAGTGCGATGTATCCGATATTGCAGAAGTCATCGTCTGAAAATTCGAAATTCCACTCAAGCCCTGCATCGATGCCTGGAAAATCGAAAGAGAGCTTTGGAGCTGGCCGTAGGCCGACAGCTGCGCCTGGTAGCCCGCTTCCTGAGCCTTAAGGGTCTGAACCGGAATGCTGTCCGCGGCGACCAGCGCGCTCACCAGACTGTTGACGTTGATACCGGATCCGAGCCCGGTGGACGTGAGTATCGCCGCACCGGTACCGCTCAATGAGGGAGCAGTGCCTCCTCCCGAAGAAGACGTTGTTCCCGTAGGCAGAACTGTGGACATGATATGGGACCCTCGCTCGGCAGTTACCCGGGTATCGCGGGTGTGCCAGTCTTTGTAGCCAAATGCAAGAAAGAGACCAACTTACGCCTTAGTCCGCACAATCAGCCCCTGAACTCCGTCGAGCGCATGCGCGATGGCTATGACTTCCTCTGAAGGAATCTGGCGAATGACCTGGTGGGTCTGTGAATCCACGACCGTGACGACAACCTGGTGAGTCTGGCGGTCCACCCGGAACTCGAGTTCGCGCTGCATGTTCTGTACGTACCCGTTCAGATGATCGACAGCCTGCGCCAGATCGGCAGTACTGGGCTGGTTCCGCGGCAAAGCGGGCGGAGACATCTGGCCGCTGCCCGGCAATTCTTGCCGCGGCAGCCCGGTTGCCACGTTCGGCGGCGCTGCGGCATTCGGCGGCTGACTGACGGGATCTATAGGCATGGTCTCGCTCCTTCAGGGACTACGGCCGTCAGCCCAGAGCACTGGTGTGCTCCGGGCTGAGGCCTCACTACTTGCTGCGACATCCCCGTCTTTAACGTCTCCTACGGCTACTCTGCCTTATTTCAACAGAGCCAGAATCGTTTGCGGCTGCGCGTTGGCCTGGGCCAGCATCGCAATGCCCGCCTGCTGCAGCACTTCGGCACGAGTCAGGTTGGCCGTCTCGGCCGCGAAGTTCGCATCCTGAACGTTGCTGCGCGCCGCCGTCTGGTTGTCCACCGCCGTCTGAAGATTGGCGGAAATCAGCTGGAAGCGGTTCTGAATGGCACCGAAAGTCGCCTGCAGGTTGTCGACCGACTGCAACGCCGAATCCACACGCTTGATCGCGTCATTGGCGGCCGCCACTGTCGACACATTGACGTTGCTCAGCGTCGTAGCGTCCTGGGCAATGGTGTAGTTGGCTGCCGTTCCCGACGAGCCCCCGAAACCGAGGTCGTTGGCCTGGCCGGAGATCACGATGTTGTTGGTAGCGCTCAAAGACAGCGTTCCCGTCACGTCACCGCCGACCGCGGTGGCACCACCCGTACCTGCCGCCGTGTTGGTCCAGCCACTGGCTCCTGCGGTCGTCGAGAATGTAGCAGCAGCAGTGATGTTGTAGATCTCTCCGCTGGCATAGGTGCCGGTGGCGCTGGAAGACCCGAAGGCTGCGGTGATGGACTGGGCGTTCGTCGAGGTCAGCACGATATTGCCGCTGGAATCAACGCTCGCGACAACATTCACTCCAGCCGTGCCATTGATCGCGGTTGCAAGCTCGGAAGCCGTGATCTGGCCACTCGCGTCGGCAGCGACAGTGATGTTCTTGCCATTGATGGTTCCCACCGAGTACGAATCCGTCGCGGTGAGTCCGGACACAGCGCTGAACGGCGACGACCGCACGATCGGACTCCAGGTGGGGTCGCCGCCGCTGGCCCCGCTTGGCACGCCTTCCGCCGCCGTGATCGCAGCCCCGCTCTTTGACGAGAGCGTGAGGTTGCCAGAGGCCGAATCGTAGCTTGCCGTGACACCGGCTGCTGCCAGCGTGGCATTGGCGTTGATCGCCGATGCAACAGCAGATCCAGTGACCGAGCCGCCCGTAGGGGCAACGGTGATATTGGTGCCATTGACGGTCACGTAAAAGTCGTTCGTTCCGAGACCGGTGACGGTGGTGAACGCCGATGCCCAGTTGTTGCTGGCGGTTGTGCCGCCCACCAGGCTGCCCAGATTCGCAGCCCCACCCGTGGCACCACCGCCCAGGGTCTGGTTTGCGATGATGTCGCGTCCATCCGCCGCGGAAAGCGTCATTTGACCGCTGGCAGAATTGAACGTAGCGGTAACACCGGTCGAGTTCGAGTAGGTGTTGATCTGGTTCGCGACGTCACTTCCCGTGAGCGGGCCGTTGCCGTACAGATCGTAGTTCGAGTAGATGGTCTGGCCGTTGATGGTCAGGTTATAGGTGTTGCCCGAGTTCCCGGAGGTCGTCGTGAAGGCTGTGGTCTCGCTGGTGCTGGCCGTTGCGGTCAGCCCCTGGACGCCGGAGTTGTTGATCGCCGCAGCCTTGGCGAACGCACTGTAGGACGTCTCGCCGGCGGCGGCGCCTGCCGGTCCGGCAACCGATGCGGCGATGGTCATGGCCGGGCTGCTGCCGATCTGTATCGTCTCGGTCCCGCCCAGTGCTGTCGTCGATACCGCCGTGCCGGTGGCATCGGCGATCTGGCCGATCTGATCGGTCCGCACACCCGTAGTCAGATTGACACTGATGGTCTGGCCGGCATTGGCACCCACCTGAAACTGGGCGTTTCCGAAGCTGCCGTCGAGAAGATTCTGGCCGTTGAACGAGGTCTGGGTCGCGATCTGGTTGATTTCCGCGATTTGCTGCTGCACTTCCTGATTGAGTGCCGCGCGGTCGGTCGGGGAATTGGAGGCGTTGGCCGATTCCACGGCGAGCTGGCGGACAGTCTGCAGGGCGTTCGTGATCTGGGTCAGGGCGCCGTCGGCGGTCTGGGAAAGCGACGTGGCGTTGTTGACGTTCTGGACCGCCTGGTTTAGGCCGTTAACCTGCGTGGTCAGCAGATTGGCAATCGCTAGGCCGGCCGGGTCGTCGGCGGCGCTGTTGATACGCAGACCCGAGGACAGGCGCTGCATTGCCGTCGCCAGTGCGCCTTGGGTATTGGTCAGATTGGTCTGGGCATTGAGCGACAGCATGTTGGTATTAATGACTAATGGCATGAGTCTTCTCCTTGAACTCCGGGCAACGGCCCGGAGCGGTTTGGGTTCTGGCGGGGTACATCCGGCTCCCGGTTTTGGCGGGGCCGGAATACCACCGCTTCCGGATAAGTTATCGGAGCCTAGGAGGAAAACTTTAGTGCCGGGGAAAAACAGAAAAATCGGGGTATTTGTACAGTAAAATCAAAATCTTGAATCATTCTCTGCCGGTTCATCAGGATGCCACGGGCTCGCCGCGCGGCGTTTCAGCGCAGATAATTGAACAGTGACATTCCCTGAACCTTGGCGAAGGCCTCTTGGGCGGCCTGCAACGCGAGCTGCTCCTGGCTCAGCTGACTGATGGCCGACGCGTAATTCAGGTCCTGGACACCGGAAAGCGTCTGCTGCAGGCCATTGCTGTAGCTCTGGTTGGTATTCTGCTGGCTGGTTACCGTATTGAGCCGCGATCCAACCTGCGCGAGCGTCTGATTGATGTTGTTCAGGCTTTGATCGAGCTCGGATATCGTACGGGTGAGACTGGTGCTGACCTGCGCCTGATCGGCCGGGCTGGCGACATTGGCACTGAGCGCGCTGACGAAATTCTGCAGCGTCGCAAACATGCTCTGATTCTGGCTCGGCGCGACCGTGAAACTGTCACCATTGGCTGGTGTGCCGCTGATGCTCACCTGGGCACCATTGAAGCTGATGTTGTTGCCGCTGGTATAGGTGCCGCTCGCCACAACGCCGCTCACCGCACCGGTGACGGTATAGGTGACCGGACTAGTCGACGTCGCCTGACTGAAAGCGATGGTGTAGGTATCGGGCACGAATTTCCCGGTGGTGCCTCCGGTATCTATCACGCCCGAGCCCGTGTTCGACGGGCTGGCTGCCGTCACGAAGGTACCGTTACCGTTGCGCACGGCCTGGAACACCGCGCTGCCCGTGTCGCCGAAAGCGACCTGCGTGGTCGGACCGATCTGCAGATAGCGGCTGTTCTGGCCGCCGTTATAGACGACGTTTCCGGCAGGATCCGTAATGAACGGCTGACTTTTTCCCTGATAGCCCGCGAAGATATATTCGCCGTTGGCGTCCTGCGTATTCGCCAGCGCCACAAGCTGCTGCAGTCCCTGGCTTACCTGCTGCGCAATGGCGGCGCGCGAGCTGTTCGTCTGCGTGGCGTTGTTCGCCTGCACCGCCAGCGAACGCAGACTCTGCAGCAGATTGGTGACACTCGTAAGCGTGCTGTCCTCCAGACTGAGACGCGCGTTCGCCGCGCTGGCGTTGGTCTGGAACTGGGCGGTCATGGCCATGGACTGATTGAGATTCAGTATCTGGGCCGACCCGGACGGATTGTCCGCCGGCGTCAGAATACTCTTCCCGCTTGAAAGCTGCAGTTCGGTCTGGTTCAGCTGACTCTGCTCGGTCAGTATCGCATTGACGCTCTGGTCGTAGATCTGGCTGGTGGAGATTCGCATCGATCAGTGCCCTCCGACAGCCGCGAGCAGACTCTGGAACAGAGTCGACGAAGTGGAGATCATCTGCGCCGCAGCCTGATAGGCCTGCTGGAACTGCACCAGATTGGCCGCCTCCTGGTCAAGATTGACGCCAGATACCGAGTTTTGCTCCTGGGTCACCTGATGGAGTACTGCCTTCTGGGCGGTGCTGCTGGTATCGGCATTCTGCGTCTGGGTGCCGACATTGGCGATGAGATTGCTATAGGCACCGTTGTAACTTGCTGTCCCATTAGCCAGCGTTGATTGCGTGGCCAACCCCGCGAGGGCGAGCGCGTTGCGGTTGTCGCTGACAGCATTGCTGTTATTGGAAATAACAAAGCTGTCGCCGTTGGCGGGCACCCCGGATATAGTGAAGGTAATGCCCCCATACCCGGGAAAACTGAACTGCTTGCCGCCGCTGTCAGTGGTGGAATTATAGGAAAGCGTGCCGCCTGGGCCTCCGGTGACGTTGAACTGCTGGGTTGTTGCATCGTAGGTGAGTGCGATATCCCCGGACAGAGGCAGATTCGTGGTGTTGGTAACGCTGCCGGCGCTGATTGCGCCCGTACCCTGGTTGGTCGGCACACCGCTGGCATCGGTAGCTACAGCCGTACTGATCGGTGCCGCCGCTGCAATCTGGCTGGTATTCGATATTGCAACACCGATATCGGCCGCCGCAGTGCGCGTGGGCTCGATCATGAAACTATCGCCCACGGCGATGTTCCCCGCCGTGAGGCTCAAAGTGACGCCATCGACCGTCTGGGCTGCGCCCGGAAAGGTCGTAAGATTTGTGACGCTGTTGTCAGACAGCCTTGTGAGCGTGTAGCCCGTGGCGGTACGGTCCAGGCGATAGTCACTGGCCGTAAGCGCAGAGACGTTTGTGACTGTGGCGCTGATTGTCGCCGGCGGCGATCCGGTATTGGTGCTACTTGCGAGCACCTTCGGACTCGAGACATCGATGGTATTGAAGAAATTCTGGTTGATATTTCCGTTGAGGTCCATCCCCAGACGGTTCTGGGCATTGAAACCGGATGCCAGACCGATCGCGACCTGTCCCAGTGCATTTTCAGATGGATTAAGGACCTGATCGCGAAACGCCAGCACACCGCCGAGCGTCCCGCCGGTGATTTGATTCGAAATAACGGTAGTCGTGCCTCCGACGGTATAGCCGACCTCAGAGCGTGTCGCATCGTAGGGGTTAGCGACCGCACTGAGGGCGCTTGTGTTCGTGCCGACGACGAGCATCTGGCCGGTTCCGATAAACACGCTGACCGAGCCGTCGCTTTGCGGCACCGTTGAGACCGCGACTTGTTGCGAGAGCTGGTTGATAAGCTCGTCACGCTGGTCGAGCAGGGTGTTTGGCGACTGGCCTCCCGCTGTGCCCTGAAGTTGCTCAATCTGGCCATTCAGCTTGGCAATGGAACTGGCAAGACTGTTGATCTGATTGACGCTAGTGCTGATCTGGGTGTTGACACCACTGTCTAGGCTGGAGAGCTGGCTGTCCAGGTAGTGAAAGTTGCTTACGAGCGACTGGCCCTGGCTGAGCATGACCTGGCGCGCGGACGTGGATGAAGGGTCGTTGGCCACCCCTTGAACAGCGTTGAAAAAGCTTTGCAGGTTGGGAGAGAGCCCCGCCTGTGGGTCGGCAAGCAAATTGCCGACCTGGGTGGCAAGCTGATAATAATTCTGCAATTGGCTGTTGGCCGAGGTGGCGCTGTTCAGCTGGCCGGTCAGATACTGGTCGTAGACCCGCTGGATGGTCGACACCTGCACGCCGGTACCGATGTAGCCGGCCCCGGTGAATTGCGGGGCGCTGGGTGTGAGTTGCACACGCTCACGGCTGTAGCCCGGCGTATTGACGTTGGCGATATTGTTGCTGACGGTCGCCATCTCCGTCTGAAACGCGAGCAGGCCCGATACTGCGGCGCTGAGCATGTCTCCGCCAGCCATAGATCATACTCCTGTGGCAGCGATGTTAGACGCCGCTGCGTGGGTCGGTCTGCGGAAGCAGTACATTTTTGGGTTTCTCATCCTTTTATCGGCATTTTTCCGGTCGACTTTAGGCTGGCAATCGCGTTGCGCAGCGTCCCTCCGGACAGTACCGCCTGAATTTCGCGGGCATAGCCTGGATCCGTGGCGTAGCCGGCCTTTTGCAGCGCGTCGACGAAAGCAGCCGGATCATTGGCACTCTTCAGCGCCTGCGTATAGCGCGGATTGTCCTTCAGGAACTGCACATAGTCACTGAAGCTTTGCGCGTAGGAACCGTACACGCGGAACGCGGCCGAGCCCCGCTTTGCCACACCGTCCACATACTCGAACGTCGGTACAGTGGCGCTAGGCCCGCTCCAACTTGCATCAGCCTTGATGCCGAAGAGATTGTAGCTGGAGGTGCCATCTGGCATCTGCGCAATCGACTGCCCCCATCCGGTTTCGTGCGCTGCCTGCGCAAGCAGCACGGCCGGAGACACGCCGACCGCACGCGCAGCATGGACGGCCTGGGGCCACAGTGTGCGCACAAATTTCTGGGGGTCCACCGCCGAAAACGAGTCCGCAGACGACCCACTCGTATTTATTGGTGCCGCTGGCTTACCCGAGCTCTGCGCCGCGCCGCCGAGCTGCTTGACCAGCATGCCTGCCAGACCCAGGCCGCGGCCTTGGGAAAGAAGAAGCGCAAGCTGATTGTCATACAGGTCCTGGTAGAAATTGACCTGCTTTCCGCCGAACAGCGGATCGCCGAAATTCGCCTTGCGCATGCTCTTGAGCATCATCTGTGTGAACAGGGCCTCGAACTGGCTAGCCACTTCGTGCAGATTCTGCTTGGTGTCGCCATCCCGCCTGACAGCCGCACTCAGCTGATCCAGGCCCTGGAGACTAGTGTAGACACTTGCGTCGGGTATCGAATCAACCATGGTCTTGGCGATGTCCTTTCTGGTCTGTATCACCGCATTTGCAGCGGGCAATCATCCGTAGGCAGCCGTTGGTGCTAGATGACAATCAGCTGGGCACGCAAAGCACCGGAAGCGTGCAAAGCCTCCAGGATCGCCACAAGGTCACCAGGCGCCGCACCAACCTGATTCACGGCGCGAACAATAGAGGCCAGTGACACTCCGGGCTTGAACAGAAACATGCGCTTGCCCTGCTGCGTCGCCTTCACTTCGGATCTCGGCACCACCGTGGTCGTACCGCCGGACAGAGGCGGCGGCTGGCTTACCAGCGGACGTTCGGTGATGGTGACAGTCAGATCCCCATGCGCAACCGCGGCTGCGGTGACACGCACATGCTGACCGATGACGATGGTCCCGGTTCGGGCATTGATGATGACGCGCGCCGGCGGAGACGCCGGACGGAGCTTCAGGTTCTCTATAACAGAAACGAAAGCGACCCGCTGTGCCACGTTCACAGGCGCCTGAACCCGCACCGAGTCGCCATCCAGCGGTATCGCAGTTCCAGGACCGATCGCAGTGTTGATAGCCTGGGACATGCGTTCCGCGGTGGTGAAATCGGCGGTATTGAGGTCAAGCGTAAGGCTGTCGCCCAGCGCGAAGCCGTTCGGAACGGCACGCTCAACCGTCGCCCCACCGGGTATGGTGCCGGCACTCGGGATATTGACCACGATTTTTGATCCATCCTTGCCCGACGCGCTGAACCCCCCTACCACGAGGTTGCCCTGCGCAATGGCGTAGACCCTGCCGTCGGCGCCCTTCAAGGGGGTCATCAGGAGCGCGCCTCCGCGCAGGCTGGTGGCGTTGCCGATCGACGACACCGTGACATCTATGAACTGGCCCGGCTTTGCGAAGGGCGGCAGCTCGGCGTCCACCACCACTGCGGCAACATTTTTGAGCTGTGGGTTGACGTTGGCTGGAACGTTCACGCCGAAGCGCGCGAGCATGCTTTCTAGACTCTGGGTCGTAAACGGAGTCTGCGTGGTCTGGTCGCCAGTCCCGTCCAGGCCCACCACCAGCCCGTAACCGATCAGATGATTGCTTCGGACCCCTGCGAGTGTCGTCAGGTCCTTTATGCGATCGGCATACGCGCTGCCGGCCACCGTGAACATCAGCGCAGCGATCAGCACCCTTACGATACCTTTATGCATTGCCGTATCCCTGTCTGTCCGCAGCCACCCGCCACAGGTTCCTAGAATGGCCACCAACTGCTGTTGAAAAAGCGCGCCAACCAGCCCATGGAGTTGGAATCCGCCAATGCGCCGGTTCCGGTATACACGATCCGTGCATCCGCCACCTTGGTCGACACCACCGAGTCGTTATACTGGATATCCTGAGGCCGCACGATCCCGGTAATACGGATTTTTTCCGTGCCCTGATTGAGCGTGAGCAGCTTCTCGCCGCTGATCACGAGGTTTCCGTTCGGCAAAACCTGTGTCACGGTAACCGAGATGTTTCCGGTCAGCGTATTGTCTTGGCTGCTGTCGCCCTGACCACTGAATTTCTGGCTGTCATTGATGCCGGTGTTGAAGATATCCTGTCCATTGTGCGTGACTGCGCCTCCCAATATCGTCGGGGTCGGCAGATCGACTGTGGTGTCTTTCTTGGTGTCGGTGGTCGCATTCTTGCTCGCACTGGTACTTTCGAGGAGCACCACTGTGAGCACGTCTCCGACACGATGCGCCCGGGTATCAGCGAACAGATCCATGCCCTGTCCCGGCTGGTAGATCGCGCCGGGATTGCGGTTCGCCGCGGATTGGGTTGGCACCGTTGCCGCATAGTCCGGCTGCTTGCCCGGCGCCGTAGCGCAGCCGGCAAGCGTCACCAGGGCCAGAAATACCGCAATCAGTCCACGCTTCGTCATGGCTCCCACCGGCTTTTTTTTCCGCATCGCCGCATCAGAGGTTGCTGGTCAGGAACTGAAGCATCTGTGAACTGGTGGAAATCGCCTTGGAATTCATTTCGTATGCGCGCTGGGTCTCGATCATGTCGACCATCTCCTGAACCACATTGACGTTCGAGCTCTCCACCGACCCTTGCACCAGCGTGCCAAGACCATTGAGTCCGGGCGTACCAGTCTGGGGTGTGCCACTCGCAGCGGTCTGCTGGTATAGATTGCTACCCATGGGCTCGAGCCCGGGAGGGTTGATGAAGTTTGCCAGCTGCAGGCTGCCGAGCTGATTGGGCGTGGCGCTGCCTGCGATCTGGGCCGACACCGTACCGTCGGAGCCGATAGTGATACTCTGGGTATTGGGCGGTATGGTGATGGCGGGTTGCACCACATAGCCGCTGGAGGTAACCAGCTGCCCCTGAGAATTGACCTGCAGCGTGCCGTCCCGAGTGTAGGCCAGGGTTCCATCCGGCTGCAGAACCTGCAGGAAGCCGCTGCCGCTTATTGCGACATCGAGCGGATTGCCTGTCTGGACCAGGTTGCCCTGGGTAAACAGCTTTTCCGTGGCAACCGGTCGCACGCCGGTGCCGAGCATAAGGCCCGAGGGAAGCTGGGTGTTCTGCGTCGACTGCGCGCCGGGCTGGCGTACAGTCTGGTAAAGCAGATCCTCGAAGACCGCACGGTCACGTTTGAAACCGGTGGTATTGACGTTGGCCAGATTGTTGGCGATTACTGCCATGCGCATCTGTTGCGCATCCAGACCGGTTTTCGCTATCCACAGTGCCGGATCCATTTTGGTTCCTCGCTTTGATTCAGTGACAATTTACGAACTGAGTTCGGCACGGTCCCGAGACAACGGCATCGGCCGTCTTGCTCCGAATCCTATGCAGTTTTCGAGCCTTATTCACGATCTGTTCTCACAGGGTCATGAGCTGTGCAGCGCTCGAGTCATTCTGCTTGGTCGCATGCATCATCTTGACCTGCATCTCAAACTGGCGCGCCAGCGCGATCATATTGACCATCGCATCCACGACGTTTACGTTGCTGGACTCGATGCTGCCGGTGACCAGATGCACATTGGCGTCGGCCGGTGCACTGCCTCCGTTTTGCAGACGGATCAGGCCGTCACTGCCTTTCACGAGGCTGCCAACGGGCGGATCAACCAGCTTGATGCGGTCTATGACAGCAATGGCGTCGGGTGTCTCTCCCGCAGGCAGCACCGAGATGGTGCCGTCCGAGCCAATCGTGATCTTTTGCGATGGCGGTATCGCAATCGGGCCGCTGTTGCCGATCACCGGGTAGCCTGCGCCGGTCGTAAGCATTCCGTTTGCAGAGATCTGCAGATTTCCGGCACGTGTATAGGCCTCGCTTCCGTCCGGTGCTTGCACCGCGATAAAACCGTTTCCATTGATCGCAACATCCAAGGGACGGCCTGTGGACCTGATGATGCCGGGCTTGAAGTCCACTCCGGCGCGCTCCTGCATCGCATAGACCCGAGTCGGATATCCCGGGCCGTAAACCGGCATCGAGCGAAACGCCTCGAGGTCGCCGAGAAACCCGACTGTATCCGCGTTCGCGAGGTTGTTGTCGTTCGCTGACTCCGCCAGCATGGTCTGGCTGGCGCCGTTCATCGCGACGTAAAGCATATGGTCCATCGACTGATTCCTTGAATCCGCAGCGTTAGCGCATGTTGATGATGGTCTGGTCTAAGGTGCTCTGGGTGGTGATGGTCTTTGCGTTTGCTTCGAAATTGCGCTGCGCCGTGATCATGTCCACCAGTTGCTGGGTCAGGTTTACATTTGACTGCTCCAGCGCTCCGGACTGAATGGCGCCGAGGCTTGCGGTTCCTGGTGCGCCAGTCAATGCGACTCCCGAGCTGGCGGTCTCGGCCCAGGTGGTGTTACCGAGCGGATTCAGTCCCTGTGGATTGGCGAAATTGCTGAGAACCACCTGCCCCTGAGCACGGGACTGGCTGTTGCTGTAATTCGCATATACCACCCCTGTACTATCGATGCTCACTCCGGTCAGCTGTCCGGTCGTGTAGCCATCCTGGGTCAGGGAGTTGACACCGAACGAACTGCCGAACTGGGTGGACTGCCCATAATCCAGCGCCAGCGTTATGTTGGCTGCGCCACTGCCCGGACTGAATGAGGGGTAATTGATGGCCGATGGCGGAACTGCCACGCCATTGATAGTGGCAAGCGCCCCGCTGGGCGTGAATCCCAGCGTATCCGGACCGCCACGCTGCACACCATCTACGTAAAGATAGGTGTTCCAGGTATTGGCCGCGGTCTTGGCGTAGTACATCGTCGCCAGATGAGTAGCGCCCAGCGAGTCATATACCGTCGTCGATGTGGCGTTGTTGTAGGTCGCTGAGTTGGTCGGGTTGAATGCGAGGGTGGGCGCGGTGTCGGCCGCGTTCAGGTTGACACCGACCGTCACATTCTGCGTCGCCTGGGGTGCGATATCGGCGGTATTGATCTGCAAATCGCCCAGAGCACCGGTAATGTTTCCTGATGGACCTGCGA
The DNA here is from genome assembly GCA_021790335.1 of Pseudomonadota bacterium. Lineage (GTDB taxonomy): Bacteria > Pseudomonadota > Gammaproteobacteria > Acidiferrobacterales > UBA6901 > JAJYCY01. The sequence goes on along the minus strand of JAJYEE010000001.1, from coordinate 77,046 downwards.
GATACCCCGTGAGATGCTGGCCATCGCTGGAAGTTATGTAGCCCTGACTGTTCACACCGAAGGCACCAGCTCGCGTATAGTCGATGCTGCCGTTGTTGCTCAGGCGGAAAAAGCCCTGGCCGTTGATCGCAAGATCCAGATTGTTGTTGGTGGTGCTGATGTTGCCCTGGGTAAACTGCTGGGCAACCGTCGCCAGTTGCACCCCGCTTCCGATCGTTGTGCCACCGGTCCCAAAGGTCGAAGCCGGGTAAACATCAGAAAATTCGGCACGAGACAACTTGAAACCCGTAGTACTCGCATTGGCGATGTTGTTGCCGATCGTGTTTAGATCCGAAGTAGCAGCGTTGAGTCCGCTGATTGCTGAACCGAATGCCATGAGGGCTCTCCTTGGTGCGCTGCGTGCCGGTTATGAAATCTGCGTGACGGCGCTGAGGGGCACGGACCCCATGCCGGACAGGTTCAGCATGATTCCCTGGCTTCCGCCGAGACTGACACTGTCTACATTGGCGGCGATCAGGGTGTTGGCCGCGACGGTTGAGCTGCCGTTTATGACGTTGGCCTTGATCTGATAGGTACCTGCGGGCATGAGCACGCCGTTGCTGTTTTGGCCGTTCCAGGAAAATGGCACCTGGCCAGCCGCCTGCGGCCCGAGATCGACGCTGTTCACCAGCTGTCCACTGCTGTCATAGACGCCTACTACGACGTCGCTTGCGGCGGAGCCGAGGTCGACCGCCCCCGATATGCTGCCGCCGGCGGACAGACTGCCGGCAGACCCCGGTGCGAGCACAGAATGCCCCACCAGACTCGTCGCCATAAGCGCCTGGTTCGACTGCATCGAACTGGTGAACTGGCTGAACGATGACTGCAGACCCTGGATGCCACTAACGGTGCCGAATTGTGCAAGCTGCCCCAGAAAATTCCCGCTTTGCATGGGCTGCGTCGGATCCTGGTTCTGCAGCTGGGCAACCATCAGCTGCAGGAACTGCTGCTCTCCGAGAGCGCCGGAAATGTCGATCGAGGCCGCGCTGCTGCTGGTGCTGGCCGACTGGGGCTGCGTCAGCCCTAGGTTCGCCAGGATGCTGCTATTCGTATTGACGGTGCTCATCGGCATTTTCCCTCATTGCTTTGCGCTGGCTCATTGACCCAGAGTCAGGGTCTTGAGCAGCAGCGCCTTGCTGGTGTTGATGACGTCGACATTGCTCTGGTAAGACTGGGAGGCGGAAATCATGTCGGCCATCTGCTCGACCACGTTTACGTTCGGAAGATGGATATAGCCGTTCTTGTCGGCCAACGGATTGTTCGGGGCATACTCCGAGCGTAGCGGCGCCTGACTTTGCACTACCCCGAGCACGCGTATGCCCTCGGCGCCAGCCTGCGGCGCGAACGAATTCGCCATGGCCGCGAACACCGGATAACGCGCACGATAGGTCTGCCCGGTGCTGCTGGCAGCACTGTCAGCGTTTGCCAAATTGCTCGCCGTAAGATTGAGCCGCACCGATTCGGCGCTCATACCGGATCCGGCGATGTTGAAGACATTGAACAGGGACATGGCTTAGTTTCCTGTAATCGCGGTAATTAGAGTCTTGATCCGGTCGGTGAGAAAAGTAAGGCCTGCCTCGTACTGCAAGGCGTTGCGACCGAATTCGGCGTATTGCGCCTGGGTATCAACCGTGTTGCCGTCGACCGTGGGCTGGATGGGAACGCGATACAGCAACGGAACGCTGTTCTGGGCGGCGGCCGGCTGCATCTGCCTGGAATCGGCGGTCTCCAGTGCGAGCGTATTACCGTGGGCGTCAGCAAGCGCGGAACTGAAGTCGATGTCGCGCGCTTTGTATCCGGGTGTATCCGCATTGGCGAGATTCGATGCCAGAATCTGCGCCCTCTGGGAACCCAGAGTCAGCGCCCCGGGCAATATTCCCAAAGCTTGATTGATACTTATCGGCATACGCATGCTCCAACTTGAATCTCTTGCGTGAGCATTAAGCAATGCGCGTGCCAGATTCCACGATGATGACGGATATAAGGGAAATGGGTGTCTTCCGGCGTTACCAGCGCACGAATTGCACCGCCACAGGCGGGATTGTCCGCAGTGAAGGGCGGGTGGCCGGCAAGCGCACGCCGCCGGAGCGGCAATGATTGCCGCACACGCTGCGCATCCGCAGGGTACCAGCCCGTTTCAGGGCCGGCATGCCGTCAAGGAAATGACTTCCGGCAGGAATCAGACACGATGATGCTGGGCGCGCGCCGGATGTTTCTTAAGCCGATAGACGATCCCCTCTGGAAATCGCAGCATATCGAAAGCATCGGAATAATTGGCGAGCGACTCCGCCGAGCCGAGGATCAGATAGCCATCAGGAAGGAGCAATGATGCAATCCTGGTCAGGATGTCACGCTTCAGCCCGGACGAAAAATAGATCAGCACATTGCGACAGAATATCAGATCGAACTTTCCCAATGCCTGAAAATTCTGGCTCAGGTTGAGCTCCCTGAAACTCACGCGCTGGCGCACCTCTGTGTTGATCTCCCAATGGCCGCCGCGTGCCGTGAAAAAGCGGCTGCGGCGCCCGGGCGTCAGCCCGCGTGCCATGGCTGCCGCATCATAAATGCCGGACTCTGCCTGTTTGAGCACAGAGGGCGAAATGTCAGTGGCGACGATCTGCAGATCGGCTGCCACCTTACCAGGATTCATCAGCGAAAATTCCTGCAATGCCATGCTGATCGAATACGGTTCCTGCCCAGTGGAACATCCTGCCGACCACGCCCGCAGCCGTGCGGGACGTGACTTGACCAGGCTGGGAAGAATCACGGTCTTGAGCAGTTCGAAAACCGTGCCGTCGCGAAACCACGAAGTTTCGTTGGTGGTCATTGCATCGATGACTCGGTCGCGCAATCGTAGGTCAGTCCCGATCTTCAGGCGCACAAGCAGTTCGCGCAGCGAGGGCAGACCCGCCTCGGCAAGCAGCGGGCTCAGCCGGCTGCTGACGAGATAGTGCTTGTTATCACCGAGCATGATGCCGCAGGCCTCCTGCAGAAACACCCGGAAGCCGTCATAATCCTCGGAAGTCATGCCCGCATCGGTCACAGCAATCCAACACGAGAAATCATACTAGTGGACGCGCGGGTCACGTCCCGGATAGGGGACATCGTGATGTGGCTCATCCGGGCTAAGGTAATCCGGACTGTGGCGATCTGCAAGCGGAAGGGACGGGAGGTACAACAACGGACTGCGGCCGTCATGCGCCACCGGTGGGGGAATGAATATCTACCTGGTCCAGCACGGCGCGCGCCAGATCATCCGGATGAAACTTCGGAAGGAACTGGTCTGCTCCCACGCGCCTTGCCATGGTATCGTTGAAATTTCCGCTCAGGGATGAATGCAGAATCACATGCAGCGACTTTAGGCGCTCATCGCTCTTGATCTCTCTGGTCAACGTATAGCCGTCCATTTCCGGCATTTCGATATCCGTAACTACCAGCGCCAGACGCTCGCGGATCGGCGTGCCTTCGCTCGCCCACCGCTGCAGCAGTGCTAGGCCCTCACGCCCGCTGGCAGCCAAAACGCAGCGGATGCCGATTTGTTCCAGCGTACGGGCGATCATGTTGCGGGCGACGCTGGAGTCGTCCACGACCAATATCGGCAGACGTTCGCCCCCACCAGTGCCACGGCCTGCCAGTTCTCCGGACACCACGAGATTTGATGGACAGATTTCCGACAGGACCTTCTCCACATCGATGATCTCGATGATGTCGTCATCGACCTGGGTGATTGCCGTGATGTAGCTCGCCGCACCGGCAGCCGGCGGTGGCTGGACCTGTTCCCAATTCATATTCACGATGCGATCGACACCGGTCACCAGAAAGCCCTGGATGGATTGATTGAATTCAGTAACCACGACAAACAGTCCACGGACATCCTCCGGTAGCGGCTGACCGATCACGCGACCCATGTCGATTACCGGTAGCGTGCGGCCCCGAACATGGGCAAGCCCGCGCACGCCGTGATGGCCATATGGAATCGAGCGCAGCGGCGGACACTCGAGAACTTCGCGCACCTTGAACACGTTGATTCCATAGCGCTGCCGGCCACCGATGCGGAACAACAGCAATTCCAGGCGGTTGCGGCCCGCCAATTGCGTTCGCTGATCGACGGTATCAAGTACGCCTGCCATGATTCCTCCTAGGGTATTTAAGTCCGTATCGGCCGAATGCTGTCCCGCTTTAGCCTACCTTTTCCGCTTCCTAGGCACGCCAATTGCATATTCGCGATAACCAGGGGCTGCGAACACAGGTTCATGTCGGCTGTGACAAGCCCCCTTTAAGTTGCATGTAATCGGAGCAATTCATGGCGCAACCGCTACTTCTAACGAAACAGGCCCTTCCTTTGCTGGAATCAGCCCTGGCTTCGAACCACCGGCAACTCAGCCGTTTGGCGCGTCAGCATCGTGGCACCGCCAAATCCTTGACGCCCGTCACAGAGGCTCTGATCACCAATAACAGAAAGTTGGTGGAAATCGGACGTAATGGCGCCGACATTCTGGATCAGGCCGTAAACATTCTTTCAAAGAACGGGGCCTTTAGCCGTGAAGTTCGGCACATCATGGACAACGTAACGAGCGTGGCTACTGCGGTGGAGGAAATGGCAGCCACAGCGACGGAGATTTCCCGCACTGCACAGCAGGCGGCCAAGCGCGCCGAGGAGAGTAGTACCAAGGCGGCCACTGGCAACGAAAACATCTCTTCGCTGGTGGGCGATATGGATCAGCTTGAACTCGCCATCAAATCCATGGCCGATGGAATGCATCAGTTCGTCGGGTTCAGCCGCGAGATCAACAAACTCACGGCGATCGTGCGCGATATTGCCCATCAAACAAACCTGCTGGCGCTAAATGCGGCAATCGAGGCGGCTCGGGCCGGCGAAGCCGGGCGTGGCTTCGCCGTGGTTGCTGACGAAGTGAAGAAACTTGCTGACAAGACTGCGCAGGCGACTACGGAGATCGAATCAGTAACCAATACGATGAATGCCCTGTCCGAGCAGGTAGGAAGCTCGGTGAACACCAGCCTTGAACGTCTCAGCAAGAGCATCAACGCCCTTGATACGGTTGCCTCGGTGCTGGCCGATGGCAACAGCGTCGTGCGCGACGTAAGCGACAGAGTGCACCAGATCGCGGTCGCGGCTGAAGAACAGAGCGCGGTATCGAGCGAGATGGCCAATAATCTGGCTGCCATCACTTCGGCACTGAACGGTGAGAACCATCAGGTCGTTGCGGTGAGCAAGCATGCCCAAAGTCTTACGGAAATCGCCGGACATCAGGCGGATCTGCTGGCCGATTTCGGACAGGACGAGGTTCTGTTACAGGCAGCAAAATCGGATCACCTGGTATGGAAGGCCCGCTTGTCCGAGGCGGTGATCGGCGAAAATGGTCCGACGGAAAACGAAATCCAGGGCCCTGGAACCGGACGCCTGGAACGCTGGTGTCAGGACAAGCAGGAACAATATGGCCAGCTGTCTGGATTTCGCGCCCTGACAGAACCGCGTAACCGGCTGCAAACCATGGGCACTGAGATCCTGCAACTATCATCGGCAGGCGATTTCCAGAAGGCAATGGTGAAGCTACAGGAAACGAATCCAGTCACACGCAAGCTGTTTGATGCGATTGACCAGCTTGCTCATGAAGTCCGAGAGGGTTGATTGGCAATGACCGCAAGGGGAATGGTCACATTGGCGCTGCTTCTGCTGGGGTCAACGTGCATTGTCGCCCGGGCCCAGGATGCGGTCGGTCCTTACCAGAGTCTCAGATCGATACGTACGGCCGCCAGGAATTTTCTGGCAAGGCAAAATTCCTCCAGCCCGCGGCGTACGAAAATTGCAGTTGGCCGTCTTGATTCGCGTCTGCGGCTGGCCGCCTGCAATCGACCTTTGCGGACCTCTTTGCCCCCGGGAGCGGGAGCGATAGGGGAGACCACTGTTGGTGTGCGCTGCACGGGGAGCCGGCCTTGGTTGCTCTATGTTCCGGCGACGGTGCAGGTATTTGACAAGGTTCTGATTGCAGCACGGCCTCTCGTCCGCGACACTCGTCTTATTCCGGCGGACTTCATCGTCTCGGAGCGCGACGTGAGCAGCCTAACGGCAGGCTATGTATCCAACCCGCTTCGGGTGAACGGCGAAGTGCTACGGCAACCGCTCACGGCCGGGACAGTGCTTCTTCCGAATATGATGCAAGGTCAGCGTCTGGTGCGCCGCGGCATGCCGGTAACAATCATTGCCGAAGTCGGAGGGCTGAAGGTGCGCGTGCAGGGGCGTGCGCTGGGTGATGGGGCAGCCGGGCAATGGGTGCGGGTACGTAACTCCATGTCCAACAAGGTGATAGAGGGCATTGTGACCCACAACGGCTCAATACGGGTGCCGATGTGATTAGCGTATATGGCAATGTTCGCCTAAAGTTTGCGGGAATTCGGCCGTTAACCAAGCCAGGAATCAGGAGAAACAGTCATGGCTATTGAAATCAACGGCTTGCCGTCGCCCCAGGCCAAAATTGCCGGCGAGGGGTCGCAGACCAAGGCCGGACAACAGGAAGCCGGCGCCCCGCCATCGGGGCAGACAAGTACGCCAATCGCCGACACGGTCAGCCTGACGGGTACGGCGACGCACCTCAAGACCTTGGAAGCGGTGATGGCATCATTGCCGGTCGTGGACAGTCAGCGCGTGGAGCAGCTGCGCCAATCTGTCTCGAGCGGCACATATCGTGTCGATAGCCAGCGCGTTGCCAGCAAGCTCGTATCCTTCGAAAACCGGTTGCACGGCAAGGGGAAGGCCTGACCTGCATGACACAACCCGGCTTATCCGAACTGTTCGAGGCTGCACTACGCGATACCGCGCTGCTTCTGGCCACATTGCAGGAGGAATTTAGGGCGCTATCCAGGCCCGATGCCGTCACGATCGAGGAAATCGTTGCTCGCAAGCGCGAACTTATCGTTAGGCTCGAAGATGAGTCGGCCCGGCGTGCGGTAACGCTGCGTACCGCCGGCTACGCTGACGACACGGCAGGTATGCGAGAGTGGCTGAGCCAGGCCGACAACACACCCGACCGCCGGATTTTGCGCCTGTGGCAGGACTTTACTGTCATGCTGCGCAAGTGCCAGCAGCAGAACCAGATCAATGGCCGTGTGATTGATGTCAACCGTCGCCGTATTCATGATGCGCTATGCATTCTCCGCGGGACTGAATTCGATTCCGGACTTTACGATCCGCGCGGGTCAACTCAGGCGCCCGGTGCGTCACGCCCGATCACCACAGCATGATGACAGAAATGAGATAAGGCCATCCTGGCCGTACTCGGTCTGCCACAAGGAGCCGACCACCGGCATGCGCTGTGTTTCGAGTGCATGGATGCTGCTGATCACACTGGAACCACCTTGATCGACGAGCTGCCAGATCCCTTCCAGGAGTACTCACCTGAGATTGAGAGGATCTCCTTTGCACCGCAGATCGCGAACCTGCTGCGCCGCCTCCAGGAAACCCGCTCCCTGCTGAGCGTCACCGTAGCTGGATCAGACGAGCTGTACAACAGTGCGATCGTGGAGGTCGACGCCGAGTTCGGTTACGTGCTGCTCGACGAATTGACACCTGTTGAAGGCCATATGCGCCTGTTGCAAAGCCGGGCACTGCATGCGCATGCGCGCCTGCGCGGCGTTGACATCAGCTTCGCCGGCGCACTTCAGGAAGCCGGCGAAAAGGACGGAATCGCCTTCTACAGGCTGCCTATGCCGACCCTAGTCAACTACCGGCAGCGACGCGCCAACTTTCGGGCCCGCGTGGGCATGGCTATTCCGGTGCCGATAGGTCTTGGAAACCGGCATATCGCAGAACTGGGTGGTACATTATACGATATTTCCATCGGTGGTGTTGGTGCGCTTGTTCGGGCTGGAAGCATAGCAGAGCTGCACCAAGGCTCGGTATTCGAGCGGTGCAACATCCGTTTGCCGAAAGGACGTGAGATCACCTGTGGGCTGGAAATCCGCTATGTCAGTCATGACGAACGCCGTCATGCACTGCGAATCGGCGGACGTTATGTCGACCTTGGGCGCGCTCAGGAAAAAATAATCGAGCATTTCGTGGCTGCGCTGGAGCGCGAACTTCTGCGCAAGATGCCGAAGGACTGAGGTGCCGGCTATCAGCTGACACTGATCGGCCGGCCCCGCATGCCACCCACGAAACAGACGGGCATCGATTTTGTGTTGTGCGCACGGCCGAACCGTCCTTGCCTGTCGACAACGATCACACCACCCTGGGACTGCGTAACGCGCTGCAGCAGCGCAATCGCTTGCCGCGCAGCAGACTGGGGACCAGTCCTTCCCTGAAGCAGGTCCACCGCGGATTTGCCCATGACGACCCGGATGATCGCCTCACCGACTCCGGTACAAGATGCAGCGCCCATGGCGTCGGCAAAGGTCCCGCAGCCAATCAGCGGCGTGTCACCGACACGCCCCGGCAACTTGCCAAACGTGCCGCCCGTCGAAGTCGCCGCCGCGACCACTCCTCGGACATCCGCGGCCACCGCACCCACAGTTCCCACTGCTGCCTGCCAACGACGCAGCTGCTGTGTCACAACCAGCGATGCTTCGCTGCAGCTTCGTATCCCCAATTTCCTGGCGTAACGGACCGCACCGTCACCGACAAGCAGCAGATGGCGCCCGTCCTCGAGAATGCGGCGCGCCAAGGCCACGGGGTTCCGGATATGCCTTACGGCGGCGACCGCTCCAGCCCGCATGCTACCACCATCCATGATCGCCGCGTCCAGCTCCACGTGACCTTCGGCATTTAGCACCGCGCCGGTTCCGGCATTAAAGGATGGATTGTCTTCAAGAATGACTACCGCCGCCTCGACCGCATCCAGGGCTGTGCCGCCGCGTCTCAGGATGTCCCAGGCGGCCATCGCAGCCTCCTGACAGCCCACCAGCGCACGCGCACCGCGTCGTGGGTGCCAGCCAGCACCACCGTGCACCTGAATGGCAGGGAGCCGGGCGCTCATGACAGGCAAACCGAGCCCATCGGAAGCAGCCGATACCGACTCAATCCAGCCCGCCTGCATGCAGCCAGGCGACGCGTTTACCCTCCGGACCCTGGGCTGACATTGTGATTAGCGGCGCTTTCCGACGTCTGGTACGCACGGCACCGGCATAGAGCAGAGCACCGATATCATACGGCAATCCGAGTGCGCACTGGTCAGTGGCATAAATTGTGCTTTAATCTGAGAAAGGAGCACCGTTTTCAACCGACCCCATTGCTGATCGTCCATAACGGGCGGCGGCGGGCGGATTCATAACGAGCACCCGTACCCGGAGGTTGTGCCATGAAAATGTTGCCGCTGCAGATGGTCATTATTGATTTGGAGAACGGTCAACGGGGTGTATTCATCGGGCGGCCTTTGGTCATCGCGGAATCGGATGACGATGACTGCCATGTGGAAAATGTGTGGTTCACAAACATCCAGGAGATCCCCGATACGGCAACCCTGGAACAACTCGCCAAAATGACCCTGGAACAGGTGCAGCCCACATCGAGCAAAATGCTCCAGTGATTCCCGGCTCTGGTACAGGACTGCCGAGCGATAGCCGACAGCCATCGACACACAGACATTGCCGCTTTCGAGGACTGCGTCTTTACCTGCCTGCGTGGCGGTGAAGCGCCATGCCCATCGTCACATGTTTTCACAAAGGGCGGCGCTGGTCGCGACATCGATTCGCTTGCGACCGGCGCCGCACCATCCATAAGGCTCCCCGGACGATCTGCGGGTATCCTGGGCTGGGACCACGAATCTAGAACACTTGGCATCGCTTAGCCCGACGTGACAGCGATCCCATCCGTGAGGACCGGACAAATCGACAACCCGGTGCAAGACGAAAAACCCTTGGCTTCTGCCCGGCGCATCCGAATCGCCGGAGATTAAGGCCTTTTCGCCCCGCGCCCGAACTCGCCACCGCGTCGTACACCGCTCGCGAACTTCACAGGATCTGCCGTGAACGCCTTATGGCAACCGGGTGAGCAGAAATAATAGGTCCTGCCCTGATACTCAGCCCTGGCCGCTGCCCGTTTCTCGTCAACCACCATGCCGCACACTGGATCCGTTGGCATAATATCCTCCAAAATACCCGCTGAACATCAGAAATAGCAGCGGCGCGCCTTCATTGGCCAGCAAACTGTCACCGGCCCAGGCCCTTGCGTTTGCAGTCCTGGCGACTGCTCCGCCGGGAGGTTCTGGCCGACTCCTGGTCACCGGTCACCCGCCATTTCCGGTGACTGACTTTGCCACAACATGCCATGCCCCTCAACCACGGAGATAATGGTAACGTCGATTGGTCGGGTCATTGCAAACTCGAGCCTGCCGGACTTGTGCGAAGGCCACGGCTTTTCTCGTCTTAAGCAGCAGGATTTACATCACCCGGGGCCCAATCCGTGGATTTGGGCAAGGGGCGCCAACGAGATCAATTATTCGGCCCCATCTCCTGCCAAAACCTCACCAGTACGTGCCGTGACTTCCGGTTCTCTATCTCGATGCATCCCCGCCCCGTGAGCGATCGTCCGTCGATCAGAGTCACCGCAGGATTGCAGTTCCTCCCATATCGTTTTGCGAAGTTCCAATAATTCCAGGACTGCCGCTTCGATATTCTCATGATCATCAAAAGTCACGTTCACGGATAAAAGCGTGGTGGCATCGTCGCCATGGCCTCGATCGCGTGTGCCGTTCCGGTTCCAGAACTCCGTATCGAGCACGTTTGCAGAAAAATCTCATCGTGCAGCCCGCACTAGATAGGGGAAATTGTCGGGAATCGTCAACTTCCCGCCGTATTTCAGCCATACACGGCCCCTGTAAACGGCTTGCGTGACACCGCACAATACAGGGCATCATTCGGGATCCGGATCGAAGTTATGGGCTTTTGCATATCAAACAATACCCAAGAAACACCGAAAGACGTCAGCATTTTCTGGTACAGCATTGGGTGGTTTGTTTGATATCTCCCCGCCCGATCTTTTCATACATGCTATCGAAAAGAACAAACCGGCTTTCAATATCTGGGGCCTGACCCACAAGCGTTGCCAGAATGCCGGCGAACGGCATCACCATTTTCCCAATCTGCACCAGGATAAAAAGTACTGATTCTGGCTTGTATTTTCCCGTTGCCAGGTGGTTCAGAAACAGGTGATCGAAGAGTTCATGATTTTTAACACGCAACTCAAGGAAGCGCAGATACTCCAGGTTGTCCTGATTCAGTGGCGACTGGAGATCCCGGTCAGAATAGGGTGAACCCACATTTTGGATTGCGATGACTTCCCATTGCCGAATTTATAGGCACCCAAGGTCATTGCTTCCGAGCCATGCTTGCGGTCTCTGCCTGCAATCGGAATGAACACCTGAGTCGGTGCGGCAACCGCCCGATATCGGGATTTCTTTCCGACGCAACGTCCGATTCTCTAAGCAATTTTTACACGAATACCGTGACGTCGGCCTTTTGCGCAATTCCAAGAAATGTCGCAGCGCCGATGTAGTCCTTTACCTCTGGAATGAAGTCGTCCCGTGAAAATCCAAAGAGATCCACCGTCATTTGGCAGGCAATGAGGTTTACGCCGCTTTCAATACAGATGTTACGTAATTCCGATATGGTAGCGACGCCATTGTTCTTGACAGTTTTCTTCATCAATCCGGTGGCGACATTTTCAAAGCCTGGGATGTTTGCCATCATGACATTCGGAATATTCCAGTTGATGCCTTTGAACCATTTCGGACCAAAGGGCATTTTCATGGGCATTCCGGGATTGCCGAGCGGACTGACTTTCAGGTCAAGTTTCTTTTTGAGTAGCGTGAGGCCATAAAACGTAAAGAAAACCGACGCGGTCCAACCAAGGGCAGCCGCGGTCGAAGACAGGATAAACGGGGGGTAGGCCCAGTCCATGGTTCCCTTGGTGGCAATGATGGCCATCGACTTCGGCTTGTTCTCTTCGTATTGCTGCATGTTCGCTCTGAACTGTGTAGCGAACCACTCATCGAGTTCCGCACCGAATTTCTGGCGCAACTCTGCCGGCAAAGTGCCATGCGGTGGAAATGTTTCGGGTTGCGTCGACATATTGTTCTCCTTCGTGGCGGTCCCGGTTACGGTCCGAGTCGGGCCAGCTCGCGACGTAGTACAATCAAATGAGGGTGCGTGCTGATTCCAAGTCGTACCTGCATACCCGAAACCCGTGTCACAATGACCTCTATGGGCGCAGGACTGAACAGGGTTGCCACGGTCGTGTCCGGGTTCAGGTGTGGACCTGGAAAGATCTGAAATGCTTCGCCAGGCCGTCGCGATAGAATCAGCATTCAGCTGCTCTCCAGCTCGTCGCTACCGTCGCCATCCGCGCTGGTCATGAAGTTACCCAGACTCGCCGCGTCAGGTTCCAGCAGGGTACACAATGAAACGCCCAGAGCGGACGCGATTTTCTCGAGATTATCGAGGCCAACGTTCAACTCCGCGCGCTCCACGTGACCGATATAGTTTCGGTGCAAACCGCTCGCTGCGGCCAACGCCTCCTGTGACCAACCGCGTCCAACGCGCAACAGCCGGACTCGCTTTGCCAGCAGCTTCCTGGTCCTTCCTTCCATGTATACAACTGTATCGGGCGGCAATGCAGGACGTCGACACAGCATTTAGAACGGTTTGCACCATTGCAGTTGCGGAGGTGTTCTTTCCAATTAAGCGAAATGGTCCGGTACTGATGCTCTATACCCACTGAAATTCCGGCAAATTGGCCAACAGGAAGCGCCGCGCTCCGAAAAGCCGGTTATGGAGATCTTTGGTGTAGATTTCCGGTGCCACGCCAACAGCCGAATGAGCGGTGACCGGCCTTGCGCGGACGAACTATGCTGCAGCGAAGTTTTGCGACAGCCCTTTTGAGGCAACTGGCTGTTAACCCTGTTATCGTCCCAACTCCTGGAATAGGACAGGAGAGGATACGGTACCGCTACCTACCTGCAATCCGGAAATCCCGTCCGGAACATGCCACGAAAATCCGGCAGGCTAAGAACACGGGGCTGCGCTTTTTTCATATTAAGCGCGAAATTCATGTTTTCTGGATTGCGCAGCAAATTGAGGCGCGCTCCAACGATAATCTGTCCAGACGCCCTAGTTGTGATTCGGGAAAGGAGGTCAAACGCAAAAGCGAAAGCGCTGATCTCTGTCCTGGGGCCGGGGAATGCTGCGCCGGAACAGGAGTATCCTCAATTCCATGAACGTGACGTTTCATGTCTGCGCAGGCTTCATTGCGTACATGGGGAACAGCTCAGGATTCGGCACTTCTTGACTGCGGCCCGTCATAAAATGCGACGCGCTATACCGGCGTCACCAGCGGGCATTACGATAGCGATGGGGCCGAACTTCCAATCGGCTCAGTGCCTTGACTAGCCCCCTTCTAAACAGCACACGGGAATCCGCGGCTGCTATCCCGAACATGTCCGCTGACGCCTTCCCGTTCCTCGCGACGAGTTTGGTCCCGGTCCGGAAGCTGCCTCGATCTTCAATATCGGAATGACTAGCTGTTTCAATCCGACACCGCGTGTGCCACCTAAACCACACTGTCCGCGTTACACCGAATTTTTGTGATGCAGGGCGAGTTCATTCAGCGCCGGCGCCTGCCGCGGCCAGTTGGGCTTCCCGGATTTGAACCGGCCAGTGGCCCTGCGGTCGCACCCGTGGCAGGACGCATCGCTAACCCGGTATGCTGGGTACGAAATCGCCCGCCCTTGCCACAGCGTGCCGCCTGCCTATCGCCTGACGAACCCTTATTTGGGCTACCTGTATTGCGCACGGGCGTGTGCAGTATCCGGTTGTCCGACCGCGAGCCCGTCTGCCTCGAGGCCGTTGAAAACGGCTGGGTCGCGGGCACGAGCTGACGCTTTCCACTGCCAATAAGGTCCGTCCTGCCCATGCGTCGTAGCGCCTCGCGCAGCAACGGCCAATTGTCCGGATCATGATAGCGCAGGAACGCCTTGTGCAGACGGCGCGCCCTGAGCCCCTTGGGAATAACCACATCCTCGCTGGTGCGCGTCACCTTGCGCAGAGAATTTTTTCCTGAATGATACATTGCCGTGGCGGTTGCCATGGGCGACGGAAGAAAGGCCTGAACCTGATCGGCACGAAATCCATTACGCTTCAGCCACAGCGCCAGCTCGAGCATGTCCTGGTCAGTCGTACCCGGATGGGCGGCGATGAAATACGGAATGAGATACTGCTCCTTGCCCGCCTCTTTCGAATACTGGTCGAACATCTCCTTAAAGCGGTCGTAGGTGCCCATACCCGGCTTCATCATCTTGCTCAATGGACCCTCACACAGGTGCTCCGGGGCAATCTTGAGGTAACCGCCGACATGATGACTAACCAGTTCCTTTACGTATTCCGGAGATTCGATCGCCAAATCATAGCGTACCCCGGACGCAATAAGCACCTTTTTGATGCCCGGCACCGCGCGCGCCCGACGATACAGCCTAATTAGCGGTGCATGGTCTGTGTCCAGATTCTTGCAGATTCCGGGATACACGCACGATGGCCTGCGACATGCCGACTCGATCTCCTGACTGCGGCAGTGCAGGCGGTACATATTGGCGGTTGGCCCGCCAAGGTCCGAAATAATGCCGGTGAAACCGGGGACGGTATCGCGCACGGATTCTATCTCACGGACCACTGATTCTTCCGAACGGCTCTGAATCACCCGGCCCTCGTGCTCCGTGATCGAACAGAATGTGCATCCGCCGAAACAGCCGCGCTGGATAGTAATTGAAAAACGGATCATCTCGTAGGCAGGAATTTGCAGGTTGCCATAGGACGGATGTGGCCGCCGAGTGTAGGGCAATTCATAGACACGATCCATTTCGCGCGTCGATAGCGGGAGTGCTGGCGGGTTGAGCCAAAGATCCCGATCACCGTGGCGCTGCACCAGGGCACGCGCATTGCCGGGGTTGGACTCGGTATGCAGAATGCGCGATGCATGGGCGTACAGTATCTTGTCGCCCGCCACTTGTTCAAACCCCGGCAGTCTGACAACGCTGCTGCTTCGGTTCACCCGGATCGCACTACGCTCGAAACGCAGGGGAGCGGACGCCATGGGCATGACGTCCTGGCGGGCAGCATCGGAGGTGTCCTGCGATGCATAGGGATTCGCCGGAGGAGCAAGCGGTCCCGGAATGTCGATGCTGGTCGAATCAACCTCGGTCCATCCGTCAGGAATTTCCTTTCGCAGAAATGCGGTTCCGCGGACATCGGTGATCGCACTGATCTGCTCGCCGCGCGCGAGCCTGTGCGCGATTTCCACGATTTGCCGCTCGCCATTGCCATACACCAAAATATCCGCCTTGGCGTCTACCAAAACAGACCGACGTACCTTGTCGGACCAGTAATCATAGTGCGCAATACGGCGCAAGCTTGCCTCGATACCGCCTATGACAATCGGCACATCCCCGAAGGCTTCGCGAGCCCG
This sequence comes from Pseudomonadota bacterium, assembly GCA_021790335.1. GTDB lineage: Bacteria > Pseudomonadota > Gammaproteobacteria > Acidiferrobacterales > UBA6901 > JAJYCY01. The sequence continues at coordinate 61,541 of JAJYEE010000001.1, read as the reverse complement.
CTGCGCATACACGATAACAGCGCGCTCAGGGCGTTTGCCACCACCGCCCCCCGGCGAATAGGCGTCATCGGAACGGATCCTGCGGTCCGCTGTATAGCGGTTCACCATCGAGTCCATGTTGCCGGCAGTGATGCCAAAGAACAGCCTGGGCCGCCCCAGCGCCTCAAAAGCGTTCTTATTCCGCCAGTCCGGCTGCGCAATAATGCCAACGCGGAAACCCTGCGCCTCCAGCAGACGCCCGATGATCGCCATGCCGAAGCTCGGATGATCGACATAGGCGTCGCCCGTCACGATGACGATGTCACAGCTGTCCCAGCCGAGCATCTCCATATCGGCATGCGACGTCGGAAGCACGGGGGCGGTGCCGAAGCGTGCAGCCCAGTACTTTCGGTACGAAAACAAATCAGAAACGGCGAACATGGAACCTGACGTTTTGGCGTGGACTGCGAATTATACCGCTATCGTGGCAGCGGTGTCTGCGCAGCGATCTGAAGCGACCGCGGCATCGCAGATTTGCCCCGGAACAGCGAATTACCAGCGTTCAGGCTGCGACGTCAGCGCGCGCGAGCCGCTTGCGTTCACGCTCAATGAACATGAACTCGAGTGATCGATATACCAGGCTTCTATCGCTGGTATATCGCGAAATGGCTGCGAGCGAATATTCCGTATCCGACAGGATCGCATCCGCAGCCATAAGCCCGCTTCGTACTGCCGGGCCAATACCCTCACAAAGATCGCGGGTTGCCAGGCCGGCTGAATCACCGACTATGAAGGCGTTGTCGACACGGCCGACACTTACGTCCGACCGAAGGTAATAGCTGTAACCCTTGGGATCAAAACTTCCGTCGAAAACCATGCCGGAACGTTTCAGACGAAGCACCAGGTTTTCCCAATGGCCCCAGATGTCCTCGCCGCGATACTTGAGCTGGCTAGCCATTCCCCCGAGCCCGACGTTGAGATACCCTTGCGCCTTCGGAACATACCAGGAGTAGCCAGGGAACCCCCTTTCGAAGAACCACAGGTGGCAGCCCCCGTCCCGGTAGTCGTAGGGAAACTCCTGTTCCAGTGTCACCGTCTGCAGCTCTTTGGCACGAGGATTTGCGTTGCGAAACAGAGTACGATACACGGGGCACTTCGTTCCGCCGGCGCCGATCAGGTATCGTGCCCGATACTGGTCGTCGACCACGTAGTATTCACCCTCTTTCCTGATGTCGCGCACATTGTGATTCGCGAACGGAACCCCAGAGCGCTTTAGCAGCCAGTCATCGAATTCAAAGCGCCTGATCGAGTGCTGTACGCCGTTCACACGGAAGCCAAGTCCAAAAAGGTGGATGTGGAGACGGTCAAAGGAAAGAAAACGATGCGGATAATCACGGATATCGATTTCCAGATCACGCACGACTTCTGGCGTAATCCAGCCCGCACAGAGTTTGGTACGCGGAAAGTTCTGGGCGTCCAGCACCCGGCAATCCACTCCGTGGCGCGCTAGTTTCCATGCGCAGCTCGAGCCCGCGGGCCCGCCACCGACAATCAGAACCTCGCTAGATTCCAAGGTTCAGCCCCCCGGCAGCTCCGGCACATAAACATGTTCGCGCGTCCACGGAATATCGTTATTGTTGCGCGGAGCAAAAACCACCTGAAAAAGCTGCATGTCACTTACACGGAATGCCGCAATGGATCCCGCCAGATAAAGGCGCCAGGCACGCACGAAGCTCTCATCGAACATTGCTGCAACGCGGTCCGAAACCTTTTCGAATCGCCACAACCAGTGCTCCAGAGTTCGGGCATAATGCAGGCGAAGGTTCTCAACATCGAGCACCGAATACTCCCAGGGCTCCAGTATTTGCATCATCTCCGCCAAAGTCGGCGGGTAGGCTCCCGGAAAGATGCGCTTTTCGATCCAGGCATTCATTGGCTTTGCCCGATTGCGCCCGATTGAATGAATAAGCCCACGACCACTGTCCCTGAGACAACGGTGAACGACGTCACCCAACTCGCGATAGTGATCGGCCCCGACGTGCTCCAGCATACCGACCGATACAAAGGCATCGAAATCGCCTGAAATATTACGATAATCGTCTTCGATATATTCGACATGCCCTTCTAAACCATCGGCCTTCGCCATTTCCCGCGCATATACGACCTGCTCGTGCGAAATATTGTATGCCTTAACCTTAACGCCATAGTGCCGCGCCATGTGGCGCGCTAGAGACCCCCACCCACAGCCGGCCTCGACCACGGTCTCACCTGCCTGAAGGCGCAGCTTCCGGCATACATGATCCATCTTTGCAACCTGCGCCTGTTCAAGCGTCGCGCCTGAATCCTTGAAATACGCACAGGTATAAACCATCTGCTCATCCAGCCACAGACGGTAAAAGTCGTTGCCGATATCATAGTGTCTGTGGATATTGTCACGCGACCCCGCAGGAGTATTTGGGCGTGCATCGCCAGTGCGTGAAATCAGGCGCTGCAACAAGCTGCCGGCTGGCACAGCAGCAGATGCACGATAAACGGCCTCGAGAAACTCAACCAGATCCCCATCGACATCGACACGGCCGGAACTGTAACAGTCGCCGAAGTGGAGGTCGGGATTGACGACCAGACGAAGCAGTGCCGTACGGTCGGCAACGAAAACCTGCGCTATTGGTGCATCTGCACCACCTGAAACCTCTTCGCCATTCCAAAGCAAAAACCTGACCGGCGGATTTCCCATCGTCTTCAGCAGCAACATCAATATTTGCCGATCTACCCCGAACACAGGACGCATTGAGAAGTTGTGCTCGCGAACGTGATCGGAACGAATGCCCGTGTCCGCGGATTGCACGCCATCGGAAAATGATGGTTCGTTAAGGAACTGGGCCTTATTCTTGTTCATTTTTCCACCGTCCTTCGATTGACGCGCCCTACAGCTGCGCTTCCATCAGAGTCCACATCAGGCGTTCCAATATCCTAAACGCCCATCCCTCCGCTGACAAATCTTTCGGGGGCGGCTTAGGACAACCCGGCTTCAGCGCTGGACATGCACCACTACTTTCCGCGACGACTTACGGCGGCGGTGTTCCCACAAATAGACGCCCTGCCAGGTTCCAAGACTCAATCTGCCATCGGTAATCGGTATGGAAATACTACTTGTCGTGAGTGCAGCCTTGACATGCGCCGGCATGTCGTCAGCGCCCTCAGAGTTGTGCGTGTACAGTGAATCGCCCTCGGGAATCAGGCGGCTCAACCAGCGTTCGAGATCACGACATACGGAGGGATCGGCATTCTCCTGCACGATTAGGCTGGCCGAAGTGTGCTGGACGAAAATCGTACACAGCCCTTCGTCCATGCCACCTTCCCGCACCACATCCTCGACCGCCGGAGTGATCTCATGCAAGCCCTGCCCATGCGTTGCAATGATGAGTTTTCTGATCACCTGTTACCCTAGCCTCATGATGTCGCCAATCGGGGTTCATCCTGCAGCAATAGTTCCCAGAAAATTTGACCACGCAAAACGATGTTGTCCCGACCTGCTTATCTCCCGAGCCCCGGTACCACCGTCGCTCGGCAGATACCGAATTCGTGACGCCGAAGCGGCCCTGCCTGTCATAAAACCCGGCTGGAGCAGGGCACATGGCCTGGCTGCCGCTGTCATCGGGCCTACACCACCGGCTTCCCAGTGTCTCAGGCAGTCGCCATGAAGGCGCGACTATCATCATGCCTTCGCCGCTGGCCGCACGTTGGAATCTGCGCCAACGCGAACATCCTTACCGCACAGGCGTTGGCATGGGGCCTGGCCGAACATGGAAGAAGCCGGGAGTCAGCCACCCACAATAGCAAAGACCCCGCAGACGCAAGCAACCCCTCCAATTGGCTAGGCTCATAGCATTTCGCAACCATTCGCAGCAACGATCCATCGCGCTGCCGGCATTGCACCGCGTCTTGCCGCGACAAAAAGCACGAAAAGTGTGCGAAGAAAAAGAATAAGAAATCTCGCCAAGACTGGCAAGTGAAAAATTCTAGCCGTGATTTCAGGAAAATGGCGCGGGGAAACCGAAGAGCTCGGCAATAGTCGTCGTCAGGACAGGCGCTGGTTGCCGTCACATTATCGTTGCCGCTCCCTGTGACGACCACGGTGTCTGTCTCGCAGCCATCGCCGCTGTTGCAGCTCCTGCATGTCAGGAAAGCGTCACGCCCAGCAGCTTTCCGATCAGGAAAGTTGCAATCGCAGCGGCACCGCCGATAAGCACCATGCGCAGGCCACTGTGCCAGGCACGCCGTCCCGTAAAAAGACTGAGCAATGCACCTACGGAAAACAAAGCAACAGCTACCAATACCGCGGCAATCGGCAGGGCGCGATTTCCGAAACCCAGCACAAATGGTGCCAGCGGAATGACGCTGCCCACGGCGAAAGCCACAAAAGACGATGATGCTGCCTCCCATGCCGAACCGAGATTATCCGGATTGAGCCCCAGTTCCTCGCGCGCAAGAGTATCAATGGCATGTTCACGATCCTTGACCATTTCGTGCGCCACATGCCGCGCTTCCTCCAGAGACAGGCCGCGCGCGCTGTAAATCAATGCGAGTTCTTCCGCCTCTTCCTCCGGATACTCGTCGAGTTCCTCACGCTCCAGTCCTATTTGATATTCATACATTTCCCGCTGCGAGCGCACCGAGACATACTCTCCCGCCGCCATGGAGAATGCACCGGCAAGAAGGCCCGCAACACCCGAGAGCAGAATGAACCTGACGTCGGTGACCGCACCAGCCACACCCATGATCAGACTTGTATTCGACACCAAGCCGTCATTGATTCCGAACACCGCCGCCCGCAATTTTCCGCCGCCGCCTATGCCGACGTGCCGATGACCGATATCCTCCACCGAAGCCGGCATGGGGTGGCCGCCAACAAGCGCTCCCGCCCCGTAAACCGACATCCCGCGCACCTTGAGCGCTGCAAGTACCGGGCGCAGCCGGCGCGGTCCCAAGCGGCGGATTAGAAATGCAACAAGGACAACCCGCAGCGAAGGCGAGTAATCCATTGGCGGTGTGGTCCCGCTTTGACGTATCTTGTCCTCCCAGATTCTGGCCTGGCTATCAGCCGCGCGCGCAAGGTTTTCGAAAAGCGCCGACTTCACCGAGTCGTACTCGGCCAACGCCATGATCCGGTAAAGATACGACGATTTCCTCTCTTCGTTCCAATTCTCTATGAATGACATGGCATGCTGTTTGAAGACACGGAAGCTAGGAAAAAATTCTAATATCGCATATTTGACCACATTATAGGCTGGTTTCGGCATTCCACGGTACAGTTGCCTCGCACCTGCAAATGCTTCCGTCGCTCGGATTGACCACCGTACTCGAAACATGCACAAATGACTACACTACAAAATGAATTGATACCGGCCTGTAGGGACTTCCGCCGTCAGCGACGCCAGCGCTTGTAGACTTCGAACCAAAGCACGCTCGCCATGCCGGAAACCGCGCTCAGCAGGAAATACCGAACGCTGATCGCCTCGAGGCGGAATAGGGAACTCAGCGCCGGTACGTAGACTACAACGCTCAGGAACCCCATGGCTGCGGCCACCACCCACCACAGCGCAGGGTTGGGTGAACGCAGAACCGCCACAGCCGATCGCGACCAGGACAGGTTCGTGAAAATCAGCGCCAAATCCCCTATCACGAGCGCCACGAAGCTGAGCGTGCGCGCCTCCCTTTCTCCCAACCCCGCATGTCGCGCCAGCACGAATATTGCGAGCACGACAGCCAGTACCGCTAGGCCCTGCAAGGCGCTGAGAATGATCGAGGCGCGGCCGAACAGTGCCGCCTTCGAGTCACGCGGCGGACGCTGCATTGCGTTAGTCTCCGCGCCTTCTGCCTCGAAGACAATCGAGCATGTCGGATCAATGACCAGTTCCAGAAATACAATGTGCACAGGCATTAATATAAGCGGCCATCGCCAGAACACCGGAATGAGAGACAGGCCGATGATCGGTACATGCACGGCGACAATATAGGCCATGGCCTTGCGTAGATTGTCGGAGATCCTGCGACCGACTCCCACAGCATCCACGATGGATGAGAAGTCATCATCCAACAGTACCAGCGCGGCCGATTCACGCGCGACATCCGTGCCACGACCGCCCATAGCCACCCCGATATGTGCAGCCTTGAGCGCAGGGGCATCGTTGACGCCATCTCCGGTCATGGCGACGATTTCGCCGTTTTCCTTGAGCACCTGCACAAGTCGCAGCTTCTGCTCCGGAGTCACTCGGGCAAAAATGCTGACGGTCTTGACGCGTTCACGCAGATCATTGCCGCTCAGGGCATCGAGTTCCGGACCGGTAATGACAGCTTCAGCCGGTTTCAGACCGATCTGCCTGGCAATGCTGCGTGCCGTGACGGGATAATCGCCGGTGATCATTACGACGCGGATGCCCGCGGCATAACAGGCTGCCACCGCGTCCGGTACCGACGGCCGGATGGGATCGGCAAGGCCGATCAGGCCCACGAAATCAAACGCAAAATCGTGCTGTTCCCGCGGCAGGTCCGGCGTCTGAAACCAAGCTTTTGCCACTCCGATAACCCTCAAACCTTCGCTGGCCAGCGTGATCACGTCTTGCATCAGCTTCCCTGTCACCGCTTCGCTCAAATGGCACAGGTCGGCGATTGCTTCGGGTGCACCCTTGGCAGCGACCACGTAGCGCTGTCCGTTACGTGCGCGCCATACCTGCGACAGGGCCAGCAGCTCCCGCGACAGCGGGTACGCGCGCACCAGTGACCAATCGTCATGCAGATGCTCGGTGTCGCTCAAAGCAGTTTTTCCCAGCCCACGCAGCGCCTGCTCCATCGGATCGAATGGATCGCGCTGGCTCGCTAGGATGGCGTACTCGACGAGTTCGTGGAATGGCTCCGCCAACGCCCCGTTTGACACATCGAGATCCCAGCATCCGCTGCTCGTACACAGCTTCCTCACGGACATTCGGTTTTGGGTAAGCGTGCCGGTCTTGTCGACACACAGAACGGTCGCTGCCCCCAGCATTTCCACGGCTGCCATGCGGCGCGTAAGAACACGGCGCTGCGAGATGCGCCAAGCGCCTAGCGCAAGGAACACCGTCAGAACGACCGGAAACTCCTCTGGGAGAATTGCCATGGCCATTGTCAGACCGGCCAAGAGGCCGTGCAGCCAGTCACCGCGACTGAGTCCGTAGGCGACAGCCACGACGACGCACAGGATCAACCCGATGACGGCAAGCAGGCGGACCAAACGCGCGGTCTCCTGCTGCAGAGTGGTGTCCTCCTGCTTGAGCGTCTGCAGTGCGCGACCGATGCGGCCGATTTGAGTGTGTACTCCGATCGCCTGAACTTCGACCAAGCCCTTGCCTTGCACTACGAGAGTACTTGCGTATACATACGGCAGATCATCACCGCCAGGGCGGGGCGGTTCTGCAGCACTGCCATCGTGCTCACGCTTGCGCACCGGGACCGATTCCCCGGTCAGCAGAGATTCATCGGTTTCGAGGTTGCTGCTCATGAGGACGCGCGCGTCCGCTGGCACCCGGTCACCCTCGGACAGTATCAGTATGTCGCCACGAACCACCTCGCGACCAGGTATGCGCTGCGTCTGACCGCCGCGGATGACCAGAGCCCGCGGACTCGACAGATTGCGCAGTGCATCCAGCGCCCGTTCGGTCTTGCGCTCCTGATAGAGCGTTATCCCCATCACCACGCCGACGAATGCCAGAAGCATAAGCGCTTCCCGCATGTCACCGAGCACCAGGTATATCGTGCCGCATGCAAGCAGCAACAAAAACATCGGCTCGCGTACAACACTCAGCGCGATTGCCAAGAATGTGCGCGGACGCGCCGATGGCAGTTCGTTGTAACCTTCCGCAACAAGCCGCGCCGCCGCCACCTGCGGAGCTAGCCCCGATATACCCGAGAAGTCGGAATCCTGCGGCACGTTACCTATCCGAGACCGGCGCACATTCGGCGCGTTACCGCAATGATGCCACAAACATCCACTGCAGGCAGTGCCGTTTCAGATGCTGTTCAATTCGCCATCCGCATGGTGATATGCTTGTTACGCGAAAGCACGACCGCGGATTCAGGAAAGACTGTGAACAAAGTGATGATCATAGGATGCGGCGATATCGGCGCGCGCGTGGCTGCGCTATGGCGGGCGCGCGGTGCATGCGTAACGGCGCTTTCGCGCAGCGTTTCAGGCGCCGAACGTCTGCGCGCTTGCGGTATTGAAGCGCTGCTCGGCGACCTCGACAAGCCGGAAACCCTCACACACATCGCAGCATCCGGCGACCTGCTTTATTACTTCGCCCCGCCTCCGCGGGTCGGCGAATCCGACCCGCGCATGCGTACTTTGCTCGACGCCCTGTCAAACGGGCCAAAACCCCGCAGGGTGGTATACATAAGTACCACGGGCGTCTATGGAGACAGTCGCGGCGCATGGGTAGATGAGGAGACGCCGGTCAACCCGCAGACCGCACGCGCCCGACGCCGGCTGGACGCGGAGAATGTGCTGCGAGACTGGGGGCGCAGGCACGATGCGGCGATTGTTATCCTGCGTGTGCCCGGTATTTACGGGGTCGGGCGCCTTCCGGTTGACGCGATTCGTTCACGCCGGCCGGTAGTGAACGAAGGCGAATGTGGATTTGCGAATCGTATCCACGCCGACGATCTTGCCAGAGTCTGCGTAGCAGCTGCTGAGCTGGGCCGTGCGGATACCATATATAATGCAAGCGACGGAAGTCCGGGAACCATGACTGAGTACTTTAACCGTGTCGCCGATACCGTCGGTCTGCCGCGTCCACCAACAGTGAGCCGTGCAGAGGCTGGGCGTTTCCTGAGTCCGGAAATGCTTTCATACCTTGACGAGTCACGTCGTATTGACAACCGGCGAATGCGCGAAGAACTCGGAATCGAGCTTCTCTATCCATCTCTGCAGGCAGGCCTTGAAGCATGCGCCAGGCATGAAAGCGGTGCCTCCAAGGGAAACGGGGCCTAGCAGCCAGCAGCAGTACGCAGCACTGCGTACTGCTCAAGAATAGGACCGACCAGCGGCTCCATTTTTTTTACCATGACCGTCCCAGCAGCGGTAGTATGCGAGAAAATTGGATTCAACAATGCCTCGCTTATCTGGGACAGGACCAACAGCGCAACAATCTCACGCTCCAGCCCAGGCGCGGCTTGCACCAGATCCGCAAGTGGTCCGGTGCCAGCGGTTGCCTGTGCCGTGCTCTGATATTGTGCCCGTGCGCGCTCCATGGCCACATCCATGTCGCGCGGCGGCTCCTCGAGCGGCGCCGAACCGCGAAAATAGCTGCCGATGACGTTCATGACGCAGATGGCTGCCTCCTGGCTGGCCGGCTTGCGCAGTATGCGCTCGGACACCGCCAGGAAACTTTGGCCTGGGCGGTCCAGCAGGCGCAGTAGTTGCGCCGCATACTCATTGCCCGTATTAGCCAGCGGGTCCAGGACATCCTGCTGCTGAACAAGGTCGATGCGCGCTGGGGACTCGTCCGGCAGCGCATCCGGCGTCGACTCCAGAAAGCCGAGATGATAGACATTCTTGTGCCGACCTTTTTCCCAGATGCGCCGGCGGGCACTTTCATCAACCAGACCCGGCTGCAGCACCAGACGCACCGTTGCAATGATCGCGAGCGGCTCCGTCTCGAACGGCAGATATTCAACGAGATATTCCGCCAGCACCTTTCCCATGCTGCCCTTGACGACGCACTCGCGGGCCAGCATGCAGCGTGCAATTTCCGGAGTGGGCAGCGCCCACCATGCACGGCGGGCAAGTTCATCGGTGAGGCCGGCCGCAGCGGCAACCGCAACCACCGCCTCCGGTTCGCCAAGCATCAGAAGTTCTGCAAGACGTGCATCACGGGCCTGACCCATGCGCGTCCAGCGCTGCAGAAATGCCGGATAGCCGCCAGGCGACCCAAGCACGTGCCCGGAGAGCAGTTCACGCACGCAGCGCAGGTATTGATCGGGGCGACCTGTAGGACTGAGCCTGACTTTCGCCTCCTGCTCTCCATGCAGCCCATGGACCGTCATGTTCTGCTCGTCTACCCGGACCGCCTCGATCGGGTTAGCAAGCAGCACGTTCAGCCGCAAGAAGTCTTCATCGCTCAGTTGCATGACTTGCTCATACGGCGCAATTGCGGCCCGCCCCCTAATTCAGCTGGACCCGCTGCCCCCAGGGCACAGGCGCCTTCCCTTTCACCAGCCAGATCACCGGGAAAAACGGTGCATCCTGCGGAAATTCGCCGTCGGCATCGGTAAAATAAAGCACCAGATCCGGTTGACGATCCTGCCTTTTCAGCCAATCGAACGGTGGAATAAAGCTGGTACCGCCGCCGCCCGCAAGGGTTTCGGGCAACCTCAGCTCTTCCCACGGTTCGTATCGCCACGGGCCATCTTCGCTGAGCCGGTCGTCGCAGCCAAGCAGCGTAACCCTTGCCCGCAGCTGCCCCTTCAGCGCGTCAACCTCCGCCAGAAATTCGCGCATTTCCGTATCCCCGATGGAACCGCTGGTGTCGAGAACTATTGCGAGTTCAACCTGCGAGCTGCGCAGGCTAGGCAGCAGGGCCGCACCCTCGCGCCGCGAAGGCCGCATGAAACTATAGTCATCGCGTGCGCTGGCGCTCATATATCGCGCCAGCATCATGCGCCACGGCAGTTGCGGCTGAAGCAGATGATCAACCAGGCGCGCCATCGAAGCAGTAAGCTTGCCGCTCTGCATGGCCTGCTGCGCCGCACCGGCCAAGCGTTGGCGCCACTGCACACCCATAGTTTCACGCTCACTTTCAGTCAGCGGTGCCGGCATTGCGGCGCCATCGCGCTTGGCTTCCGATGCCATCTCACCGTCGCGGTCCCGGGGTTCGGGTTCATTCGATTTCCGGCCGCGATTATCGTCGCCGTACCCTCCGCTACCAGATCCGTCGTCGCGGCGGCTGTCATTCTCATCATAAAGGTGCTGGTCGAGAGGTTCCTGCTCGTCATTCTCCCGTATGCAGGGATAAATCTCCTCAGCAGTCAATCCATCGTAACAGTCAAACAGCACAACCCCTGGCGACGGCGTCAGGCCATCGCCCACCAGCAGTGGGTTGACGGCGTAGTCGCATGCAAGGTCCCAGCGTCGCTTTACCCGGTGCTGGCGTCGCGTGAAATGGGACAGCGCACAGTGCAGCGCCTCATGTGCGAGGACGAACTGGGTTTGTTCCAGACTGAGAGCGCCGATGTAATCGCGATTATAGTAGAAGGCGCGCGCATCGGTTGCCGTAGTCGCACACCATGCCGGGTCGGCCGCAACCACTGGCAATCGCAGCACCAGCGCCCCAAGAAACGGCTTGTCGAGAATCAACCGCGCCCTTGCCGCCGCCAGCTTGGTTTCAACATCATCCCTCGTGACCATGGCCCTTACATGTCGAAAAGCATTACGTCTGCGATGTGCTTTGCCCAACTGCCGAACTGCGGGAGCGAAAACAACTTGCGCCCCACGGCGCGCTGCATGTCCGAAACCAGCATCACGCCCATCTCGCGCTGTGGAAACCTCGTCGCATAGTCGAGGATATGCCCGTAGACCAGACTTTCTTCGGGACTGTTCCGTACGCGCAGTGCGCGTCCCACAAGTGCACTCGCCACTGCATATTGAAGATCAGTCTCGCGCGGTACCGGCACGGTCGCTCCGCCGATTATTGCGTCGATGTCCGGAAGATTGTCGAGATTGTCGATGAAAGCCTGCAGCTCGATGGCTGCTGCCGGCCCGACACATGCCTGCAACGCACCACGCAGAAGTTCGGGCTGATCGCCGAACTTGTGCAGCGCGCGATGTGCAAATTCCCAAGAGCGGGGGCTTGGGAACGCAACGGGATTGTGCGCCGGGTCGAAGTCGAACAGCAACTCTGGCCTGAATCTCAGAAATGCGACGATACGTTCGTCTATGCCATTGGCATACGCCCAGCTCACCCAGTCGTCAAGATGTGTATCCACATCAAAATGGGAAAATCGGTTGGCGAGCGGCGCTGGCATGCTGTAGGTAACGCCGCGGTCACCTTGGCGATTGCCGGCGGCGAATATCGCCCACCCATCCGGAACCCGGTAGGCACCGAGGCGCCGGTCGAGAATGAGCTGATAGGCCGCTGCCGAAACCGTGGGCGCGGCCGAAGTGATCTCGTCAAGGAACAGGATGCCGGCCTTGCCATGGCGTCCGGCGTCCGGCAGCATCGCGGGGATCGCCCATTCCACCAGGTCATTGACCCGAAATGGTATTCCTCGCAAATCGGTCGGCTCCATTTGCGACAGGCGGATATCTATGACAGACACGGCATGTCGGAAGGCGACCTGCGCGACCATCTGGGATTTTCCTACCCCAGGCGGCCCCCACAACATCACTGGCGTATGGTGGCCGTCCCGGGCGCTGGTGAATTCCCGGTCCAAAATGGAAAGCAGATGCAAAGGACGCATGACTTCTCCGTGATACCGCACCCAGTTCGGGGGCGAGTCACTCAGCAGTATAAATTTAGTATTGATCCAGGGCAAAACCGTCTTTCAACCGAGACATATAAGCGCCGGGCGCATGCCCGACAGCTCGATTTTGCGTGAAAACTCCGGAAGTCGGCGTAATGTCGGTGTGACCATCGCAGCCATGGCGGAACCGGGAATTCGTACACAGTTCCGCAGCACGGCGGTACGATGTCCAGACAGGAAACGGGATCGTACGGATCGCGGATGCAAAATGCCCTACGAGGCCAAAGGTACAGGCATTACCGGCGGCAGCGCCGCTCACTGCTTCGGAAAATCGTCAAGCTTCGGAAAGTCAGGGGCGTACAGTTTGATCCACTCGACCGCGGCCTCCTGGCGTGTCAATTCGCGCCCCTCGCGTTCCTGCACCGTTTTCCGGTAGTGCTCAATGCGGTACACCTGCCAAATCATTCGTGCCCGGAAGCGGTCGATCCTGCGCGAGAACTCGACGCAGACGATGAAATGATCCTGCTCGGGCCTGCACCAGACTACACGGCCATCGGTCTCCAGGGCCGGCAATGCAATCGGAACATGCAACTCAATGGCAGCGCCAGAATTCAGCGCCAATCTTGAAGCAAACACCAGCCCCGTGGGCCCGATTTCGCGCAGATAATCGCCGTCACCGACTACAACGGTGTCGAGGCGCAACCGGGTCTCGATGCCCTCCGGATCCAAGTTCGTATTCTGCATGACCCCCTTCCCCTTGGTGACAGTTGCCACCACAAATCAGGTCATGCAGAAAACATGCCAGATGCAAGCACATCCCCTTACCGCTGCGGCTCGCCATTCCTGACAGAATGGCCGCCCAGATACACGCCGGCTGACTTACCAGCACCCAAGGACTCGGGCTCCGATGCGCGCAACCCGCCTTCAGCAAGCTCGCCGATCCGGGTAGTCAAGACCGGTAAACACACGGGAACATTGACTTGCCGATTTCGACCCTCGAATCAGCGCACGTCACACAAACTGGCTGTGATGCGGTCTCATGAATCGGATAGCAGGGCGCTAAGAATGTGCGCGTAGCACTTTCAGGAAGGTGCGGATACGACGCGCGTTGGTGCCGAGATCACTGAGACCGACACGCGATGTCGAGCGCAGGTCGACTCGCGCGCCGGCCGCCACCGGTCGGACACGCACCACAATATCGTCCGTAAAACCGAACCAGAAAGTGGAATCGGTCGCCTCGATGCGGCCATCCTGCGGGACAGCAGCAACAATATGCCAACCGAGAGAACGCGCCGCGTTAAGTGCGTCCTGGAACGCCTCAGCCGGCGAAACAGGCAGTACCGTGGGCCTGATGTCAGGGTATGCGCGCCTCTGTAGCGCGGCGACCCGAGGACCCCCGTAGACGCTTGAGTCCGGTGCGAGGCGCCGCAGCGGCAGGATCGCTACAAAGTTCGGCGGATTACGCGTGTCAGTCGTGATATCGTGGATGGGCGGAAGACTACGTGCAAGGTAAAGCCAGTGGAGCGGCACAGCGAAGACTGGAAGGCTCACGGCAAGACTCGCGATGGCCATAATTTTAGCGCGTCGCGCGCCGCCCGTGCCTGCCCCTATCAGGGCCGCGAGCCCCGACACACTGGCGACGATGGCAAGACATGCTGCCCCACCCAAGACCGCAAAGCCTACGGTGAACGACCATAGGCCGAAGCGATGACCAAAACCCGACATGACGGAAAGTGTTGCGGCTGTGATCGCTAGCACCAGAGCAACGTGTGCCAACCTTGAGTTCCCGCCTGCGGCATTACTGGCTGACATACCGCTCGACCTGGCCGAAAATTTCATTGTTGTAACTCCGTGGTATCACCATGCCTACCGCATAAAAGTACCGCTAACGGTCAGTCCGCGGCGACCTGCAAGACGATTTTTCCGATATGGGTTCCGCTCTCAATCATGGCGTGGGCGTCGGCTGCCTGCTCCAAGGAGAAGGTCGCGTGCACCACGGGACGCACCCGACCATTCTCGAGCAGCGGCCAAACTTGGGTGCGCAACGAACGCGCGATTGCCGCCTTGACCTCAACCGGACGCGAACGCAATGTCGATCCGGTGAGCACCAGTCGGCGCCGCAGCACCAGATCGATGTCCACTGTCGCTTCGCGCCCACCCAGATAGGAGATGAAAACCAGGCGTCCATCATCGGCCAGCATCTGCAGTTCCCTGCGGACGTAGTCCCCGCCTACCATATCGAGGATTACGTCAACACCACGGCCTTCCGTGAGCGCGTTCGTTACCGCGACAAAATCCTCCGTCCTGTAGTTGATTGCACGTTCCGCGCCCAGGCGCTCGCAGGCGAGGCATTTCTCGGCACTGCCGGCAGTGGCGAACACCCGCAGACCGAAAGCGTGTGCCAGTTGTATCGCACATACCCCAATCCCGCTAGCACCCCCCTGGACGAACAGGCTCTCGCCCGACCGTATTGCCGCCCGGTCGAACACATTGCTCCACACAGTAAAAAATGTCTCAGGCAATGACGCTGCCTCCGTCATGCTCAAGCCGCGCGGGACCGGCAGACACTGTTCCCCGGAGGCAATGCAAAACTCGGCGTAACCGCCTCCGGACACGAGCGCACACACCCGGTCGCCCATGTGCCAAAAACGGGTTTCCGGTCCGAGTCCGACAACGGTACCGGCAATCTCGAGTCCAGGGATCCGGGTCACACCGGCCGGAGGCGGATATAGACCCTTGCGCTGGAGGATATCGGGGCGGTTGACGCCGGCGGCTGCAACCCTGATCACGACTTCTCCCGCACCGGGTGTTGGTATCGCGTGAGCACCAACGACAAGAACTTCGGGTCCGCCGTGGGCGGTTATCGCGACAGCACGCATTGAGCTCGGTAGCTCGACGCTGTTCATGACAAGTCTCCTCGAAGCAAAGCGTACGCCGGGACTCGGCCGCAGTCCGCCGCTTCAGCGCCTGTCCGGTCCCGAGCCCGCAACGAAGTCGGCCCAACACTTCTCTATCCATTCAAGAGCGGCCTGCTGGTGTGTGAGGCCCCGGCCTTCCTGCTCTAGAAGTTTGCGCCGATACTCATCGATGCGAAAAACCATCTCGATAATCTGTGTCCGCGCCTTGTCATCCGCATTGATGAATTCAACCCCGATTACGTACTGCAATGACATTTTCTTGCACCATATAACCTTCCCAAGAACCTCGAAAAACGGCCGGTTCGGAGGTATGCGCAGCCGGATAACAGTGCCGACCTTGAGCGCGACCATGGAGTTGAACGACAGGCCACCGCGACTGATGTTGTTGAGGTAAAGGGTCTCGCTGGCTACTACCTCCTCAAGCGACACAGATACGGGCATACCAGACGGATAACGGACGTAGCTTCGCATGTGACCTCTGATTTAGTTATGCTGATTTGTCAGGATCCGATCACCCGATTCCTTGAGCTAACCCGATCGTGACGGAGCGGGAGACCGGCAAAGCATCATGGACTTCAGCCCGCATTCCGTTTTTCGACTTTCGTTCCGGTACAGATCATGCCCCTAAGCGCCCAGGACACAGGGTCCGCGGCTGCGGCTCCATCAGCATGGCAAGACGCTCGCGCATCTCGATGCCGACTCCAAGATCCCAGCAATTTACGACCGCAAGCCTTGGCCCCCCGGGAGGCATGGCGTGGCTGTGCGGAGGCCGTCCGGTATCAAACGTTATCTGAATGCTAGAAATTTCCGGATGTGAAAGCAGACAGGAAACCGAGCTGTGATCGACCCGGGGAAACGGTGAACCAGGTTCCCCAAAAAGAACCACGCTGTAACCCGTGCGACGACATCGATCGGGATAACTCCAGTTCCGGTTCGCATAGAGGTCGACCACAGACTGTATCCAGCCGTCGCCGTAAAGGTCTGGCCACTGATCTGCGAAACGCAGATGCACCTCGATGATTGTCCCGCTGATCGTCTCGAAATTTACGCAGCCGGAATATCCCTTGAGGTTACACCGCAGCCAATTGCCGCAGTAGGCTTCGATTTTGGGACGCGGCTCGGCAAGCACTGTCCAGTAATCGAACATGCCCTCCTTGAGCGTTCTGGCCAAGGCGTGGCGCCACCAGACCGGTTCTCCGTCAATGAGTGCGGCATCGCTGCTTACATGTTCCCCGTGCAGCAGCGACATCCACAGGTGTCCGGGTTGCTGGAAACGCTCGTACTCTTCGAGCGATGCAATGATGCGGCTACCCGCCCCCATGCCGCGCAGGTTATACACTGGCTTGCTGAATACAGGAAAGTGCGGCGGCGTAATGCCATGTGGCGCATGTTCCAACCCCTGCGTCTGACAGATCAGCAGTTTGTTGTAGACCCAGCGATACGCCGGAAATAAGCGATAGGCATACTCATCGTCCGTCGGAATGACGATCTCTGCCGGACAGTCGACTCCCTCGAAGTACTGCTCGCGCCAACTGTCCTGTTCAATGATTGGCATGATGCCGGTCACCCCGACCACGTGCACCCCGGCTTGCCGCTCCGGACATACTCCCGTACACCCCAACTTCAGCGCCGGCGGCTCGCAGAAAGCGTTGCAAGTAACGCACTACCCATCTCGGCCGGCGACCGGACGGTGACGACACCTGCAGCTTCTAGGGCGGCGAACTTTTCCGCCGCCGTCCCCCGACCACCGCTTATGATCGCCCCCGCATGGCCCATCCGCCGGCCGGGGGGAGCTGTGACACCGGCAATATAGGCAACCACTGGCTTGGAAACATGCGCGGCGATGTGGGCAGCCGCCTCCTCCTCCGCGCTGCCGCCAATCTCGCCGACCATCAGGATAGCCTCAGTCTGTGGATCAGCCTGAAAAAGCTCAAGGCAATCGATGAAACTCATGCCCGGAATCGGATCGCCGCCGATTCCGACGCAGGTGCTCTGCCCGAGACCTAGATCGGTAGTCTGCTGAACGGCTTCGTACGTAAGCGTTCCGGAACGCGACACGATACCTGCCTTTCCCGGCAAATGGATCGAGCCGGGCATGATACCGATTTTGCACTCACCCGGTGTGATGATGCCCGGACAGTTGGGTCCGATCAGGCGGGCACCGGCCTCTCTGACCACGATGCGGGCCTCGAGCATATCGCGTATCGGAACACCCTCCGTGATGCATACAATAAGAGCAATTCCAGCCTCGGCCGCCTCGATGATTGCATCCTTGCAAAAGGCGGCCGGCACATAGATCACGCTGGCATCGGCACCTGTCTTGGCTACCGCATCCCTGACCGTGTTGAACACCGGCAATCCGAGATGGCTACTTCCTCCCTTTCCGGGCGTCACGCCTCCCACCATGCGCGTGCCGTAGGCTATTGCCTGCTCAGAATGAAAAGTGCCTTGCTTTCCGGTAAACCCCTGGCAGATCACCTTAGTGTTCTTGTCGACGAGGATGCTCATGCAACCCCCGTCACGGCCGCGACGATTGCGCGCGCAGCCTCAGCCAGCCCACTGGCTGCGGTAATCCGCAGCCCGCTGTGATCCAGGATTTCCCGGCCGCGCTCAGCATGGTTGCCTGCTAAGCGCACCACGACTGGCACCCCTATGCCGACTTCCGCGACGGCACCAACGATGCCCTCCGCAATCATGTCGCAGCGTACGATCCCGCCGAAAATATTGACCAGAACTCCCCGCACATTCGCATCCGCCAGGATGATCTTGAAGGCCTCAGCCACGCGCTCCCGGGTCGTGGACCCGCCGACGTCGAGAAAATTTGCCGGATTGCCACCATGCAGCTTGATCAGGTCCATGGTAGCCATTGCCAGTCCGGCGCCATTCACCATGCAGCCGATGTTGCCGTCAAGAGCAATGTAATTGAGGTCCCATTTCCTAGCACGCGCTTCGCGCTCGTCCTCCTGGCTCGAATCTCGCAGCGCTGCCAGGACCGGTTGGCGATACAGTGCGTTATCGTCCACGTTTGCCTTGGCGTCGAGACAGATTAGACCGCCGTCCTTCGTTACCGCCAGCGGATTGACCTCCAGCAGGCTCAGATCCTTCTCGACGAACAGCCGGGTCATTCCGGAGAGGATGCGGGTGAGTTGCGACAACTGCTCCGGATGCAGACCGAGCGCGAAGCCGAGCTCACGGCACTGATAGGGCTGCAGGCCGACCAGCGGGTGTACAACCGCCTGCAGAATCTTGTCGGGCGCATCATGCGCTACTTTCTCAATCTCCACGCCACCCTCGGTCGAAGCCATGACCACCAGTCGCTGGCGCGAACGATCGATGACAACCCCGACATACAGTTCCCGGACGATGTCCGATGGCCGCTCGATCAGCACATGGTTAATAGGCTGCCCGCGCCGGTCGGTCTGACCGGTGACTAGACGCGAGCCCAGCATGGAAGTCACCACTTTCATCGCCTCGGCCGGTTCCGAGACAATCCTGACACCACCGGCCTTGCCGCGGCCACCGGCATGCACCTGAGCCTTAATCACCCAGCGCTGGCCACCCAGTTCGGCAATGGCTGTGCGCGCAGTATCCGGGCTGTCCACAACACGATGTTCGGGAACAGCCGCTCCATGCTCGGCGAGCAGCCGCTTTGCCTGATATTCGTGGAGATTCATGTAGATTCTATCGTGAGAGTTTTGCCGTCAATGCGCCATTCTACCCCACGACAATGCAGCATGTCCCTGGCGCGCGCCGGCCTGCATGTGGCTGTGGTCAGCGCCGACCAGAGCGCGTGATATGAATCGGTCGGCCATCTACGGCAAGTGCCGCCTCATGGAAAACCTCCGACAGCGTCGGATGAGCGAACATAGTCATCGCAATGTCTTCGCTGCTTGCCGAGAACTGCATGGCGATGACCGCCTGGGCAATGAGTTCGGAGCAATGCGGTCCGATCATATGCACTCCGAGCACGCGGTCGGTCGCTGTATCCGCAATCATCTTCACCATGCCCGCAGTGCTGCCGGAGGCAAGGGCGCGCCCGCTGGCCGAAAACGGAAAAATGCCCACCCGGCAGTCGGTCCCGGCAGCACGTAAGGCCTGCTCGCTCTTGCCTACCCACGCGATTTCCGGCAGGGTATAGATAACGGACGGAACGGTATCGTAATTAATCGACGTTTGCTGACCGGCAATTCGCTCGGCGACCATGACCCCCTCCTCCGACCCCTTGTGCGCCAGCATCGGCCCGCGCACCACATCGCCGATCGCATAGACTCCGGGGATATTCGTACGGCAGTGCTCGTCCACGTGGATGACACCCCATTCGTCCAGCAACAGCTCGGCTTCCGGAACAAACAGGTCACGCGTGTTGGGACGGCGGCCGACGGCCACGATCAGCTTGTCTACGGTTTCACGATGGTCTCCGCCGCGATCCTGATACGCCAATTCGACTTTGCTTTCCGTAACCTGGCACCCGAGTACTCGTGCACCCAGGCGGATATCCAGGCCCTGGGCGGTGAACTGACGTAACGCCTCGCCGGCAATCTGCGTATCGGTCATCGTGAGGAACTCGGACTGCGCCTCGAGCAGCACCACCTCGGAACCTAGGCGCCGCCATACGCTACCCAGTTCCAGCCCGATCACGCCGGCGCCGATGATTCCGAGGCGTACCGGAACCTCGGAAAACTCCAGAGCGCCAGTAGAGTCGACGATAAGATCTCCATGCAGCGGGGCGGCACCCATCTCTGCGGAAACGGAGCCAGGTGCAAGAATGATGTTTTCGGCCTCGATCAGCTGCCCTGTGCCTGCTGTGCCGTACTCATGCACCTCTACCTGCTTATGCGGCAGCAGTCTTGCATGGCCTTTCACCCAGGTAACCTTATGCGACTTGAACAAGCCGGCGATTCCCTGGGTCAGGGTCGTGACCACCTTGTCCTTGCGTGCCATCATTGCCGGAAGGTCCAGAGCCACCCCGCCACATTTGACCCCGTGCATTGCGAACGAATTCCGGGCCTGGTCGTAAATCTCCGAGGATTCGAGCAGGGCTTTGGAGGGAATGCATCCGCTATTGAGGCAGGTACCGCCGAGCGCCGATCGGCCCTGTCGGTCGCGCCATTGATCGATGCAGGCGGTAGTCATGCCTAGTTGCGCGCAGCGTATGGCGGCGACATAGCCTGCCGGCCCACCACCGATTACGACCACATCGAAATGCCTTGTCATCAGCCGAATTCCTTAGTCTAACTTCAGTGTCCGCCGCCCCGCTCCCACTTGCATCGCAGTCTCGTGTCGGACCGATTCGGAACCCCCCCCCCTCGCTAGACCTCCAGCAGAATGCGCGGAGGATCCTCGAGCATTTCTTTGATTGTGACCAGAAAACGCACGGCTTCGCGCCCATCGATAATGCGATGATCGTAAGAGAGGGCCAGATACATCATCGGACGGATTACGACCTGACCGCCTTCCGCCACCGGACGATCCTCGATTTTGTGCATCCCGAGTATGGCGCTCTGCGGCGGATTCAGGATCGGCGTTGAAAGCAGCGACCCGAAGACGCCGCCGTTGGTGATGGTAAAGGTACCTCCGGTTATCTCCTCGATGCCGAGCGTACCGCTCTGCGATTTTTGCCCCAGCGCCGCGATCTGGGACTCGATCTCGGCCATAGTAAGCCGGCCGGCATCGCGCAGTATCGGTACCACGAGGCCGCGCGGAGAGCTCACGGCAATTCCGATATCATAGTAACCGTGATATACGATGTCAGTGCCGTCCAGAGACGCGTTGATCTCCGGAAACTGCTTCAATGCCTCCACAGCAGCCTTGACGAAGAAAGACATGTATCCAAGACGTACTCCGTATTCCTTCTCGAAACGCTCACGATAGCGCTGGCGCAGGTCCATCACCGGGCGCATATTGACCTCGTTGAAGGTCGTGAGGATCGCGGCCGCGTGCTGCGCGGCGAGTAGACGTTCCGCAATGCGCGCGCGCAGGCGTGTCATGGGCACGCGCTTTTCTGGCCGGCCGGCTTCGGCTTCAAAAGCAGGGGCGGTCCCGCCCGCCGCCACCGCTGGTGGCGCGGCAGAAGGCTTGATCGCGCGCTCGTCGATAAAACGCAGCACATCTTCCTTCAGAACACGGCCACCCTTGCCGGTCCCCGCAATCGGCTGCTGCGCCAGGCCATGATCGGCGATCAGTTTCTGGGCGGAGGGAGTCAAAATGGGCTGCTCGGCCTGGGTCGCCAAGCCCTCAGGACCCTTGCCGGCGGACACCTGGGTCACGACCTGCCCGGTCCCGCCTGCCCCGACCTGCAGCGCACCGAGCCGACCTATGACCTGCTTCGCAACCACCGTCGCACCCTCGTTCTGAAGAATCTCTTGAAGCACACCATCGGCTGGCGCCGGGATCTCGAACACCACCTTGTCGGTCTCGATATCAGCCAGGATCTCGGAGCGCCTTACCGGATCGCCGGGATGCTTGCGCCAACTGACGAGTGTGCCGTCGCGGACGGATTCAGGAAAGTCGGGTACCTGGACATCTATCGACATTATCTGCCCCTCCATCGGCTTTGGCCGTCAATCAATTTCCTGCGTCACCGCACGTGCCAGCGACCCGTTCATGTGCCACTTCCCAGCGCTTCTGACACCAATGCACGTTGCTGCTGAATGTGGAGCTGCGGATATCCCACGGCTGGTGCAGCAGATGCCGGCCTGCCCGCGTATTTGAGCTGCACCTGCGACGATAGCACGTTGCGCACATGGTGCTGGCTCGCATACCAGGCCCCCTGATTCCGGGGCTCCTCCTGGCACCAGACCAAGGTTGTGACGTTCGGATAAAGATCGAGCTCCGCCTTCAACCTCGCTTCCGGAAACGGGTATAGCTGCTCCATGCGCAGGATGGCCGTATCGGTGCGCTTCTGCTCTCGCCGGCTTTCCAGCAGATCGAAATACACCTTGCCACTGCACAGCACGACGCGGCGCACGTCCCCGGGGGCAAGCGGATCCGTCTCCGGAAGTATCGCGTGAAAATTTCCGTCGCACAGCTCATCAATCGAGCTCGTCGCCAGCCGGTGGCGTAACAGGCTCTTAGGTGTCATCACGATCAGCGGCTTACGGCAGCTTTGCATCATCTGACGGCGCAGCAGATGGAATATTTGCGCCGAGGTGGTCGGAACACAGATCTGCAGGTTTTGCTCTGCCGCGAGCTGCAGGTAGCGCTCCGGGCGCGCAGAGGAGTGCTCGGGCCCCTGGCCCTCGTAACCGTGCGGCAGAAACAACGCCAAGCCGCACAACCTGCCCCATTTCTGCTCACCGGCACTGATGAACTGATCGATGACGACCTGGGCATTGTTGGCAAAATCGCCGAACTGCGCCTCCCAGATGATGAATGTCTCGGGATCCGTAGTTGCGTACCCGTATTCGAAGGCGAGCACCGCCTCCTCCGACAACGGCGAATTGACCACAACAAACGGTGATAACCCGTCTCCCAGGTGACGCAACGGCACGTACGCGCCGCCGTCCCTGACGTTGTAGACAACCGCATGACGGTGAAAGAAGGTGCCACGGGCGCTGTCCTGTCCGGACAGGCGGATGCGGTACCCCTGATTGAGCAGCGTCGCATACGCCAGGGTTTCCGCAAACCCCCAGTCTATCGGAAGCGCACCGGCCGCCATCTTGCGCCGATTGTCGTAGATCTTGGCAACATTCGGATGCAGTTCGAAGGCTTCCGGAATCTGTCCCAGCCTGGCCGACAGGTCCCGGACGGCTTTCATCGTCACGCGGGTATCGACCTCCGACTTGCAGTCCTTGCCAATGAAGGGCCTCCAGTTCGAGGCATACGGATAACGAGCCTCCTCCTCGGGAATGAAATCAAGGGTGACGCGTGCGCCCGATTCGAGAGCGCTGCGATAGGACTCGGCGCTCTGCTGCGGCACATCCGGCCCGATCACCCCCTCCCCCACGAGCTTTCCGGCGTATAGAGTACGTGTCGACGGCTTTTCCCGGATTTTCCGGTACATCAAAGGCTGCGTGACCGAGGGCTCATCGGCCTCGCTATGCCCGTGGCGCCGATAGCAGACGATGTCGATCACCACGTCCTTGCGAAAAGTTGCACGGTAATCCAGAGCCACCTGGCCGACAAACAAAACCGCCTCCAGATCGTCACCATTAACGTGAAAAATCGGTGCGCTCACCATTTTTGCCACATCCGTGCAGTAAAACGTAGAGCGCGCATCCTGTTGCGCGCTGGTCGTGAAACCGATCTGGTTGTTTACGACTATATGTACCGTACCCCTGGTGGTGAAGCTCCGCGATTGGGACATGTTGAAGGTCTCCATCACCACGCCCTGTCCGGAAAAAGCCGCATCGCCATGGATGAGGATCGGAACTACCTGGATGCCGTCCGGGTCGTCACGACGGTCCTGACGCGCACGTACAGATCCCTCCACTACCGGGCCGACAATCTCAAGGTGCGATGGATTGAATGCGAGTGCCAGATGCACGGGACCGCCCGGGGTATTTACGTTCGAAGAAAATCCCTGATGGTATTTCACGTCGCCGGAACGATCGATGTTCTTGGAGGCTTTGCCTTCGAATTCCTGGAACAGCTCAGCCGGGGTCTTTCCCATGATGTTGACCAGCACGTTCAGCCGTCCGCGATGGGCCATCCCGATGACCATTTCCCTGATGCCGTGGTCGCCACCGCGCTGAACCAAGCCGTCCAGCAAAGGAATGAGGCTTTCTGCCCCTTCCAAGGAAAAGCGCTTCTGCCCCACATACTTGGTGTGCAAGAAGTGCTCCAGACCCTCCGCCGCAGTCACACGGTCAAACAGGCGCTGCCTGACCTCCTTCGAAAAACCCGCGACTCCCCGAGCGCCTTCGAGTTGGTGCTGGATCCAGCGCTTTTCCGCTGTGTCCGTGAGATACATGTACTCGGCGCCAACGGATCCGCAGTACGTTCGCTGCAGGATATCCAGTATGTCTCGCAAACGCGCCTTACCCGGACCTACCAGCGACCCGGTGTCGAATTCGGTCGCGAGATCCGCCTCGGTCAATCCGTGATGCGCCGGATAGAGTTCCGGCACATCGGGCATTTGCATCATTTCCAGCGGATCCAACCTGGCACGCTGGTGTCCGCGGAACCGATAGGCGTTGATGAGCTGCAATACCCGGACCTGCTTTTCCCGGTGGTCGGCGGAGATCGTCTCGGCCGACGCTGCAGGTACGGGTGCAGACGGGCGCATTCCATGGGAAAGACGACGGAACCGCTCACGAACCGCAGAGCGGGAAACCTCCGCAGCCACTCCGTCGAACTGCGGAAGCCCCTCGAAAAACCCCCTCCACGACGGATCAACGGAATCGGGGTTGTTCAGGAAGAGATCGTACAGCTGTTCCAGGAAGGGGGCATTGCCGCTGGCCAGCGGCGAGGTTTTCAGCCATGCACCGAAACTTGCATTTTCCTTGGGGTCGTCCATCACCATCCACTCGTTTCTCGCATACCTGCCGGAAACCCCGTCGAGCCCGCGTGCCGGGGACGTCGATCGGACTGCGCGTGCGCTTACACACCGCCGGCCCAAAGCCGGACAAAGTGCCGCACGCGGCGATCATGCGCCCCATCTCTGCCCCGGTGCCGACGCGCCGCGCTTCAGATCTCGCGTCCCGACTTACCCCGCGGCAAAAGAGGCTATCTGCCGTACCGACGAAGCTGGCGCCGTACACGACTCACTAAGCCTGATGATAGGACACCTGCGGTGTCCGTGCTATCCCCGCCTTCCGCACTTCCAGATGATGCCGGCTGGTGGATTACAGGCAAACCCGGCACCGCCGATCAAGTAGCCATACGCATAAACTGCGCCGCGGATGCCACCGCAGTTGCGGCGCGTCTTCTGCTTCCGTGACATACCGCCAAGCGCGCCCCACCGGACTGGGCTTCGGGACCGAAAAAAACAGGTTAGACGCCCCTTGGCCTTATTCGCATCTCTGTCTCTGACGGAATGTTCCTTTTTGCAGTTGTGCAGTTCAGCCTGTCAGCCGGCCCGGAAGAAGTCGAACCCTTCTTTGATGAATGATTCCGTCAATGTCCATCGCGCCACCCGCTCCGCGTCCCGCCCCTCGCGCAAGCCTCCATGCGCCGGTTCCGCGATACAGACTCTGGGGGAGCGCGACCCGCTTATCCCATCGCGGGTCGCGCAATGTGGAAAAATTAGGCCCATTTCGACCCCTTCGCCAAGCACACCGCCCTCCACCGAACCCGGTCAGAAACGTGGGCTTGCCACCCGCGCGCGGGCGACGATCGTTCAGGAAGGACGCGCCGGCTCCAGGGTTGCGTCGACATTGAGTTCATCACAAAAATCGATAAATTCATCACGCAATCGTCCTATGTGCAGATCAGCCGGC
The DNA here is from genome assembly GCA_021790335.1 of Pseudomonadota bacterium. GTDB lineage: Bacteria > Pseudomonadota > Gammaproteobacteria > Acidiferrobacterales > UBA6901 > JAJYCY01. The sequence goes on along the minus strand of JAJYEE010000001.1, from coordinate 35,773 downwards.
ACACTGACGGTCATAGTGATCGAAAACATCGGCGTACCTGTATGGGCGGCCGGGTAGGTCCAGGTACTGAGATCTTCTATATTGATGCCGCGGGTGGAAAAGAATTCCGCAACCTTGTGCACTATTCCCGGCTGATCTACCGATACCACATCTACCGCGTAAGGAACCATGCTCAGACGGGGTGCACGTTCATCTGTCGGCCGGGCAACGATGGTGAGACTGAGCTTCTTGCCCAAAGCTGGCGCCATTGCCTCGATCTTGCCGATGGCATTCCAGCTCCCAGAAATCATCAGTATCAAGGCGAACTCACCGCCCAGCACTGTCATCCGGCTGTCCTCGATATTGCAGCTGCCATCAAGAATGGCGCGCGACAATTCATTGACGATTCCCGGCCGGTCTTCACCGATGGCAGAAATAACCAGATATTTCTTCATGACGCTCCGTAGGTGCAAGCAACGCTGTTGACGGACGCCTGGATCAGACTGCCCGAAACCTGCCAATATCATAGCGCAGGCGACACCCGATGGAGCTGTTTCCTTGCGCGCCGGTCGCCCCGGCGCTTCTTCGGGTGGCGACAAGGACATCAGCAGGCTGCAATGAACCCCTTGTGGACCGACCACGCCTCCGGAACGCAGCGATCAATCAAATCAGTCGCCAACCGACACCACTGACCTGGGGGCCCGATAGGATTCGGATGCCACAACGAGACCAAAGTCGCAGATGTAGCAAATCAGAATCCCCAGATACGTGCCGGCGATCACATCGCTCACGAAATGGTAATTGGTCGCGACCAGGGCGGCGCCGAGCAGACCCACGCCAGTCACGTAGAGCTTCCGATACCGTGGATATTGCAGCCAGAGTACAGCCGCCAGCGCCACGAACACGGTCATGTGGCCTGATGGAAAACTCGTGTAGCCAGCTCCACCGTGAAACCAGTGGAATCCGGTAAGGTGCGGATGTAACAGCCACATTGTCGGGTCAGCCCGCCCGAAGGTGTACTGAAGTACGGTCTTCGCCATATATGCCAGCGGCACGCTGACGCCACAGAGCTGCATGAAGCGGGTGTGCACGTTTTGAATGCCCCTCGCGAACCACACAGACAGCGCCGTCCAGCAGAAGATCGTCATCGCGAGCACGATCTGGAACAGGAAATCCGGGATGTGCGACACATACTTGTGCAGCATCACGTGAGACATGACTAGATGGTGAAAGAATATCGTGATACGCGCGTCAAGAACGAAATAGCTGAATATCCCCAGCAAAACGGCGACGAAGAATCCCTCAAATACGTGTAGCGCTCTCATGCTTCTTACCTGATCATTGCCCTGTCCGAGCATGCCGCGCGTTGGCGTCAGATATCTCGGGCCGGACATTTTACCAATGGGCCTGCTTCAACGCGAACCATTCGCCGACCGTCGAGCACGACGGTGCACTACCCCCGGACTGGTCGCACCGCATCCTGGCACCTCACCGAAAACAGGTGCCCTGCAACGGCCGTGCGCCGGGGATTTTCACGTTCCCGGAAAGGTCCGGTACCCCGGAAAAACGGCCAGCCGGGCCAGGTGGGCATTGATCCGCGACCTCCCAAAGACGTCTGCGACACCGGCCATCGGATGCGGCGCGCAAGAAATCCGCGGTGAAGTTATAATGCGCGCATTTCGTGCCTTGAACTGCATTTTCCGTCCGATCATGTCTCGCGTGCTCCACTTAGGCACCCGGTGAAGGCCTCATGACATCCACCTCCCTGCGGCAACGTCTGCGCGAACGACTGACCCCCGATAACATCCGTCGGGCGCTATGGTTTGGCTTGCTGGTGTTTGCTGCGTACATTCTGTATTTGGACCACGTCGTGCGCACCGAATTCGAGCGCAAGTCATGGGCCATACCCGCACGGGTGTATGCACGCCCCCTGGAACTTTTCCCCGGAGAGAAACTAACCCGGGCTCGACTCTTCGAAGAGCTGAAGTTTCTCCACTACCGCATCGCCAGCACGACCCTGACCCCGGGCAGCTATTCGCGCCACGGCAATGACGTCGATCTCGTTACGCGCCCGTTTACGTTCTGGAACGGCCCAACACCGGCAACGGCGCTGGCGCTGCATTTCGCGGACGGAAAGCTGGCAGCACTGCAGAACCTGGCCACCGGCGTACCCGTGAGCCTGGCCCGCCTGAATCCGGTATTGATAGGCAGGATCTATCCCGCCGACCGCTCGGACCGGCAGCTCATCACGCTCAGCGAGGCACCGCCGGATCTGGTCAACGGGCTCATTTCCGTCGAGGATCGCAGTTTCTACACGAATTACGGCGTAGACCCTCGCGGCATGGCACGTGCGCTGTGGACCATGCTTCGCGGTGACGGCGTGCAGGGTGGCAGCACCCTGACCCAGCAGCTGGTCAAGAATCTGTTCCTCGGTCCGCAACGCACCCTCAGGCGCAAATTCACCGAAGTAATCATGGCGCTGCTGCTGAACCTGCACTACACCAAACAACAGATCCTGGAAGCGTATCTGAACGAGGTTTATCTCGGCCAGGAGGGCAATCACGCGATACGTGGCTTCGGCGAGGCCAGCAAGTTCTACTTCGATGAGCCACTGTCCCAGATCGATCTAGCCCAGTCGGCGCTGCTTGTCGCCCTCGTGCGGGGGCCATCGTATTACGATCCGCGTCTGCACCCCCGCCATGCTCTTGCACGCCGCAACCTCGTGCTGAAGGAACTGCTGCAGCAGCGGCACATTACCCAAGCACAGTATGCCCAGGCCATACGCGAACCTCTCGGCATTGCGGTGGCGCCACCTCTCTCCGCCTCACCTTATCCGGCATTTCTCGACCTGGTACGCCGCCAGTTGCTGCGCGATTACCCCGCAAACGAGCTGCGCTCGGCGGGCCTGCGGGTCATCACGACTCTCGATCCCGAGATAGAGGTTGCAGCCGAGCATGCACTCACCACGCGCCTCGCGCGACTCGAAACTGAGCAACACCTTCCCGCCGATTCACTGGAGGGTGCAGTAGTCGTCACCAATTCGCAGACCGGCGAGGTGCAGGCGATCGTGGGAGGACGTGATCCCCAGTTCGAGGGATTCGATCGCGCATTGGATGCCTTTCGTCCGGTAGGATCCCTTATCAAGCCTGCAATCTACCTCACAGCACTCGAGCAGCCGGGCAGCTACACGCTTGCCACGCTGCTGGAGGACACCCCGCTTTCCGTCCAGGAGAGCCGAGGGGTAATCTGGGCACCCAGGAATTACGACCGCCGCTTTCACGGCCTGGTGCCGTTACCTACCGCGCTCGCCAATTCCTACAATGTCGCCACTGTGCGCCTGGGGCTCAAACTGGGGCTCCCGGCGGTCATGAATACCATACGCGAGCTCGGAATCAGGCACGCCCTGCCCGAGTATCAGGCAAGTCTTCTCGGGGCCGACAGCCTGACACCGATCGAAGTGGCCCAGATGTACCAGACCTTGGCGAACGGTGGATTTCGCGTGCCGCTGCGCGCGGTTCGCGATGTGCTGGATGCCGGTGGACACCCGCTGCAGCGCTTCTCCCTGAAAGTGACCCAGGTTGTCCCACCCGGTCCGGTTTACCTTCTTACCTATGCCCTTCAGGGCGTCGTGAACCACGGCACGGCCGTCGGACTCGCACAGTACGTTTCGCCGGATCTGCATGCAGCCGGCAAGACCGGCACCACCCAGAATCTGCGCGACAGTTGGTTCGCCGGCTTCACCGGCAATCATGTGGCCGTAGTTTGGGTCGGCCGCGACGACGACAAGCCGACGGGCTTGACCGGCGCCACTGGCGCAATGACCGTGTGGGGCAAAACCATGGCCCAGATTGACCCGGAGCCACTGAATCCGCCGCGTCCGGCCGACGTTGACATGGCATGGGTTGACCCGGCAACGGGATTGCGAGCCGATTCGGGCTGCCCTGGAGCAGTCCGTATCCCATTCATCCATGGTTCGGCGCCGGTTCAGTCGGCGCCTTGCGCCTCCCGCTCTCCTATCAGGGTGCTGAAGACCTGGTTCCAGCGACTGTTCGGGCACCAGTCCGGGATATAACGTAGCAGTCTTGCAGCAGACACTCAAAGAAAGCCAAGAGGTCCCATGAATCACCGCGGAAGTTGTGCTTCAACCTCGGGCATCGTGTATGGCCGGACCCCGAGGAAGGGCCCGATGGTGGCGCTGCGTTCACTGATGCCCCTGCTTTCGGCGCTGGCACTGCTTCTGGACGCCTGCACCTTGTTGCAACCGGCTACCGGATTCTCCTTCGATTCAAGCAATGTGGCGGTCGTATCGCTATTCAATACGGCGCGACAGGACCGGCGGGCCGGCAATCTTTCCGCTGCGGACGCGACGCTCGAGCGCGCACTGCGCATCGAACCGCACAACGCCGCACTTTGGCAAGCACTCGCTCGCGTGCGCCTTGCCCAGGGCCGCTACCGGCAGGCGGAGGCGCTCGCGCAACGCGCGAGCGCCTTGTCCGGCAAGGACAAGGCGCTGATGTCGCAAGACTGGCGCATCATAGGCAAGGCACGAGAACAGAGCGGCAACCCAACCGGCGCTCAGGACGCCTACCGAAAGGCGGACGAACTGATGCGGTAACGGGACGAACTACAGTGTGCCGTCGGCAATTTATTCCGGATGCCGATCCGTCCCGACAACTGGGGGTTCGTAGCGGATTTCCGTGATCACAAACTCCGCCTTGCCGCTCGGCAGCGGGACGACAACCTCGTCACCTTCGGTCTTGTTCATCAGAGCACGGGCAAGCGGTGCATCCACGCTGATCAAGCCCTGCTGCGGATCGAATTCATCCGGACCCACGATGCGGTAGCTACAGATGCGGCCCGTTTCATCTTCAAGGCGAACCCATGCCCCGAAGTAGACGCGGGCACAGTTATCAGGCTTGCGCTCCACCACGACCAACTGGTCAAGCCGCTTGGCGAGAAAGCGGATGCGGCGGTCAATTTCCCGCAGCTGCTTCTTGCCGTAAATGTATTCGGCATTTTCCGAGCGGTCTCCGAGGGCGGCGGCGGCGGCAACCGCCTGGGTGACCGGCGGACGCTTGACCCGCCAAAGATATGCCAGCTCGTCGCTCAAACGTTTCCATCCCTCGGGAGTAATGTAGTTCGATGCAGTGCGGTGCCCGATGCGGTGTTTCATGTTCATGGCTTCGACGTCACTGAGAGCAGGTTTGCCCACGCATTATACGGACATGTGTTGCCACCTCCCATGACTCCGAAGAGAAAACTTCCGGTTCCCAACGGTTTCATCGGCCTGGACACCACGCGAGCGCGGGACACGGCATGAATAACGCCAATACATTATCGGCCGGCGGGACTTTCATGACCGCAAAACCTCAGCGCCTGTGCCGGAAGCCGCCGACATTCGGTTCTCGTACGGCACTTGCTGGCAAGACATCGCAAACCGCCGCAGAATACACGCCCGAACAGCGGGCACTGGCCACTGCCTTCAGGCTTGATATGATTACAGACCCCAGCACTGGAATCGCCTTATGCACCTCATTAGCTGCCGCTACAGGGGCGCGGAACGGGTCGGGGTCGTCACGGGGGATTGCGCCGGCCTGATTTCCGCCCGTGACGGCTGGCCACGGACGATGCTCGCACTGATCGACGCTGGCCCGGAGCTGTGGTCGGCACTGGCGTCAAATCCGGATCGCGCAATCGACGAACGGGTACCGCTGTCCGCGGTGGAGCTCTGCGCACCGATTCCGCGACCGCGCAAGAACATAATGTGTCTGGGCTGGAATTACGCCGACCACGTTCGGGAAAGTGCGGGCGCACGTGCCGCGGAAATCCCGGAACATCCGGTTGTGTTCACCAAAAACACAACCAGCGTCAATGGCCCCTACGGCGATATCCCGTGGGATCCAGATCTCACCACTCAGCTCGACTGGGAAGTCGAGCTTGCAGTCATCGTAGGCATCGGTGGCCGTCGGATCCCGGTCGCGGACGCGCTGCGTCACGTGTTCGGTTACACCGTCATAAACGACATTTCGGCACGCGATCTGCAGTTCCGCCACAAACAGTACTTCCTCGGCAAGAGTCTGGATGGCACATGCCCCATGGGTCCCGTGATTGTCACTGCCGACGAGATTCCGGATCCGCAGGCGCTGGAATTGCGGACCTGGGTGAATGGCGAGATCAAGCAGTCTTCCAGCACTCACTACCAGGTATTCGGCGTTGCCAGAGTGCTGTCGATTCTCTCGCTCGGCATGCCGCTCGAACCGGGCGACATCATTTCCACTGGGACACCGGGCGGCGTCGGCTTCGTGCGCAACCCTCCTGAGTTTCTCAGGCAGGGAGATCTGGTCGAGTGCGAAGTGCAGGGAATCGGCCGGCTGCGCAACCGCGTGCGCTGACCCAGGTCTGCACCTGGCCGCCGCAGGCAAGGCGGCATCAGGTTATTGTGCCCGCGAGCAGCTTCTCGAACTCACCGCTGCCGAGCAGCGCAGAGAGGTCCTGTGCTCCGCCGACCAGCTGGCCACGCACGAACACCATCGGAAAGGTTGGCCACCCGGTCCACATCTTCAGGGCATTGCGTCGGCGCCAGTGACTGAAGTAGCCTCCATACTCGAGATACACATATGCCACCCCGCGGTCGTCGAGCATCCGGCAGGCACGGCGGCAGAAGGGGTTTCGTGCCATACCTACGATAACCACGGGATGGCGCGCCACCGCCGTCGTCACCTCGTCGACAAGGTCCCGGTGATTCGAGGAAATCTTTTCCCGAATCGCGGGATGCACGCGGGATTCTTCAAGTACTTGGCGCATCATGCGCACTGCGTGTGCAGATCCACCGGATTTACCCGTGGCCGGATCATAGGCGATGATAGATCCATTCGAGCAGCGCATTCTGCACTGCCTCTCCGGACGCCGTATCGGCGCGCGGGTCATTCTGCAGGCAAACCACCACCATGCGCCGGCCCTTGGAATCGAGCATGATTCCGGCTGTACCGCGCACGCCATCGAGGCTGCCGGTCTTGAGGTGCGCACGTCCTGCCAGCTTGCTGCCGTCGAGTCTGTACTTCATGGTTCCGTCCACAGATAGGATGGGAAGCGAGGCAAAGAACTCGGGCATTTCCGGACTGTTGTAGGCGGCAACCAGCACGTCCGCCAGGTGGGCTGCCGAGATCCGTGCGCGACGCGACAGCCCGGAGCCGTTGCCGACGATCAATTCCGGAAACGACATGCCGTTTTCGGAAAGCCACGCGCGCACTACCTGGTCTCCACCCTTGATGGTTCCGGGGGTCTGCACGAACTTTGCTCCGAGGGTAAGCAAAAGCTGGCGCGCCATCACGTTGTTGCTGTACTTATTGATTGAGCGGATCACCTCCGCCAGGGGCGGCGACTGCCCCGTGTACAGGAGACGCGCCGACGGTGGTACGCGCGCAAAGCGCACGTGCCCCGAAAAGTGCCCGCCCATTCCCGTCCACAGTTCGCGAAATATGCCGCCTATGTAATCACGAGGATCCGACAGCACCCGGTAGCGGTCGCTCTGCCCGCACGCCGCCGCATAATCGCCACTGAAGATCACCTGCTTGCCGTAGCGCGAGCGCATCTCGCGCATGGCAACGCCGCGTGCACCGCCCAGACAGGGGCCGGAGACGAGACGCACGTGATTGATGATACTCAACCTGTCGGGCAGCGGATCAGCGACGATGCGGACCCGGTGACGCTGTGGCTGAGGGAAAAACCGGATCCTGACTGCCTGAAAATTCACCAGCAGTGCACTGGGCAGAACGTTGTACGGACGCAAGGGATGGCCGTCGAATTCCCCCGGCGTCGAGGTCGCCGGCGCGAAGTAGCTGCGATCCAGCACCAGGTCCCCACCGATGCTCCGGATCCCGGACTCGCGCAGGCCATGCAGAAAACGCCAGAAATCCTCGATGACCAGATCGGGGTTGCCATACCCCTTTATGTACAGATTGCCTTCCAGTCGCCCGCTACGCACCGGCCCGTCTCCATAGGCCGCAGTCTTCCAGGTGTATGCCGGACCCAGTTTCTCGAGCGAAACAAGGGTGGTCAGAAGCTTGAGCGTAGACGCGGGGCTGCGCGGTACCTCCGCATTGAAATCCAGCAGGGCCCTGGAACCATCGACTGGCCGGACTACGATGCTGAGGCCGCGCGCAGACATGCCGTAGCGCCGCAGGGCCGCTGCTACTGGCCCGGGCAGATGCGGGGGTGGCAGGCTTTCCGCCCCAACGACCGGGGAAACAGTGAGAACGAGCAGCGTGAACAGGCGTGCGACCAGCGTCGCCGCATTAACGCGCACTGGCACAGACGCCGGTACCGGATTTGCGGAGGCTACGGGCCTGGATGTGGAGTCGTCAAACCAATCGATATGCGGCAACATTCAACACCAGCGCGGAAAATCCCTGACATTGGCCTGTGAGACTTCGGTTCTGTCCCCAGGTCCGGAAAACGGCCGTTCGTGATCGAGATGCGCTGTGCCGCACCCAGAGAATCCGGGACAGCATTCAATCAACGGTTGCATACGGTAGCCCAGCACGCAAAATGCGGTCAAGCCGGCAGATCCGCAGTCGGCTCCCAAACGACACCCGTTCACGATCGCGCCTTCGCCATGGCAGCACCGGGTTTTCCAGGCACGGCGCTAAGCCAAATCTGTTTTTCCGCCTCGGACAAGGGACCGCATGCTTCGAGACGTCCCTGACGCGTCCGGCGCGGTCCGCGGGACATTCGGCGCTCAGTCTGAGATCACTCCCCGGGACCGGCATCGCGATCCGGAAAGGCACGTCACCTGCAAACGATGCATGCATCCGGAGTCGCTGGCCCGAAATTCCGACAGAGTCCAGCCTCCGACTGAGTTTCGAACCGGCAATCGCGTAGAGACTGACATCGCCGGAAGAGGCAGCGAGACCAGACCGCTGGGTGCTAGCGCCCGTCAGATGCGCCACAGACACGCAGCTTGGCACAGATGAAGCTTGACCGCGGGATATAGAGAAGCTCCGCGAGCTTGCCCAGATAGTGGCGCTCGTACATATCGATGTCGCCGTCGGCATAGGCAACCTGCCACAGCGCCTCCATGAGCGCCTCCTTCTGTTGCGCCGAGAACCCCCGGTTGATTTGTGACGTGAATTCGTAGTCGTCGGTGGCATGACGCAGTTCCTCCTGGGCCCGATCCACCAGCCGCGCCCCTTCCTGCGGAGTGAGCCCGAACAGCGTTCCGACCGCGCGCGCAATCGCCGCACGCTCGGATTCTTCCTCGTGATAATCGGCTGACATGACCTCGATAAGCAACGCGGCAGCGGCCAGCTGCAAATCATCATGCTTCGTCCTGCGGCCATCGGCCGGCAGGCTTTCCTCCAGAAATCGCCTTATCGCCTCAATCATCGGTCCTGATCCCATCCCGCATATCGTTTTCCTATAGACCGCGCCCAGACCATTACGTTTCGCATAACGTCCAGGCTGGCCTGGTCAATGCTCCCCGCCCGAACCGCCCGCCGCAGCAAATGGCGGACGCGCAAACCATACAACCACGATAAGCCCGAGGAAAATCACGCCCGAGAGCCAGAACAGCTCATCGGTCGCGATCATCACCGCCTGCTGGGTGACCAATCCGCTCAAGAGATCAAGCGCGCCGCCGGCTGCCAGACCTAACTGCTTCAGGTGCTGCAGCGCCCGCACACTGATCGTGCTGAACGCCGAAATATGTTCGATAAGCTGACTATAGTGCAGAATGCTGCGGCGCTCCCACAGGGTAATGCTGAGCGAGGTGCCGAAACTGCCTGCGAGGATGCGCAGAAAGTTGGACAGGCCCGCGGCGCTGGCAAACTGGTCGGCACGCAACCCGGAGAGGCTCATGCTGGCGAGCGGAATGAAAAAGAATGCCATGCCGATTCCTTGTATGAAACGAGGCATGAACAGCTCATAGTAGCTCACGTTAGTGTTGAAATGGCTCGTCCAGAACGAGACTCCGGCGAAAACCAGAAAGCTGAAGGTCGTCAGCACCCGCAGGTCCACGCGATGGAGAATGCGTCCGACAACCGGCGAGAGGACGACCGACAGCAACCCTATGGGAGCCGCCGCCAGTCCGGCCCAGGTCGCGGTATAGTTCATCTGAGTCTGCAGCCACAGCGGAAATATGACCACGTTGCCAAAAAAGGTCAAATAGCCGAGGCTGACTGCAATGACCCCGACGGTGAAGTTGCGGTTCAGAAAGAGGTGCAGATCCACCACCGGATGTTCCTCGGTCAGCTCCCAGACAATGAAGAAACTGAGCGCGACGGTGGAAATCGCTGCCAGGGTGACGATAAAAGACGATCCGAACCACCCCAGCTCGTTACCCTTGTCGAGCAGAATCTGCAGCGATCCTACACCAGTGGCCAGCAGAACTAGGCCAACGGCATCGATCGGACGCCTGACGATGAGCGTTTCCCGCTTTCGCAGGATCTGCCAGGTCACAAAGGTCGAAAACATCCCGACTGGAATATTGATGTAGAAAATCCACGGCCAGCTGATATTGTCCGTTATCCATCCTCCCATTATCGGACCGAAGATCGGCGCAATGACCACAGTCATGGACCAAAGCGCCAGCGCCATACCCTTTTTGTGATCCGGATAATTTGCAAGCAGCAGGCTCTGAGAAAGCGGAATCATGGGGCCCGCCACAGCGCCCTGACAGACACGGAATGCGATGAGTGTGGGCAGATTGGGAGCCAATCCGCAGGCCCACGAGGCAATGGCAAAAAGCGTTGTGGCCGCCACAAACAGCTTTACCTCCCCCAACCGTCTCGCCAGCCAGCCGGTAAGCGGCAACATGATCGCATTGCTTACGGCAAACGAGGTGATGACCCAGGCTCCCTGGTCCGGACTGGATCCGAGATCGCCGGCGATGGCCGGGATCGAGACGTTGGCAATGGAGGTATCCAGCACCTGCATGAACGTGCCCAGAGACAGCGCCAGGGTCATTAGCGCCAGAACACCCCCCTGAGGCGGCGGTTGCCGCATTTGCGCTGGCATGGTCTATCTCCGCAAATCGCCTGCGATGTGTCCGGCACGAGGGTCGTTGGCCCTAATGATGCGGCGTATCAGTCTCTCGGCCCCCGCGGTACTAGCGGCGTAGACAGGCGTTCTGTAAACGACTTTTCCGGCGGGTGTGCGCGCCAGGGTTTCTCCAGAACGATTATGGATGTTGACCGATACCTTCATGGACAGTCCGATGCGCAGCGGATGCTTCACCAATTCTTGCGGATCGAGACTGACCCGCACCGGAACACGCTGGACAATCTTGATCCAGTTGCCACTGGCGTTCTGCGGGGGCAGAAGCTCGAACGAACTGCCGGTTCCGGCGCCAATTCCCAGGACCTTGCCATGGTAGACCACCGAACTGCCGTACAGATCTGAGGTCATCGTTGCCGGCTGCCCCAGGCGAATGTCCGAAAGCTGGTCTTCCTTGAAGTTGGCGTTCACCCAGACCTCATCGAGGGGCACAACGGCCATCAGGAGCATGCCCGGTGCGACACGCTCCCCCAACTGCGCACTGCGTTTCGCCACGTACCCGGTGACGGGTGCCGGCACCAGGTGACGTGCCCAGGCGACATAGGCTTCGCGCAGGCGGGCCTTGGCCTCCTCGACAAGCGGGTGATGTTCGACCGTGGAGCCCTCGACCAGAGCCAGGGCAGACTGCAGTTCATGCTTTGAGACGCGCAACGCCGCCTGCGCGCTTTCATAGGCGATCCTTGCATGCTCGAAATCCTCGCGAGACACCGCATGGGATGCGATGAGAGTCTCACGCCGGGCCAGATCTTCCTTGCTGCGGGCAAGCTCGACTTCACGCAGACTTACCGTTGCCCTCAGCCGTCGGACATTGTCGAACATCTGCCGTACCTGGCGCACGGTTTGAGCCAGAGCGGCCTCTGCCCTATCCAAAGCAATGCGGGTATCGGTGTCATCCAGTTCCACCAGGGGCTGACCCTGCCGCACAAGATCGGTCGCGTCCGCATCTATGGCGACCACCGTGCCGGCGACTTGCGGGCTCACCCCGACCACGTTACCGCCGACATAGGCATCGTCAGTGGTGTCGGCAAACCGGCCTATGAACCACCAGTACGCGCCAAAGCCCGCTGCCAGCAGCACGAACACCGTGGCGAGCCGCCAGAGCATCTGCCTGCGCCGGCTGTTTCTGCCCGTCTCCGCGGTCTGCGACGGGCTGTCCTCGATGCGGTCACTCATGACTGTCTCCCGATTCTTACGGACGACGCGGGACTCCTGCGGGCTTGTCCGTAACCCCCGCCCAATGCCTTGATCAATGCCAGCACTGCCTGCAGACGCTGCGCGCGCAGCCCCGCCTCGATGTCACGCTGCTGAAGCACGTCCTGCTGAATCAGAAGAACCGTCAGGTAATCGGTCAGTCCGGATCTGTAGCGCAGCATCGCTAGATGGTATGCATCCTCACTGGCCTGACGCGCCTCGGTCTGCCGTGCGAGCTCCTGCGTGACCGACTCTACTGTTGCCAGCCGATCAGCGACGTCGCGTGCGGCGCCGATCAGCGCACGACGGTACCGGTCGACCGCGATGTCGTATTGCGCGTAACGCGCGTTGAGCGCCGCACGCAGGCGTCCGCCTTCAAAAATGGGAAGATGTATTGCCGGCCCCACGAGCGCGAAATCACTGGCCGGATCGAGCAATCGGCTCAGTTCGACGCTCTGCTTGCCGATCTGGGCGGTGAGGCTTATGTTCGGATAGAACCCGGCGCGTGCTGCACCAATCTCCTGCGCCGCCGCCTCGACCTGCCAGCGCCGGACCATGATGTCCGGACGGCGCGCCAGCAGATCCACTGACAAGCCGGCAGGAACCGGAAAAGGCCTGTCGAAATGGCTGGTAGGGGCCTTGATCCTGCTCGCCGCATCCGGACCCTCCCCGACCAGCGCGGCAAGCGCATGCTTGTCGCCAGCCACGGCATTCTGCAACCTAAGGATATTCGCCTCGACCGACGCTACATCCGCCTGCGCTTGCTTGACGGCGAGCTGTGTTTCCAGCCCGTTTGCAGCACGCAGGCTGACCAGCCGCTCGAAGGCCTTGCGCTGTGTAAGCCCCTCACCGCTTACCCGCAGGCGCGCCAAGTCCCCCTGCAGCTGGAAATAGGCGCTTGCCACCGCGGTCGTAATGATGAGCCGCGCCTCGGCGGCTTGGGCCGCCGCAGCTTTGGCCTCACCCAGGCGCGCCCGGAACTCATCGCGCGCCCTGCCCCACAGATCCAGGTTGTATCCGAAATCGAGGGAAAGCTGACCCTGGTTATAGGTGGCGCCTGCAAACGGCGGCGGAACCAGGCCGTTCGCGCTGAACTTTTCGCGCGTCACCGACGCGCTTAACCCGAGATCCGGAAACAGGCCGGAACGCGCCACGGCTACTGCCTGCCGGGCCAAAGTCAGCCGTGACCGGGCAATATCCAGGTCCGGATTCCTCGCGAGCGCCGCGGCGATGAGGGAATCGAGTTGTGCGTCGCCGAAGCCGGTCCACCAATCGTCCGCAGGCCAGCGGCCGCGGAGGAATCCGGGCGATGCCAACGCCTGTGTCACGCTTTTGGCCATCGGATAGGATGCAGCCGAAGGCAGTGCCTGGACCCTGCGGGACGGCGCGAATGCGCAGCCGGCCACTGCCGAGGCTGCCGCGACAAGCGCGATGCCGGCTAGTCTGTGGCCAAAACCCCGGAAGTGCCTCATCTGCCGTTAACGTGTCCGGAACGCGATTTCTGCGCTTCGCCTGTGCGAGTTCGCGCCGACTGGTGTATGCCGCCCAGAGAAAACGCAACCACATGCTCTGCCAGGCGCTCGACATCTGCCGGACCGTACCCGAATCCGGGATCCAGACACGCCACGACCTGACGCGCAAACTGGTAATAAAGGCATTGTCCGACGATGCTCAAGCAGCAGCGGCGCACGAGCTCCTCAGACAGCTTCTCGCCCGCAATCGTGCGGACAATGGCCTGGAGCGCGTGGTACTGGGGCCAGACAAACTTTTCGATGATCAGGCCGAATGCCGCTGTGGGTTCGACCATCTCCCGCGCGACGAGCTTGCTCATGGTGAATTGCGGAGTCTGCGTGAGCAGCCGCTGGAGAAAAGTACGGACGTAATCACGCAACCGTGCCGCAGGCGTGCGCCCGCGATCGTCGCCGGCTTGTTGAGACAGCACTTCGATTGCCTGCGCGGAATGGTACTGGATTACGGCCGCGTAAAGCCCTTCCTTGCTTCCGAAATGGTAATTCACTGCGGCAACGTTGGCCCCGGCACGTGCTACGATGTCGCGCACCTTGGCCGCGTTGAAACCCTGTTCGACAAACATGCCGGCCGCAGCCTCGATAAGCCGTTGCCGCGTATCCGATTCGTGCTCATTTGAAAGCGTGACCATCGCAAGCCATTGTGTATCGTGGACGTTTAAAACATTTGTATCAAACGATTGTTTTAATTACAAGGCGCCGGTATGGGCGCCAAGCCGTGCGGACTGACTGACCGCCCATAAAATTGGCTGAATGGGGGCCTGTACTTCTGCTTCCGGGACTCCGCCTGAACCGGCCACAGCTCCGGACTTGGATCCCGACCTATAGCGCTGGAGATCGGCCTCTTTCCAAGCCTGCCACTACCGGCACGCGGGCCAAACCCTCCGGAATTTTGTGGGTCCACCAAGCTGATTTGCCGGTTCGACCGTTGCACCCGCGTCCGGGGCCCGAGGGATCACGCCTGTTATGGCGGCGTTGGCGGACATGCCTCACCTAAAAACTGATTGGAAAGACAGCAAAAGCGCGTCGTCACGACCCAATGCGCCCTTTTTCCTGGCGAAGAACCAGTGAGAATTTCTTGTCCAGTGCCGCGAGGGCGCTAGGAGGATAATCCGCCAACGCACCAAGCTCTTCGTCCGGCGGATACCCAGCGGCCCGCCATGCGGCCGGAACAAACGGGGGCAATCGTGACTGCGCGCGTGTTTACGGTCGCCCGGCGTGATTGCCATCTCTGGTAAGATCAGGGATTTCTATCCACACAAGACCGGCCCGGACACGCTTGATGCTCCCTTACACGCGAATTGACCTGCGCCAGCAATTCACGTCCGGCGCTTTCCTTCGAGGAGAGGAATACCGAGACCAGGCTCGCGTGCATGCCATGGAAGTGTCGGATGGTGGATGTGTCATCTCCGGGCAAGTCCAGGGGACGGCGGCCGGACCCTACGCGGTAGAAGTGCAAATCACGCCCGGCCACACAGGGCGGCCCACGATTCGCGGCCGTTGCTCCTGTCCCATGGCCCATAACTGTAAACACGTGGCGGCCATACTGCTGGAAGCCCTGGCCAACGACGAAACCGGCCATGTCGACCATCCCCATGCGTCCGGTCCGGCATCATCACAGACTGTACCAAACGCTGCGCTGCAACCCTGGATCGACGCCATGGCCCGCACCGCACGCGGCGCTGCAACCCCGGCAGCGCCGCAAACCCCGGAAAGGCTCCTGTATCTGCTTAAGCTCGAACGGCTCCGCAATACGACGCGCGCTGCGGTGGAAATCCTGCTCGTGCATCCGCTCAAGAGTGGCGGGTACGGCAAAGCAGAACGCTGGAGCGGTGGACTGCAGAGCCACGCCCGCTTCGTAACGGAAGCCGACCGCGACTTGCTGCGCTGGCTCGAGACGTTGCGCGCGGGTCAGGGCGGTATGGGCTTCGGCACCTATCCGTTGCGCGGAAGCGCGGGTGCGCATGTGCTCGCACGCATGATCGCGACAGGCCGCTGCCACTGGAGAAACAAGGATGCGCCACCCCTTGTGCCGGGCGAACCACGCGTTGGCACGCCGGCCTGGCGCACCGACGCAGAAGGCCGCCAGCGTCTCATCTGTCTGACGGATCCCGGCATCGACGATGTGCTTCCGGTCAACCCGCCGTGGTTCGTGGATAGCGCGCACGCGCAATGCGGTCCGCTCAAGACCGGTCTCGGGGATGCCTTTGCCGAGGAGCTTTTCACGGCTCCCGAACTTGCGCCGGAAGAAGCGGAGGCGGCACATGCCGCACTGCGCCGGTATTTCAGCGAGGGCTCACCGGCACTGCCGCTGGTTTTTGAAAATGCCGGGATCGAACGTCCGACACCGGTTCCGGTTCTGCGTCTCTTCAACGATCGGCTTCCTGCCAACCATGTGCATCAATGGCAGCACGGCGTTACGCACTTTGATGTTTCCCTAGCCGCGCTTTCATTCGACTATGCCGGCACACGCATAGAGGCAGGAGAAGCTGGCGGGTACCGTACCCGTGTCGAAGACGGAAAGCTGCTGCGCATCGGACGGGACGTCAGAGTCGAGGCGCAGGCGCAGGAGACGCTGGGCGGTTGCGGATTCGTTCCGCTCGCCGAACTGCCCTTCCCAGGCATCCCGCCCAAACGGTTGCGGCATGCGTTCATTCTGGACGAAGACGAAGATCGCGACGCAGCTCTACTCCATTTCAGCATCGACCGCGTGCCGGCACTGCGGGCGGCGGGCTGGCGTATCGAGATGGACGCCAATTATCCCTATCGCGTAGTCGAATCCAAAGCCGAGTGGTTCGCCGCTCTTGACTCCGGCGGAGGCGGCAATGACTGGTTCGGACTCGAACTCGGCATTTCGCTGGACGGCAGGCACGTCAATCTCCTTCCGCTGCTGGTCGATTGGCTGCGGTCCCATCGCTTCGGACGGCAGGCGCTGATCGGGCGCGGCGACAACGACCAGGTAATCGCGCGCCTCGCCGACGGACGTCTGCTGCCGATACCGTATGGACGCGTGCGGACACTGCTTAGCGTACTTATCGAGCTCTACGACGAAGCACCGCTCGACGCCAACGGTTGTCTCAGGCTTGCGCGCGCACAGGTTGGGGTGCTCGGCGCGCTCGAAGCCGATCTTGGCGCCCCGCTGCAGTGGTCGGTACCCGGAAAACTGCGTGCGCTTGCACAGAAGCTGCACGACTTCAACGGCATACAGGAAGTGATGTCCCCTGCGGGGCTTCGTGCGCACCTGCGATCATACCAGCGCGCGGGACTGGGCTGGCTCACATTCCTTCGTGAATACGACTTTGGCGGGATACTGGCGGACGACATGGGGCTCGGTAAGACTGTGCAGACACTTGCCTACCTTCAGTGCGAGAAGGAGTCCGGCCGCCTGGACCGCCCAGCACTCGTCGTGGCACCCACCAGCCTCATGGCAAACTGGCGTCGCGAGGCACAGCAATTCACACCGGACCTCAGGGTACTCACGCTGCACGGAAGCACCCGCCGCGACAGCTTCAGCCGCATCGCCGACCACGATCTCGTACTCACCACCTACGCTCTGCTGCCCAGGGATACGGAGGCCGTGGCTGCACAGGAATACCACGTCGTAGTGCTCGACGAGGCGCAAGCGATAAAGAATCCCAAGGCCAAGGTGGCGCAGATTGCACGCAGCCTGAAGACCCGCCAGCGGCTGTGTCTTACTGGTACTCCGATGGAGAACCACCTGGGGGAACTCTGGTCTCTTTTCCACTTTCTCATGCCGGGCCTGCTCGGAGACGAACGACGCTTCCGCCGCCTGTATCGCACGCCCATCGAAAAACACGGCGACGAGACGCGGCGCGCGGCACTGGCGCGACGCATCGCGCCCTTCATGCTGAGGCGCACCAAGGAACAGGTCGCCACGGAGCTGCCGCCGAAGACAGAGATCATCCGCACTGTCGATCTGGAAGGGGCACAACGCGATCTGTACGAGAGCATTCGCCTCTCGCTGAACGAAAAGGTTCGGCAGGAAATCACCCGCAAGGGACTCGCACGCAGCCAGATTATCATTCTCGATGCGCTGCTGAAGCTCAGACAGGTGTGCTGCGACCCACGCCTCGTGAAACTAGACATCGCCAGAAAGGTGAGCAAGTCGGCCAAACTCGAGTTTCTCATGGACATGCTGCCCGAACTGCTTGAGGAGGGCCGGCGCGTCCTGCTTTTTTCCCAGTTTACGAGCATGCTGGGGCTGATAGAGAAAGAACTTGTTTTGCGCAAGATCTCCTATGCGCTGCTTACAGGCAAAACGCGCGACCGCGCCGCTCAGGTCGATCGCTTTCAGACCGGCGCCGTACCGCTTTTTCTCATCAGCCTCAAGGCCGGCGGCACTGGTCTGAACTTGACCGCCGCGGATACGGTGATCCACTACGATCCCTGGTGGAACCCGGCGGTAGAACGGCAGGCTAGCGACCGCGCGCACCGTATCGGACAGGACAAGAATGTGTTCGTCTACAAACTCGTCACACAGGGCACTGTCGAGGAGAAGATCGCCGCACTCCAATCGCGCAAGCAGGCGCTGGCGGATGCGGTCTATGGAAAGGACTCCGGCCAGACGCCGGCGCTTACTGCCGAAGACCTCGAGATTCTGTTTTCCGCTTAGCGAACCAACCCCAGGCGGGGGCGCGAGCTTCATGTAGGGCACCTGCCCACCGGCACCGCCACGGTCTCGTCGTTCAGCACATAGCCGGCCGTCCACAGCCTGCGCACCCGAAAATCCCAACGCCGGGCAGCGATACCGGCTGCGCCTGGCCAGGCCAGGTCTTTGCTGTGGCGCCGCAATCCGGCTGGAGTCCCCGGCCCAGGAAACGCACAGCACCGGAACCACTGTCCTGCGGTCTGGGGCGGCCGCAGGTGCTGCATGCGTTCAAGGCCGGCGCTCCGCCACCAGCCGTTCGATACGGCGATCTGGAATGAGCCACAGGAGCGCAACGAACACGAACAAGATCTGGGAGATCCAGGGATGAAAGAAAGCTATGGGAATCGCGGCAGCATAGAAAAGCAGTGACGATTTGCCTTTGAGGTCACCGCCTATGGCCTGCGCAAGCAGCGATCCCTCGCCGTGGCTGGCAATGATCGAGTGCTGCAGGAGCAGCCAGGCGAGCGCCGCCATCAGCAGTACCGCTCCGTACAGGGCTGTTGGCAGTGGTGAAAAACGGTTTTCCCCCATCCAACCCGTGGCGAACGGAAAGAGCGATAGCCAGAAAAGCAGGTGCAGGTTGGCCCACAACATGCCGCCGCCCACCCTTTTCACCGTGTACATCAGATGGTGATGGTTGTTCCAATAGATTCCGATATACACGAAGCTGAGAACATAGCTCAGGAAAACAGGCAGCAGCGGACTAAGAGCGGACAGCTTCTCGCCATGCGGCACTCTCAGCCCCAGGACCATGATCGTGATGATAATGGCGAGAACACCGTCGCTGAAGGCTTCCAGACGGGCTTTGCCCATTACCGCCCCCTTTGGCCGCGCAGATCCCGAGATCAGGACAGCAATTCCCCGCGCATGATTGCAGCACCTCCCGGAACAGGCATCCGCTGTGCAGCCTTCCGATGGCCACGGCAAATCGGGGAATATTGCCCCGATTCGGCGGCCCCGAATCGCGAAAGCCGCTCAGCGGGGAACCCGGAACGCGCCGGAATCGCCACAGTCGCTGCAAACCGGCACCGCCGAACAGACTAGCGCTTCGATACCTGGCCGGTCAGGTCACTGCGGATCCTCTCAAGCTTCGCCTTGATCCTGGCAGCATTCTCCGGACCCATGCGCAACAGGACCTTCTGTCCAGCCGACAGCGCCTCGAGCTTTGGATCCGCGAACTGATACAGAACATTAGGCTGGACCAGCTTGATCGGCCCACTAACATCCGGAGTCGCCAGCATGTTGTCGATTGCCGCCACCACGCGGTCGTTAAAGTAACCGTGGGGGTACCCGAGTCTCTTGTATTCCTGCTGAAGAAGGGGATAGAAGCGGATATAAGTCGCAACGAGAGTCCGGCTGCTCACCGCCTGAGCCATCAGCACATAGGGCGTGTAGCGCCGGAAATTGTCCGGACTCAGCAATGGGGTATCTTCCGGACCACTTGTCAGGAACCGCCCCGCCACCGGCCTGAAGAGCCGGAAGCGCATGGGCAATTTCCTGTGCGGCAGACTGTCCACCAGCACAACGAACCGATGGATAATGTCCCTGGGGACGAACAGCTCTTCGACCGACCCTCGGCCGAAAAAACCCATGAGCACATGCATCATCGCCCCATCACTCTTGTCGAGCGGAGGCAGCGGCTTCGCCGCAGGAACCACCGGCTTCGGAACCGGATAGTGGACACTCGACTCAGGCGGCTTTGCCGGCGCTGGGGGCGGAGAGGGAGGAGTCACGGGCGCCACGACCACTGCTACCGGCTGGTGTGTCCGCCAATAGTAAAAACCGCCGGCCAACCCTCCTAGGACCAAGACGATCACCACGGGTATCGCGTATTTCATATGGGCGTTGACTTCAGCTTTGGTAGGCCCCTAGGGGCAGGGATCGGATGATTTTCAATGACATATTATATTAATGATGGGTCGCTGCACGAGGACAGATTGACCAGCGGCCTTTCGCTGTTCCCCTCCGCTTACAGCTTCTGCAATTCATTTAAAGTATCGCCAGTGGCTGCAGCCGATGCAACCAGCACGCCGGAATTGCCCAGATCGGCAATATCCACCGAAGTGACCGACAGCGGCCGGCAATACCGGACTTAGTGCCGACCGCGATCCGGACGGCAACACACCATGCGCGTAGTGGTTTCGCAATTTATCCGCGGGTCGTCCTTGTTCATGCCCCGGCCGCTTCGTTAAGCTTATCACCGGTGATTCGTCGGCTCCACGACAGACATCCCGCAACTGCAGGTGCTTTTGAATTCAAGAGGAAACAACAATGCGCTACAACCGAATCGGCGGTACTGACCTGCTGGTTTCCGAGATCTGCCTCGGCACCATGACCTGGGGTGAGCAAAATACCGAGAGCGACGCTCACAAACAGCTCGACTATGCACTCAGTCGCGGCATCAATTACATCGATACCGCCGAGATGTACCCAGTCCCTCCGCGCGCGGAGACCGCCTGTCACACTGAGCGCCATCTGGGGACGTGGCTGCGGCACCAGGCGCGCAATAATCTGATTATCGCAAGCAAGATCGCCGGCCCGGGACGCCGCGACTGGCTACGGGGCGGTCGCACGGCGGTCGCACGTGCCAACATTCTCGAAGCCGTCCACGACAGCTTGCAACGCCTGCAGACCGATTATATCGATCTGTATCAGATTCACTGGCCTGACCGCAACGTGCAGATGTTCGGTGCCAGTGCCTTTGACCCTCGCGAGGAGAGGCCGACCGTGCCTATTCTCGAGCAGATCGAGACCATGGCCGAACTGATACGCGCCGGCAAGATCCGTCATTACGGTCTGTCCAACGAAAGCGCATGGGGCATTTGTCAGTTCACGATGCTGGCCCGCCAGCACGGGCTGCCGGCGCCGGTGTCGATCCAGAATGTCTACAGTCTGGTAAGCCGCCAATTCGATCTGGATCTCGCCGAGACGAGTTACCGCGAAAACGTGCCGTTGCTCGCTTACAGCCCGCTTGCCGGCGGCGTGCTTTCCGGGAAATACCTTCATGACGCCCGGCCGGTCGGCGCCCGTTTCACCCTGTTTCCGGAATTTCAACCGAGAAACCGTCGTCCAGCTGTGGCGCTCGCGGTCGCCGACTATCTCGAACTCGCCGCGCAGCGGGGACTTGCCCTCGACCAGATGGCCCTCAGCTTCGTGCGCCAGCGCTGGTTCGTTTGCTCGACGATTATCGGCGCCACAAGCATGGGGCAGCTGCAACGCAACATCGACAGCGTAAACGTCCACCTGGACGCCGAGACACTGGCCGCCATAGACGCGATCCATTCGCGCTATTCGACTCCAGCGCCATGAACCGGGCCGGCATCACAGATGCTCGTCCACCGCTGAAAGGCCTGCGCAGATCTAGGGAATCACTGATACGCGGGAAAACAAACCGCTCATCCGCGCCTTCTTTCAATGCTGCGCGTTTTTGCAATCCGGGCCAGCTCCGACCCGGTCGTGCCAATCAGGACGCGGAACGATAGCGGGAGGCGCTGGCCCGATGTGTCAGGCTGCCCGCTGCAAAAATCAGAAGAACTCGTATTCCATGCGCAACAGCCATGTTGCATCCGGCGCATCGCGATTCATGCCAAGAACCACGCCAGTGCTGTATTCGAGCTCATTGCCTTCGCGGCTGGCGATCTCCCCGTACACAACCGGACCAGCCTGATACGCGTGATCGTGGGGACGGAGGTATGTCTCGAATCCCGGTTGCAATGCGGCTTTCCACTGGTAGCGCAGACTGTATGCGGCGCGGAACGCATATTCTTTGGTCGCCGCGGCACCCACCTGTTTCTCCCAGATGAGGTTCAGAACATTGACCAGACGCCGGTCTCTGCGTTCGAACAGCGGGCCAAACTCGACGTCATCAGGCTGTCCTCCGGGCGCATGATGATAGGACGCGAGGAAGCCGGCATCGGCCCAGTATTCGCCGGTCGGCGCAAGCTGAAAGACGTTCTCGAACTCGTAGCCCTGCGACTGCTGACCCGCCCCGGGCGTATGCCGGTATTCCGCCAGATAGAGCTCCGGTCGCCACCAGCTGTTGAATGCATGGGCTACGGAAACCTGGTAGTTGCTGGTGTTGTTCACGGCCGCAGAGCTGTCCTGGATCACGTCTCCCCTGAATTCGAATTCCGACTGGCCCTGCACAACATGAGGCGAGTACACAACGAGATCATCGGCCTGCGCAATACTGCAGGCGAATAGGATGCCTAGGAACAACACACCCGTCATGCAGCAACAAGGACGCCCTTCTGCGCCCGCACGGAAGACGATCCGCAATGACCCGGTTCGGGTTTCAGCCATTTTCGGCAAAAAAATTTCCCTTGGGAAAGATCCCAATGAACCAAACATGCGAATTCGCCTATCGGGGAAGCTGACCGACAGCTTCGGCTTTCTGCACAGCCTGCGGTCTGCCGACACACATGGACCGGCCGACGACGCGCATGAGCGTGAACACCCCCAGCAGCGTGGTAAAATAAAACACGAGCTGTATTCCGGAAGGCCGCGCCGTGTAGCCGGCAAGGATATGCAGCAGCTGCCCGGGCGCGCTCTCCTGGTTCAGGATCGCGGAGCTGTTCCATAGGCCTTGACCCAGCGAGGGCAGCAGACCCGCCTGGTTGAGAAAGGCTGCTGCTTCAGAGGCAAGTCCCGCTGTGAGCAACAGGATGAGCCAGCTGGTAACGCCAAAAAAGTGGCGCAGCGGGATGGACAGCAATCCGCGGTAAAGCAGCACACCCACCAGGCTGCCGGCCATGAGCCCGATGATGCTGCCGCTCAGCATATCGAGCCGGGTGGCGCCTCCGGCAGCGATTGCCCACAGAAACAACACGATTTC
The DNA here is from genome assembly GCA_021790335.1 of Pseudomonadota bacterium. Classification (GTDB taxonomy): domain Bacteria; phylum Pseudomonadota; class Gammaproteobacteria; order Acidiferrobacterales; family UBA6901; genus JAJYCY01. The sequence goes on along the minus strand of JAJYEE010000001.1, from coordinate 12,522 downwards.
CGAGCCCTCGCGCATCACGGCAGCGAGTGTGATTACCATCAGTGCTGTCAGCGGTTTGCTGCCGGTTTGTACGTCATGGCCGAGCGCCTTTACCTGCGTGGCCAGCGCACGGCCGTGCTTCGCCATCCAGATGTTATGCCAGGACAGCGTCAAAACCGCTGCCAGCAGAATCCCGGCATTGAGCAGCGGTTGGCCAGCATTGGAGAAAGACCCGGCGATCACATCCGCGAAAGCGGCGACGGTGCAGGCACCGGCAATCCCCGCAACGATACCGGCGGCAACCCAGCGGCCACGCGCGGCGACACCCCGGCTGGCGCCGAGCACGATGGAGATGATCAGTGCGGCTTCGAGAACTTCCCGAAATACGATAACAGCAGCGGCAAACACAGTGGCCTCCTGATTCGGCTATTTGGACGGCTGCGGTGTACTGACCACCCACCCCTGGGCCGCATGGTTGAAGTCATTGAAAAAGTTGTATCGGCCCGGCGACAACGGCCCGACAAATACACTCACCGTGCTGGCGCCTGGCACCACTACCTCTCGTGACATGTCGGCGCTCTCGAATTCCGCGGGAAACCGGTCCTCGTTTTTCACCAGGATTTCGACTTTTGTCTGCGCCGGCACCTGAATCTGTTCGGGTGTAAACCGCTGATCCTTGATGGTAAGAGAGATCTTGGGCGCATCTGCCAGCGCACTGCCACACAGAACAAGCCCTGCCAGGACGGCCGGAAACACACGATTCAGTAAGATATTCATTGAAGTCAGATCTTCATATACATGAGAATGATTGCTATTTGTAATATTAAAACAACCGTATTGCAGTTGTCAATCATTCCCATTTATATTCACAGCCAGCCGGAAAATTGGCCTAGTTCGGTGTGCCGGAACTCACCGGATCACACCGTGGCACGGCTGGCACAAATCATCACTCCCTTTCGCCACGACCGAGCGGCGGCGGCTGCGCGCCCTCGAACACCCTGAATTCAACATCCACGGGATGCGCCGCGGGGCCTGAAAGTGTTCGTTCCACAACCCAACGCCGCGGCCCCGTCGCGCCAGCTGCGCCGACTGAGCTTCCTGGACCTCATCAAACACGTGGCAAGCCCGTATCGCTACTATCTCGCGCGCCTGGGGCGTACCGCGATCGCCGCCGCGTACTCGCTTACGCAGTAAGCGATCCTGCCGGCGGTGGCGCAGGCGAGGTGAGAATTTCTTTGCCATTTTTGTTACGACTTCGGTCACAAGAGACTAACTATGCTCGGATCGGCTTCCGGGTCACCGCCCGCTCGGCGCCAAGCACAGACCGCGACAAGGGGACCGCTCGCAGAATCGATCGGTGCGCACCACCGATCTGCCGCTCGCGCACGTCACGCGCGATACTTGGCCGACAGGCGCTGTCGTGATTTACTGATCGCAATTCCATCCGGAAAGTTGCCATGTCGACCCCCATAATCGATGCCCGGCCGCACGAGCGTCGCGAGCTCATCGCTGTGCTGCAGCGCATGTTGCCGGCGGGCGCACTGCTGTCCGAACAGGAGGATTTGCGTCCCTACGAATGCGATGGGCTTTCGGCTTATCGCGAACTGCCGATGCTGGTCGCGCTTCCTGATACCGTCGAGCAGGTTCGCGCAATCCTGGCAGCATGTCGCGAGCGCGGCGTGCCGGTGGTGGCGCGCGGCGCCGGAACCGGTCTGTCCGGCGGTGCCCTGCCGAACCCAAACGGTCTTTTGCTGTCACTCGCAAAATTCAACCGCACTCTCCAAATAGACGAGAACAACCGCACCGCGCGCGTCCAGCCCGGGGTACGCAATCTCGCCATATCCCAGGCGGTCGCGCCCTTCGGCCTGTATTACGCTCCCGATCCTTCGTCCCAGATCGCATGCACCATCGGCGGCAACGTTGCGGAAAACGCCGGGGGCATACATTGCCTCAAGTACGGCCTGACGGTGCATAACATCCAGTCGCTGCAATTTCTTACGATGGATGGCAGTCTCATCACCGTCGGCGGTTCGGCATTGGATGCGCCCGGATACGATCTGCTTGCATTCATGACCGGATCCGAAGGATTGCTCGGGGTGGTCGTCGAAATTACCGTGAAGCTTCTGGCGCATCCTGAACGGGCCCAGGTAGTGCTTGCGGCCTTCGATGACGTGGAAAAGGCCGGCAACGCCGTGGCGGCGATCATCGGGGCCGGAATCGTTCCGGCTGGACTCGAAATGATGGACAATCTCGCTATCCGCGCAGCCGAACAATTTGTGCACGCCGGCTATCCGGTAGACGCCGCAGCAATCCTCCTGTGCGAGCTGGACGGAGTAAATGAGGAAGTCTCCGAGCAAATCCTGCAGGTGCGGGAAATTCTGAAGCAATGCGGCGCAACGGAATCGCATACTGCCCGGGACGAGCGCGAGCGAACCCTGTTCTGGGCCGGGCGCAAGGCGGCGTTTCCGGCAGTCGGACGACTTGCACCCGACTACTACTGCATGGACGGGACGATCCCGCGCAAACACCTTGCGCAAGTGCTCAGGCGCATCGGTGAAATGTCCGCTGATGCCGGACTGGCGGTCGCCAATGTGTTTCACGCCGGCGACGGCAATCTTCACCCTCTGATTCTGTACGACGCAAGCAAGCCGGGAGACCTCGGCCGCGTCGAGGAACTCGGCGCCAGAATACTCGAGCTTTGCGTCACGGTCGGCGGCACTATCACTGGCGAACATGGCGTCGGCATCGAAAAAATCAATCAGATGTGCGTACAGTTTCCGGCGCCCGCACTCGCACAGCTTCATGCGCTGAAGCATGCATTCGATCCCGACGGATTGCTCAACCCAGGCAAGGCGGTCCCGACGCTACAGCGCTGTGCTGAGTACGGGGCCATGCATGTACACGGCGGCAGTCTGCCGTTTCCCGACCTCGAGCGCTTCTGACGTGATGGCCGATTACAGTCCAGGCGCACCATGAACGACGCGTACGATAGCAGCAAGGAACTGCAGGCGCAGGTGCACGCTGCAATACATTCCGGGGAGCCTCTGCAAATCAGTGGCGGCGGCAGCAAGTCATTCTATGGCCGTGCTACATCGGGTACGTGTCTCGCCGCACACTCGCACCGGGGTATCGTGAGCTACGATGCCTGCGAACTCGTGCTTACCGCGCGCGCTGGGACGCCACTGAAGCAGGTCGAAGCCGTACTGGCGGAAAGGAATCAGATGCTGGCATTCGAACCACCGCATCTGGGGGAGTCAGCTACGCTCGGCGGAGCTATCGCGACCGGGCTTTCCGGACCACGGCGGCCTTATGCAGGCGCCGCAAGAGACTTCGTGCTGGGGGTAAAGCTCATCAACGGCCACGGGGAAATTCTGAGCTTCGGCGGTCAGGTGATGAAAAACGTTGCCGGCTACGATGTCGCACGGCTCATGGTTGGCGCCCTCGGCACACTAGGTGTCCTGCTGGAGATTTCGCTCAAGGTGTTGCCGCGCCCGGCTACGGAGTTGACACTGGTACAGCACCGCACTCCAGACGAAGCGATCGAAGTCATGAACATCTGGGCACGTCGGTCGCTGCCGCTGTCTGGCTGCTGCTACGATGGCGACCGCCTGTACGTGCGTCTGTGCGGTGCCGGCTCGGCCGTACGTGCAGCGCACGACAAGATTGGGGGCGAAATCCTGGCCAACGCGCATGAATTCTGGCAGGGACTGCGCGAGCAGCGCCATGCCTTTTTCGACGGGTCGCTACCGCTTTGGCGCGTGGCGGTACCACCGGCACAACCACCTCTGGACCTTTCGGGCAAGTGGCTTATCGACTGGGGCGGCGCACAGCGCTGGCTGAAAAGCAACGCAGATGCGGCCACCATACGCCGCGCAGCCGCTGAATGCGGCGGACATGTGACGCTTTTTCGGGGTGGTGACCGCGGTGAAGAGATTTTTCATCCGCTGGCACCCGAACTTTTCAGCCTGCACCGACGGATCAAGAACGCAATGGATCCGAAGCACATCTTCAACCCAGGCAGGATGTACCCTAACCTGTGAGCCACGCGGCCCGGTGCAATGCCAGTTAAATCGGGCGCCCCACATATCCGGCACGAAGACATAGCACCCATGCAAACCACCCTGACAGACACATTTCGCAGCACGCCGCACGGCCAGGAGGCCGAGTCGATACTGCGTGCCTGCGTGCATTGCGGTTTCTGCGCTGCAACCTGCCCTACGTACGGGCTTCTCGGCGACGAACTAGACAGCCCGCGCGGGCGTATCTACCTGATCAAGCAGGCGCTGGAGGGCGCAGCCGTCAGCCATCGCACACAACTGCACCTGGACCGCTGCCTCTCCTGCCGTGCCTGCGAGACAACTTGTCCTTCGGGCGTGCGTTACGGACGGCTGCTCGATATCGGTCGTGCTGTCGTCGAACAGCGCGTGCGCCGGCCACTGAGAGAGCGGGTCAAGCGGCGCCTGCTGTGTGCGGTCATTCCCCACGAGCGACGCTTTACCTTGGTGCTGCGGCTAGCACAGACACTGCGCATGCTTATGCCGCCGGCATTGCGTCGTTCGATTCCGCCGCGTCAGCCACTGGCACCCTGGCCACGATCCTCGCATGACCGCAGGATGCTGGCACTGAGCGGCTGCGTACAAGCTTCGATCGCTCCGAATATCGATGCTGCCACGGCCCGCGTCCTTGACCGGCTCGGCATCAGTTTCGTGCGCGCTGTCGGGGGGGGATGCTGCGGCGCATTGAGCTATCATCTCGGCGCTCAGGAAGATGGGCTGGAGTTTGCGCGCCGCAACATCGATGCCTGGTGGCCACACATTGAAATGGGAGCGGAGGCAATCGTGGTCAATGCAAGCGGATGCGGGGTAATGGTGAAGGAATACGGGCACCTGCTTCGCGAGGATCCGGCCTACGCCGAACGTGCCGTCCGTGTATCGGCCATGGCTTTGGACATCAGTGAAGCGCTGAAGAAGGAGGATCGCGCCACACTGATCCGGACGGGCAAGGCCGCCGCGCGTATCGCCTTTCATTCTCCGTGTTCGCTTCAGCACGGACAGAAACTGTCCGGCGTAGTTGAGTCGATACTCAAGGACGCCGGGTTCGAGCTCACACCGGTTCCGGACGCGCACCTGTGCTGTGGATCGGCCGGCACCTACTCCCTGCTTCAGCCACAGCTTTCGCGGCGATTGCTGCACCAGAGAATTTCGGCGCTCGAATCGGGGCAACCTGCTGCGATAGGAACGGCCAATATCGGCTGCCTCGCGCACCTGCAGTCACGTTCCTCCATCCCGGTAAAGCATTGGATAGAGCTGCTGGATACCGGCACATCCGTTACCGGCCTGAGGGCCGGGAAAGCGCCGATTGAAAAGGTCGACCCTGCAATATTATAATGAGTATAATTGCTATTAACTACGAACTTTCCCAAAGAACCGAGATCAGCCATGTCGATTAGATCCTTCAATCCGCCAATGCGCACGTTGATGGGGCCTGGCCCTTCGGATGTGCATCCGCGCGTACTGGCCGCCATGGCTAGGCCCACGATCGGCCATCTCGATCCCGCGTTCGTAGGCATGATGGACGAGGTTAAGGCCATGCTTCAGTACGCCTTTCAAACCCGTAACCATCTGACGATGCCAGTCTCTGCGCCTGGCTCCGCCGGCATGGAAACCTGCTTCGTCAACCTGGTCGAACCTGGGGACAAGGTGGTGGTGTGCATAAACGGCGTCTTCGGCGGACGCATGAAGGAAAACGTTGACCGTCTCGGCGGCGTACCGGTCATCGTCGAGAACGCCTGGGGCGATCCGGTCGACCCAAATAAGCTTGAAGATACCCTCAGGAGCCATGGCAACGCCAAACTCGTCGCCTTTGTGCATGCCGAAACCTCTACCGGTGCGCGCTCGGATGCGAAGACCCTGGTCGAGATCGCGCACCGACACGATTGCCTGACCATTGTCGACGCCGTGACCTCGCTTGGCGGGATCCCGGTGAAGGTCGATGAATGGGGTATCGATGCGATCTACTCCGGCTCCCAGAAATGCCTGTCCTGCACGCCGGGGCTTTCGCCCGTGAGCCTGAACGAGCGTGCCATCGAGAAGATCAAGCGACGCAAGTCGCCGGTACCGAGCTGGTTCCTGGATCTGACGCTGGTAATGGGATACTGGGGTGGATCCAGCAAGCGCACCTATCACCACACCGCCCCGGTCAACGCACTCTACGGCCTGCACGAGGCACTCGTCATGCTGCAAGAGGAAGGCCTAGAAAACGCCTGGGCCCGCCATGAAAAGAATTATCATGCATTGCGCGCCGGCGTCGAAGCGCTCGGGCTAAAGTTCATCGTACGCGAGGATTCGCGTCTGCCTCAGCTCAATGCGATCGCCGTACCTGCCAATATTGACGAGGCCAAGGTCCGACAGCTGCTCCTTTCGGACTACAACCTGGAGATCGGAGCAGGTCTCGGCGCCCTTGCCGGACGCATCTTCCGGGTCGGACTCATGGGACAGACAAGCAGCATGAAGAATGTGATCCTTTTCGTGAGCGCACTCAAGGAAGTGATTGCACGTCTGCAGCATTCGGCGGGCTGCAGCACCACAGAGGCTCCGGCCCTGCGCGCCTGATTCAGGACATAGGCAACAGCGCAGAATTGGATTTCACGTCCGAGTCAGGGCGATCACGGACTTTCGGCATCTGCAGAACCACGTAACTGACCGAAGTCAGTTACCAGCCCGGCTGGGCAGCAAGCCACTGCGCGCGACAACACGGTTCCCGTTCATACTGTTTGCTCGGGGATTCATTTCTGTCCAGCGGCACCGATATGTCTAGGTTGCATTGCCCTCAGCGCACCTCAGGTATTCCTAGCCCCGTGAGATACTTATACGTTGAATCATAATACTCCGGCGCCCTTGTCGGGTCATTGTGGTCCCCCGGCGGGACAAAGATCACCATGCCCTGCCGGGCGCGGGTAAGGAGCACCCTGTAGGCATTGCGCATATAACGGCGGTTTTCGGAGTTGTGGACGTTGGTCCACCGGTTGCCGCGGAAGTCGTAGTAGCCCCAACCTTTGCCATCAAAGCGCAGGTCGCCATCCCAGGTCACGCACATCCAGTCCAGCTCCAGACCCTGCACCTGAAACTCGGTGGCGGCGTCTTCGAGATAGTAGCTCGAACGTGTGTCATCACGGCCGTTCAGAAACCATTGCACCGGGTCTGCTTTAACACGGATATCAATGGCGTGGGGTTTGAGGCGCTGGGCTTTGGAGGACGCCACGAGCCCATAGCGTTCTGAGCCGCGGGCATGGGAGTGTATCCATGCCTTGGCACGGCTCAGGTCACGGGTAATCGCGATGGGATATTTACTGGCGAGTTGGTCGAACGCCTCGCGCGCAGCTTTCTCCTCGCAATCCAGCAGGGCCTTCACAAACGCGGAAACGTTTTCTGCCCGGAACGAGCGCATGGAAACGGCCAGATGCAGGCTGTCGTCCAGACTGGAATTCTTGCGGTTGCGTACTCCCTCCAGGGCGTGGCCGGCGGCGTATTCACTGTCCGTGAGCCGTGAAGAAATCACCATGTGCCAATCGGAAAACTTCGATTGCACGGCATCCAGCCACGCATCGATGCCGGCTTCGCCGGTGTTGATCTCCTGCCCGCCGCCGACAAGACAGATGATCACGGCCCAGTCCTGGTGGCGGTCCATGTAGGATACCAGGAACTCAGGCTCTGACATGGAAAAGCCAGCCCGATTCTTTTTCTGCTGCATGAACCTGGCGGTTTGGCGCAGGTTCCACGCGCGCTGGGCTTCGTCGAAGATCACCACATGGTCTACCGGCGGGCCGGGATGGATGAGCGCTTCGTCGCGGAAGTGGTGCACGTTTTGGATAAATGCCTTCACACTTTCAGCAACTTTGCCCTTTTCACTTTTGCTTTTGGCTTTTTTGCGCGCCACTTCATCACGCGTAAGTGCCGCACGCAGCACCTCCACGAGCGGCCCGTTGCCGGAGAGAAACACCGCATGGGTGGGCACCTGTTCATCGCGCCGGCGGGTGGCGACATTCAAACCCACCAGCGTCTTGCCGGCACCCGGCACGCCGGTGACAAAGCAGATGATCTTTTGGTTATTATCGCGCGCTTCGTCCACCAGCTCTTCGATGCGGCGCGAGGTGACGCGCAGGTTCTTGGCACCGGCATCGTAGCGGGCAATAGCCTCCACCGAGTGTTGCGCATACAGCGCCCGTGCCGCTTCCACAATCGTGGGTGTGGGGTGATAGGGCGCGGCGGACCAGTGCTGGGCGTTAATGGCATCGCCCGCGATGGTGTTCAGGGCCTGATCGAGACTTATGCGCAGCCCGCCGGTGTGCACGCACAGCGGGCGGTAGACCATGTCTTCGTGCGCGATCAACTCCATTGGTGCGGAGGCGCTGGCAGCGGTGGCGATGAGGATGGGAACGATGGCGAGCGTGTGGCTCGCCTGGTGGAAGTTCTTCAGGTCCAGCGCGTAGTCCCACGCCTGATCCTCGGCCGAACGTTCAAAGAATTTTTCGCCCACCTTGAACTCGACCACGAACACCACGGGGCCGATTACGAGGACCACATCCACGCGCCGCCCCATGCGCGGGATGTTGAACTCAAAGAAGATCGAGCCTGTAAGGCCGGCGAGCTGTTGCTTGAGTAGTTGAATTTGCTCGAGCCACGCCGTTGTTTGCGTGGGCAACACGGCGAATTCGCTATGGGTTGTGAGCTGGCCGATGACGGAATCGGTACCGGTGGTCAGGAAATCCGATATGGACCCACTGTACCAAGCACGCACCATTGTCGGCTTAGCCTGACTGTTCACTGTTGACGCATTCTTATCTGTATTCAACAGATCTGTTTCCTAGATGTGCGATAACAGGGCCAGCTTGCGGCGCACGGTGGCAGGCGCGGACCCGCGATCGATCTCCTTGTCGCGCCACTCGGCCACGTGCTTCCCGTGGATGGATGCAAGTGTGCGGGTCTTGAGCGAACTCTCTTTCCAGTTCCAAAGCTTGTAGGGTTCATCCGCTGCGCTTTTCTTGCGCGGCGTTACCGCTCGCTCGTACCGGTCCAGGGCTTCCCCAACGTTGTGGACCCCGCTTCCTGATGTCCACTCATGGTGTCGTCGCGAATTGCCCTTTCCGTTTCGAGTGCCCACTCTTCTGCCGCCTTGCGGCATTCGAATGTCTTGGATTGGACATGCCTGCCCCGCCGGACTCTTGCCCGGTATTGCGGGTTCCCGCGCCGCTCGATGGTCGCCCGCCGCCTCGTGTTGGAACAAAGTGTCCCATAATTGTCCAAAAAAAGGCGGGGCAGCTTTCGGAGATTTTTTGTAAGACATTGATTATCTGGTGGCTATGGGTGGGCTCGAACCACCGACCTCAGCATTATGAGGGCCTATTTTATACTTTTCAGTGCGCCATAGTGCATCTAACTACATGATTTAACATAGATTAAATGTGTACCAAAGCATACCCAAATGTACCGAAATGCAGCGTCAGTGCAGCAGGATTGCAGCACAGAACCGACCTCATGCTACTGCCCTCGGCGACCATATTTCAGGATCGCGGAGCACCTCGGGACGATTCGCGGCGATACGAATCAGGGTCTTCGCTGCCCCGGATGGCTCGCGTCGTCCCTGCTCCCAGTCTTGGAGTGTCCGTACCGATACGCCGAGCAACTGTGCGAATTGCGCCTGCGACAACCCAGCTTTGGTCCGCGCCGCCACAATGGGCGACAGCTTGATTTTGCGAACACGTCCGCGGCGACCCGCCTTCATCTCGCGCACGGATTGCAACAGCTCCTGCCCGAGATTGCGCTTGGCATCGCGCGCACGCAGCTCTTTCTCCGACTTAGGCATCCTCAATCTCCTCTTTGATCTGTCTTAATACATGGCCGGGAATGTTGTCCTGAATGTTCTTTGCATAGATCAGGAGTAGCCAGACTTCCCCGTTTACCAATCGGTTAAAGTAGATAACCCGCACGCCGCCGCGCTTTCCCATGCCCTTACGCACCCAGCGTACCTTCCGGCAACCACCCGATCCGGGAATGACGTCGCCGGCATCCGGGTTCTGGGCGATCCAGGCAGCAAATCCACCACGCTCATCTTCGGTCCAATAGTCAGTGACTAGTCGCGTAAAGGTTGGGGTCTCTATGACGGTCAGCATATTGAACCAATTGTACGGCAATGCCGTACTCAGTCAAATGGCGGCGTGGCCGGGAGATGAATGATAAGGGCATCTGGCAAGGCGCCGACAGTCCAGGTTCCACTCTGTTGTGTTGCACATATCGTTGCCCAACGATTGGACTCGTACTCTGCATAGAGCGCTGCCCCGATGTAAGCATTTTATGCTACTGTTTACCGGAATTACTGGCAGTTTCCCTGAATCGGGTCACGATTCACATCGACACTCGAACCGGATCAACCTGAAGTGCAAAATAACACGCTGGATTGGGTCACCCTATTGCCTCGATGAGCCTCGACTACGCCACCCTCGACCTGCTGCGCCAGAACCACCCGGCATGGCGGCTGCTGCGCTCGGATCACGCTCCGCTGGTGGTGAGCTTTCTGCAACGCGTCTTTATCGCGCCCAACGTACGGCTGATGCCGCAGGCGGATTTGGCTGAGGCACTAGAAGACGAGCTATTTGCTCTGCGCGAGCGGCAGGGCACGGCGGCATTCCCGAAACCAGCACTTGACTACCTCAACGACTGGGCGAGTCCCGAGAAGGGGTGGCTACGCAAGTTCTACCGTCAGGGTTCGGACGAAGCACATTTCGATATGACTCCGGCGACCGAAAAGGCGATTGCCTGGCTGGAGACACTCACCGAGCGCAGCTTCGTGGGCACCGAGTCGCGCTTGCTCACGCTGTTTGGGCTGCTCAAACAGATGAGCGTGGGCAGCGAAACCGACCCGCAGGCGCGCATTGCGGAATTGCACAAACGACGGAGCGCGATCGACACCGAAATCGCCCGCGTTCTTGCCGGCGACATTCCGTTGCTGGATGACACGGCGCTGAAAGACCGATTTCAACAGTTCATACAGCTTGCGCGCGAACTGCTCACTGATTTTCGCGAAGTGGAGCACAACTTTCGCGGACTGGATCGGCGCGTGCGGGAACGCATCGCCCTGTGGAATGGGGCTAAAGGTACGCTGCTGGAAGAAATCATGGGAGAGCGCGATGCGATTGTCGACTCCGATCAGGGCCGGAGCTTTCGCGCCTTTTGGGATTTCCTTATGTCCAGTAACCGACAAGAAGAACTGTCGGCCCTGCTTGATCGCGTCTTGTCCCTGCCCCCGATCGCCGAACTCAAGCCCGACACCCGTACCCGCCGCGTGCATTACGACTGGCTGGAAGCCGGCGAGCACACCCAGCGTACGGTGGCCCAGCTCTCGCAGCAGTTGCGGCGTTTTCTGGATGACCATGCCTGGCTGGAGAACCGCCGCATCATGGACATCCTGCACGGCATCGAAGCCAAAGCGCTGGCGCTGCGCGAATCACCACCACCGGCTGCGGTGATGAGCGTTGCGGACACCGGTGCCGAAATTGAGCTACCGATGGAACGGCCACTCTACACGCCAATCATCAAACCATTGATCGTCGATATCGAATTGGAGTCAGGCGACGCAGAAATGGATGCGACAGCGCTGTACTCGCAGATCGTGATCGACAAGGTGCAGTTGGCCGGGCACATCCGTCACGCCTTGCAGGGTCGTTCGCAAGTCACCCTGCGTGAACTCTGCGAGATGCAGCCGCTTCAGCACGGCCTGGCAGAACTGGTAGCATACCTGCAGCTCGCGGGCGATACCTTCAAGGCCGTGGTCGATGAAGCGGCGGCCGAAACTATCACCTGGAGACGCGCAGGACCGGATGGCCATGAACATGCGAAGCAGGCACATTTGCCGCGTGTGATCTTTGTGAGGTGAGGATGGCAGAACAAGACCATGAAGTCGCCGCCGCGACAAATGATTTATCCACCTTGCTAATATTTTTGCTCAAAGGCGTGATCTATCAGGAAGCTGACGCCGTCCTTTGGAATGCATTGCTCAGCCTGCAAGGCCGGGTGCGCGACTACGTGGCGGTGCTGGGCTTGGAGCTGGTGCTTGACGAGGCCGAGGGCTATGCCTTCTTGCGCTCACGCCAGGAAAGCGCAGATGATGCCGCATTAAAACTCCCACGCTTGGTGGCGAGACGCCCGTTATCGTTTCCAGTGAGCTTGCTGCTGGCGCTGCTGCGTAAGAAATTGGCCGAGTTTGACGCGAGCGGCGGTGACACGCGCCTCGTGCTCTCACGCGATGAGATCGTCGAGTTGATTCGGGTGTTTCTGCCTGAGGGCAGCAATGAGGTCAAGCTGATCGACCAGATTGAGACGCATGTTAACAAGATTGTTGAGCTGGGGTTTCTTCGACGACTTACTAAGCAGTACGTTGATTAGTACACATCATGCTGCATACCGTGTCTCTGGCATTTGGAAGAAGTTGCGGACGCGCTGCGGGGATTTCTGCAGGAATCGCAGCCGGCCGACGACGGTTCGATGCAGA
>JAJYEE010000037.1 GCA_021790335.1 Pseudomonadota bacterium | reverse complement strand
CGGCCATGCCGTATTTCATTTTCCGTATTTCAGCCGACAAGACGATGACGCTGGTCAACAGTTGCGCCAAATTCGGAGAAGCGAAGGAGCTTTGTCGCGCTCTCCGCCAGTCGCAGGTTGCCGGAGCTGCCGATGTGATCCGCATGGTGTTTGCCGCAGCCGAGCACGACGCGAGACGCCTGTTGTCGGAAAAGCGGCAGATCTCCTCCCCGCTTGAGGAGTGGGAGGCCTGAAGCCCTCCTGACGTTTGGCAGTTCATTTGCCGTTTGTCCGGAAGTAGTCCCGTTGTGCGTAGGTGTACCAGGCGAATGCCCACCAGCAAGCGAGAAACAGCAGGGCCATAAGCTCGGCGAGTTGCCGGAACATCTGCTTGCCTACGGGCAGAAACAGGCCGACATAGCTGCTGAGGTCCTGAAACATGTAATCCGCAAGAGTCGCCGGGCTTAACAGCCGCAGAACGTGGTCCACGGTATAGAACACGGTTGCGGCCATGACCGCTTTGTCGCCCCAGCGCTTTCCGTCCCACAGACCGATGCCCATGATCACGAACAGCGCCGTGTAAATCAGATGGTAGACCACCGCCACTGGGCCGCCGCGTATGGCGCCGAACAGCGGAACGCCGTCCGTGAGCGAGAGCAGCTCGAAGACGGCGGATAGGATGAAGAGCGCACCGGCGCTCCTGAAAGTGAAACGCCCCTTGCCGGTCGTTGCCCTGGTCACGCTTTTCCACCCCGCAACCCGGATGCAGGCTCCGGTTTGCGCCAAAGCACGGATGCCGACGAGGTCCCGCCGAACGCGTGGTTTTTCGAATCGCCGCCGTGGTCCGGCAGCTGGCGGTAGCCGCCGGTGTCGTGCTGGATTCGGCCAATCTTGCGCCTCGTGGGCCGATCAGCATGTGGTGTGAAGCCTTCAATATCGATTCTAACTGATTGAACAGGCGCTGATGACGGAACCGACGTGAGTGCTGTGATTGTCATTTGGCAGGCTAAGGGTTAGATTTCTTTCAATAATAACAGGGAATTTTCGGCTGTTTAGACCGACAGGCGCAAGCCTGCATGATAATGATAATAACGACAAAACAATAATCCTCATGCGTTACGGGCCGCATGAGGCGTCCATGTTACGTGAATTCACTGCATGGATGCAGATATGCTAGGGGTGGGTATCTTGCAGGGCAACTCGACACCATCGGTCGAAGCAAAGCTGTTGCGACGCGTTGTAGGGCTGCTTGAAGGTCTCAAGCAGTCCTCGACAGGGATTGTTATACACGATCAGATCGTCCGTCTCTTGCAGGACTGCGAGACAGAACAGGCGCAGGTCGAGCAGACCTACATCTCGCTACTCTATTTCCTTCTCGAAGCTTATGCGAAGAACCCGTCCAGCGAGCATGTATTGCGGGTGACGGCAAAGCTCATACAGCTGCGGCCGGCTCTGTCGATGGCCACGGTGGCGGATCTGCGCGGCCAGCTTCTGAGCGAAAACGAGCGGGTCGACCGGGAACCGGCCGACGATTTGGATGCCTTCGAGAATGCAATCGAGGGGCTTCTCGGAAGCCTGGAGCGCACGCCCGCCGGGGCGGCCGCGCGGCCGCCGTCTCCGGTCGCGGCGGTCACGAACGAACCTGCTGTCGCTGTATCGCCGGCCGTGCCCAAGGCGGAACCGGTGGCGCCCGAACCGGAGACCGCCGTGCAGCCCCCGGCTGATCGTCGGACAGTCGACCGGCGCACACGCTCGAGCGAGAAGACCATGCAGAAAATCCTCGAGCAGGAGGAGGCGGGCGGCACGCCGGTAGTCGAGCGCCGCGTCAACACTGCCTATCGCGCGCACCTGGACCGTAAACGCGATCAAATCGACCGTCTGCAGGAAACCCTCGCGAACAAGGTCTCCGAGGCGATCGCACAGAACCGGGAATTCGGTGCGCTGCTCGAAATCGAGCGCGGCGCGCTGCAGCAGGCCGACAGTGTCCAGGAGATCGAGGGCATGCGGCAGATACTGATTGGTGGTATCGACGAACTGATCAAGGGCCAGCGTGCGCTTGCCGCAAAGCTGCGTGGGTCGAACGACTACCTGCAGCTCGTCAAGTCGGACAGTGAACGGTTGCACGATGAGCTGAACAAGGTGCGGTTGCTGAGCCTTACCGACGAATTCACCGGACTGCCGAACCGGCGCGCCTTCATGCGCCGCCTGGAGGACGAGATCGGTCGCGCGCAGCGATACGGTACCCCGCTTGCTTTGGCGATCCTGGATCTGGACGAATTCAAGGCCATCAACGACCGCTTTGGCCACTCGGGCGGAGACCAGGTGCTGCGCTTTTACGCCACGGATGTGCTTTCGATATTCCGCCACCATGACATGGTGGCGCGCTACGGTGGCGAGGAGTTTTCCGTGCTACTGCCGAACACCGGCCAGGAAGGCGCGACCTGTGCGCTCCGCAAGGTGCAGCAGCGCGTCGTCAAGAGCACCTGCGAGAGTGCGGGTCAGACACTGGCGTTGCCAACGTTTTCGGCCGGCGTCACCCTGTATGTGCCGGGCGAGTTGCCGCATGCGCTGATCGAACGCGCAGATCAGGCGCTTTACCGGGCGAAGCGGCTCGGCCGCAACCGGGTAGAGATCATTGCGCAGGCGGGCGGATCCGAACGGAAAGCGGAAGTCGGTAACGACAACGAAGACGGACACTCCTGACTCGCACTTCGGTACCGGCATCCGGCGCGGCTCGCGTTCCCGCAGAGTCTTCTCGTGCCGAGCGGTCGCCGCGCTCGTGTTCGTCGTCCCCGCAGCGGAGCAATCCGCTGTCGGCATGCATCCGATCCATCAGCAAAGGCAGTCTGTGACGCCTGGGATTGAACCGGCAGGCGGTCGCACCCGAGCGCGCCGTGTTCACGCCGCTGTGCGGCTAGTGTCGGACCGAAGACAGAGGCGATGGGGTGCTGAGGCGAAGACGCTCTTTTTGCGGCGGTTCAAGGGCCGGAGCAATGACTCTAACCTGCAGCTGGATTATGAGGCGAACGACGTCTTTCAACGGCTGCCGAAGACAGACGGAATCCCGATGCAGCGCGCCAAGGTGAACTATGAAGTGCGGTCACTTATAATCGCCTGCGTACCCTATCGAAGCCGGCCGTGATGCGCCAGGTTCATGGTATTGGAAGCACTTCGCCGCCGGCCGTTGCGTTGCCGGTACTGGGCGCCAGGGACAAGCCGTGAACGCCGCGCGCGCCCGGCACATGCGGCGACGTTCCGCAGAGCGGAGTGCGCCGCTCATTGACCGCGTTCAGCCAGATGCCGATACGCCCATGGAGCAAGCTTCATCAGGGCGATCCGGCGGCAACTGTTTCCGGCGCGCAAGAAGACCGAAGTCACTTCTCACTTGCTAGGTTAAGACCGATGAAGATAACTTTTCTGGGTGCGGCGCGCGAGGTGACCGGGTCCTGTTATATGGTTGAGACGTCCCAGGTCCGGTTTCTGGTGGACTGCGGCATGCATCAGGGCGGACGACCTGCCGACCTGAATAATCGACGCCCATTCGGGTTTGATCCGGCATCGATCGATTTTGTCCTGCTTACCCATGCGCACATAGACCATAGCGGACTATTGCCGAAGCTGACACTGGAGGGCTACGCCGGTCCGATCTATACAACGAGCGCGACGATCGATCTGCTGCGAATCATGCTTCCGGACAGTGGTCATTTGCAGGAAGTCGAGGCCGAACGCGCTGCATATCGTCGTTACCACAGAGGGAATAACCACGACCAGGGCGAAACCACGCCGATCTATACGGCCGAACAGGCGCAGGCCTGTCTCGCCCAGGTGCGCGCGGTCGACTATGACAAACCGACTACTCCCCACGCCAGCGTACGCTGTATTTTCCGGGATGCCGGACACATTCTCGGGTCGGCAATCATAGAGGTGTGGCTGAGCGATGGCGCGGAGCAACGCAAGCTCGTCTTTTCGGGCGATCTCGGCCAACCTGGCAGGCCGATATTGCGCGACCCGACAATCATCGGGGAGGCCGATGTGTTGCTCGTCGAGTCCACGTATGGGAACCGCGCACACCGCAACTTCGCCGCAACGCTGGACGAGCTCGTCAGCGCCGTGAATCATACGCTTTACGAAAAGCGCGGAAACGTGATCGTGCCAGCGTTTGCCGTCGGTCGGACGCAGGAGCTGCTGTATTATTTCACCCGGCTGACGCGCGAGGGCCGGTTGCATGATCTTCATGTCTATGTTGATTCGCCGATGGCTACCGCTGCTACTCAAATAACGCTGCGACACATGGAGCTTTTCGACAAGGAGGCAAAGCAGATGCTGGCCGAGCGCCATAGTGGCAATGCGCCCAGGCTGGATTTCACGGAAAGCGTCGAGGAATCGATAGCGCTCAACAATATACGGTCGGGCGCGATTATCGTATCCGCGAGCGGCATGTGCGACGGAGGACGGATTAAGCACCACCTGCGTTACAACATCGGCTCTCCGCAGAATACGATCCTGTTCACCGGCTTCCAGGCGAAAGGGACGCTCGGCCGGCATATTGTCGACGGTGCGAAGAGCGTGCGCCTGTTCGGCGAGGAAATTGCCGTGCGCGCGGAGATTTTTACCCTGGGGGGTTTTTCCGCCCACGCCGATCAGCCGGCGCTGTTGCGCTGGCTGCAGGGATTCAGGCGCCCGCCACGGCAGACTTTCATTGTGCATGGCGAGGAGGAAATTGCGCTCGGTTTTGCGCACACCGTTGGCGCCCAGCTCGGATGGCGCGTGCATGTGCCCAGCGAAGGCGAAAGCGCCGAGATCTGAGACGAGGCAGACACATGACGGATCAGGGTCGGGAATATGCGAAGGAGGAGCTGGACGCGATGATCGAGGAGCTGATGCGCAGCCCCTCGTATCGGCTGGCCTACGAGGATGCTGACTTTCTGGACAGCGACGAAGCGCGACCGGTGCGTCTGCAGCTCGAGCTGATGAAGCCGGACACGTTTCTGCGCCGGCACAATGTCCGTTCCACGGTGGTCGTGTTCGGGAGCACGCGCATACCGTCGCCGACGCAAGCGGCCGCGCGGCTCGACAGCCTGCTGCAGCAGGAACGGGAACACCCGGAGGATGACTCGCTGCGCACAGCCATCGCGCTTGCCCGCAGGCGGGTGGAGCAGTCACGTTATTATGTCGAGGCGAGAAAGTTTGCAAGCGCCATGTCGCGCGAATTCCAGCATGAGCACCGTCGTGACTTCGTCGTTCTGACGGGCGGTGGCCCGGGAATCATGGAAGCGGCCAACCGCGGTGCCCACGATGTCGGCGCGCGCACTGTCGGGCTGAACATCACGCTGCCGCAGGAGCAGATGCCGAATCCGTATATCACCGCGGACCTGTGCTTCAAATTCCACTATTTCGGTCTGCGCAAGATGCATTTCCTGCTGCGGGCGCGGGCACTTGTGGCCTTCCCCGGCGGTTACGGCACTATGGATGAGCTGTTCGAGGCGCTGACGCTGATACAGACACGCAAAATCCGGCGCATTCCGATCGTGCTGGTCGGGAAGACCTTCTGGAAGAAGGCCGTGGACTTCGATTTCCTCGTGCAGGAGGGCGTGATCGAGGCCGCGGACATCGGGCTGTTCACCGTGGTGGATACCGCGGACGAAGCATTTGCGGTGGTGCAGGGCTATTACCAGGGCGCCCCGCCGTGACCGATGCCGGTCACGGTTCCGGCCGACGGATCCGGATTTCCCCGACAGGGTGCGACGGCTGCGGTGCAAGGGAATTGCGGTCCAGCAGCCGGAACGGTCTTTTGCAGTTTGACCGGCGTTGCGTGCCCGATATGTCAGCGGTGGTCCGATGGCATTTCGTGTCTGAAAACCGGGAAAATCGGAAAATCCTATTTGGGGAAACGTCATGAAAAGGATCTGGATTGCAATATTGATGCTGCTGGTCGCGCCGGCCAGCGCCTTTGCCGGTTTTGTTCCCATGAAGCCGGGAAAATGGCTGATAACCGCGACGATGAAAATGCCGGGGTTGCCGTATCCGATCCCGCCCGTCTCGCACACGCTGTGCTACTCATCGGCAGATGTCCGAAACAACAAGGCAATTCCTTCGGTGCACAAGGGCTGTTCCATGAAGTATTACCGGATCAGGGGATCCAGCATGGTCTGGAAAATGGTCTGCAAGGACAATGCGACCATCACCGGGGAAATGACGTCTACCGGATCGACGTATCAGGCGAACGTGACGTCCGAGGGCGCAGGTCGGAAATTCATTACCAACGTGACCGGAAAGCGGGTAGGTGCCTGCAAGTGAATCGAGGTTTTCGCCGGACATTCGCGGGCGCAGGTACCGGAACCCGGTTCGTCCCGGACGTCAATTTCGACGCCTGCATGCGGCTGATCCTTTCCGTGCCGGAAATTGGCGGATCTTTTCCTGTTCTGGGGGCGGCCTCCACGGGCAGCAGGTAGTTGATTCCTGCCATCGTCCTCTCTATGCTGGCCGGTAGCTCCGTGCATGTCGCAAGGCAATGACTGGAACCCTCACAAGGAGAACCGCAATGAGCATACGTCCCATCTTACGCTTGTGGCCTTTTGCCGGCGCAGTTCTTTTGAGTGTTTTCTTCGCGGGCGTTGCTGCGCAGGCGGCCCCGGTGCCCAAGGTCATACGTATCGGGACGCTTTATGCGGACTCCGGACCCTTCGCCACTTCATCGCAGTCACAGCTTCAGGGATTGCGGTTCTGGGTGAACGACGCGAACCGCGAGGGCGGCGTCTACGTCAAGGCCTATGGCCGCAAGATTCCGGTCAAGCTCATCACCTACAATGATCGCAGTTCCACGACGATCGCCGCTACGCTCTACAACCAGCTCATCACGCAGGATCACGTCGATATCCTGGCGGCGGATTTCGGCTCGGTGCTGACCTCGGTCGCTGTTCCGATCGCCCAGGAACACAAGATGCTGCTGTTCGACCAGACCGGTACCGGGGCGAATTTCTTCACGCCGGGCAATCCGTATATCGTCCTGACGTCCCTTCCGACCTCGGCGGAGTGGCCGTACGCGTTGGCGGATTTTCTGAAGGCACAGACGCAGATCAGACGCGTTGCGCTGCTTTATGCGACCAATGATTTTACCGGTTCCCAGGCGCAGACCCTGCGCCGGCGCCTGCAGGGCAGCCATGTGAAACTGGTCTTCGACCACGGTGTACCGACCAGCACGTCCAGCTATGCGCTGCTTTTGCACAACGTCCAGGCCGCACGCCCCGACGCCGTGATCGAGTTCGGCTACCCCAACAACGACATCGCATTTCTGCACGATCTGCAGGCGAGCGGGATGAAGTTCAAGATGGTCTTCACCATTTTTCCGGGCCAGTTGTTTGCGCTCATGAAGAGCAGTGTCGGTGTGCAGACGCTCGCCTACACGTACACTTATCCGACCCCGCCGCTACTCGTCTACAACAAGGTCAATTACGGAATGGGCCTGGACAGATTCAAGGAGGCATTCCGGAAGGCCAATGGCAAGAACCCCAATTTTCTGAATATCGCCGGATTCAACACCGGGCTGATCATCCAGAAGACCCTGGATGTGGCCCCGAGCCTGGACCAGCTCGCCCTGCGCCGCAGCATCGTCGACTTTTCCGGGAAGCTGCATACCCTGAACGGGACTTTCAAGATCGACACCGCCACCGGGGCGCAGATCGGCGAGACCCTGCCGGTCGGACAGTTCATCCCCGGTAGCCGCGGGCTTACCGTGCGCATGCTCTATCCGCCCGATCTCGCTGCCGGCAAGCCCGTTTATCCGGCGCCGTAAGGGGTGATCGCATACACGCTGCTCGCGGGTTTGCTGTTCGGCCTGTATTTCAGTCTGGTGGCCCTCGGACTCAATCTGGTCTTCGGGGTAATGCGGCTTATTAACCTGGCGCACGGCGATTTCCTGATGCTGGGCGCGTTTCTGGCCTACGGGCTGTACTCCTCGGCGGGCGTGAATCCGGTCTATGCCATTCCAGCCGAGATCGTTGCCTTTGTGCTCGCGGGCGTTGCGCTGTATTACGCCGTAGTGCCGCGGCTGCTTTCGTCGCGCGATCCTGAAATGCTGTCGTTCATTCTGCTTTTCGGACTGTCTCAGATCATCGAGGCACTGGCCGTGATCGCCTTCGGCAACGATCAGCGCGCGATTCCCGCGACCGTCTTTGGTATCCACCCGGTATCCTTGTTCGGCCAGACTTTCCCGGCCGCCTGGGCGGTAAGCGCGGTGGTAAGCGCAGCGGCCATCCTGGCTGTGTACTTCTATCTCTACCGCAGCCGCCTCGGCCACGCAACGCGTGCGGTAATGGCAAGCCGTGACGAAGCCGCGAGCACCGGCATCAATGTGCATCGGGTGTCGGCCATCGCCCTCGGGGCGGGGCTGGCGCTGGCAGCAATCGCAGGAGCCTTCAGTCCGTTCATGCTGGGCAGTATCGGGCCCGACATGGGGATCCGTATCACCACCGTGTCCTTCGCTGTGATCGTCATCGGTTCGCTCGGCAATCCTCTGGGCACAGTGCTGGGCGGTCTGGTCTACGGTCTCGGACTGATGCTCATGGAGACGTACTTTCCCTCGTGGGCCAACCTGCTGCCGTATGTGCTGCTGATCCTGATTCTGCTGATTCGCCCGAGCGGATTGCTCGGGAAAAGGGTGCGGCTTGCCTAGGGGTGGCTGGTACAGCGTCGGAGTAGTGCTGCTTTTTGCCCTGTTGCCGTTCGTCTACGGCAACCATGCCCTGCTGTTCAACATGATGATGTATCTGGTTTTGGCCCAGGGCATCAACGTGCTCTTTGGCTTCACTGGCTATCTGCCATTCGGTTACGTAGGCTTCTTCGGTGCGGGCGCCTACGGGGCGTCGCTCGCCATCCTGCTGGTACATCTGCCGCCGGTGCCGGCGTTGTTTGTCGGTGCCGCGGTCTCAGTCCTGGTGGCATTGTTGCTCGCGCCGCTGCTTAGGCTGTCCGGGGCGTATTTTGCCATCGCCAGTCTGGCGGCATCCGAAGTCGTCTACTACATCGTCTCCAATCCGCATCTGGTGTCACTTACCCAGGGCCCCTACGGGATCAGTCTCGCGCAGGTCTACAATTCCGGTGCGAGCTACGCCACCATGGTTGTGGTGCTGGCAATGGCGCTTGCGGCCGTCGTCTATCTGCGCAACTCGCACATGGGCCTGGCGCTTCAGGCTATCCGTGAGGAGCCGATCAGTGCCGGGTTTGCCGGGATCAATGTTGTGCGCGAACGCACCCGCGCCTGGCTGCTCAGTGCCGCACTCGCCGGGCTTGCCGGAGGCGCCTACGCCTGGCATGTGTCGGTGTTCTATCCGAAGTCGGTGTTCGACCTCAATATCAGTGTATTTGCCATTGTCTTCACGCTTTTCGGCGGTGTCGCAACGCTGGTAGGGCCGATCGTGGGTACCCTGCTGCTCTATGGATTGTACAACTGGATCGGCATCTCGCAGCCCGAGTACTTCCAGCTCGTATTCGGGATCGTAATCGTGCTGTTGGTGCTGTTTCTGCCCAATGGCCTTGTCTCGCTGCTGCGTCGGGCCAAGATCCATGTCCCCTAGTGCACCGCTGCTCAGTGTCGAGCGCCTGAGCAAGCGCTTTGGCGCGTTCCAGGCGCTGGACGGGCTCACCCTCGAGCTCGCGCCGGGCGAGGTCCTGGGCCTGGTCGGCCCCAACGGGTCGGGCAAGACCACGGCCATCAACGTGATTTCCGGTGTCTACTCAGCCGACGCCGGCTCGATCCTCCTCGATGGCCGGTCGATCGGCGGATTACCGATTCACCGCCGGGCTCATCTGGGGATCAATCGTACCTTTCAGGTGCCGAAGCCGTTCAGGGGATTGACGGTAGGCGAGAACCTCGAGGTGGCGGCGGTCTACAGCCGGGCCGACCGCGCGGAGATCGGGAAGTGTCTGGAGTTTCTCGAGCTGGCGCCGCTTGTCGGGCGCGAAGCCGCAAGCCTCAACAGCGCCCAGCAAAAGCGGCTCGATCTGGCCCGTGCCTTGATCGCCAGACCACGGCTGCTGCTCGTGGACGAACTCGGGGCCGGATTGAATCCGGTCGAATTGCAGCGCATGGCGCAAACGCTGACGACGATCGCCCGCTCGGGTGTGGCCCTGCTGGTGGTCGAACACCTGCTCGGTTTTCTGCGGGAACTCACCACCCGTGTCGTCGTCATGGATGCAGGGCGAGAGATCTTCGAAGGCTCTCTGGAGGTTGCCGCACGCGATCGGCAGGTGATTGATGTCTTTCTCGGCGGCTGACCGGGCAAGCCCGCTGCTGCGGGCCTCTGGCCTGGTTGCGGGCTATGGTCCGTTGCAAGTGCTGTGGGACGTCGATCTCGAGATCGGCAATGAAGAGTGCGTCATCCTGCTCGGCCCCAATGGTGCCGGCAAGACCACGCTGCTCAAGGCCTTGCTGGGGCTGGTTGCGCTGTGGCGGGGCCGCATCGAATTTCGGGGTCAGCGCCTGGAAGGCCAGCGCACTGACCAGCGGGTGCGCCAGGGCATCGCCTATATGTCGGAAGTCGGCGTCTTCCCCAATCTCAGCATCGATGAGAACCTGAAGCTCGGTGGCTATTACTTACCGCGTCGCGAGGTCCGGCGGCGCGCACAGGAGCTCTACGTGATGTTCCCCGATCTGGTGCAGCGCCGGGGTGCGCTGGCCGGCAGTCTGAGCGGCGGGCAGCGCAAGATGCTGAGTCTGGCCAAGGCCTTCATGAGCGGACCACGGCTGCTTGTCATGGACGAACCCTCGGCGGGATTGTCACCGCGCTACGTGAAGGAAGTGATCGCCACGCTGAGGCAGCTGCACGGCGCGGGATTGGCCATGCTCATTGCCGAGCAGAATCTGGGCTTTCTGGAGCTGGCCGAGCGTATCTGTGTCCTGGAAGGCGGGCGCATTTGCTTTGTCGGTGACCGCGCCGCGTTGGAGCAGGACGATGTCCTGCGCCGCAGCTATTTCGGATTGCAGGAAATCCCGGATGCCCGCCGGGAGTGATGGCACGATGGGTTTCTCCGGATGGGCGCCGCGTGGCCGCGACACAAGATCCTCATCTGCGTGGCGTACCGCAGCGCATGTGATGGACGCCGCGGTACGCCGGGACGGCTCTGCCGTATCTGGCGACCGGCACCGGCGGAGACCGGGGCATGTCTGAGGATCGGAGCATGCTGCAGAGGGAGCCTGCGACGCCGGCTGACGACGGCGGCGCAGGCTCCGACAGCGGATTGCGCGGCGGACGCCTGTCCTTCACGGAGGTGCTGGGCCACGCGGTGGCCAATATCACTCCCTCGGCGATGGCGGCGGTGACCATTTCGCTGGTTGCGGCCAATGCCGGCACGCTGACCTGGCTGGTATATCTGGTGGTCGGTGCCCTCATGCTGCTCGTTGCCGGCCAGGTCGCGCGGCTTGCCCGGCACGCCCCGGCCGCCGGTTCCCTGTTCGTTTATCTCAGCCGGGCGCTGCATCCGGTGGCCGGGATTGTCGCGGGCTGGGCCATGGTCGGCGGCTACCTGGGAGCGCTGCTGGCGGCCCCGGTGCTGGGCGGTGTATTCGCTGCCAAGGCGCTGGCGGTGCTGCACCTAATCGTTCCGGCCTGGGTGATCGGTCTCGCGCTGGCCGCCATTGCCTGGTCGCTGGCGGTGCGCGATGTCGAGCTCGCCGCACGTTACGGGCTGATCGTGGAAGGATTTTCCATCGCCTGCATCGTAGCGATCGGTGTTGTTGTGTTCGTCCGTCATGGCTTCATCGATCCGGCCCAGCTCGACGTGTCACGCATTGACCGACATGGCTTCTTTCTTGCCTGCATGCTGACGGTTCTTGCCTACGGGGGATTTGAGACGGCCGGAAACCTGGCACGCGAGCGCCGCGGCTCCGAACAGACCGTGCCGCGGGCCATACTGCTCAGCGTGGTGGTGGTCGGTGTCTTCTTCGTATTCATGGCCTATGCGGAAGTGCTCGGTTTCAGTGACGACACGGTGCTGCTCGGTCGCACAACGGCGCCTCTGAACCTGATTGCCGCCCGCAATGACGTGCCATGGCTTGCAGTCTTCTCCGACCTGGCTATGGCCGCCGCCGCTTTCAGTGCCTGCGTCGCGACGCTGAACAGCATCTCCCGTGTCCTGTATTCCATGGCGCGCCATGGAGTGCTTCCGCGGATCCTGGCGCAGGTACATCCCCGTCTTCGCACACCGACACCAGCCTTGCATCTGCTGGGTGTCGCAATGATCGGTTTCGTGATGTTCATGGCTGTCAGCCATGCCCCTGTGCTCGCTGCCGTGAATCTCTTCGGGATCTTCACGGCCATGGGATTCCTGGTGATCTATAGTCTGGCGTGCATCGCCGCCCCGCGTTATCTCTGGCGGCTTACCGGCCGTCCGCCGCTCGGTTCGCTGCTGGCGACGCTGGTGGGACTTCCCGTGCTGCTCTACGTACTCTGGGGCAACCTCTATCCGTTTCCGCCCTCCTCGCAGGGTCTGGTCACGGCCCTGTTTCTGGCATACCTGTTGTCGGGAGTGGTTGTATTCGCCTGGATCCATCGCCGCCATCCACAGCGGATAGCGGCGATGGTGCAGGGACTGGCGGGTGACTAGCCGTTCGTTGACGATGCCGCTTCTGAAGGTCTGCGCAGCATTTTTTGGTTGTCGCATCTTCATGGGCGCCGGGTTTCGAAATGGCACAACGGCAAGAATCCCGCAGTGCAGGAAGCAGCGTATTTCGGATCGGCAGGGAAGGCGTGGTTCACAGGAACCGTGACGCGTGCGGTGCTTTTCCGGGAGGGCACGGAGGCACTGGGCCGTGCGTTGCTGGCGCCAGGCTCCGGCGGTATGATCCCTGGCACATGCCTTCGCGCGGACATTTTTTGCGCGCGCTGTTTCCGATTCACCTCTAGAGGAGCAAATGATGAGAACAAGATCGCCTTGGATTGCCATGTTGTCCCTGATCGCTGCCGGGTTCCTGCCAATGGCCAGTGCCCAGGCGGCCATGCTCAAGGACACCGATGCCCTGCATGGCCTCACGAAGGCCAAGGCCGTGTTCATGATCGATGTCAATAATCCGGGGCGGGTGGCGCACGTGCTGTCGGTGGTCGAGAAGACGGATACCGGAATGCGCGCTCAGGGCGTGAAGCCCACGATTGTGGTCGTGTTCGTCGGTCCGGATGTCGCGTTTCTGACGAAGGATCGCCGCGGAATTTCCTACATGCAGGAGCGGGCTGTGGCGGGGGTCCAGAAGGGGGTCGAGAAGCTCAAGGGTATGGGCGTGAAGCTGCAGGCCTGCGGGGTAGCGCTCAAGGGCATGGATGTCTCGCCGAGCGACGTCATTCCGGATGTGCAGCCGGTCGGTAATGGCTATATCTCGGCTATCGGCTATCAGGCCAAGGGATATAACCTGGTGCCGGTCTATTGATCCGAGTTGCTCGTCCGCCCGGTGAGTCTCGCACCGGGCGGCATTGGAAAAGCATCCGGCGTCAGAATTTCGATTTCAGTCCCACATAGAATCCATTTGGCAGCAGACTCAGGATAAAGGGTTCTTTGAAGCGGTGGGCAAAGTAACCGCTGACGATGCCCACTGCGGCGCCGGAGACCACATCGGTCTGCCAGTGGCCGTGGGCTTTGACCCGGGCGGCCATGTCGAATACCGGAACGGCAGCGAGCGCATCGATCCACGGATCGGTTCTGTGATACTCGAGGATAATCGGAGTTACGAGAGCGGTGATGGAAGACACGTCGCCGCTCGGGAAGCTCTGCGCATGGGTGCCCTGGAACCATCGGTCAGGGTTCGTTGTCTGCGACGGGCGTTCTCTCTGGAAGGTATATTTCAGCGCTGTCGTCGATACTCCGGCGATGGCAGCGGCATCCAGGCTTTGCCATAAAGTCCGGCCGAGACGATTTCCTCCGCCTTCCCATATGGCACCAGCCAGGGTAATGCCGATCAGCTCTGCAGGGAACTGGCCCACGCGTGCGATGGACCATATGCCGCTCGTATCTTCGTGCACGGGGTGATCGAGCTGGTGCAGGGCAGCCCAGTCGAGCACGCCCAGCGTTGCGCCGGTCAGATAGGTCCCGGCGAGGCCTGAGGTGACATCGCGTTGACGGAACAGGTGCGCGATGGGGTCTTTCGTCTGGTCGGCGGTGCTTGCAGGAGCCTCGCGGGCAGTCGAGGTGACCACTGGTGTCTGTGAGGCCATTCCCTGATGTGGTGCAATCAGTAATGCCGCAAGCGCAAATCCCGCGAGTCCGTGTAAGCGTTTCATTCAACAGATCCCATGAGCCACTGCTGTTCGGATGGAGGACCGGGTGCGACCCAGTTGGACAATGCCGGACTCCGTGTTTGGGCGAAGGCAACCGGACGAAATCCGGAGATCCTGCGCGAACCGCAAATCGGTGAATTTGTTTTTAGTTGTGTTTTTTTTAGGATAGTTCCGGGAAGGGCGGCGATGGTGATTCGCAATTTGTGGCCAGGATCAAGTTTTTTCAGGTTACTTTCCGGTAGGGGATCATGCTTTCTCATCTTCGCGAATGGCCTGGTGGCATCCGATCAGTTTCTCGATACCGCGGCACCACTCTTGTTACTGCTGGATCCGTCCTGAATCTTCGCAGCGGTTTTAAGCGGATTCGTTTGGCTTGATGGTATGCGAAGGAGGGAGGCCTGCTCAAAAAAATCGGAAAGATGCGTATGGACGCCCCTGTTTTTGCCAAGCCTCCTCGTTGCCATGACGGACAGGATCGGATTGCAGTCTTATATCCGGTCTTCAGTGAGACCGCTGGTTCTGGTCTTCGGCCCTGATGGTTTCTGCTGACGGTCATTTCATCCTGGAATCGAGCCTGGTGCTTCGAGTCGCCCTTCAGGTTTGGTCCGTCCCGGTCTGACCTGCATCGCCAGCACCTCGAGTGAACCTAAGCAATCGGTGGGCAGCGTGTGTCTCCTGTCAGTAACGCGGGTGTTCGCAGGATTACCCGGTCATGCCGCACGCGCGGCGTATCCTGCCTGATACTTCCGGTCGTGGGCGAGCAGCGCCCAGACGATGTGCGCCATCAGGAGCACGGCTTGCGGTATCAACAGTCTCGGGCAGGTCGTGGGCGCCGCCGGGACTGCAAGCGGATATTACAATGCCTTTTTCTACGCCTTTCGCTCCTTAGCGAGACACGATAAGTCCGGGCGGGATGGACAAGTGCCCGACTTCATAGGTCTGCATGCCTGCCCGATCGAAAGATTTCTGATAATGCGGCCAGAGTCGAAAACGTACCAAGGTCCAGGTGTTCGGCTCAAAGCCAACAACGGCTCCCAGCGCGCCATGTTTGTCGACATCGGCCCACACATTTTCAGCCTCTGTTTTCCGCAGGTCAGCAAGTACGGTATGGGGCTGGATCTGCATGATCTCGCGCGTTGCGCAGACTGCCGCAGCAAGTGTCGTCTGCAGTTGCGATTCCCATACCGACCAGGTTTTTATCGAGGGCCAGCCGAAGGAACTGGTCAGGGCCGCAAAGCCGTTACTGCCGAGAAAGTGGTTCATCCCTTCGGCGCTTTCCCACAGATAGAACGGCGCATACAGGTTCTCGCAGGCATGGCGACGCTCTCGATCGCGGCTGGCATGGAGAAAGGCCTTGAACACTAACAAGGGGAATGTGTCCATCAGATGACCTTTGGTCGCAATCCGCGCGCGAATGAGCGCCATGTCATAATCGGCGGGAAGCGTGAAAATGTATTGCATCGCCAGCATATTGTCCTCTTCGTCCTGTGAGTTAGGCATCGACGACCATGGTTGCGACACCATTGCCAAATGACCATCCATCAGCCTCGGTCGCACTAATCACCACCATCACGTCCTGGCGGCGGATGCCCGGCTCCTGCTCCAGCAAATCGGCAAGCCGCTGGTAAAAAGCCTTTTTGGTCTGGGCGTCGCGTGGACGGCCGGCGGTAATCGTGATCAGGACATAGTCGTCGCTGCGGGGACCACACAGGTAATCCCGGTCGAATACGAATTCATCGGGCGTAAGCTGGTGAAAGATCTGAAAGCGGTCCTCCGCAGGGACGCCGAACGTCTCCACGAGTGCGCGGTGCAGGTTGTTTGACAGTGCCCTGAGATAGTCTGTCGATTTACCTTTCATAAGCGAGATGCGGGTATAGGGCATGGTGCGCAGGCTCCTGTGTTTGGTTGTCGGTTCTGGACGTCTAGTCCGGGCTTGTGGCAGAGCTCAGCAACTGGATTGCCGAGGCAGCCGTCGGCCAGCCGGAATAGAAGGCCAGGTGTGTAATGATCTCGATCAGTTCCTCCTTCGTAACCCCATTCTCAAGCGCGCGGTTGAAATGGAACGGCAACTGCTCCAGCCGGTACATCGCCACCAGCGCCGCTACCGTGATGACACTGCGGTCACGTTTCGAAAGTTCGGGACGTTCCCAGATGTCGCCGAACAGGACTTTGTCAGTCAGCTCCGCCAACTTGCGGGCATCCCGGCCCATGGCTCGTTGTCCGTCGCTCTGTGGTGTGCTCATGAGACTTCTCCTTGATTGAACTTGACAGCGCCAAGATACCAAGTAACGATAATCCCGAAAATCAAAAATTATTGAATCCACTGTTCCAAAAATATGGACAATAAGTATGAGGCAACTCACGTTTGACTTGGATGTGCTACGCAGCTTCGTGCTTGGCATCGAACTTGGCAGCTTTGCTAAGGCAGCCGACCATCTCGGACGCTCAACATCAGCGGTAAGCGCTCAACTCAGGAAACTTGAGGATCAGGTAGATGTCGCCATCCTGCGTAAGTCTGGGCGAGGCATGGTGCTTACACCAACCGGCGAGATTCTCTTCGGATACGCCAAACGACTACTTGCGCTGAACGACGAGGCAGCGACCGCTGTGCGGGGTGCCGAACTTGAAGGCTGTGTGCGACTCGGCCTACAGGAGGACTTCGGCGAGAATTTGCTCACCGAGGTGTTGGGCAGTTTCGTCCGCGCCCATCCGCGTATCCGCGTCGAGGCTCGTGTGGCGCGCAATGCCGAGTTGCTAGAACTCGTCACCAGCGGCCGTCTTGACCTGGCACTGGCCTGGGATTCCGGGAGCAGCACCCCGTTTTGCCAGTTCGTCGCCGACTTACCCATGTGCTGGGTCGGGAGTGCAGATTGGATGTGCGTGGTCAACGGTGAATCTTTGCCTCTGGTTGCTTTTGAGTCGCCGTGTCTCATGCGCAGCGCGGCAACAAAAGCCCTTGACCATGCCGCCATTCCATGGCGCCTTGCCTTCACAAGCTCCAGCCTGAGTGGTATATGGGCCGCCGTCAGTGCGGGCCTCGGGATTAGTGTTCGCACCCGAGTGGGGCTCCCAGCGCACCTGCTCGTGCTTGATGGCCTGCCCCCACTGCCAAAAATCGGATTGATGTTGCACTGGGCTGAATCCAAACCGGCTCCGCCAGTGAGGCGGTTGGCCGAAATATTGCTGGCGAACCTGGACGACTCATTAGCCTTCAATGATCCAGGAGTGCATGCAACAAAAGCCGGTAGTGGGCAGGGCAGCAACCTCTTCGTTTTAAAATGAATCGAAGCGTTGGTTCAGAATCCGATCATCGTGTGCGTTATAACCATCACCCCAACCGCTCCACCAGATCTTCTGAGCTAGGTCGTCAATCGTGGGCGCCATAGGTTGTCACATCATGCTGCCTGTTGTTGCCGGTAAAACTGTTGCGCAAAGGCTGCCGGGGAGAGATAACCGAGTCTCGCCTGCCGCCGCTGGCGGTTATAGAAGATCTCGATGTACCCGCTGATCTCAAGCTATCGCCTGGGCGCGGGTTTCGTAGCGTCGGTGGTGCACCAGCCCGTTCTTCAGCGTTCCACAAAAACGCTCCATAGGTGCATTGACGCTCCTACGGCGCTGTGAGATGAGCAGCAGCGGCGGGTCGGAATCCAGCCCTGAAAGATTAGGGCGTTTCTACGGGCAACCAAGATCCGCCAGCCTGCCATCGGACTGGGAAGGCTACGTTGGCGCTGGCGGCGTTCACGACAGGCAGGAGGAACGCGGACAGAACAACGATGACCTCGCCCAACTCCAGCGCTTCCAGCTTGTTCTTTCTCAGGAATGCCTGCCACTGCGCCTGTTTCTGCAGATCTTGCGCAAATGCATCGGTGAGACCGAAGGGAGCCTGCCCAGTCAGTGCCGTCTTGCGACAATCGAAGGTGGCCTGAACGGCTTGACGGAGGATGTCACCGTCAAAATCGGTGGTCCGAGCCAGTATCCACAGATCGAAATAATCCTTCATTCGACTGTTGGCGATGCCAAGAGATGACAGCGCTTCGAATTTCTCGGCGACAACGGTATAGCGTGGATAGACGCGCAGCTTCGGTGCCTCGAACTCTGACAGCATGACGGGGTATGCGACATCCTCCGGCCCCGGCGTGACCGCGTCACCGAACCCGATGTCGACTTGGATTTGACAACGCGCGCCATCGATCAACCCAAGCAGTGTGACGCGCACGCCTGCGTAGTTGGCGTCCTTGCGAATCTCGGTAGCCCGCACGGTGTCGGCTTGAAACGCCACGCCGTCGGGCGTCTCGATCGCGCAGATGTCCTTGAAGATGCTTTCGATGCGCGGCAGTTCCGCCGATCCGAAACCAAGAAAATCTGCATCCCTCGTCGGGCGATGCGGGATGTCGAACCAGAGCTCGAACAGCAGCGCCCCCTTCAGCAGGAACTGGTCGGCATGGTTCGAGATGCTGATGCGATACAGCAGACGCTCAATGGCATAGCGGGTGAGGACCAGACTGAAATCCTGCTGGGTTTCGCGTGCGCGATTGAGCAGCCGGGCACGCACAGAGGCCGCCACGTTGCGTTCGTTCATGACAGACTCTCCATATAGGGACGCATCACATTGGCCACCCGGCACAGGGTGGCATAGCGCCAGAGTTCATCCATGCCGACGCGCTTCGCTCGCCACGCCTCATGCAGCGCTTCGAGCGCCACATCGAGCCCAATTTTGTTGCGAAACTTGAAGCAATCGGCCACGGTTCGGGCGACGCTGGTCACGCGCACCGTCACGCCATCGACCTGATGTTCTTCGATACCGTCAGTCAGCGCGGCCCCCGAGAAGCGCACGATGCGCAGCGGTGGATAGTCCATCTTTGGCGCGCGCGCTTTGTTGGGGATAGCGAGCCAGACCTCGAACGGCGACTGCGTGGTGAGATCATGCACGCGCAGCGCCGATAGCAGGCAGACGATGGCTTTGGGATGTTTGCGTGCGATCTCGGCCAGTGAGCCATGCTCCGACACGGAGCGACCAGGAATGGCGTACAGCCCGCGACCCACGCGGGTGAGTAGTCCTTGCCGGACCAGCCGCGTGAGGGCGACACTGGGCAGCCCACGCTCATCGAGATCGCGGGGGCGAATAAGGCCGCGCTGGGCGGCAAGATCCAGAATATTCCGATACGAACTTTCCATGTCACCATGATGTTGCATTATGTAGGTAGTTGTCAATAATTACCTACGAAACACAACACTCATGGTTACCTTTGATACCCAATGCTGCAATCCAACCGCTTGAATCGTCCGCGCGTAACAAGTTGATCCGTCTAGGGTTAATGCCTGACCTTTGCGGACTTCTGGCCGGTTTCAGAGAGCGAGGTCGGAGCGAGGAATAGCCAGGAGAGAGTGGAATGTGGCCGTGAATGGCCAATTCAGGCGACTGCCGAAGTCCGCAGGTGTTTGCAGGAACCCGCAAGAGTTCGCAGCAACCGGCGCGATCAGGCAAGGAAAACCCCAACCGAGAACGGTTGGGGTTTTGTTATTGGTGGTGCATCCGGGAACCGAACCCGCGTCCGTCATCTGAACCGGAGTCCGTCCGCAAGTCTACAGTCCTGATTTTGAACCATTTGGCCGAATTCGTGGACATTCGTCCGAACTGGAACATCGTCAGAAAGCGCATTTCGATACTGCCATCTGCGCCCCAGTCGGCATCCCGGCTCGCGTTGCTCGGCGGCCTCTGCGTGTTGACAACGGCTACACATCCGCCTACTATTCGTGTATCTGTTGTGTATGTGTGGATAGGAGATGAAGATGCGTGATGCTGCCATCAACCTGCGGGCTCTTCCCGAGCAGCGTGATCTGATTGATCACGCCGCCAGTCTGCTGGGCAAGAACCGTTCGGACTTCATGCTTGAAGCTGCCTGTGAACGTGCGCAGGCGGTGGTGCTAGATCAGATCCACTTCACCCTCGACGCTGACAAGTTCCAGCAGTTTCTCGATCTGCTGGACGCACCACCCAAGCCCAACCCTGGCCTTGAGCGGTTGTT
Organism: Pseudomonadota bacterium; assembly: GCA_021790335.1. Classification (GTDB taxonomy): domain Bacteria; phylum Pseudomonadota; class Gammaproteobacteria; order Acidiferrobacterales; family UBA6901; genus JAJYCY01. Next base: position 646 of record JAJYEE010000037.1, on the reverse strand, counting down.
CGCCTTGAAAGCGCCGTGGGACAAGGAATGAGCCTTACGCTTACTGCTCCGCAGCCGCTGACCACGGCTCATCGCCTTGATGAATTTTCCTGCGGCGAGCAGGTGCTGGATGATTGGCTGAGGCGCCGGGCGATAGCCAACCAGGCTAGAGGCGCCAGCCGCACGTTCGTTGTCGCAGATCAGGATGGCCGTGTTTACGGCTACTATGCGATGGCAGCCGGCGCGGTTTCGCACCAGATGGCCACGGGAGGCGTGCGGCGAAACATGCCTGAGCCGATACCGGTCATGGTGTTGGCGCGATTGGCGGTTGATCATCGCGCGCAAGGGATCAAGCTCGGGGGCGCATTGCTGCAAGACGCCGTCAACCGGGCGCTCGTCGTATCGCAGAACACGGGAGTGCGGGCACTGCTGGTTCATTCCCTCCATGACCGTGCCAAGTCGTTCTACGAGCACTACGGCTTCGAGATTTCGCCGGCCGATCCTATGACCTTGATGCTGCGCCTGAGCAGCGCTAAAGCATGAATGAGTTGCAGGAACATCAGGGAGGACAGCATTGACAACGGTATCGAACATGTCGTCCGTACCCCAAGTAGCGCCTACCACCCAGTATTGTCGCGCCATCAGTGTTTCCTCCGTGAAGGACTTA
>JAJYEE010000093.1 GCA_021790335.1 Pseudomonadota bacterium | reverse complement strand
CCCAGCGTGACATCCGTGAGAAAAGATGATGTACCCATTTCAAGGATGGTTCCGGAAGATATTGATTGTACCGAATATGCGGGCTGACGCATCCGATATCAAGTTTGGCTGCCGGAGCCGTGCGGACCGAACGCGGGAGGGTGGATGGCTGTTGCATTGCCCGCGGCCTTTTTTATCCTCAATGCCAGCGTGACTCCGGCCACGCCTGTCAGTAAACTGCTCAATAATGGAACAGGCACAACAGGCGGCTACCAGCAGGCAGACGGTCCGCAACCGGAAAATTTCCGTTGCGGATGCCGGCGGGACTGCCGGACATACCTTTCCGGCCGCGCGCGTTCCGAGTGCCGCGTCCCCTGTCTCTGTGGCGCCTTCCGCGTGCTGCGGGCATGCCGCCCGTTACCGGAAGGTGGCAAGCTAACGGTGTCGTTTACCGAACGGCTACGCCGATGGACCGGCAATTTCTTCAGCGGGTTCGGACCAGGGGTTCCAAGGCTTGTTCCGCAGATGTTGAGCCCCGCATCGCACGCACTGCTGTTCGGACTGTACCGGGTCCGGTTCATCATTTCTCGGACACGCGTCGTTGCGATGGTGTTTGCGGTGCTGACACCACTGTGGATCGCGGTCGACGTGATGGTTTTTCCACGTACCGTCTATCTGCCGCTGCTGGTGGCGAGGCTTGCAGCGAGTGCTGGTTTCGCGGGGGTGGCGGCTTATCGTGGCGGCGCACAGTCCGGAACCAGTGGCGCCTACCGGGTGCTCGCGTTGTTGTATCTGATCCTCCTGGCATTCTATCTCTATTCGCAGCACGTTCTTGAGACTGCGGATCTCTCGACAGCCGGCGCTGCCATTTCGGTGGGGTATATGTTCCTGCCGTTTGCGCTGGTTGTCGGGCTAAGCATTTTTCCGCTTACCCTGCTCGAGATTGCCGGTCTGACGCTGCCGCTGGCTGTCATTGCTGCCGTGCCGCTGCTTGCGCTTCCCGGGCTCGACGGCGCGATGCTGCTGTGGCTGCTGCTGCTGGTCGTGGCGATCAGCACCGTGGCTTCGGTGAGCCAGCTCGGACTGATGTATGATCTGTTCCAGGGGTCGGCCATTGATCCGCTCACGGGCGTGTACAACCGCCGGAGCGGCGAGGAATTTCTCGCCCAGCAGTTCGATCTTGCCCGGCGCTATGGCTTCCGGCTTTCGCTTGTGTTTCTCGACCTTGACAATTTCAAGCAGCTGAACGACGTCGCTGGCCACAATGCCGGCGACGCCGCGCTGCGCGAGACGGCGCGGCTTCTGCGCTCGAACATGCGCACCAGCGACATCCTGGTTCGCTGGGGAGGGGAGGAGTTCCTTCTGGTGCTTCCGCACACATCCATCGAGGAAGCGCAGAGGCAGCTCGCGCGGCTTTGCAGGGACGGTCGGTGCCGTGTCTACCAGTGGTCGGACGGTGCGGAGCTCACGTTCAGCGCTGGAATCGCGGAGTTTCTTCGCGACAGTGTCCTGCCCACGGCCGACTGGCGGGCACTTCTGGTGCTGGCTGACCGGCGCATGTATCAGGCCAAGGCAAAGGGCAAGGCGCGTATCGTCGCGGACGATAACGGGGAAGAGCCGCGGTATGACATGCAGGATGGCAGCGCGCGGGACTGACGCCTCACGACCATACGAAGGCCGGTCCAGTCCCTACCCGTGAGGCGTCTGTTAGCCAGTTCTTGCTTGTGTTGATCGGTGTGTCGTTTTTCGCGTGGACGAAGGTATTTCACGTTCACAGCGCTGCTGGTCACCGCTCCCGAACTGTCTTGCCCGATTGGATAACTGGTCACGGGATTCCCGCAATCGCTAATGTTTGCATCCGTCGGATCGGATTTTCCTGCATCTGCGGGATACTGGAAGGTGCTATGCGACCGGACCAGGAGACGAGGTGGCAACGCAATGCGATCTTCGCCGCTTCGTCAGACTTTCTCGGCAGAGATGTCCATCTTGCAGATGTGTGGGATGGCCCTGCAAACAGCTGACACCCGTCACAGACGCCGAGCATTGCGGGTTCCTGCGGGCAAAGGGCATCGACTTGAAGTGAATTTCTGCAAGCGCTTCGCTGCCCGGGTTGGTTCCGGAAATTACTCGTACTCGTGGAGTTGCGCGGAATCGCCTTCCGTTTCAGATCGCCGTCAACAGGTTAATTGATGTGACATCCTCGCGACTTCGCGGAGGATTTTTGACACTCACCCGCGCAGGCAACGCTCGCCACCTGCCGCCAATCCGCACGGCAGACAGCCCGGATCTGCCAGAAATCTTGGAAAAAAAGGCAAATTTCAGCAAACTGGTGGCAATATACACGCCAGCACCTTCCTGGGGGGGGTCCGCATGCCGATTGTGGCGGTTTTGATTCCATGCTTCAACGAAGAAGTCGCGATCGCCGACGTGGTAACGGATTTCCGTGAGGTGTTGCCGCAAGCAGCCATTTATGTCTACGACAATAACTCAACGGACCGCACCGCTGAATATGCCCGTCGTGCCGGCGCCATCGTGCGCAGCCAAGTTCTGCAAGGCAAAGGTCACGTCGTGCGTCAGATGTTTCGCGACATCGATGCCGATTTCTATCTGATGGTCGACGGTGATCGCACCTACGACGCCGCTATCGCAGCGCGCATGATTGAGCTCGCCGGCAGCGGTCCCCACGATCTTGTCAATTGTGTGCGTGAGCCTGATGGTGGAGAAGTGGCGTACCGCACGGGGCATCAGTTCGGCAACGCCCTCCTGACCAATGCTGTGCGCCTGTTTTTTGGCAACCGCGTCCACGACATGCTTTCCGGCTACAAGGTCTTTTCCCGGCGCTTCGTGAAGTCCTTTCCGGTTCTCTCGCAAGGATTCGACATCGAAACCGAGCTGACTGTTCACGCCCTCGAGCTTGCGATGCCCATCGCCCACGTGCACGGACGCTACACGGGGCGGCCGCAAGGCTCGGTGAGCAAGCTTCGCACCTATCGTGATGGATGGCGGATTCTGAAGATGATCGTGAAGCTCATGCGTCATGAGCGCCCCTTGTTTTTCTTCGGTGTCATTGCCGTCGTGCTGGCGGTCGTGTCCGTTGCCCTCTCGATTCCAATCATCTTCACGTATATGCAGACCGGCCTGGTGCCCCGCCTTCCGACGGCGGTATTGTCGACGGGAATCATGATGCTGGCAGCGCTCAGTCTGTTCGCGGGCATCATTCTTGACACCGTAACGCGCGGGCGGCGGGAAACCCGCCTGCTGGCCTACCTGCAATATGGGGTTTGCGAGGCCGTTGGCGCCCATACGACGCAATCCTGGGCATCGCCTGATGCGAAACGGCGGTCAGAATGACCAGACGGTCCGCATGACACGAGTACCTGAAAGCGACCGATCGCAACGGGCCACGGCAGCTTCCCAGTTCCTGCGGTTCAGTGTTGTTGGCACGTTGGCCTTTGTTGTCAACGCGGGCCTGGTCGCACTGATCGCTCCCAAAATCGGACCGGCCGCGGCGCAGGTTGTTGCTTTTCCGGCGGCCACCTCGGTCGCCTGGTGGTTTAACCGGCGCTACACCTTCGGCGCAAGCCATCGATCGTGGCGCTCTGAGTGGTTTCGCTATATCTCGGCCAACGCGCTGGGGTGGCTGGCCAACAATGGAATTTACTTCGGACTGGTTGTCTTCTCGGCGACTGCGCGTCAATGGCCCGTCGTGGCGGTCGCTGCGGGGTCCATTGCAGGTCTTGCATTCAACTTCACGACCTCGCGGCGACTGGTCTTCGGGGCGCCAAGGCGTCCGCCGCCCGGGTAGCTGCTTTCCTTGCAGTCGGTATTCGCTGCATTGCCCAAGAGCAATGGCAGCACTTGCCCACTGCAACTAGCCTGCCGCAACATTTCCGCTTCCGTCGCCTATCGCCCATTCTTTCCGTGTGGTGCAAGGCAAACCGCTTCGAGCACGCAGAGGTGACTTGCCATGGTCCGGCGCTGCGGCGTTTCTTTAATAACGTACGGGACTACGGTGGGTGGCCCTGGCGCCGGGCCTTTGCCTGCTAGACCTGGCTGCCGCGACGCGAGAAACGAACGTCGCCGTGTACCTGCCCCAGTCCGGGATGAAGGCGAAATTGTCCTAAATCTGGCGGCACAGTTGCATGAAAACCCAACGGATACCGTAAAGCTTTACCACATCACCTTACTCGTCGCCAGCCCCATCCCGCAGTTTCGGCAACAGGCGCAATAGCTCCTCGATTGCCTTGTGATTGCAGGCCAGGCGCCGTAGCGCCGCCATCTCGTGCAACATTTCCCTGCGGCTCGCCGCCGGAAACCCCATCAC
>JAJYEE010000092.1 GCA_021790335.1 Pseudomonadota bacterium | reverse complement strand
CTAGGTTTTTCCGTGGCGCTTCACGTTGACTTGCCCGTTTGCGTTCCTTACCACCTACCTAACTCCGGCAAGTGCGGGTCTGTACTTGCCGGTAGCGCGCAATGGCGTGACATCCTTATCACCTCGGGTGCGGTCAAAAGAATGTCGGGGGCAATAAGAATTTACTAGCTCCGTTGAATTTCATGTGGGTTGACCGTCGGCATGCGGATTGATCTTCGAGAAATCGAGTTTCCCGGCGATGAGGAAGATCACCGTGCGAATGGTCGAGAATCGGCGATAGCCGCGCGGCTTGCGCTTGGCCGCCTGGACCAGTCCGTTCAGGGCTTCCGGGAATCCGTTCGTGGCGCGGGTCTGTGCCCAGGCGATAATGCCATCGAGGTGGGAGCGAATGAGACATGCCACCGCCTTCATCGGTTCGACCTTCGAGTGGGCGACGTTGGTGCACCATTGGCACAGCATTGCGCGCACGACGTTGATCTGTTTGCGGTTCGGAATCTCCAGCAACTGCTCGCGGTAGAGCCAGACCCGGGCGGTGCGTTTGGTAGTCACCTCAGCCATCAGGGCATCGAGCTCGGCACGCACGGTGGCGTTGAGGTGGCGGGAATCCTCGGGCAGCGTCCAGCGCGTGCCCTTCAGCGCCGGATCGCGCTTCTGCTCGGCGCGTCGGGTGAGGTTCAGGGCAGGGGAAGCATGGGCGATGACGTGGAACTTGTCGAAGATGACCCGGGCATCGGGAAGATGGCGGGCCACCCCCTTTGATGAAGGCGGGCAACATGTCGACCGACACCGACTCGATGGCGGCCGGATCGACGTACTGTTCGCACAGGCTCAGGACGCGATGGACACTCACCCCGGTGAGGCGTGCAACGGCACGAAAGGGCATCTCTTGGCAGAAAGCAGGATCAAGGCCTCGAAGAGCAGCGTGAAGCCTGCAAACTTGCCGGCGAAAGGTGCTCCATCTAGCGTACGCTCCTGTGGGGTGCGAATTTCAAGATCATAGCGTGAGCAGCCGCATATGCACAGTCTTGTGCTGACTGCAGTCCCGGGTATCCTTTCTCGACGATGCGTGACTTGTTTCTTCTCGCGGTACATCTGTTCGTCACTCTGGCCAGGCTCGCGCGGCCCGGCGGTGTCTGCTCCGTGATCGCCGAGTCTCTGTTGCTGAAACAACCACTGATCATCAGCGGCCGTTCCCGTCGACGCGCCCCGCCCCTGACCCCAGGGTGAATTTGCCCGTGTTTCGCTTCCCGAAACCGAGTGGATCCTATGGGATCGGCACGCTGACCTATCACTGGGTGGACCCGGGTCGCCCGGAGGCCTTCACCGCCAATTCGAATGACCGTCGCGAGCTGATGGTGCAGATCTGGTATCCAGCCAAGGTAGACCCGTCATCGCCGCGCGCTCCCTACGTGCCGAATCCCGGCGCTCTTGCGCCGCTGGCTCGACTGCTACATTGGCGGGCGTTCATCTTCAGGCCCTTGAAATACATCACCACCAACGCCATCGAATCTGCGCCCGTGGCGCATGGCGAGCCCAGCTTCCCCGTGCTGATTTGTTCGCACGGGCGCAGCGGCTTTCGCCAAGAGAATACCCGGCTCGTTGAGGAGCTTGTGTCGCACGGCTACATCGTCGCAGCCATCGATCACCCGTACGCCGCCAGTGGGGTGGTCTTCCCGGACGGGCGCAGGGCGACATTCGATACGCGCATGCTCGACCGCACATTCGTGGACGGCAAGATTCCGTATCTCGCGCAAGATGCCATCTTCACGCTGAATCAACTCGGCGCCTTGAACCAGTCTGACCCGAAGGGCATCTTGACTGGGCGGCTGGACCTGCAGCGTGCCGGCATCTTCGGGCTATCACTGGGCGGCGAAGTCAGTGCCGAAGCCTGCCTGCTGGAGCCGCGTTTTCGGGCCTGCCTGGTGATGGATGTCTGGATGCCCGCGGACGTGGTCCGGGCAGGCCTAAGGCGGCCGACCATGTGGCTCACCCGTGATGCCAAGACAATGCAGCTCGAGGGATGGGCACAGGCAGACATCGACGAAACTCTGACCACCATGCGGGCAGTGTTCGAGAGCCTGCCAGGAGATGGCTACTTCGTGCAGGTGCCTGGGATGTTCCACCAAGACTTCTCCGACGCCTCCTTCTTCTCCCCGCTCACCTCTTGGCTGGGTGTCACCGGGCCAATCAATGGACGGCGGGCGCAAGGCGTCATCAGTGCCTACTCGCTGGCGTTCTTCGACCGGCACCTGAAGGGCCGACCGGAGGTGCTGCTTAATGGGCCCGCACAACAATACCCTGAAGTGCTTTTCGAAACGCGACGGCCTTAATTAGCTGGGCGGCTAATGGCGGTGGCAGCCGGCGAGTCGTATCATGCACGACACGTACCAGACCGAGGCGTGGCTCCGCAGCCTCTTAACGCAATGGCGTGAAGTGGCCCCTACGCCGCGGATGGACGTGGTGGTCGCCTGCGAGGCCAAAGCCAGCTGGTTCGATCCCGCCACAAGGAAGTGGAACACCACGCACGGCGGCGGAGCGCGCCGGATCTGCGGTCAACTTGAGGTCCTCCTTAATCACGGGATCGACCGCGTTGCTCTTCTGCATATGGGCGCCACCAAGCCCCATGTGACGGAATCTAACCCATGGATCCAAGCCGCAGTTGACCGTGGTGAGGCTACGGAGGCGCTCCGGCGCCTATCCCTGCTCTTGAGACCCACGGAGCTGCCTCTCTGTGGATACTACCGAGTCGTCGTGGGGGCCGTGCCCCGCAAGTCCGAAGACCTGGCCGGCGCTGGCGGCACCGTTGACATCCTTCAAGAGGCACTACCGAACCACCCTGCCCAGGCGAGGTGGCCTTTACATGGTCGCGCGCGCGGCTGGCCAGTTTGCGGCAGGCGGCCGCGCTGCGTTCGAGGCACCGCCCGATTTCGTCGAAGTCGAGGTCGAACTCCTCATGAAGCAAGAAGGCGGCCCGTTCCAGTGGGGACAGCCGCTCCAGCGCCACGAGGAAGGCCACGGGATACGTCCTGGGCGAACTCGGCCTGGACTTCCGGGCCGGGTGACCAGCCGCCCTCCTCGTCCAGTAGCGGTTCAGGCAGCCAGACCCCGATATGCTGCTCACGTTTCGCGGTGCCCGAGCCGAGCTTGCCCAGACACAGGTTAGTCATCAGGCGCGAGAGGTAGGCGCCGGCGTGCTGCACGGTGCTTTCGTCCACTTTGGCCCAGCGCAACCAGGCCTCTTGAACAATGTCCTCGGCCTCAGCGCGTGAGCCGAGCATGCGGTAGGCCAGCGCGCGCAGACTGCGCACATGGTCACGGTCGTAGCGCAAAGCACGATCAGCAAGATCCGTCATATTGACTAAATGCCTCTGGATGCAAGAAGAAGATCACATGTCTCCTGTAGACGGAATAGCCCGGCCGTATGTGACATGCAGCGCCTCGGCGACAAGAGGCACATCTTCGATGTGTCTTGAACAGAAGCTCCGCTCATGCTTGTTGCTCCGCGCCGACATCCCACATTGATTTTCATGGCGTTCAGGGCGCAATTTTCAGGGAAGCTTCTTCTCCCAGAACTCCAGTATGTCGTCCTGCGGGCCAAAGGTAGCGTGTCTGTAGGCAAGGTTGCCATAAAGGGTTTTTGCGGATTTGTTGTGTTCACGCACCTCCAGACTCACCTTGCAGCCGCCGAGCGTCCGGGCTTTGTTCTCAAACGCCAGGGCAAGATGGCGCGCGATACCGCGTCGTTGATGCTCCGGGCGGACAAAGAGGAATTGGATGTTCGCACTGGGCCGACTCGAAAATACGTACAAGTTGTAAGGGCCCAGTATGCCGCCGGTAAGCTCTTCTTGCTCCGAGGACAGAAACGCTATCGCGTTGCGATAACACGGCAGATCGTCAAGGAGCCTTTTCCGACTTCCTCCGCGAGTCCCGCACCACCGCCCGCCGAAGTGCGGCAGTATGAGTCGAGAAGCCGGACAAACTTCTCGCCGTCCTCTTGCCGGGAGCAGGCAAACTCGGTTATTTCCATAAATCCAATTCGGCCGCCTTCGTCCGTCAGCGCAACCCCATCATCCCCGACGCCGCTACCTTCTTCAAGATTGCAGCCGTGCCGGCGGCATCGATCAATTTCCACGGCAGGAGTTGCTCATGATATAAGGGTCCAAAACCAGCACGGATTCGATCTGGCATGCCCGGCAAGGATGGCACGTTCGATGCATGGTTTTGTGGTTGGGCAAAAAATGGACTTTACGGCATGCGACACATCACTCTCAGCCTGCGGGTACGCCTGATCCTTCTCGTCCTGATCGCCGTGATACCGGCGTTCGC
>JAJYEE010000091.1 GCA_021790335.1 Pseudomonadota bacterium | reverse complement strand
CGGATTTTCGAAGCGTTTCGAAATCGAAAAAATCTCCAGCGGCCGCAGCATGCGCCAGCCGAGAAAAATCACTGCGCCCCCCGCCAGCGCCCAGATCACGGCAACTTTGAGCCTCATTCCACTCGCCTCTTTTTTTTAATTGAATCAGATAAAGATCTGGTGCATGGCCGCACGTGTGTGTCGCCTGATGTGATTGTCGGTCATGAGGCCGTCGGCGGTAGTCCGCCCGGCACTGGCACACCGGACTCCGGTTCCAAACCGACCGGTCTGGTAAGGAAGCATGCGATCTGCCGTCCGGCGAGATAGATCCGCAGCTCGCCTGGTCTGAAGGGCGACCAAACATCTGTCTCGGTGAGCGGCTCGGTGGCGATCACGGCAATGTCGGATGTCGCGCCCTCGCAACAGGTGTCGGACGCATTGTCCAGGCTCCACAGCCGGTCATGGCCGTAGGCGATGAGATGTTCGCCATCGGACATCAGAAAATTGAAGCGGCCGCGCGACGCCAGCATTCCGGCGACATCGGCAAGCGCATTGAGCCATTGGCCCTCGTTGTGCGTCCGTGATCCCAAAAACGCCGTGGCAATGCGATCGAGCACCACGCAGAAAGCATGTTCGGAATCAGTGTCGCCGCCGGGCACGCATACCGGGATGGTATGCGATACCGAGGGCATCGCGGCTTCGGGAATCACGCCGTTGTGCGCGAACACCCACTCGCGCTCGCAGCAGCTGCGGCGGAACGGATGCGTGTTGGCCGCCACCCTCGCCGTCGGTGGGTTGGCTTTGCGCACGTGCCCGACAATCAGTGGCGCGCGTGTGTGCGCACACAACTCGCGAAAGCGGGCGCTGCTGGCGGCTGGCTGCGGTTCCTTCTCGATGCGGAACGAGGCGCCCTCGACCCAGGCGAGACCCCAGCCATCCGGGTTGTCGGCGACGCCACCGCCGTGCGCTCCGAACCGGCCGAGCAGCTCCCGTGGCTGCAGCGCTGAATTACTGCTTAATCCGAATAATTCGCACATGACATCGCCATCCGCTTAGTCCGATTTCGCCAACGAGCCGGTGCTTTCCGGACGTGTCTCTGAACCGACGGCCGTAACTTCGCGTACAGTATCGAACCCCCGGCTCTTCCACCCGGCCATCCCATCGCTTACCAGCAGCGCCTGGGCGAAGCCCGCCGACCGCAGCAGTTCGACCGCCTTGCCGGACATACGGTTGGTGCGGCATATGACGGCAAAAGGATGTTCGCGCTGCAGTTCGATCTCGGTCAGGCGATGTGCCAGTTCTGCGAGCGGGATGTTGAGCGAGCCGGCGATGTGCCCCAGCTCACCGGTGTAGTCGGCGGGCGAGCGTACATCGAGTACCATCAAGCCTTCGTTGCCCTCAAGGCGCTTCTTGAGTTCGTCGCTGGAAATGGTGCCCGTGCCGGGCTTGCGGCGCACACGCTTGATGAGTCCTGGCAAGAACGCGACCACGGCAAGCAGGGAGAGCGCGAGCAGTCCCTTGCGGACCAGGCCGCCGCCGCCCGCCGCCGCCTCGCGCCCCGCGTAGCCAAGGTAGGTGTAGGCGAACGCGCCCGGCAGCATGAATACGAAGGAACCGACTATATAGGAGAGCAGCCGGATGCGGGTAAGACCCAACGCATAGTTGAGCAGGTTAAACGGAAACAGCGGTACCAGCCGCACGAATGCGATGAATCGCCAGCCCTCCCTTTCAACGCCGTCGATGATCGACTTGGCCCAACCGCCAGCCCGGCGATGCGCCCAGTCGGACGCGAGGTAGCGGGCAATCAGGAACGCAATCGTGGCGCCTGCGGTGGCGCCGGTGAGACTGTACAGGGTGCCCCACACTGGACCGAAAAGTGCGCCACCGGCCAGCGTGATCACCGCGCCCGGCAGGAACAGCACCGTAGCGACAGCATAGGCCGCGATGAAAAGAAGCGGCCCGAGCGCACCGGCACCGGCAACCTGTGCCTGCAGCGCGGCGGCGTTGAGCCCGCCCCGATTGAAAAACGCTGCAATGATCCCGACGACGAGCACGGCGGATATCGCAAGGCGCGAGATTGTCTGGCGTTTCACGACGTCTGGCTCCATTCGCGGCGGTTGATGGCGTAGCCGCGGATACGCCCGAGAAAGGGCAGGATCAGCATGCCCGGCAGATCATTTACGAGTTTCGGGTTGCGGTAATCGCGAATACCGATGGTCATGCCGTCGTGACCGGCGTCGGGCTGATTCTTGTAGGTGCCAAGCAGCCTGTCCCACAGGGAGAGGTTAAAGCCAAAATTGCTGTTGGCTTCATGGTCTTCGATAGAATGGTGTACCCGATGCATGTCCGGCGTGACGATCAGCAGACGCAGCACCCGGTCCAGGCCAAGTGGCAGCCGCACATTGCCATGATTGAACATGGCCGTGGCGTTAAGCACCACTTCAAAAATCACCACGGCGGCCGCCGGAGCGCCGATAAGTGCAATCACTGCAAACTTGATCAGCATCGAGAGCAGGATCTCGATCGGATGAAATCGGGCGCCGGTGGTGACGTCGAAATCAAGATCGGCATGGTGCATGCGGTGCAGCCGCCAGAGCGCCGGAACCGCATGGAACATGATGTGCTGGAGATAGATCGCAAAATCCAGCAGGATGACCGAGGCAAGAACGGCCACCCACGGACGGACGGCAAGGATGTTGAACAATCCCCAACCGCGGTCGGCCGCCAGCAGCGCAAATCCGGTGGCGGCCACCGGCAGCAGCAGGCGCAGCAACGCACTGTTGAGGAACACGATGCCGAGGTTGCTGCCCCAGCGGCGCAGCCGGGACAAGGAAAGTACACGACGCGGCAGGGCAAGTTCCAGCAGGATCATGACTATAAGGATCCCGAAAAACATGGCTAACCGCAGAATCACGGCGTGCTGCACGACCGCTTGAAGCATGATGCCCCCTACCGATAGTAGAAAATATACCGCCCGTTTGGAAAAACCAGCCCGTACTGCTATAATTCAATTAATCAATTGAATACTATATTTCAGAGGTTCCCATGTCAAGCTCCTCGCTTAAGCAACAGCTCTATCGCGAAATTGCACGCATCGGCAAAGCTGTCTGTCACGGCAATCGTCTGGAACTGCTCGAGTATCTTGCTCAGGGAGAGCGCACCGTCGATGCGTTGGCGAGACTTACAGACATTTCCGTGGCCAACGCTTCGCAGCACCTCCAGATACTGCGCCAAAGCGGTCTCGTGAAAGCCCGCAAGGAAGGACAACACGTCTTCTATTGCATTGCCGACGACGAGGTGGTCCGGCTGCTCGCAAGCATGCGCAAACTCGCGGAAACTCATTTAGCCGAGGTTGATCGCCTGGTACGCAGCTATCTGACCGTCAAGGACGATCTGGAACCGATTCCTCGGGCAGAGCTTCTCGACCGGGTGCGTCGCGGACTGGTGACAGTGATGGATGTTCGCCCGCAGGAAGAGTACGCCTCGGGCCATGTACCGGGAGCCATCAACCTGCCGATCAAGGATCTTGAACATCGGTTGCAGGACCTGCCGCAGGACCAGGAGATCGTCGCCTACTGCCGGGGTCCACACTGCGTGCTGGCCTTCGAGGCGGTGGAGCGACTGCGCCGGGCGGGGTATCGCGCACGACGGTTGCAGGATGGATTTCCCGAATGGCGCGAGTCAGGACTGCCAGTCGAAACCGCGGGTTCCCGCGACTGACGGGAATGTTTTGTCCGCGAAGACATCCGGATTCGAAGAGGCTGGCGCACGCGGATTTTTTGGCCCGCACGGGGCGTATGACCGCTGTATCGCGCGGAAACCGCGGCTTGCGCCGTTGCAGCATGCGTGGATGGTTCTGCCGCTGGTTTTAGCTGCAGGCTGGACGGCAGCAGCGAATGCTTCCGGACTGCAGCCCCGATCGACGCCACCCAAGTGGTCGGAGGCTCAGCCAGGCGGACTGGCAGTCGAACTCGTCCAGCGGCCGATCGACCTGACCGAGGCGTTTTTCCAGGGACGTGGCTTCGCGCCCACCGCTTCACGGCAGGTTGCCGACACCTGTGTCATGGCGGTCGTCGTTAAAGACCCGGTCCTCTTCCGGGACTCATCTCACAAGGCCCACTTTTTCCAGCTCTGAACGGACCTGAAACGGGACTCATCTCAACCCTTTCGCTGCCTGAACGTCGCCATAGTGCCTCTCTACGCCTTTCTGGCTCCAAGTTGTGCCAGGATTGCGCCAAAGTCGGTGCGGAAGTGCTTGGGGGGGCCGAGCGAGTCGCTTGTAAGTTATTGATTTTGGCGGAGAGGGTGGGATTCGAACCCACGTGGGGCGTAAGCCCCCAACAGATTTCGAGTCTGCGCCGGTATGACCGCTTCGGTACCTCTCCGGGGGCGTGTAGCTTACGTG
>JAJYEE010000090.1 GCA_021790335.1 Pseudomonadota bacterium | reverse complement strand
GCGGAGATACTGGCCGACGTTTATCTCGCCATGACTGGCGGACAGACCGCTTTGTTCCAGGACGCGGCGGCGCAGCCCACGGCGCAGGGCGCCGCCCGCGCCGGCGGTCCGGTTGGCCGTGACCGGCCGCCGCTGGCGGTCATCCGTGCGAGTGCCCAGGAACTCGCGGCGCATGCCGCCTGGATGGATGAGATCGACAAGAAAAGCGGTGGCAAATGTGTGTGGAAAAAACTCGAAAATCCGGGCGGGGCATGAGCTAGCCCGACGCTGGCCGACTGCCCGCCCGCCGATCCGGTGCCGCAGCACAGGCCTGGACGCCGGTGCATTGCGGCGGCCCGTGTCCGACAATACCATTACTTCCCCGACTGCCCATCTGCAGACCGGTTAGAGCCCGAGAGGAAAATCAGTGACTACAGATCCCTTGCCCCGCAAGCCCGCAAAACGGGCGAACGCCATTTCTCCGACTCGTCTGGAGGACTACGCGGAGTGGTATCAGCAGGTAATCAAGGAGGCGGACCTCGCGGAAAATTCGCCAGTTCGCGGCTGCATGGTGATCCGCCCCTGGGGCTACGGTCTGTGGGAGAACATCCAGCAGGCCCTGGACCGCATGTTCAAGGATACCGGTCACCAGAACGCGTATTTTCCGTTGTTCATTCCGCTGTCGTTCTTCGAGAAGGAGGCCGAGCACGTAGAAGGTTTCGCCAAGGAATGTGCCGTTGTCACCCACCGGCGGCTGGAGGCCAAGCCTGGTGGCGGGCTGGTACCGGCAGCCGAGCTCGAGGAGCCGCTCGTCGTCCGTCCCACCAGTGAAACCATTATCGGTGCGAGCTTCGCCAAATGGATCCGGAGCTACCGCGATCTGCCGGTACTCATCAACCAGTGGGCGAACGTGGTGCGCTGGGAGATGCGCACGCGGCTGTTCCTTCGAACCACGGAATTCCTGTGGCAGGAAGGGCATACGGCGCATGCAACCGCCGAAGAGGCGCGCGCGGAAACGATGCGTATGCTCGACATCTACGAGCACTTTGCCCATGAATACATGGCCATCCCGGTGATCAAGGGGGAGAAGTGTTCCTGGGAGCGTTTTCCCGGTGCGATCAATACCTATTCCATCGAAGCAATGATGCAGGACCGGCGCGCGTTGCAGGCCGGTACTTCGCATTTTCTCGGCCAGAATTTCGCGCGCGCTTCCGGCATCCGGTTCCAGACGAAGGAGGGCGGGGAAGACTATGCCTGGACGACATCCTGGGGCGTGTCTACGCGTCTCATCGGGGCGCTGATCATGAGTCACAGCGACGACGACGGCCTGGTGTTGCCGCCGCGTCTTGCGGCGCGACACGTGGTGATCCTGCCAATCTACCGAAATGATGCCGATCGCGAGCGCGTGCTGCAGTACTGCCGCGCCCTGACGGCGGAGCTGCGCGATCGGCCGTATGGCGACGCCCGGGTGCAGGTGGAGATCGATGATCGCGACATCCGTGGCGGCGAGAAAACCTGGTACCACGTCAAGCGAGGTGTCCCCATTCGCCTGGAGATCGGTCCGCGCGACCTTGATGGGGGCGTGGTTTCGGTTTCGCGACGCGACCGACCGAGCGGCGAGCGCCAGGCGGTGCCGCATGCCGAGTTCGTGGCGCGCGCAGGAGAAATACTCGGGGAAATCCAGCGTGGCCTGTTCGATCGCGCGCTCGCGTTCCGCGACGCGAATACGCGGGAGATCGTCGATCGTGCCGTATTCGAGGAATGGTTCCATTCCCCGGACGACGAAAAACAGTTCCACGGCGGATTCGCACTATGTCCGTTTGTTGACGACCCTGCCATCGTTGACGCCTTGGCTGCGCTCAAAGTCACCGTGCGCTGCCTGCCGCTTGACCAGCAGCCGCGTGCTGCGAAGTGCCTGTTCACCGGCAAGCCCACCGATCGCTGGGCGATTTTCGCGAAAGCCTACTGAACCACTTTTTCTGCCGGGCAACGTCGCAGGGGTCCGGATCACCCTGTCCGGACCGGCGGAACATGCCGATGCACGCGGGCATGCCTGTGGACGTTTCAACGTGCGCGGATTCCACGCACCCGGTATCCGCCGTAGACGGGGCCGGATCCCGGCGGATGTGTCTGACTTTCGTGCGCAAAGCGGGTGATCTGAATGTGCAGACGCGGACCGCGCATTGGCGTGCGGTCTCCACTCCCCGATACCTCGCCGGCTCCTTGCCACATCCAATGAATGAATGCGATCGGACCTGGAAGCATCGGGATCTGTACCGAAAGCCAAGTCCGTTCGTTTTGTTCGGCGCATCTGCCCGGCCGGAGGTGTACCGGGGTCTGGAGCCGCCGCGCGATATTGCCGGGATCGTCAGCAATCTGCCGGATATTCAGGTCAGCCTCGGACTGTCGGGGTCGACTTGAGTCCCGGCTGACCGGACCCGAAGTACCGATCCGGCGTGACTGAGATTCCGAACGGGGACACAGGAATCAGCCGTTTCCAGTAGCCGTCACCGTATGCCTTCCTTTGCAAAGAAATTGTAAACTGTTGTTTACAAAGTAATTCCACAGCCAGCTTCTCCAGCTTCGTCAATTTTTTGAAAACCTGACTCTTCCGTGCTGTAGTTAACCACCCTGTTCTGGACAGGGATCACAATGCGTGGATACGGCCACTGCGCGCTCACACCCGCTTCGTCTGCACAAAAAATCCAGATAAGGAGGGCTCATGCCACGGAATCGCATCCCGACCATCCCAGTTGGTGTTGTCATCCGGATGGTACAGAGCAGGCCGGAGATGGAGGCTGCTAACCGGCTGGTTTATCAGAACTATGTCGAGGACGGTTTCTGGGAGCCGGACGAGGCGCAACTCGAGACGAACCGGTACCTGCATTCGCCGGATCGTGTAGCCTGGATCGCGGTCCGGGACGGCGAAGTCCTCGGTACCCTGAGCATCATCCGCGACAACCAGCAGGGCCTGCCGTCCGATACGGCCCAGCCGGCGCTCATGGGCCGGTTACGCGCCGCAGGCGAGAAGCTTGCCGAGGTTTCGTGTCTGGCAACGCGCCGTTCGCGAGCCGCGCCACAGATCGTGCTCTGGCTGATGGCCTGGGGTCTGCAGTATTGCTTTTATAATGAGGGGCTGGATCGCCTGGTCGCCTCGTGCAAGCCGCAGCATGCAGACTTCTACGAGTCGGTCCTGTGTTTCAGCAAGCTGAGTGCTCCCATTTACTATGAGTATTCGCACGCGGTCGGATACCTGATCAGCCTGCAGCTCATCGAGGCGCACCGGCTGCTGGCGACCCGCTATCCGGTAGATCCAGCGAGCGGGACAAGCCTGTACCGTTTTCTGCTCGTCGACCCCCATCCCGCTCTTCAGTTTCCGGCTAGTGATCTGCTGCGACGCGCTCGCGCGAACGCTCGCCCGGTAGCGGCCGGGCCGCACCGGGATGCGGTTCCGACGGCGTCTCCCGAAGTGCGGGTGGCCTGATGAAACCGGGTCGCCGCGCGCGGCATTATCATAATTTATCTGTTATAATTGATTATTAATGCGTCACGGAAGGGTCGCATGATGGAACGGTCTGGGCCGTGCTGTCATGTTTTCTGTCAGGAGGAACTATGACCTACGATGCTCTCCCGTCGTTGGTAGCGCTGGTTTTCAAAGTTGTTCTTCTGGTTTTTGCATCACGTTTCCCGGCTCGCAATGCCATCACGCGGCTTTACCTGGCGCTACTGATCCTGCTGTCGTTTCAGAACATCGTCGAGTTCGTGGGGTTTACCCACTTTGCGCAATATGGTCTGGACGACACCATCGTTCGGCTCGGTTATGCGTATTTTGCCATCGGAATTGCCTTTTTCGCGCTCATTCTGCATTTGTCGCTGCGATTGAGCGTTGACAAAGGCGGGCAGCTCAAGTCGGTTCTGCCCTGGCTCTATCTGCCGGTTCTGCCGCTTGAGTATCTACTGCTGTTCACGCACAGACTGGTGGCGGGATTCCGGCTTTTCGAGGGCTATACGGTGTTGCGCATCGCAGGACCACTCTATTTCCTGTTCGAGACGTACGTGCCGCTCTACCTCCTTGCGACGGTCGTCTATCTTGTGTACGGCGCCCGCAATTCGCGCCAATCGGCGCTGCGACGCACTCGCAACCGACTGTGGCTGTTTGCGCTGTCGCCGTTTGTATTCATCAATCTCTATTTGATACTTGCCAACCACTTCGGTCTGGCAAAAATCTCTTCGACGATATACCTGCCTTTGGCCATCACTTTTTTTCTTATCGTCACGGCCTATGCGACTCATCAGTACCGGCTTTTTGACATCGAGTTCTTCATTCCCTGGTCTAAACTGCGCGGGAGAAAGACGGCGTTCTATGCGCGCATACAGGCCATGATCGGGGAACTTGCCGAGCTGCGGTCCGTGAAAGAAGCGATCGCACGGTTGGCTCAGACGCTCG
>JAJYEE010000089.1 GCA_021790335.1 Pseudomonadota bacterium | reverse complement strand
GCAGGCGCGGCGTTTCGACGTAAATCGCAATCCAGTCGGCACGCAGGTTGGCTGCAAGCCGGGCTGCACCGCGCACCAGCTTCTGGCCATCCGGACCGGGCCCCACGCACACAAGCAGCCGCTCCTTTGCCTGCCACACGCTGCGGATTGACTTGTCTTCCCGGTACTCGCGCATCTGCGCGTCCACCCGGTCCGCGGTCCGTCGTAGCGACAGTTCGCGCAGGGCGATGAGATTGCCCTTGCGGAAAAAATTCTGGGCCGCATGCTCCACCTGCTGGGGAACATAGACCTTTCCGTCCTTGAGCCGCTGCAGCAGCTCGTCCGGGGGCAGGTCCACGACGGTCACTTCGTCGGCGCAGTCGAATACGGTATCGGGAATCGTTTCCAGGACCCGGATTCCGGTAATCCGGCCGACGACGTCATTCAGGGTTTCAAGGTGCTGGACGTTGACAGTCGTGTATACGCCGATGCCCGCGTCGAGCAGTTCCTCGACATCCTGCCAGCGTTTGGCGTGCCGGCTTCCCGGCACGTTCGTATGCGCGAGCTCATCGACGACGACCAGAGCGGGCTTGCGCGCCAGTACTCCATCGAGGTCGAATTCCGTCAGATCCCGGCCACGGTAATCGATTGATTTCGGAGAAAGGGTCTCGAGACCATTCAGCAGTTCTGCAGTATCGACCCGTCCGTGCGTCTCGACCAGACCGATCACTACATCGACGCCCTGGGCCTTCAGCCCGTGCGCAGCCGACAGCATGGCAAACGTCTTGCCAACCCCGGCGCAGGCACCGAAAAATATCTTCAGCCGGCCGCGCTGCCGCTGTGTCTCCTCCTTCTGGACCCGCTCCAGCAGGCGGTCAGGATCGGGCCGCTGCTCATTCATCGCCTTGGTTCCAGCGACGACAGCGGAGCCCGCCATGACTGCGCTGGGACCCGGTCCGAGGGTGATATTCTCTCATTTGTCTCGACAGTCCGGTTCCGGCCGCGCGAAGCGGTGCGACACACGCCCGCGCACCAGGTTGTACCGCATTGCAACGGCAACCGACGTCAGCGGGCAGCCAGACTGTCCGGGGATTGTCCGGACAGGAACGACTCTTCACGACGTCACGGCCTGATGTGATGCAGTGCGCCGTCCGTCCGTGATGAACTACCCAAAAAAAAGAGGGGCCGCTCATCTCCATCCGTTGTGGCAGCACCCGCCACATCACGTTTGTCCACTGGCGCCTGCCCTGACGAAGCGTCACGTACCGTAGCGAACAATGTACTCCAGATGCGGCGGAAAGTCCCCGGACCGGCTGGTCGCGCGACATTTCCGAAAAGCCGTAATCGGCCATGACCTGCCTTTCAGTGCAGCGCGCCGAGCGCAAGATTCAGCTCGAGCACATTGACCCGGGGTTCACCGAGAAGCCCGAATTGCCGCCCCGTGATATGGCGGGAAATCAGCCGGCGCACGCGCCCGATATTGAGATGCCGGAACCGCGCGACACGCGCCGCCTGATAATAGGCGGCCGCTGGGCTGATGTCCGGATCCAGGCCACTGCCGGAAGATGTGGCGAGATCGACCGGTACCGGAGCGGTATTGGCAGGGTCGGCGGCCCGCAGCGCATGAACGCGCGCCGTTACTTCGGCTACGAGGGCCGGATTGGAGGGGCCAAGATTTGAGCCGCCCGAATTTGCTGCGTTATACGGATAGGGCGAGGTCGCTGACAGCCGCCCCCAGAAATACTTCGGGTTGCTGAATGGCTGGCCGATCAGACGGGAACCGACCGGTTTGCCGCCACGCAGGATCATGCTGCCGTTGGCTTGCCGCGGAAAGAACGTCTGGGCGAGGCCAGTCACCACGGCGGGATAAACGAGGCCCGTGAGTATCGTGAACACGGTGAGCATCGCCAGCCCAGACTTGATGTGCTGCCACATGTAATTCTCCTCTTCTAAGCGAGCTTCAGCCAAACCAGGGTCATGTCGATCAGCTTGATACCGATGAACGGGGCGATGATGCCGCCGACGCCGTAGATCAGCAGGTTGTCGCGTAGCAGCCGGGCAGCGCCGACTGCCCGATAGCGCACACCTTTGAGAGCGAGCGGAATCAGCGCGACTATGATGAGGGCGTTGAAAATCACCGCCGACAGGATGGCACTCTGCGGCGTGGCAAGATGCATGATGTTAAGCGCATCAAGCTGCGGGTAGGTTGTTGCGAACGCTGCCGGGACGATGGCGAAATATTTCGATACGTCGTTGGCGATCGAAAAGGTCGTCAGTGCACCACGCGTGATCAGCAGCTGCTTGCCGGTTTCCACGATTTCGATGAGCTTGGTTGGATTAGAGTCGAGGTCCACCAGGTTGCCGGCCTCTTTGGCCGCCTGGGTGCCGGTGTTCATCGCCACCGCCACATCTGCCTGGGCCAGCGCCGGCGCGTCGTTGGTGCCATCTCCGGTCATTGCGACCAGCCGTCCCTGGGTCTGATGTTCCCGGATGAGCTTGAGCTTGGCTTCCGGTGTTGCCTCAGCCAGAAAGTCATCCACGCCAGCTTCGGCAGCGATGGCGGCGGCCGTGAGCTTGTTGTCCCCGGTGATCATCACCGTGCGGATCCCCATGCGACGCAACTCGGTGAAGCGCTCCTTGATTCCTCCCTTGACGATATCCTTGAGCTCAATTACCCCGAGGATCCTGCTGTCGACTGCCACCACCAGAGGTGTGCTGCCGCGGCGCGCGGTGTCGTCCACCAGCCTGGCCACCTCTTCCGGATACTGCCCGCCCTTGTCCTGCACCCAGGCACGTATGGCATCTGCGGCACCCTTGCGGATCTGCCGGCCTTCGAGGTCTACGCCGCTCATGCGGGACTTGGCGCTGAAATGCACGAATGTGGCACCGAGCGCGCGGATATCACGCTCGCGCAGTCCGTACTTCTGTTTAGCCAGCACCACGATGCTGCGGCCTTCCGGCGTCTCGTCCGCCAGTGAAGCAAGCTGCGCGGCATCAGCCAGCTCGCTCTCCTGGACTTCGCGTGCGGGATGGATGCCGGTCGCCTGGCGATTCCCCAGGGTGATCGTGCCGGTCTTGTCGAGCAACAACGTGTCCACGTCGCCAGCTGCTTCCACTGCCCGGCCTGAGGTGGCAATCACGTTTGCACGCAGCATGCGGCCGATTCCCGCCAGTCCAATCGCTGACAGCAACCCCCCAATCGTCGTTGGGATGAGACAGACAAGCAGGGCGACGAGCACGGTAATGGTAACCGGGGTTCCGGCTTTTGCCACTTCTACGCTGTAGAGCGAAAACGGAAGAAGCGTCGCTGTGGTCTTGAGAAAAATGAGCGTAAACCCGACCAGCAGGATCATTAGCGCGATCTCGTTCGGCGTCTTCTGGCGCCGCGCGCTTTCGACCATGGCGATCATGCGATCGATGAAGGCGTGGCCCGGGTCCGAAGTGACGCGCACGATAAGCCAGTCGGACAGAACCTGGGTACCCCCGGTCACTGACGAAAAATCGCCACCCGCCTCGCGGATCACCGGCGCTGACTCCCCGGTGATCGCACTTTCATTGACCGAGGCGACGCCTTCAATCACCTCGCCGTCGGCGGGGATGATATCTCCGCCCTCGACCAGGAAGACATCCCCCTTGCGCAGCTGCGCCGAGCCGACCGGTGTCACCGGCGTGCCAAATTCCGGCTTGGCCAGTTTCTTGGCAACCACGTCGCGTTTGACGCTGCGCAGAGCCGCCGC
The DNA here is from genome assembly GCA_021790335.1 of Pseudomonadota bacterium. GTDB lineage: Bacteria > Pseudomonadota > Gammaproteobacteria > Acidiferrobacterales > UBA6901 > JAJYCY01. Next base: position 734 of record JAJYEE010000089.1, on the reverse strand, counting down.
CTGGGCCTTGCTGCGGCCTTCGGCAATAGCCTCGGCGAAATTCGCGAACAGCACCGTGAACCACAGCCAGAGCGTGATGGCCAGAATGAATCCGGCCGGGCTTTCGCCGTGTCCGGCAAGGGCCTGCAGCCACAGACCGGTCGTGAGAATGCTGCCGATGTACACCACGAACATCACCGGATTTCGCCACTGATGCTGGGGCAGCAGCTTGACGCCGGCATCGATCAGCGCCTGGCGGAAGATGTCGCGTGTTACCAGTGAGCGGTTCGGAGAACGGGTCGCGGTCACTGCTGTGGTCATGTCGAGCCTCTCCAGTCGGTCATTTGTGGTGCCGGCCTAATGCACGGCGACCATCTTCAGAAATTCTGCGATCGGTCCGAGCGCGAGCACCGGGAAGAAAGCCAGAGCCCCCACAATGACGACGGTGCCGATCAGCAGTGCCACAAACAGCGGGGTGTGCGTGGGCAGCGTGCCCGCGCTTACCGGGACTTTTTTCTTTTCGACGAGCGCCCCGGCTATGGCGAGCACCGGTACCATCAGCCAGTAGCGCCCGAACAGGATGGCCAGACCGATCGCGGTGTTGTAGAACGGCGTGTCCGCTGACAGCCCGGCGAACGCGCTTCCGTTATTGGCAGCAGCCGAGGAAAAGGCATACAGGATTTCCGAGAAGCCGTGTGGTCCCGGGTTGGCGACCCCGGCCTTTCCGGCCGCGGTCATCACGGCGATCGCGGTGC
>JAJYEE010000009.1 GCA_021790335.1 Pseudomonadota bacterium | reverse complement strand
CCCCCACGTAGGAGCACCTAACGCCTAACGCTCACGAGCAGATGCGAATAAAATCAACGGAAGAAGCAGCGGCCCATAAGTCGCCGCCGTTAGGCCAAAGCTGCGCCGTGGAAATCCAGGCTAGTGCGCACGCTTGCCGGCGGCTGGAAGCAACGTCTGGCGCTCGGCTGCGCCATTCTCCATCGCCCGCCTGTCCTGTTTCTGGATGAACCCACCTCCGGCGTGGAACCGGAGGCGCGACGGCAGTTCTGGGACCTCATACATGAACTGGCGGCAGATCGCGTCACCATCCTGGTCTCGACCCATTACATGGACGAAGCCGAATACTGCAATCGCGTCGCGCTCATCGATCGCGGGAAACTCGTGGCTATGGGCACCCCAAGCGAGCTGCGCGGACATCGCCTGAGCGGCGAACTGTACGAGCTTCGCTGCGCGCCGCTCGGTGGCGCGCTGAAGGTTCTTGCCGGGGTACCCGGCGTCATCGAGGCCGCCATTTTCGGCGACAGGCTCCATGTGGTGCTTGCTGACGGGGAGCGCAACGCCCCCGAACTCGTGCGCATCCTTGGCACCCACGGAGTGCAGGCCGAACCGGCCCGCCGGATCACGCCGAGCCTCGAGGATGTATTTGTTCAGCTGGTCGCGCGCGGAACGGAACAGAGGACGACGACATGAATCTCCGCAGGCTGCTGGCGATGGCGCTCAAGGAGGCCCTGCAGATCTGGCGGGATCCGCGCAGCCTTGCAGTTGCCTTGCTGATGCCGCTGATGCAGATGGCCATTCTCGGCTACGGTGTCAGTCTCGACATCAAACACGTGCCGCTGTGCATTTACGACCAGGAAAACAGTCAGGCAAGCCGCGCCGTGGTCGAGCGCTTCATTTCCTCCGGCTGGTTTTCGGTCGGTCATGTGATCACGCGGTATTCCGGTATCCGGCGCGCCATGGATCGCAGTGAATGTATTGCCGCGATCGTGATCCCAGTAAATTTTTCGCGCACCCTTGCCGCTACCGGCAGCGCGCCGGTGCAGGCAATTTTCGATGCCACCGATGTCAATACTACCAATATTGCACTCGGGTACGCGCAGGGAGTGGTGGCCCAGGAGAACGCCGATATTTCCGCGCAATGGGATATGTCCCACGACGTTCAGGCTTCCCGCGCCGGACAGATCGAGCTCGATCCCACCGTCTGGTTCAATGAAACGCTCGATAGCCGCTATTTCATAATTCCCGGCGTCGTTGCGGTGATTCTTGCGCTGGTCGGCGCACAGCTCACATCCCTCACCATTTCTCGGGAGTGGGAGCGCGGGACCATGGAGCAGCTGATTTCCACGCCGGTCAGCGCGCCTGAGGTGATGCTGGGAAAACTCATACCCTACTTCGCCATTGGGCTGGTCGACGCGGCATTCTGCCTTGGCGTTACCATATTCTGGTTCGGTGTTCCCTTCCGCGGTGATGTCGTAACGCTGTTTGTCACGACCGCGCTGTTCAACATAGTAGTGCTCGGGATCGGTTATCTGATTTCCGTGCGCATCCGCAGCCAGCTCGGCGCGAGCCAGATCGCCCTGATGGTCACCATGCTGCCCACAACCCTGTTGTCGGGCTACACCTTTCCCATAGACCAGATGCCCGCGCCGATCCGTGCTCTCACTTATATTGTTTATCCGCGCTATTACGTCACTATCCTGCGCGCCATTTTTCTCAAGGGCAGCGGCCTGGCGGATCTGTGGGCCCCCGAGCTCGGTCTGTGCCTGTATGCCGCTGCCGTCATCTGGCTGGCCTCCCGGGCGTTTCGTAAGCGGCTGTAGATCATGTTTGAACGCCTGTCAGTGATGTTGATGAAGGAGTTCCTCCAGCTTCGGCGCGACCGCTGGATGATGTTCCGTCTGATCGTTCCACTGATTATCCAGATGGTCGTTTTCGGATATGCCGCCACGTTTACAGTACATCACGTTGCGATGGCGGTTCTCGATCTGGATCAGAGCCAGGCAAGCCGCAGTCTGATATCGCATTTTGTCGCGACTTCCCGTTTCGACATCGTCGACATGGCCGCAAACCGGAAGCAGGTCACTAGCGACATCGTTGACGACCGCGCGGTTGTCGCGCTGGTGATCGACGCAGGATTCAGCCGGAATCTGGAGAGCGGGCGCGGTGCGCCGCTGCAGGTTATCATCGATGGAACGAACTCGAACACGGCTCTGATTGCGCTTGGCTATATCAGCCAGATCACGGCGCAGTTTTCGTCCGAGCAGCAAGGCCGCCCGGTTGCCCTGCGAGTGGGGTCCATGGCGCCAATGACAGGCATCAAGCTCGAGCCGTTGCCATGGTTCAATGAGGGTCTCAACGAACGCTGGTTTTTCATCCCCGGCGTCATCGGTACGCTGACGCTGCTTCAGGTGGTGAGCCTGACTGCGTTTGCAGTTGTGCGCGAGCGCGAGGTCGGCACGCTGGAGCAGATCATGGTGAGCCCGATCCGGCCCTTCGAATTTATCCTCGGGAAAACGGTGCCATTTTTCCTCATCGGTTTCGGTGACATCGCTCTGGTGAGCGCCTTCGGAATTCTCTGGTTTCGTGTACCGTTCATCGGCAGTCCGCTGGTGATGCTGGCCGGGTCCGCGCTGTTCCTGATGGCAGCGGTCGGAATGGGGCTTCTGCTCTCTACCTTCTCGCGGACGCAACAGCAGGCGTTTGCCCTCAACTTTTTTCTGCTGAACCCATTTTTCATACTCTCTGGTTTTGCCTTTCCCATCGCCGCCATGCCAAAGGCCCTGCAGTGGTTCACGCTGATCAATCCGCTGCGCTATTTTCTTGTCATCATCCGCGCGGTGTTTCTGAAAGGGGTCGGCATGAACGTACTCTGGCCACAGCTGCTGGCATTGGCGCTGCTTGCAGCCGTGATGCTTACAATCAGCGTGCTGCGTTTCACGAAATCGCTTGACTAGCCGCCTTGCGGCCGGCGTGATCGTGCGGATCCCGGCGGGTCGGGTTATGGAAAAATTTCCGTCGGACCCGTCAGCCCGGAGGGTCACCCCCGCGACGCAGCGGCAATTCTTCCATAGAGGGCGGGAACACGGGCAGGTCCGGGTCCTTCGCCGCATGCAGGAAGCTGTCTACCCAGCGGAAAATGTCATGCTCGCGCACCGCGCGGCGCATGCGGCGCATGCGCCTGCGCCGCTCCGCGATGCCCATGGCATAGGCGCGATGGATTGCATCTGCCACACCTTCTATGTCGTAGGGATTGACCAGCAGGGCGTCATGCTGCATCTGCGCCGCTGCGCCAGCGAATTCGGACAGAATCAGGACGCACTCCTGTTCGATGGAGCAGGCACAGTACTCCTTGGCGACGAGATTCATGCCATCCTTGAGCGGCGTTACCAGCGCGATTTCAGCGACCCGGTAATAGGCGAGAAGATCGGCGGGCACGAGGCTGCGGAAGACGTAATGGATGGGTACCCAGCCGCCCGGACGGGTGAATCTGCCGTTGATCTCCCCGACGAGCTGCTCGATTTCGGTCTTCAACTCGCGGTAGCGGGGAATGTCCGCGCGACTGGGAACGACCACCTGGATCAGCGTGACGCGTTCGCGAAGCTGCGGATAGCGTTCAAGGGCGTTGGCGAATGCCTTGAGGCGCAGCGGAATTCCTTTCGTATAGTCGAGCCGGTCGACCCCGAGGAGCAGCTGGCGGTCGGGTAGCAGGGCGCGCAGACCGGCCGCGCGCCCGGCCACATCCATGGCAGCCGCACGTCTGGCGAAACTTTCGTAGTCGATGCTGATGGGGAAGGTTCCAATGCGCACCTTGCGCTGTCCGGAAGTCGTGATAGACGCCTTGGGCCTTAGGCGAATCGTGACGCCGGTCACCAGCATGCGCACGCATTCCACGAAATTTCTCTGGTCGCGGGGGGTCTGAAATCCGAGCAGATCGTACTGAAGCAGCGCATTCAGCAGCGGCAGACGCCAGGGTAGCTTCATGAAGATATCGGGAGCTGGAAATGGAATGTGCAGAAAAAACGCAATACGGGCCGAGCGGCGATGGCGGCGCAGTTCCTGTGCCACGTTCATGAGATGATAATCGTGCACCCAGATGAAGTCCCCATTCTCCGCTTCGGCCGCAATGGCCTCGGCGTACTTGCGGTTGACGGCGCAGTAGACACGCCAGTAGTCAGGAATGAAATTACATAGTGATTGCAGGTCGTGAAACAGCGGCCAGACAATCTCGTTAGAGAATCCGTGATAGAAGCCGTGCTGTTCCTCTTCCGTGAGCGTGACCGGTCGCAGGCGACAGCCCATACGGTCCGCTGTATCGCGAAGCAGAGTATCCGGATCAGGCACCTCGGAACCGCTGCCTGGCCAGCCGACCCATGTGCCCCCGCAGTCGCGCAGCACCGGCGTGAGCGCGCTGACGAGCCCGCCGCTGGCCGGTTCGATGCGGCACACGCTGTCCTCGTCCCAGCGCAATACCACCGGCAGGCGGTTGGATACGACGATCAGGCCGGCGCTAGGCTCGAGGTTCGTCATCTCAGCTGCATCTGCGCGACAGATCCGACGGTGAATCGGATTGGACATATACGGTTTGTGTCGGATAGGCGAACTCGATGCGTTCCTGTGCCAGGCGCGCATGCAGGGCGAGATTGATTGCCTGCTGGATGTCCATGTACAGGTTGTAATCGACGTCAAGTACGAAATAGACAACGTGAAAAATCAATGCTGAAGCGCCGAACTCCTTGAAATGCGCGCGATCGAATCGGGTTTTCTGCTGGCTGGTGACGATTTCCCGCAGCACGGCGGGAATCCGGCGCAACTTGTCCGGTGGCGTCTGGTATGTGACGCCAAACTGGAACAGCACGCGCCGCTCGTACATGCGCTTGTAGTTGTGGATCCGGTTTGTCAAAAGGGTGTTGTTCGGGAACACGATCTGCTCTCCCGAGAGAGCGCGAATCCGGGTTGTGCGCAGGCCGATGTACTCCACCGTGCCGGAGGCATCGCCGACCACAATAAAGTCACCGATGATGAATGGGCGGTCGAGGGCGATAGAGATAGAGGCAAACACGTTACCAAGGATGTTCTGAAGTGCAAGCGCCACAGCAACTCCGCCTATGCCCAGACTTGTGACGAGCGTGGTGATGTCGACGCCAAGATTGGCCAGAAACATCATGGCAATCATCGACCACAGGGCTACACGCAGCATGAAGCCGAGCATCCGCATCGTGGTCGCGCCACCGGCGTCGTCCTCGCGATGTCGGTCGATATACTGGTCTATCCAGACGCGGATCGCCCGGTGTCCCCACAGGGCAGCCTGCAGCAGTACGACCACGACCATGACGTGTTCTATGGCACGAACGGCCGGCTGCGGGAGTGCGAGGTAAGTGGTGCCCAGGTACAGCGCGACGCTTGCCGGAAACCAGCGGCGTGTGCCGGCCAGAACTTCGGCCGCAAATTCGTCAAAGTGATTGTGCGTACGGCTGGCGACGTGCCGCAGATGGTGGAGAACTACGCGCAGTGCGAGATTGAAGACGACGACGAGACTCAGCGCGATCGCTGCCGCGACCACCCAGTCGACGGGAGGGTTTCCGTAGTAGTCCGGTCCGAGCCAGCGCACTATTCCGCTTCGCGCGCCTGATGCCATTGCTGCAGAAACCCCAGCAGTGCATGCGGCGGCTGCAGCCAGTGACGGGCGTTGCTGGGACGGGACTGTGAACGCACCAGTACGCCCATGCCGCGCCCCTGCAAGGCACGGAAGGCATCCTCGTCGGTTTCGTCATCACCGAGATAGGCGATGGCTGTCTGCGGATTCATTTCGGCGAGCACCATCTGCAGCGCGTATGCCTTGGTGCGTCCGGGTGCGCGCAGCTCGACGCCACCGTCGAAGTCGTGCCAGTGCAGATGTTCGTCCAGGTGCAGGCAGCGCCATTGCTCGAGGACCACGGCACGGATGGCGGCGATCTGATCGGCCGCCAGCCCGCGCCAGTGGATTGCCAGACCGGCCGGTTTGTGCTCGCAACGCCCACCGGCCGCTTCGACCTGCCCGGTCCAGCCGTCGGCATTGACCAAAGAGCGCAATGCCGCTTCACCGATGGACGCCGTCTGGTATTCACCGTCAGGCTGCAGCTGTTCCCAGCCATGCGATCCCCAGATCTCCGGTATGCGTCCGAGTCTGAGCAGCGGCAGGAGGTCCTTGATCCAGCGGCCGGTCACCAGCACGACGCGCGTGCGCCCCTGGTCGATGATGCGATCGAGCAGCTCGCACACCCCCGGATAGGGTAGCGCCGTACGCGGGTCAACCTGAAACGGTGCGAGCGTTCCGTCATAGTCGAGCAGCAGCGCCGACTCGCTAGCCGCGCGCAGCGTCTGGAAAAATCCGTCAAATCCGTCGTGCTGTGGAAGGGTCCGTGCCATCGTGTCTGCGTGCCTCCGTCAGATTTTCGGTGTGGTATGAACGGCGTCGTCCGTGGTGCAGTGACAGCATGCTTGCCGTGGGATTGGCGAAGTTATTGCGCCCCGCAGCTGCTTGTTCCGCGTTCGGTCGAGTGCGGGATGGGATCCCGCGGTATTGATCCGGCTCGAATTCAGCACGCCTGCGTGGCTGATACCATCAGCGTGGCCGGCGGTTCGTCGCTATGCCTTGAATGTCTACGGCACGTCTTGGGTACGTGTTTCGGTTTGCCCAACCTGGCATCGGTATGATGTTCTGGGGCGAACCGGGAAGTGTCAGCTTGTCCCCGTTATTCTAATCAACGGCTCCGTGCCTGGCAACCCGCCTGCAGGCGGGTTCGAACCTCCGGGCCGGCATCCGCCCCCGAAATGCATGGTGACACCGGTCCATGTGCGGAATCGGCACGAGAGGACCTGCTGCGCACCGGCACGGCCGCAGGGTTGCACAGGGCGCCGCCTGCTGCACCATCTGGTATTTCGGCGAAGCGGGTCCGGGCACCGGGTTTGCGCAGCCACCCGATCTGCTCGCGAAACGAGGCGCGGCGCGGAATTGCGGGCTGCGGCCGGTCCGGACAGCGGCATTTGCGTTTACCCAGGAATCCGGGACAGGTAAACTCTGGGGTTGCCGTTGCAGCCGGAATGCGCCGGTGCATGCCGGTTCAATTCTATTTAGGTACCAGCGATTATGGCGGTGATGGTCGGTCCCTCCGTGACGAAGGGTTGTGAACCCGGTCAGGTCCGGAAGGAAGCAGCCGCAGCAGCCCGTTCGGGTGCGGAGTGCGGCCGGCCAGAGCCGCCACCCTATTTGTGGTTCAGGCAGGTTCGAATGGTCAGGAACGTTCCGGTATGAGTTACCAGGTTCTGGCACGCAAGTGGCGTCCCCGCCAATTTGCGGATCTGGTCGGCCAGGAGCACGTGGTGCGTGCGCTCGTCAACGGCTTGGACCACGACCGTCTGCATCATGCGTTTCTCTTCACCGGCACGCGCGGCGTCGGCAAGACCACGATCGCACGCATTCTGGCTAAATCCCTGAACTGCGAAACCGGTGTCAGCTCCCGGCCCTGCGGTAAATGTCAGGCGTGTACGGAGGTGGATGAAGGGCGATTTGTCGATCTCATCGAAGTCGATGCTGCATCGCGCACCAAGGTCGACGATACGCGCGAGCTGCTGGAAAACGTCCAATATGCCCCGACGCGCGGGCGCTTCAAGGTGTACCTAATTGACGAGGTGCACATGCTGTCGACCCACAGCTTCAATGCCCTGCTCAAGACCCTTGAGGAACCGCCGCCGCACGTCAAATTCCTGCTCGCGACGACAGATCCGCAGAAGCTTCCGGTCACCGTGCTATCGCGCTGCCTGCAGTTCAACCTCAAACGCCTGCAGCCGGCGCAGATCGAAGCGCAGCTCGAGCGGATACTCGCGGCCGAAGGTATTGAGTTCGAGGCGCCGGCTCTCGTGCTGCTGGCATATGCCGCGGACGGAAGCATGCGTGACGCACTCAGCCTGGTAGACCAGGCCATCGCGTACTGCGGCGGCAAAGTTGCCGAGCGTGAAGTGCGGGACATGCTCGGCACGATCGATAGCGCCGCGATTGAGCGGTTGCTCGTCGCACTCAGTGCGGGTGACGCGCGCGGTGTACTGAGCGCGGTTGCCGATGCATCAGAACACAGCATCGACTGCGACGGTCTGTTGCAGGAGTTGCTGCTCCAGCTGCATCGCATTGCGCTGGCGCAGATCGCGCCGGATGTGCTGGAGGCCGGCGCAGCGGACACCGGTCGCCTGTTTGCCCACGCCCGCTCGATGACCCCCGAGGACGTGCAGCTGTACTACCAGATCGGACTTCTCGGTCGACGTGATCTGGCACTCGCGCCCGATCCACGCAGCGGGCTAGAGATGGCGTTGCTCAGAATGCTGGCTTTCCGGCCAGTCTCCGCGGCCGCTGCCACCGAACAGGGCGTGGTGCGGGAGAATGCACCGCTGCGCGAGGCGCGTGGCGACGTGCGTCCGGCGTCGGAGGCGGCTGTCGCGTCTGAAGCCGCAGCCGCGCCGCAGGTCACCACCCGCCCCGTACCGGTGGCGGGTGGTGACTGGCCGGATACGGTCGCGCAGCTGCGGCTCGCGGGACTGATGCGTGAGCTGGCCAGCCATACGACGCTCGACTCGTGCAGCGCCGACACATTCAGTCTGACTCTGGACCAGAGCATGGGGCATTTGCTCAATAAGGATCGGGAAGCGGCGTTGCGCAAGGCTCTGGAGGAGCACCTCGGGCGCGCGGTCACACTGCGCGTGCAGGTGGGCGTGCCGGCATCCGAAACACCGGCGCAGGCCCGCAGCCGGGCGTGCGACGAGCGCCAGCAGGCTGCAACGCGCGCCATCGAGGACGACCCGAACGTTCGAGCATTGGAGGAGACGTTCAATGCGCATGTCAGTCCAGGCTCGATTCGTCCAAAATTGTGAAGTTTCTGGAATTTGACGGGGGTAGACGCAAATGAAAGGCGGATTGGGCAATATCATGAAGCAGGCCCAGGTCATGCAGGAGAATCTGCGCAAGGCGCAGGAGCAGCTCGCGCAGATCGAGGTCACCGGCAATGCCGGCGGCGGAATGGTGACGGTCACCATGACCTGTCGGCACGACGTGCGACGCGTGCATATCGACCTGTCGCTGATGCAGGACGACAAAGAGGTCCTTGAGGATCTGGTGGCGGCAGCAATGAATGACGCCGTGCGCAAGGCCGAGCAGGCAAGTCAGGAGAAGATGGCTGGCCTGACCGCCGGCCTGAACATTCCCGGCCTGAATTTCCCGTTCTGACAACGGAATGTCCGACTCCCCTGCAATCGAGGGCCTCAAGCAGGCCCTGCGTCGGCTACCCGGCGTGGGACCCAAGACTGCGCAGCGCATGGCGTTTCATCTCCTGGAGCGTGACCGCGACGGCGCCCAGCTGATCATGCAGGCTCTGGGCAACGCGCTCGAGCGGGTCCGGCGATGTCAGCGCTGCGGCAACCTGAGCGAGCAGGAAGTCTGCGCGCTGTGTTCTTCTGTGCGCCGCGACGCAAGCCTGCTGTGCATAGTCGAATCGCCAGCCGACCTCATGTCCCTGGAGCAATCCGGTGTCTACAATGGCCGGTATTTCGTGCTCATGGGTCATCTTTCGCCACTCGATGGAATCGGCCCGGATGAACTGGGTATCCCGAGACTGGAGGCGCTGCTCGACGCCGGCGGCATCAAAGAGGTCATTCTGGCGACCAACCTCACCGTGGAGGGGGAGGCGACGGCACACTATGTCGGAGAGCTCGCCCGCGAGCGCAAGATTTTCGTCAGCCGGATTGCACATGGCGTGCCGCTCGGCGGTGAACTCGAATACACCGATCGCGGCACTCTGGCACGGGCGTTCAGCGGCCGGCGCGAAGCCTGACAGGTCGCTACCGCGCAGCCGGATAGGCATGCCAAGGCCGGCAGGTTAAGATAATGGTGCGGTGCGCTGTGGATCACCATCGCGGCCGCATTTCGCGCGGCGCTCATCCGTCCATTCCCGATCCGGACCAGCTCATACCTCTTTCTGCCCAATCTATCTATGCCGCCCGATTCCCGCTCACCGCCCGCCGCTGCCGCAGTCTCCGCGGGATCCCGGCCGCCTGCCGCTGTGCGGCGGCTGGCGCCGATCCTGGGATTCCTGCGGCCTTACCGTGCGCGCGTGATCCTGGCTTCTATCGCCCTGGTCATTGCCGCCGGCACCGTGCTGACTGTGGGCCAGGGGCTGCGGCTGCTGGTGGACCGCGGGTTCGCCGGCGGCAATCCGGCCGTGCTCGATCGGATGCTCGTCGCGCTGCTTGCGGTGGTGGTCGTGATGGCAATCGCTACTGGTGCGCGCTTCTATCTTGTCTCATGGATTGGGGAGCGTGTCAGTGCCGATATCCGCCAGGCGGTTTTCAGCCACGTGCTCGATCTCAGCCCGGGCTTCTTCGAGGTCACGCGTACCGGCGAGATTCTTTCCCGCCTGACCGCGGATACCACGCTGCTCGAGACGGTCGTTGGCTCATCCGCATCCCTGGCGCTACGCAACCTGCTGCTGTTTGTGGGCGGAATGGCCATGCTCGCGGTGACCAGTCCCAAGCTTACCGCGCTGGTCATGGTCGGCGTGCCGGTGGTCGTCGTTCCAATCATTTTTTTCGGCCGGCGCGTGCGCCGGCTGTCGCGTGCCAGCCAGGACAGGATCGCTGATGTCGGCGCGTTCGGAGAGGAAACCCTTCATGGCATACGCACGGTACAGGCTTTCTGCCATGAGGACATAGACCGCAGCCGGTTTCGCGAGCGTGTCGAGGCGGCGTTCGCTACCGCTACCCGCCGCATCGGGCAGCGTGCCCTGCTTACCGCATTCGTCATACTGCTGGTGTTCACCGCCGTCGGTGTCATTCTCTGGAGCGGCGGCGAGGATGTGATTGCCGGGCGTCTCAGCGCCGGAGATCTGTCGGCATTCGTGTTCTACTCGGTGCTGGTGGCGGGTTCAGTCGGCGCGATCAGCGAAGTTGTCGGCGATCTGCAACGTGCGGCTGGTGCCGCCGAGCGCCTGCTGGAACTGCTCGCGACGCGGCCCGATATCGTCGCGCCGGTGGCGCCGCGCGCACTGCCGCAACCGCCGCGCGGCGAGATCGACTTCGAACAGGTCATGTTTCACTATCCAACGCGCCCGGAAGCGGCCGCGCTCGATGCGTTCAGCCTGCATGTGCGCCCGGGCGAGCGTCTGGCGCTCGTCGGACCGTCCGGGGCCGGGAAGACGACCGTATTCCAGCTGTTGCTGCGTTTTTACGATCCGCAGGCCGGGCACGTGCGTCTCGACGGGGTCGACCTCCGCGAGGCGCAACCCGTGGAATTGCGCGGCCGCATCGGGTTGGTGCCACAGGATCCGGTGATATTTGCGGCCGACGCCTGGGAGAACATCCGCTATGGACGCCCCGGTGCGAGCGATGAAGAAGTGCGCTCAGCCGCTGATGCAGCGTACGCTACGGAGTTCCTGGACCGCCTGCCGCGGGGTTTCGACAGCGACCTCGGCGAGCGCGGCGTGCGCCTGTCCGGGGGGCAGCGCCAGCGTATTGCAATCGCCCGCGCCATCCTTCGCGATCCGGCGGTGCTGCTTCTGGACGAAGCCACGAGCGCACTCGACGCCGAAAGCGAGCGGATGGTGCAGCAGGCTCTGGAGCGGATCATGGTCGGACGCACGACGATCATCATCGCGCATCGTCTGGCTACTGTGCTGAAGGCGGATCGCATTGCAGTGATGCTGGAAGGCCAGATCGTTGCCAGCGGACGGCATGAGCATCTGATTGCGCAGGGCGGGCTGTATGCGCGCCTGGCGGCACTTCAGTTCGGCAACGCCGTGGAGTCAGCGGACAGCGGCGAGGCGATTGTACAGCAGGAGTGAAGACCGATGACTGGGGAACGTGGAGAAGGAACCAGCGACGGCGAGAAGCGCCGTCTCGCGGAGGCTGTGAAAGCGGCATGCATCCAGGCGGCGCTTTCGGGTTACGAGGATGCCGGCATGAGCGGCCTGTGTCACGAAGGTGCCCTGGAGAACGCGTTGGACGCGATCCGCATGCTGGACGTCCAGACGGTGATCGACAGTTTACTCGAGCGCTGAGCTGGCAGTGCGATCCGCTCCGAACCGCAGGCTCTGGCGCAGCCGGTTACTTCGATGAACCGATGAGGTCAGCCGCAGTCCGGCCTCGGCTCATTTGTCCTGCAGACGGTTGATCTTGGCGGCGCAGATGAAGTCATTCTCCGAAAGGCCATTTACAGAGTGAGTGCTGTAGCGCACGTGGCAGCGGTTGTAGCCGACCTCGATGTCCGGATGATGGTCCTCGCGGTGCGCCACCCAGGCTAGCGCATTCACGAATGCCATGGTCTCGTAGAAGTTTCCGAACCGGTAGCTGCGTTCGATCGAGGTCGCAGCATCATTGAGCGACCAGCCGGGCGTATTTGCGAGCAGTGATTGCGCCTGTTCGCGACTCAGAGGCAAAGTACCCGGCGCACACGCCTGGCAGTGTTTCAGGCCGAGATCCGTGATGGTCATGATGCCGATGCTAGAATTTGTAGTACCTGTCGTCCAGGTATTTCACGATGTCCTGTTGCTGGCTGCCGCTGAGCATTTTGGTGAGTTGGGTATTGCAGCTTCCAACCTGGCGGTACAGGCCTTTGATGCTGTGGACGTGGCGACCTTTGCGCATGAAGATCACCGACCCGTCGCCTCCGAATTGGGAGGCATGACATGCCGCGCAGCGACCCTGATAGAGCTTCTCGCCGAGCGCGGAGTTGCCCGGCAGTGTCGTGGTGGCCTGGGCCAGCGCTGACCCGGCAGCTAAAAGCAGAAGGACGGCGATCGATTTGAGCATGGTTTGGCACTCCATTGGCATGAGCCTGGATGGACTTCAGGATGCCAGCGCCTCCAGATGTGCGATGCGTACCGGTGCCGGCGGGTGTGAATCGTAAAATGCCGAGTAGACCGGGTCTGGGGTGAGCGTGCTGGCGTTTTCCCGGTAGAGTTTGACGAGGGCGGTGATCATCGCGCGCACGTCGGCCTGTTCGGCGGCATAGGTGTCGGCCTCGAACTCATGGCGCCGCGAACTCCATGAGTGCAGCGGCTGCAGGAAGAACGCGAATACCGGACCGGCCATGAGGAACAGCGCCAGCGCCGCATAGGTAGAGGGATGGGGCATACCGAGTCCCTGATAGAACCACGCCTGGTGCATCAGCCACGCAAGGAGATACAGACCGGCGAGGGCCAGACCGAAGGTCATGAGCAGGCGCTTGAGAACGTGATGGCGGCGGAAATGGCCGAGTTCGTGCGCCAGCACCGCCTCGATTTCGGCCCCGGCCAGTGTCTCGAGCAGAGTGTCGAAGAACACGATGCGCTTGTTTTTCCCGAAACCGGTGAAATAGGCGTTGCCGTGAGCCGACCGGCGCGACCCGTCCATGACGAAGATTCCACGGCTGCGGAAGCCAGTGCGCTCGAGCAGTGACTGAATGCGATCTTTCACGCCCGCATCCTTCAGCGGCGAAAACTTGTTGAACAGCGGCGCGATGAGCACCGGGTAGGCCCATACCATGACCAGGGTGAATCCGCTCCAAAGCGCCCAGACATAAAGCCACCACAGCCGTCCCATTGCCTGCATCAGCCACAGTACCGCTAGGATGAGCGGCGCTCCGATGACAACAAGCAGTAGCGCCTGCTTGAGCAAGTCAGCGATGAACAGGCGGACGGTGGTCTTGTTGAAGCCGAAGCGCTGTTCGATGACAAAGGTCTGATAAATGGAAAATGGCAGGTTCAGTGCGCTCGTGACCAGGATAAGACTCAGGATGAACACGCTGCCGGTAACGATCGATCCGAGTCCGAGGCCGCGCCACATCCGGTCCAGGAGCTCCAGTCCACCGCCGAGGGTCCACAGGACCAGCAGCAGAGCGCCGGCGACATCGTCGATCATGCCGAGCCGGGTGCTGGCAACCGTATAGTCGGCTGCCTTCCTGTGGTCGGCAAGCGGGATGCGGTCTCTGAATGCCGGCGGGACATGCTCGCGATGCGATTGTACGTGGCGCATGTGGCGCCAGCCGAGCCAGATCTGGACCAGGAGCATGGCGGCGAGTGCGCCCAGGAAAAGTATGGAAAAGCCGTTCATCGGTCAGGCAGTGATATCATGGAGTGCTGACGCAGTTTAGCATCAAGCGAAACCGGGAGAAAACGCATGCCCCAGGATCCTAATGCTCTGGTCTGGATAGACCTGGAGATGACGGGATTGAGACCAGAGTCGGACTGCATCATCGAGATCGCAACGGTGATCACCGACAGTGAGCTGGAGATTATCGCCCAAGGCCCGGTGCTGGCCATTCACCAGCCCGAGGACGTGCTTGCGGCCATGGACGATTGGAATACCCGGACCCACCAGGCGAGCGGCCTGGTCGAGCGTGTCCGCGCTTCGACGCTTAGCGAAGCGGATGCGGAAAAGCAGACGCTGGCGTTTATTCAGCGGCATGTGCCGAAAAACCGCTCACCGCTTTGCGGCAACAGCATATGCCAGGATCGGCGGTTCCTCGTGCGTTTCATGCCGCAACTCGAATCCTGGTTGCATTACCGCAACCTCGACGTGAGCTCACTGAAGGAACTAGTGAAGCGCTGGAGGCCCGGCTTGTACAGTGGCTTCGAAAAGAAGAACAGCCACAAGGCATTGGACGACATCATGGAGTCGGTCGCGGAGCTGCGCTATTACCGCGAGCATTTCCTGCGCCTCTCCTGACGTCCGGACCAGGCAGGCAGCCGCTCAGGCGGCAGATCCGCAGCGCTGCCGGGCAAGAGCCCAGCGTACGTGTTCACGCACCAGCTCCGAAGGATGGTCGGCGCGGCCCTCGAGTGCCGCGGTCACGGCCACGTCCGCCGGCGCATTGCCGAGCGCGACCGCGACATTGCGCAGCCAGCACTCGTAGCCGGTGCGGCGGATGGCAGAGCCCTCGGTACGACGCCGGAATTCCTCCTCGCTCCAGGAAAAAAGCTCCATTAGCCGTGGTGAATCCAGCCCGTTACGCGGCGCGAAATCGGCGATGGTGCTTGTCGTCGCGAGACGGTTCCACGGGCAGACGATTTGGCAGTCGTCGCAGCCATAGATGCGGTTTCCAATCAGCGGACGCAGTTCGACCGGGATGGCGGTGCGCAGTTCGATGGTGAGGTAGGAGATGCAGCGGCGGGCGTCGACTTCATAGGGAGCTACAATGGCGCCCGTCGGGCAGGCATCGATGCAGCGGCGGCAGCTGCCGCAGTGTTCGGTCGCGGCGTTGTCGGCAGGCAGAGGCAGGTCGGTGTAAAGTTCTCCCAGGAAAAACCACGACCCTGCGTCGCGGTGAATCAGGTTCGTGTGCTTGCCGATCCATCCGAGGCCGGCGTTGCGTGCCAGCGCTTTTTCCAATACCGGTGCGCTGTCGGCAAAGGCACGATAGCCGAAGGCGCCGACAACCGATTCGATGCGGTCCGCCAGCGCCTGAAGGCGGGCGCGCACCAGCCGGTGATAATCCCGTCCCAGCGCATAACGGGCAACATAGGCGAGCGTGGGATCAGCAAGGACCTGCGGCATGCCGGCCGCGCCCGGCGGCAGGTAGTTCATGCGCACCGATATCACTCGCAACGTTCCCGGCACGAGGTCCGCAGGTCGGCTGCGCAGCGTGCCGTGGCGCTCCATATAGGACATTTCTCCATGCCGGCCCCGTGCCAGCCAGTTCAGCATATGCAGTTCATCGGGGCCGAGTTCGGTATCCGCGAAGCCGACCTGGTCGAAACCGAGCGCCAACCCCCACGCCCTGATGTCGTGTGCCAGGTGTCCGGGGTCGACCTTTTGCATTGGAGCAATCGCCATTAATCTCTATCATACCGCTATGGAGGATCTGCCCGAAGCGCTGTACAGCGCCGCACAGGCGCGCGAAATCGACCGGCGTGCCATGCTCGATCGCCGCCCGGCCGCCGAGCCGCTTATGGAGCGCGCCGGTGTGGCGGTGTTCGATCTGTTGCGCCGGCGTTGGCCGCGGGCGCGGCGCGTCGCCGTGGTCTGCGGGCCTGGCAACAACGGTGGTGACGGTTATGTGGTCGCACGTCTGGCACAGGCCGCGGGCATTGCGATTCAGGTCATGTACCCGGCAAAACCAGGCAGCTTGGCGGGCGACGCCGCGGGTGCCCGCGAGCGGTTGCTCGCCTGCGGCGTGTCGGTACAGCCACTGTGTGCCGCTGACCTGGCACGCGCCGACGTGGTGGTCGATGCGCTGTTCGGCACGGGTCTGGAGCGTACGCTTCAGGGTGAGTGGCGGGCGGCGGTCGAGGCCATCAACGGCTGCGGGTTGCCGGTGCTGTCGGTCGATCTGCCCTCCGGCCTGCATGCCGACAGCGGGCGCGTTCTTGGCGGTGCGGTGCGCGCGGCGGCGACCCTCGGGCTGATCTGCCTGAAAGCCGGGATGTTTACCGGCTACGGGCGCGAATACTGCGGAGACATTCTTCTCGACAACCTCGGGGTGTCTGCGCAGAGCATGGCGGCGGTAGCACCGCTGGCACGGCGCATTTCGGCGGACAGCCTGCGGTGTCTGCTGCGCCCGCGTGCGCGCCACGCACACAAGGGCGATGCCGGCAGAGTACTGGTGGTTGGCGGAGGACCGGGCATGGGAGGTGCGGTGCACCTCGCCGGTGCGGCAGCATACCGCGCTGGGGCCGGACTGGTTACCGTCGCTACGCACCCCGCGCATGCGGCCTGTCTCAATCAGGCGCGGCCTGAACTTATCGTGCACGGCATCGATGCAGGTGACCGCTTGCGTGCCCTGCTGGCGCGGGCAGACGTGATCGCGGTCGGTCCGGGCCTCGGCCAGGACGCCTGGGCGCGGGAATTATGGCAAGTGGTGCGCGAAAGCCACCAGCATCTGGTGGTCGATGCCGATGCGCTGAATCTGCTTGCCGCCGCCCCGGCGATGCGTGACAACTGGATCCTGACGCCGCACCCGGGCGAGGGCGGGCGGCTGCTGGGCTGTAGCACCGACGATGTGCAGAATGATCGGTTCACGGCAGTACGCGGGATCGTCAGCCGCTTTGGTGGAGTGTGCGCGCTCAAGGGCTCGGGCAGCCTGGTGGCGGGTGGTGGGGACGATCCCGTCTGGCTGTGTGATCGCGGCAACCCGGGGATGGCGAGCGGCGGAATGGGTGACGTGCTGACCGGCATCATTGCCGGGCTGATGGCGCAGGGGGTGGCTGCGCTGGATGCCGCGCGCATGGGGATCTGGTGTCATGCCGCTGCTGCCGACGAAGCCAGTGCGCTCGGCGGCGAGCGTGGCCTGCTGGCGCAGGATCTGTTACCTCGGGTCCGTTCGCTGGTCAACGCGCTGGTGGAGCCGTGAGCGTGGTCCTCCTCGTGCCGGATGAGCAGGGCATGGAATCGCTGGGTGCGGCGCTTGCCCCGCGGCTGCGGGCCGGACAGGCGATATTTCTGCACGGGGAACTCGGCGCCGGCAAGACCACGATGGTCCGTGGCGTTCTGCGTGGCCTGGGTTACGCGGGATCGGTGAAAAGCCCCACCTATACCCTGGTCGAGCCTTACGATTTCGGGGATTTCCGAATGTATCATTTCGACCTCTATCGAATGGAAGATCCCGAGGAACTGGAATTTCTTGGAATCCGTGATTATTTTCAAGGACAGGGAGTATGTATCGTGGAGTGGCCGGAGCGTGGCGTCGGCATCCTGCCGCGTCCGGATGTTGACGTTTTTATAGGCAGGGTTGATCATGCGCGCAGCGTGCGACTGGTTTCCAACAGCGACGACGGGGCAGTACTTCTGAGCGGTCTGGAATGAGACCGGCACGCGTTTTCTTCCTTTTGATTCTCCTGACTTTCCCTGTGTCCTGCTGGGCCCGTCTGGTATCCATTGAAAATGTCCGGATGTGGCCCGCGCCGGATTACACCCGTCTGGTCTTCGACCTGAGCGGATCGCTCAATTACCGGCTGTTCATGCTCAAGGATCCCTACCGTGTGGTGATCGATCTCCACAACGCACGCCTCGGCAGGCCCCTGCCGCAGCTCGGAAGTGGAAGCGCGATCGTTTCGGATATGCGCAGCGGCCCGCGCGCGAACCACACGGTGCGCATCGTCGTTGATCTCAAGATCGACGCCCAGCCCCGCAGTTTCCTGCTGAAGCCGGCCGGCCCGTACGGCCATCGCCTGGTCGTGGACCTTTATGACGCCGCAAAGGCGGCGCAGGAACGTGCCCGGCTCAGGGCGCAGGCAGCGGCGCCGCCGTCGCGGGAATTTGTGGTAGTCATTGACCCTGGACACGGCGGCGATGATCCGGGAGCGACCGGCCATCTCTACGGCACGCAAGAGAAGACGGTGGTGCTCGCGATCGCGCGTGATCTGGACCGGCTTGTGGCCGCACAGCCGGGAATGAAGGCGATCATGACGCGTACCGGCGACTATTATGTTCCGCTGGTGACGCGCAGGCGCATGGCCAAGGGGGCGGACGTGTTCATTTCGATCCACGCGGATTCCATGCCGGGCCGCATCGTCGATGCCCAAGGAGCTTCGGTTTATGCCCTGTCCGAGAAGGGCGCCACCAGCGCCCTTGCCAGAGCGCTAGCGAGCGATGAAAACGAATCCGACTGGATCGGAGGAGTGAATCTGAACAGCGTGGAAAGCGGTGTTGGCCAGGTTCTGGGGGACCTGACCAAATCGGCGACCATCGCCGACAGCGTGCGGCTTG
Source organism: Pseudomonadota bacterium (assembly GCA_021790335.1). Classification (GTDB taxonomy): domain Bacteria; phylum Pseudomonadota; class Gammaproteobacteria; order Acidiferrobacterales; family UBA6901; genus JAJYCY01. Next base: position 63,194 of record JAJYEE010000009.1, on the reverse strand, counting down.
GCGATGACATGCTTCCCTATCTGCGTAGGGTAGCGCCGCTGCATTCGAGCAAGGTCGAGCAGGCCGGATTCGTGGTGTTAGAATCGCCCGTTCCGTCGGTTCTTATCGAAACCGGTTTCATTTCCAATCCCGCGGACGAGCGCAAACTGCGCAGCAAACGATTCCAGGAACGCACCGCCAGGGCGATATTCGACGGGCTGGAGCGGGCCGAGCCCTGGCTTCTGGCAAGGCGCGGTGTTCCGATAAAGACCGCACAGGCTGCGAAGCCGGTCTTCGACCAATACGTCGTGCGTCCCGGAGACACCCTCACGGCCATCGCGCAGCGCCATGACGTGTCCGTGACCGCGTTGCGTGACGTCAATGGTCTCAGGGGCAGCACTATCCGCATCGGCCTGAGGCTGCGCATCCCGGCGCCTGGAGACCGCGGCTGAATGGCTGCCGGCACCATGCAATCGGTCGATTTCAGAAAGAGCGAAAACTGCGGTTTATCAGAATAACGGGAGAGAGGGGAAATGAGCCTGCTTCGGACCAAACCGATCAATGCCGACATGTATTGCGACACCGGATTGCGGCGCTGTCTGACCGCTTTCGACCTGACCCTGCTGGGCATAGGGGCCATCATCGGCGCCGGTATATTCGTGCTTACGGGCATTGCAGCGGCGACCAAGGCGGGTCCGGCCATTGTGCTTTCCTTCGTGGTCTCGGGCTTTGCTTGCGCATTCTCGGCGCTGGCCTACGCTGAGCTCGCATCCAGCATAGGCGGCTGCGGTAGTGCCTATGGCTACGCCTACGCCGGGCTGGGCGAACTGGTTGCCTGGATCATCGGCTGGGATCTGATTCTCGAGTACGGCGTGGCCGTTGCGGTGGTTGCGATTGGCTGGTCAGGCTACTTCAATAACGCGTTGACGGCAGTCGGGCTGCATATGCCGGCGGTGCTGCTGACCGCCCCGGCTGATGGCGGGATCATCAATCTGCCGGCTGCGCTCATCGTGCTGGTCCTGAGTGCGCTACTCGCAGTCGGAGTGCGCCAAAGCGCGCGCTTCAACGCTGTCATGGTTCTGGTGAAAGTCGTCGCGATCGCGACTTTCGTGGCTGTGGCGGTGTTTAATGTCCAGCCGGCGAATTGGCATCCGTTCATGCCATTTGGGTGGAAAGGCGTGATGGGTGGCGCGGCGCTGATATTTTTCGCCTACATCGGCTTCGATGCCGTTTCGACCGCGGCAGAAGAAGCGGTCAATCCGCCGCGCGACCTGCCGATTGGCATTCTGGTTTCTCTGGCCGTGTGCACGGTGATCTACATGGCGGTGGCCGGGCTGCTCACGGGGATCGTTCCCTATGGCACGCTCAATGTACCCTCGCCGGTGGCTGAATCCATGCTGCGCCTCGGATACCGCTGGGCGTCGGCGGTGGTCGCCGCCGGTGCGATCGCCGGGCTCACCACGGTGATGCTCGTGCTGTACTACGGGCTGACGCGCATATTCCTGTCCATGTCGCGCGACGGCCTGCTGCCGCCGGTGTTTTCGGCGATCAATGCCCGCACCCGCACGCCGCTGCGGGTGATCGTGGTGAGCGGCCTGCTGATCGCGTCAATCGCCGGTTTCACGCCGATCGGGGACGTGGCGGAGCTCGTCAACATCGGAACGCTGTCGGCCTTCGTGCTGGTATGCTGCGGGGTCATCGTCCTGCGCCGTACCAAGCCGGATCTCAAGCGTCCGTTCAGGACTCCGTGGAGCCCGGTGATTCCGCTGCTCGGGATCGCGTTCTGTCTTTACCTCATGGCGAGCCTGCCCCTCATCACCTGGTTGCGCTTCGTGATCTGGCTCGCGATCGGCATGATCATCTATTTTGGCTATTCCCGCAGCCACAGTGTCCTGAACGGCTGATGGCCGCATCGTCCGCGCCGCGGGTCAGATCTCGATGACTTCGCCGCCGCGGGCATTGTCTCCGGGTTGCAGGCTCTGCGGGTCCAAACGTTCCCGGATGCCGGTATCGAGGCAGTCCCGGCGCTTGCTGTCGGTAATGGCCTGGCCGTCGCGGTCGACGATGTAGAAGATGTCCTCGGCGCGTTCTCCGTAGGTGGCCACCTTGGCCGTTATCAAACGCGCGCGGCATTGCTGCAGCGCAAGCGCAACCTGGTAGAGCAGTCCTGGACGGTCTTGCGCAACGACCTCCATCATCGTCTGCTGGCCATTGGGGGCAGTGGCGAAGCTCACTTTGGTGGTGATCGGAAAGTGACGCAGCACGCGCGGCAGGCGTGCGTTCTTCAGGTCGCGGCCGGGCCTCGGCTTCAGCAACTGCGTGCGCAGAGCCGCCTCAAGCTCCGCTAGGTGTGCGGTCTCGGTGACCGGATTGCCCGCGTGATCCAGGGCGACGAAGGTATCGAGCGCAAAGCCGAAGCCGGTGGTGTGGATGCGTGCATCCACGATGGACAGATTGAGGCGGTCGAAGCCGCCGGTGATCACCGCAAACAGGTCGTCACGGTCGGGGGTGAATACCAGGAATTCCGTCCCACCGGCGCTCGGATGGAACCGGGCCGCAACGAGCGGCAGGTCGGCGACTGCGGCGGCGCTCATTTTTTCGGCATGCCATGCCAGTGCATCGGCGTCGTGCCGCAGAAAGTAGTCGCTTTCCATGCGTGCCCAGTGGCGACGCACGAGATCAAGATCCACGCCTTTGTCTGCCAGGATGCGCAAGGCCTCCTGCTTGAGATCGTTGATCCGCTCCTCAAGATCGATCGGTCTGGCGAAACCACGGCGCAGCACGCGTGCGGTTGCCGTATGAAGTTGCGACAAGAGGCGGTCCTTCCATACGTTCCACACTGCGGGACTCGTTCCACGCATGTCGGCCACGGTCAAAAGATAGAGGTTGTCGAGATGTTCCTGGTCGCCGACTCTTTGGGCGAACTCGAGTACCACCCCGGGGTCCGTGATGTCCTGGCGTTGCGCGGTCCAGGACATCACCAGGTGGTTGCGCACCAGCCAGCTTACGAAGCGCGTGTCGTATTCGCTCAGCCCGTGTCTTTCACAGAAAATGCGTGCCTCTTTTTCCCCGAGCGTGGAGTGGTCGCCGCCGCGGCCTTTGGCGATGTCATGAAACATGCCCGCCAGGTACAGGCGCTCCGGCTTCACCAGGTGCTGGATCAGGTGGCTGGCGAGCGGAAATTCGCTCCGGAATTGCGGCACGGTGAAGCGTCGGAGGTTGCGCACCACGAACAGCGTGTGCTCGTCGACGGTATACACATGAAACAGATCGTGCTGCATCTGTCCGACGATGCGTCCGAATGCCGGTATGTAGGCCGCGAGTACGCCATAGGCGTTCATGCGCCGCAGGGCATGGGTGATTCCCTGGGCCTCGCGCAGGATCGCCATGAACAGGCTGCGACAGGCGATGTCCTGGCGGAAGTGATTGTTCACGCGGTGCAGGTTCTCGCGCAGAAGACGTATGGTCTGGGCGCGCACGCCCTTGAGTTCGGGGCGCTGCTCCATTACGAGAAACATCTCCAGGATCGCATACGGCGATTTCTCGAAAACGTTCCTGCGGGTCACTTCCAGGAAATCGTCGCGCGCCTGAAAGCGCCGGTTGATTGCCCGCACCGGTTTCTTGCCGGGGCTGAGTATGGCCTCCTGGAAGTGCTGCAGCAGGATTTCGTTGAGCAGCGCCAGCTCCTTGACGACGCGGTAATAGCGCTTCATGAACTGCTCGACCGCCAGGCTGCCGGGTCGGTCGACGTAGCCCATGCGTACCGCAAGCGCTGCCTGGTAATCGAACAGCAGACGGTCCTCGCGGTGTCCGGCCAGGTAGTGGATGCCACAGCGCAGCTGTGCCAACAGTTGCCGTCCGCGGGTGAGGCTGCGGTACTCGCTTTCGCTCAGAAACTCGAGCGCCACGAGATCATGCAGTGTTGCGGTACCGAAGTGGCGTTGCGTCACCCAGGCAATCATCTGGATGTCGCGCAGGCCGCCCGGACCCTCCTTGATGTTCGGCTCGAGATTGTATGCAGTGTCGTCGAAATGATGGTGGCGCTCGATCTGTTCCTGCCACTTGGCCGCGAAGAACTTCTTGCTTGGCCAGATCCGCGGAGGTCCCGTGACCGTGCGCATCTCGTCGAATAGCTCCGTATCGCCGGCCAGGCATCGCGCTTCCATCATGTTGGTGGCGACCGTGATGTCCTTCTTGGACTCGCGTACACAGTCTTTGAGTGTGCGCACGCTGTGTCCCACCTCAAGACCCATGTCCCAGAGAAAGCTGAGTAGCGTGCGGGCAAATTCGCGCGCGCTGGCGTGTCCGCGTTTCTCCAGAAGGATGAGCAGGTCTACGTCCGAAGCCGGATACAGTTCGCCGCGCCCGTAGCCGCCAACCGCGGCCAGCGCAATGCGCCCGCAGGCGTGCGCCAGGTGCTGGTGTCGGCCCCAGGCGCGGCTCAGCAGCTGGTCGACGAGCCAGGCATGCATGCCGAGGATGTCCTGGACCGGTGCGCCGTCGAGATATTGCTGCTTCAGGGCCTCGCGCCCGGTGCGCAGCGCGCTTCGAAACAGCGGAAGCGCTTCGGCGGTCGGGCGCGGGCCGCTCGGTCGGTCCTCGGAAAGCCTGGAGAGGTCAGCGTCAAAACGCCGCGGGTCGAAAATGTCCTGCCTGTGTAGAGGCATCGCACGGTCCTGATTGGTCGTCTGATGGCCGCATAACGGTTCTGTTCATCCGCGCTGCTGTGCGGATGACGCCCGCCTGCCCGCAGGCAGCCGGGCGCTAAAGATCTTCTCCCGGCAGGACCGTCAGCACTTCATGGCCGGTTTCGGTGACCAGGATGGTGTGTTCCCACTGCGCGGACAGGCTGTGGTCGCGGGTAACGACGGTCCAGTTGTCCGGCAGCAGCCGCACTTCTTTTCGTCCGGCGTTGATCATCGGTTCAATAGTTATGGTCATGCCCGGTACCAGCTCCATGCCGGTTCCCGGCTTGCCGTAGTGCAGCACCTGCGGATCCTCATGGAACCGGCGGCCGATACCGTGCCCGCAGTACTCGCGTACAACCGAGCACTGGTTCTGTTCCGCGTGGCTCTGAATGACGTGGCCGATATCGCCGAGGAAAACTCCTGCCCTGACGATTTCGATTCCCTTGCACATGCAGTCATGGCTGACCTGGGTGACGCGCCGGGCCTGAATCGAGGGCTCGCCGACGAAAAACATCTTGCTGGTGTCGCCATGAAAGCCGTCTTTGATGACCGTGATATCGATGTTGACGATATCGCCCTTTTTCAAAACCCGCTCTCCGGGTATCCCGTGGCAGACCTGATGGTTGACCGAAGTGCAGATGGATTTCGGGAACCCATGATAATTGAGCGGAGCGGGAACGGCCTGCTGGACATTGACGATGTAGTCGTGGCAGATGCGGTCCAGTTCGCCGGTTGTGATGCCCGGTTGAACATGTGGCCGGATCATGCGCAGTACGTCGGCTGCCAGGAATCCTGCAACGCGCATTTTCTCCACTTCTTCTGGGGTCTTTATCGTAACAGCCATGATCGTAAGATATTTGCAGTTCGAGCGTGGTTCCGGAACGGATTCGGTACAGTTGCACTCTACCATGTACGAACGGAAAGCTCTCCCCACCCGGCACACCGCATGCGGGCGGGCAGAGGTTTCTTGCCGGCCGCGCGCAACGCTTGCGCATCCTTTTCGCAGCGGGGCGCCAACACCGGCATGGCTTTCGTTGTCTGCGGCTCTCTTCATGCACTCCGATGATCGAGACGCGAATGCCGGCGGATGCAACCGGTGCCACGCTGTGGACCTGAGCCGATCTTTCGCGCGATCGCCGACTGCGACATTGCAATCTGCACCGGTCTGGCATTGCTGCCGGAATGCGCAGGGGCGCCCGGCCGGGGTGTGTTTTCGGCAGAGGCCGGAAAACCTCCAGGCCGCAGATCTTCCGTATCGCTGGACGAGGCCCGGCGTGCGATGGGGAAGTCTCGGGGCGTCGGTCCGATGAGTCCCCGGCCGGCGGTAGGCGTGCGACGGGGCGGTGTACCGGGCATCGGGCGCATTGCCGCTTACCCCCGGCTTGTGGTATAAAGCTACGTTTTTCAGGCATTAAATCCGGCCTGGGCGCCGCGGCTCCCAAGTATCGAAGGCCGGCAAAACACACGTGGTCCGTCTAAGGCCATCCGGGTGCTGCCCAAGCGCGTTGCGTTGGGGAGTTGGGTGTTCTGGGATCACGGCGGAAAAACCCGATCGGAGAAATTCAATGAGTGAAGTAACGATGCGCCAAATGCTAGAGGCCGGGGTTCATTTCGGTCACCAGACCCGTTTCTGGCACCCCAAGATGCGCCCCTATATTTTCGGTGAGCGCAATAAAGTCCATATCATCAATCTCGAGAAGACCCTGCCCATGTTCAATGAGGCGATGGGCTACCTCTCCAGACTCACCTCGAACAAGGGAACGATCCTGTTCGTCGGCACCAAGCGTCAGGCCGGAGATATCGTCCGGGAAGAGGCGACGCGGTGTGGCAGCCCCTTCGTCGACCATCGCTGGACCGGCGGCATGCTGACCAATTACAAGACGGTGAAGAAATCCATCGAGCGGCTTAAGGCGCTGGAAGCGATGGAGCAGGATGGCACATTCGACAAGCTGAACAAGAAGGAGACGCTGCTGCTGACACGGGAGCGTGACAAGCTCAACCGCAGCCTGGCGGGCATCAAGGAGATGGGCGGTTTGCCCGATGCGCTCTTCGTGATCGATGTCGGCCATGAATATATCGCGGTATCTGAGGCCAATAAGCTGAACATCCCCGTGGTCGCCATAGTGGATTCGAACTGCAAGCCGGATGGTGTGGACTATGTCATTCCGGGCAATGACGATGCGCTGCGCGCGATCCGTCTGTATGCACGGGCGGCGGCAGACGCGATCATCGAGGGTCGCAAGACCGTGACTGTTGCCCTGCCGTCCGATGACGAGGAGTTTATAGAGGTTGCCGAAGAGCCCACAAAGATCAAGGTGGCAGCCAGACGTAAGCCGGCGGTGACGAGCCCTCCGCGGGCGGAGCAGGACGTTCCGATCGAGCCTGCGGAAGTCGAAGCTAAAGTGGAGCCGCCTGCGCGCACCGAGGTACGCCGGCCAGTGCGTCCCCGGCCCAAGACCCCGGCGGGTCGGGGGCGAGGGAAAGCCGGTCAAGGCGAATGATAAAAGGGGGCCTCGCCCCCTTTTTCTTAACGTAACAGGCTGTGTTGATTTTTCGGGGATGAGCCATGACGATTACCGCAAGTCAGGTTAAGGAATTGAGAGAGCGCACCGGGCTCGGAATGATGGAGTGCAAGAGCGCCCTGACAGAGACCAACGGCGACATGGAAGCCGCGATCGATCTGTTGCGCCGCAAGGCCGGGGCCAAGGTGGAAAAGAAAGCCGGCCGTACGGCGGCGGAAGGAGCGATTGCAGTGTATCTGAGTCCTGACCGCAAGCTCGCCGCGATGGTGGAAGTGAACTCGGAAACCGATTTCGTTGCCAAAGGTGAAGAATTCATGGCGTTTGCCGGAGCGGTCGCCGCCTGTGTCGCGGATCGCAATCCGGCCACGGTTGAAGCGCTCGCCGCTCTTCCGCTCGGCGGAGGAGAGAGTGTCAGGACGGTGTCGCAGGTGCGCGAAGGGCTCGTTGCCAAGCTGGGCGAGAACATCGCAGTGCGGCGTTTTGTCCGGTACGTGTCCGGTGAGGGGCATATCGTTTCCTATGTGCATGGGCGCCGGATCGGCGTGCTCGTGGATCTCTCTGGCGGCGACGAAGCCCTCGGCCGCGATCTGGCCATGCACGTAGCTGCCAGCCGGCCGGCGTATGTCGCCAGGGAGGATGTGCCCGCCGATGTGGTCGCGAAGGAGAAGGAAATATTCATCGCGCAGGCCGCCGACAGCGGCAAACCGGCCGATATCGTGGAGAAGATGGTTGCCGGCCGCGTGAACAAGTATCTGGGTGAAATTACGCTGCTCGGCCAGCCTTTCGTCAAGGATCCGGACACCACTGTGGAAAAGCTTCTCAAGAAGGCATCGGCCCGGGTGGCGCGTTTCAGCCGTTACGAAGTCGGAGAGGGCATAGAGAAGGGTGCCAGCGACTTCGCTGCCGAGGTGATGGCCCAGGTCAGAGGAGGCTAGGTCCTTGACCAGCGGGTCCTTGCCGGGCAGCACCATGCCGGTTTACCGCCGCATCCTGCTCAAGCTGAGCGGGGAGGCATTGATGGGCGATGATGCCTACGGCATCAACCGTCAGGTACTGGGGCGCATCGTCGGTGAGATCAAGGAGGTTGTCGGCACCGGCGTGCAGCTGGCCGTGGTCATCGGTGGAGGGAACATCTTTCGCGGGATCGCGCCCGGTGCCCAGGGTATGGACCGGGCTACGGCAGATTACATGGGCATGCTCGCCACGGTGATGAACTCGCTGTCGTTGCAGGACGCACTGAGGCAGGCAGATGTGCCAGCCGTGGTGCTTACGGCGTTGCTCATGGATGTCGTCGCTGAACCGTATTCACGGCGTGCGGCGTTGCAATACCTGGAAGGCGGGCGGGTCGTGATTTTCGCGGCCGGAACAGGGAACCCGTTCTTCACGACCGACACGGCCGCGAGCCTGCGGGGCCTGGAAATCGGTGCGGATGTCGTCCTCAAGGCGACCAAGGTGGACGGGGTGTATACGAAGGATCCGATGCGCCACGCGGACGCGCGGCGCTACGACGTTCTTACTTATGACGAAGCCCTGGAAAAACGGCTCGGGGTCATGGACGCCACTGCTCTCGCGCTGTGTCGCGAGCAGAATATGCAGTTGCGCGTGTTCAGCATCAATACGCCGGGAAGCCTGATGCGGGTTATACGGGGCGAGAACGAAGGCACGCTCGTCAGACGCGGAGATTGAGGCCATGCAAGAGGTGATCAGCAAGATCAGCCAGGACGCCGAGGCGCGGATGGCAAAGTCGGTCGAAGCGCTCAAGCTGGCGCTTGAGAAAGTCCGGACCGGGCGGGCCCATGCCGGCCTGCTCGAGCATATTCACGTCGAATACTACGGCAGCCGGACTCCGCTCAATCAGGTGGCGAATATTGCGGTGGCGGACGCGCGTTCGCTTGCTGTCACGCCCTATGACAAGAGCATGGTGCAGGCGATCGAGAAGGCAATCCAGGAGTCCGGTCTCGGGCTCAATCCTGCGGTGGCTGGACAAACGATCCGCGTTCCACTTCCGGTACTGACCGAGGAGCGGCGCAAGGAACTTGGAAAAGTCGTGCGTAACGAGGGCGAAGACGCCAAGATTGCCATCCGCAATGTGCGTCGCGACGGGATCACCCATCTCAAGGAGGCTCTCAAGAAGAAGGAAATCTCGGAGGACGACGAGAAACGCGCGCACGATATGGTCCAGAAGCTCACCGACAGGTTTACCGCAGATGTGGATAAGGTGATCGCCGCCAAGGAGCGCGATCTGATGGCGATCTAGATGGCGTCGCGCGACCGCCAGCGTGCTGCCACGCCCGATATCCTCCCGATGAATGCTTCCAAAATTACGTTTCCGCAACATGCCTGAGCCAACCAAACCATCCACGTCAGGTGCCGTTACGCCGCCGGTGCCGCTGCATGTCGCGGTGATCATGGACGGCAACGGGCGCTGGGCCAAGAGCCGGGGGCTGCCGCGGTTTGCCGGGCACCGTCGCGGAGTCGAGGCGGTCCGTGACCTGGTTGCCGCATGCGGGGAGAAAGGCATTCGCTACCTAACGCTGTTTGCCTTCAGCAGCGAGAACTGGCGCCGCCCCGAGACCGAGGTGCGACTGCTGCTGGATCTGTTCGGCATGGCTCTCGACAAGGAGGTCAAGAAGCTGCATGCGAACAACATCCGTTTCCGGGTGATCGGCGACGTCGCCGCTTTTGGCGACAAACTGATGGAGCGCATACGTCAGGGTGAGGCGCTTACCCGCGACAACACTGCTCTGACGCTCACGATCGCTGCCAACTACGGCGGCCGCTGGGACATCGTTCAGGCCTGCCGTGAACTCGCGCGCCGGGCGGCGACAGGAACGATCGATCCGGAATCCATTACGGCCGACAGCCTTGAGCCCTTTCTCAGCATGGCGAAGATGCCGGAGCCGGATTTGTTCATAAGGACCGGTGGCGAGCAGCGTGTGAGCAACTTTCTGCTATGGCAGCTGGCATACACCGAACTCTATTTTACGCCGGTGCTGTGGCCGGATTTTGACCGCGGGCAGTTCGAGATCGCGCTGGCGTCTTACGCCGGGCGGCAGCGCCGCTTCGGTCACACTGGCGAGCAGATCGAGGCCGCTACATCGGGGAGCGCCGGCAAGCGTGCTTAGGCTGCGCGTCCTTACCGCCGCGGTGCTGGCGCCGCTGATGGTTTGGGCGACGTTTTATCTCACCACTCCCCTGTTCGGAGCCCTGCTCGGAATTTTCTTCATCGCCGCAGCATGGGAATGGACGGCGCTGTGCGGGCTGACCGGGCTGTTGTCGCGGAGTCTCTACGTCGGGGTGCTGGCGGTTGCGGGCTTGGCGGCCTACCGGGCCCCAGCGCTGCCGGTGATGCTCGTGAGCGTTGCATGGTGGATCTGGGCGTTGTTCGAGCTGGTGCATTATTCCGATCTGCGGCAGGGATTCCTGGCGACGGCGTTCGGCAAGCGTCTGAGCGGGTTCTTCATCCTGATTCCGGCCTGGATCGCGCCATTGGTCGTCCATGCGCGTCGTGACGGCGGTCCGCGGCTGACGCTCTTTATAATGATGTTGGTATGGACGGCCGATTCCAGCGCATACTTTGTCGGCAGGCCCTGGGGCAGGACCAAGATCGCGCCGCACGTCAGCCCCGGAAAAAGTCTCGAGGGACTGCTGGGTGGTGTGGTGATGGCATCGCTTCTGGCGCTCGCCTGCGGAAAGTACATATGGAAGCTGAGCGCGCCGTCGCTGGCGCTGTGGCTTGTGATCACGGTGATCGCCACGCTTTTTTCGGTGCTGGGCGATCTTGTTGAGAGCCGGGCAAAGCGCATTGCCGGGGTCAAAGATAGCGGCAGTCTTCTGCCGGGCCACGGCGGAGTGCTCGACCGCATTGATGCCTTTACCGCCGCTGCGCCCGCATTCGTGCTCGGGTGGCTGCTGCTGAGGCCGCGGTTATGACCAATCGCCAGGATTCCGGGAGTCCGGTGCAGGACCAGCGCGCCGGCGGTGCGCGGGGTGTCACGATACTCGGGTCGACCGGCTCGATCGGAATCAGCGCTCTCGATGTCCTGGCGCGCCATCCGCAGCGTTTTCGCGTCGTCGCTTTGACCGCAAATACCCAGGTCGACCGGCTGTTCGAGCAGTGCCGCCGGCATGCTCCGGAAGTAGCAGTCATGCGTGAGTCCGGCGCTGCGGAGGTGCTGCGGCGCAAGCTGGCCGGACTGGGTCTGCCGACCGAAGTCCTTTCAGGGGAGGAGGGCCTCGAAAGTGCCGCAGCGCTGGCGCAAAGCGACATCGTCGTGGCAGCGATCGTGGGCGCCGCAGGGCTGTTGCCGACGCTCGAAGCGGTTCGCCGCGGAAAGCGGGTGCTTCTGGCCAACAAGGAGCCGCTCGTCATGTCCGGTCATATCCTCATGCGCGAGGCGTGCCGCTCCGGAGCGCAGCTGCTTCCGGTCGACAGCGAGCATAACGCGATCTTTCAGTGCCTGCCCGGCGGCTACCAGACCGGTGCCCCGAGTCTGGGTATGCGCAAGATCTTTCTGACCTGTTCGGGAGGACCGTTTCGCACCACGCCGCTTGCCGAGCTCGTCGGTGTTACGCCCGAGCAGGCCTGCGCTCACCCGCGCTGGGCGATGGGCCGCAAGATTTCGGTCGATTCCGCGACGCTCATGAACAAGGGACTGGAACTGATCGAGGCATGCCGGCTTTTCGGTGTGGTGCCGGACCAGATTGAGATCGTTATCCATCCGCAAAGCGTGGTACATTCTCTGGTTTCGTATGCAGACGGATCCGTGCTGGCACAGCTTGGAAATCCGGACATGCGCACGCCGATCGCCCATGCCCTGGCCTGGCCGGATCGCATGGAGTCCGGCGTAAGGGCGCTTGATCTGGTGGAAGTGGCCAGGCTTGACTTCGAGCGACCCGATCCGCAACGCTTCCCGTGTCTGCGCCTGGCAGCAGAGGCGGCACGCATGGGGGGTACAACGCCGGCCATTCTTAATGCGGCAAACGAAGTCGCAGTAACTGCATTTCTCGGCGGCGCAGTGGGGTTTACAGACATACCGCGGATCATCGAGTACGTGCTGTCGCGGGTCTCGATGAACGATGAGGCTGAACTCGAGGTTATCCTGGCAGACGATGCGCGCGCCCGCAGGGTTGCGCAGCAGTTTATTGCCGGACTTTCGAGCAGGCCCAAGCGAGGAATGCAGTGACAACGTTCGCAATTTCGGCGCTCGCGTTCGTGGTGGCGATCGGGATACTCGTCATCGTGCACGAGTTTGGACATTACTGGGTTGCGCGCCGCCTGGGGATCAAGGTACTGCGGTTCTCGATCGGTTTCGGCAAGCCGTTGTGGTCGCGCCGCTTCGGTGCTGACCAGACCGAGCTGGTGCTCGCGGTGCTGCCGCTGGGCGGTTACGTCAAGATGCTCGACGAAGCCGAAGGCGAGGTGCCGGCGGAGGATCTGCACCGCGCTTTCAACCGCCAGCCGTTGATCAAGCGTGGCGCCGTCGTGCTGGCGGGCCCGGCGTTCAACTTGCTGTTTGCGGTTGTCGTGTACTGGGCGCTGTTTTCGGTCGGAATTCAGGGAATCAAGCCGATTGTCGGGAAGGTAGCGAACGGGTCGATTGCCCAGAAGGCAGGGTTCCGGGTGGGTGACGATATCCTCAGCATTGACGGCAAGCCGGTGCGGAGCTGGGGCCAGCGGCGGCTGTATCTGTTCGCAAAAGCCCTGGAGAAATCGCGGGTCCGCTTCAAGGTGCGGGATCCACAGGGAAAGATCGTGACGCGGATACTCGACCTGTCGTCGCTTTCGGCAAATCAGATCAGCTCCGGGATGCTGGGGAGCGCGACCGGGCTGTACGGATATTCGCCCAGAATCGTGCCGATCGTTGGTACTGTGGTTTCCGGCAGCCCGGCGGCGAAAGCCGGCCTCAAGGTCGGCGACCTGCTGACGAGCATCGATGGCAAACCGATGCGCTCTTGGGATGATGTGGTCTCCGCCATCCGCACAAGCCCCGGGCGGCCCATGGTGCTCACAGTGGAGCGGTCGGGTGCGCGGATCAATTTCACCCTGACACCTGAGGTGGTCGAGAGCGCAGGGCAGCGGATCGGACGCATCGGGGTTGGTGTCAGACCTCCCACGGTGCCTGCGGACATGCGTGTGCTGGTGCGGCTCAACCCGGCGAGGGCGCTGCTGGAAAGCGTGGATGACACCTGGCTGATGTCGTCGATTACCGTCAAGATGCTTGTCAAAATGCTCGAACTGAAGGTATCCACCCATGCGATCAGCGGTCCGATCACCATTGCCCGCTACGCTGGATACACTGCCCGTATCGGGTTCGGGCGGTTCATCATGTTTCTTGCGGTGATCAGCGTCAGCCTCGGCGTGCTGAACCTGCTGCCGGTCCCGGTCCTCGATGGAGGGCATCTCGTGGTGTATCTGATAGAGGCGATCAAGGGTGGCCCTCTGCCGGAACGCGCGCTGTACTGGAGTCAGCAGGTCGGAGTGATTCTGCTTGCTGCATTGATGGCGCTGGCTTTCTACAACGATTTTGTCAGACTACTGCAATAGCCAATTCACAAATTCCACCGCCTATATAAATAATGAAAGTAATTTCTGCGGTTCTGCTTCTGTGCGCGCTGGTTGCCGCTCCTGCCTATGCAATCGAATCCTTCGTAGTCAAGGACATCCGGGTCATAGGACTGCAACGCATATCCGCAGGCACTGTGTTCAATTACCTGCCAATCAAAATCGGCAGCACGGTCACGTCGCGCCGCGCGAGCGATGCGATCAAGGCGCTGTTCAAGACCGGATTCTTTCGCGATGTCAGTCTTGACCGCAGCGGCAGCACGCTGATAGTAAAGGTTGTCGAAAGACCATCCATCGCCAGCATTAAGGTTACCGGAGTCAAGGAACTCGACAAGAGCACGTTGAAGAAGGGGCTCGAGCAGGTGGGCCTTGCCAAAGGCAGGGTGCTCGACAAGTCGGTGCTGGACCAGATGGAACAGGAACTGAAGGGCCAGTATTTTGCCCGTGGCTATTACGCAGTCAAGGTGAAGACCACGGTGACGCCACGACCGCGCAACCGTGTTGCCATCGATATCGCCGTCTCCGAGGGGCAGGTCGCAAAGATCCGGCAGATCACCATCGTCGGTAACCACAGCTTTTCCGAGAAGGAGCTGCTCGGCACGTTCAAGCTCAGCACGCCGACCCTGTTCAGCTTTCTGACCAAGAACGACCAGTACTCCAAGCAACAGCTTGCCGGAGACCTCGAAAACCTGCGCGCTTTCTACCAGGATCGCGGTTTTCTCAATTTCAATATCGGTTCCACCGAGGTGTCGATCACACCCGACAAGCGCCAGATCTACATCACCGTCAACATCAGTGAGGGCCGGCGCTACATGGTTTCCGGGTATAAGCTGGCAGGCAATCTCATCCTTCCGGAGGCGGTACTGAAGTCGCTGATAAGCATAAAGCCCGGATCAGTATTTTCGCGACAAAAGGTGGTCGACAGCAGCAAGCGCATTTCCGGACGTCTCGGCGACCTGGGGTACGCATTTGCCAACGTGAATGCGGTACCTGAAATCGATCGCAAGAATGGGAGTGTGGCGTTCACGTTTTACATTGATCCGGGACGGCGTGTGTACGTACGGCGCGTGAATTTCATCGGCAACAACAGCACTGACGACGATGTGCTGCGACGCGAGATGCGGCAGTTCGAGGGCGCGTGGTTTTCGGCGTCGAAGATCAAGCTCTCGCGCAGGCGCCTGCAGCGCCTGGGGCTGTTTGACAGTGTAAATGTCGAGACACCGGCGGTTCCGGGCACCTCGGATGAGGTTGATATGGACGTTGCCGTGAAGGAGCGGCTGGTCAACAACTTCATGGCCGGAATAGGGTATTCCGACGTGGATCATCTGCTGTTGACCGCGAGCGTGACCTTCCAGAACCTTTTCGGTACCGGCAAGCAGCTGAGTACGAGCGTCGACACCAGCAGTTACGACAAGCATGTCGACGTTACTTACACCAATCCCTATTACACGATGGACGGAGTGAGCCGCAGTCTGACCGTCTACGACAGTCAGATCAACGCGTCCGCCGCCTACATCGCGGCCTACAACTCCAGCACCGTTGGTGCGGCGGTGCTCTACGGCATACCGATCGGAGAGTTCCGTACTTTGAACCTCGGGCTCGGTTTCGAGCGCGTAGCGCTGAGCGTCAATACGTCCAGTGCCCTGGTTGCCCAGAACTTCGTGGCCAAGTACGGCCCCGACAATAGCGTTGTCAAGGGTACGTTGGGCTGGGAACGCAATACGCTCGATAATCCGATTTTTCCACGGAAAGGTACCTATCAGCGTCTGCAGGCAGAGGTGGCGGTGCCGGGGAGCGACTTGGAATACTACCTGATGACGATGAAGGCAGGCGCCTATCATCCGCTCAGTCCGCGCTATACCCTGGAGGCACGCGCCGAGTATGATTTCGGCGGCGGCTACGGCAATACCCATGATCTGCCGTTCTACAAGAATTTCTATGCCGGCGGCAGCAGCACCGTGCGCGGCTTCAGTCCCGAGTCGCTCGGGCCGAAAGACGTAGGCGGGCCGAATCCGACCCTGCCGATCGGCGGTAACCGCAGGGTGCTTGCCAACGCCTCGCTTCTTTTTCCGGTTCCCGGCACCGCGGCCGACAACAAATCCATGCGCTTGAGTGTGTTTACGGATGCCGGTATGGTGTATGGAACCGGTCAGCCCGTGGATCTCGGGCAGATGCGCTATGCGGCGGGTCTGGCTTTCCACTGGTATTCTCCGGTGGGACCGTTGAGCATCAGTGTCGCGACTCCATTGAACAAGAAGCCCGGGGACAACACGGAGATGTTCCAGTTTTCGCTGGGCACGACTTTCCAATGACGGGCGCGCGCCTGCCCGCGTGAGGGGCGTCGGCGCGCTGCCGGTTGTATGGGAAATCGGAGGCGCAACACCGAAGATTCCGTTGCCGGATCGCGGGTAAGCGCGACCTAACTGTGCGGCACGCGCAACCAGGGTCGCAGAGCGTGTCCTTGTGGCGGCCGGGGCGGGATGGCGCATTGTACGGGGACGTGCTGTCCGGGATGTGCGGCGGTGGCGGCTGCAGCGGCATGGCGGTCGGTTTGGTAATATGTGTGAGGCGGGGGAGGAGTGGGGCCGGCGAGGCGGGCGGTTGCCGCCGCCGGCGGCCTAGAAGCGCTGGGGATGCGATAATCCGGATTGGCAATGGCGGCGGTTACACTTGAAGAACTTGCACGGCGATTTCGCGGGCAGGTGCGGGGTGATGGGACGCGCGAGATCGACGGCGTGGCGACCCTGGCGGGTGCAGGGCCGCGTGATATCGCGTTCCTGTCGAACCCAAACTTCCACAGATACCTTGCCACCACCCGTGCCGGCGCCGTGATCCTGACCGAAGACGACGTCCGGCATTTTTCCGGTACTGCGCTCATAGTGGATGAGCCGCACCTGTGTTTTGCGCGGATTGCGGCGCTGTTCAATCCGGAGCCGGCCTGGAACCCGGGAATTCATTTCAGCGCGACGGTCGCAGACGGTGCGCAGGTCTCTCCGACGGCCTGGATCGGGCCGCAGGCGGTCGTAGAAGCCGGTGCGGTGATCGGCGACAACGTGTTCATCGGCCCGGGAAGTTTTGTCGATCGCGGAGCCAGGATCGGTGCGGGAAGCCGCCTGGTCGCGCACGTGACGGTATGCCGCGAGTGTATAGTGGGAAGGCGATGCATCATACACCCGGGCGCGGTGATAGGCAGCGACGGCTTCGGTTATGTGCATGACGGCGCGAGCTGGGTGAAGGTGCCGCAGCTCGGACGGGTGGTGCTGGGCGACGACGTAGATGTCGGTGCGAACACCACCATCGATCGCGGTGCCCTCGGCGATACGGTCGTCGCCGACGGCGTCAAGCTGGATAATCTGATCCAAATTGCGCACAACGTGCAAATCGGCGAACATACGGCAATGGCGGCGTTCGTCGGTGTCGCCGGTAGCGTCGTCATCGGCAAGCGTTGCACATTCGGAGGGCGTGCCGGCATCGCCGGACATCTGGAAATCACCGACGATGTGCACGTTACCGGTACATCTCTGGTGTCTGGATCGATAACGAAGCCGGGAGTCTATTCATCGGCGATCTCGTCCGAAGAGGCCGGTACGTGGCGCAAGAATGCGGCGAGACTGCGCCAGCTGGACGCGCTCGTGCGTCGGGTCAAAGAACTTGAACAGAAGGTGCAGAGGCTTATCGAGGGCGAAAAACTTGACTAGTTTGGATATCTATAACGTACTGAAACATCTCCCGCATCGCTACCCGTTTCTGCTGATCGACCGAGTGTTGGAGTACACGCCCGATGAGTCACTGGTGGCAATCAAGAACGTCACCATCAATGAACCGTTTTTCCAGGGGCATTTTCCGAATCGTCCGGTCATGCCCGGAGTGCTGGTGGTGGAAGCGATGGCTCAGGCCTGCGGTGTTCTTTCCTTCAGGACGGCGGAGACCCTGCCGACTCAGAACTCGGTGTATCTGTTTGTAGGTATCGACAAGGCGCGCTTCAAGCGCCCGGTAGAGCCCGGCGACCAGTTGCGCATAGAAGTATCGCTGAAGCGGAAGATGCATGGCATTTACAAGTTCAATGCCGCCGCCAAGGTTGATGGAGAACTTTGCTGCAGCGCGGAGCTGATGTGCACATACAAGGAATTCGAGTAGGTGATTCATCCGCAGGCCATCATAGATCCCTCGGCACGTCTGGGAGAGAACGTGCATGTCGGTCCATTCTCGGTCATCGGTGCGGGAGTGGAGATCGGCGACGGCAGCTGGATCGGTCCGCATGTGGTCATCAATGGCCCCACGCGCATCGGAAGGCAGAACCGGATCTTCCAGTTCGCCTCGCTCGGCGAAGCGCCGCAGGATCTGAAATACGCCGGCGAGCCGACGCGGCTGGAGGTCGGTGACCGCAACATCGTGCGTGAGTACTGCACGTTCAGCCGCGGTACCGTTGCCGGTGGCGGACTCACGCACATCGGTGACGATAATCTGTTCATGGCCTATGTGCATGTCGCGCACGACTGCCACGTCGGCAACAAGACTGTGTTCGCCAACTGCGCCAGCCTGGCGGGGCACGTATTCGTTGGCGACTATGCGATTCTCGGCGGATTCACCGGCATTCACCAGTTCTGTCGCGTTGGTGCGCACTGCATGACCGGCATCGCGACCATAACGTTCAAGGACGTGCCGCCGTTCATTCTTGCCTCCGGGAACACGGCCAGACCGTATGGCCTCAATTTGCGCGGGCTCAAGCGGCGCGGCTTTTCAGAAGCCGCCATCGACGCGCTCCGACGCGCGTACAAGATCATTTACCGGTCGGGGCTGAAACTGGACCAGGCACTTGAACGTCTGGACAGCATGGCACAGGAGCACGAGGAGGTCCGTCATCTCGCGGACTTCATCCGGCAGTCGCACCGCGGCATCATACGTTAGAGCATGTGAAGAGAAATGCCGCGATCCACTTCGACCGTTCGCATCGGTGTCGTAGCCGGTGAGGTGTCTGGCGACCTGCTGGGTGCACGCCTGATCCAGGCGCTGAGGAAGCGCCTTCCGTCTGTCGAGTTCGAAGGGATTGGAGGGCCGGAGATGACGGCGCTCGGCTGCAACAGCCTGTTTCCTATGGAACGGCTGTCGGTACTCGGCCTGACCGAGGTATTGGGCCGATACCGCGAGCTGCGTGCGATCCGCGCCCGTTTGCGGCACCATTTCCTGGACAACCCCCCGGACTTGTTCATCGGCATAGATTCCCCCGGCTTCAATCTGGGGCTGGAACATGCGCTCAGACGTGCCGGCATCCGCACCCTGCATTACGTCAGTCCGCAGGTATGGGCGTGGCGCAGCTATCGCGTGCGCAAGATACGCAAAGCGGTCGATCGAATGCTGACACTATTTCCGTTCGAAGAGCAGTTTTACCGGTCTCGTGGTGTGCCGGTGGAATTCGTCGGACATCCGTTGGCGGACGAAATCCCCGAGCGGGTGGATATGCGGCTGGTGCGCGCGCAGCTGAGGCTTCCACTGGACAGGGTCATAGTCGCTCTTCTTCCCGGTAGCCGCGTGAGCGAACTGCGCGCGCTCGCCGACGTGTTCGTGAAGACAGCGCTGTGGTTGCATGGCCGGCACCCCGACATGCAATTCATTGCGCCGTTCGTGAACCGCAGCACGCGCCAGATATTCGAGGATGCGATAAAGCACAACAGCGCCTGGGATCTGCCGCTTACGCGTCTGCACGGTCACTCGCGCGATGCTCTGGGTGCGGCCGACGTTGCTCTGGTGGCGTCCGGCACCGCAACCCTTGAGGCGCTTCTGGTCAAACGCCTGATGGTTGTCACCTACCGGGTGTCCTGGCCGAGCTACATGCTGATCAAGCTATTTTCGCATGTGCGCCGCTACTCGATGCCCAACAATCTGGCCGGCAGCGCGCTGGTGCCGGAGCTGTTGCAGCGCGACGCGGTGCCCGAGAAGCTGGGGTGCGAGATTGAAGACCTGCTGACCCATCCGGACCGAAGGCGCGAGACGCTGCAGGCGTTCGGGAAGATCCATGAGCAGTTGCGGCGCGGCGCCAGCGAAAGGGCCGCGGAGGCCGTCCTGCAGGAGCTTGGCCGCGCCGGGGCGGGCCCGGCATGAGCAGTCCGCGTGCCGCCTTGCTCGTGGCCGGGGTCGACGAAGCCGGTCGCGGACCGCTGGCGGGCCCGGTTCTGGCGGCCGCGGTGATTCTCGATCCGCAGCGACCGGTCGTCGGGCTGGCGGACTCAAAGACCCTGGCGCCGGCGCGACGCGAGGCCCTTGCCGAGCAAATCCGCTCCCATGCCCTGGCCTGGGCGGTGGCATCTGCGTCCGTCGAGGAGATAGACCACCTGAATATTTTGCAGGCGAGCCTGCTGGCCATGAGCCGGGCAGTCGCCGCACTGGAACCCGCGCCGGTGGAAGCCCTGATCGACGGCAACCAGGTGCCGCGCCTGCGGTGCGCCGCTCGCGCTATCGTGCGGGGAGATGTCACGGAACCGGCAATATCGGCTGCTTCGATTTTGGCCAAAGTTGCCCGCGATGCCGAGATGTGCGCCCTGGACAGTGTTTTTCCGGGTTACGATTTTGCCCGTCACAAGGGTTATCCGACGCCCCAGCATCTGGCCGCCCTGGAGCGGTACGGCGTCAGCCTCGCCCACCGGCGCAGCTTCGGTCCGGTACGCCGCCTGCTGGGGCAGCAGAATGCGCGCACCTGAACCCTCCCGTCCGCGGCATTCCCCCGGTCTGCCGGACGTTCCTCGATCGCACGCCCGACCCGGTGCCCGGTGCGGGCGGCAGGATGCAGGCGGGTCCGGCGCCATGTCTTTCCTGGCGCGGCCTTTTGCGTTGAAATACCTCCTGTGAGCATTCCTTTCGTCCATCTTCACGTTCATTCCGAGTTTTCCCTCATCGACGGCATTGTGCGCATCGATGAGCTGGTGGCAACCGCCGTTGCGCAGGAGATGCCGGCGGTGGCGCTCACCGACCTGGCTAATGTGTTCGGAATGGTAAAATTTTACCAGGCTGCTGTGGCGGCCGGCCTGAAACCGATTATCGGTGCGGATCTCTGGATCGAGAATCCGTCGGACCGCAACAAGCCCAGCCGGCTGGTGCTCTTGTGTCAGGACGCTGCGGGCTACCGCAACCTGAGCCAGGTGCTCACCCTGGCTTACGGCGAAGGACAGTTTGCCGGGCGGCCGCGTGTTGCTAAAGACTGGCTGTGGGCGCGCAGTGGCGGGCTCATCGCGCTTTCCGGTGCTCTCGAGGGCGATATCGCCCAGGCCCTGCTGGCGGGCAACAGTGATCTTGCCGATAACCTCGCCGAGGAGTATCGGCGGGTTTTCGGCGACCGCTACTACCTCGAGCTTCAGCGCACCGGACAACCGCTGCAGGACGAGTACAACAATGCAGCCGTGCGTCTGGCCGAGCGCAAAGGGCTGCCGGTCGTGGCGACCAACGCCGTGCGGTTCCTGCGCCCCGAGGACTTCGAGGCGCACGAGGTGCGGGTGTGCATCCAGGACGGCCGCATCCTGACCGACAGCCGACGCCCGCGGCGCTATACCGAACAGCAGTATTTCCGGTCCGGCGGGGAAATGGCGGTGCTGTTCCAGGATCTTCCCGAGGCTGTCGAGAATTCCGTGGAGATCGCCCGGCGTTGCAACCTGCGCTTGGAGTTCGGCCACAATTACCTTCCAGACTTTCCGTTGCCGCCTGGGCAGAGCGTTGACGAGGTTCTGCGGGCCCAGGCGCGAACCGGCCTGGAAGCGCGGTTCCAGATCATGTCGGCGGAGACGCGCGCGGCACGCGCTGATGAATATCTGCGGCGGCTCGACCTGGAGCTGGGAGTAATTGTGCAAATGGGGTTCGCCGGCTATTTTCTGATCGTCGCCGACTTCATTGAATGGGCCAAGAACAACAATGTGCCGGTCGGGCCGGGGCGCGGCTCGGGCGCCGGCTCGCTGGTGGCCTATGCGCTGGGAATCACGGCGCTGGATCCGATCAAGTACGAACTGCTGTTCGAACGCTTTCTTAATCCCGAGCGTGTGTCGCTGCCGGATTTCGACGTGGACTTCTGCATAGAGGGACGCGACCGCGTCATCGACTACGTCACCCGGCGCTACGGAAAGGAAAAGGTGTGCCAGATCATCACCCACGGCACGATGGCGGCGAAAGCCGTGGTGCGCGACGTGGGGCGCGTGCTGGACCATCCGTACGGTTACGTGGACAAGCTCGCCAAGCTGATACCCATGGAACTGGACATGACGCTTGATAGGGCGATCGAGCGCGAGCCGATGCTGCGGGAACGCTACGAGGGCGAAGAGGACGTGCGCGCGCTTCTCGATACGGCACGCGCGCTTGAAGGGCTTGCGCGCTCGGCGGGCAAGCATGCGGCGGGCGTGGTCATTGCGCCGAGCGCGCTTACCGATTTCATGCCGCTGTACTGCGAGCAGGGAAGCAAGCAGTTCGTGACGCAGCTGGATATGAAAGACGTCGAAACGATCGGACTGGTCAAGTTCGATTTTCTCGGCCTGCGCAACCTCACCATCATCGACAAGGCGGTCAAGACGATCAACGCCGCGCGCGAGCGCCTGGGTGAAGCGCCGCTGGTCATAGAGCAGATACCCATCGACGATCCAGCGACCTACGCGCTTCTCAAGTCCTGCCGTACCACTGCGCTGTTCCAGCTCGAGTCGCGCGGAATGAAGGATCTCATCCAGCGCCTGCAGCCTGACAATTTCGAGGAAATCGTGGCGCTGGTGGCGCTGTTCCGTCCCGGACCCCTGCAGTCCGGAATGGTCGACGATTTCATCAATCGCAAGCACGGGCGCGAACGCATCAAATATCCGCATCCGAGCCTGGAGCCCATTCTCAAACCGACCTACGGCGTGATCCTCTACCAGGAGCAGGTAATGCAGATCGCGCGGGTTCTGGCGGGTTATACGCTCGGAAGCGCGGACCTGCTGCGACGGGCGATGGGCAAGAAGAAGCCCGAGGAGATGGCCAAGCAGCGCGACGTTTTTGTCGCGGGAGCGGCGGCGCGCGGGGTGAGCGAGAAGCTTGCCAGCGACATCTTCAACCTGATCGAGAAATTCGCCGGCTACGGATTCAACCGTTCGCACTCCGCCGCCTATGCACTGATCGCCTATCAGACCGCGTGGCTCAAGGCGCACTATCCGGCGGCTTTCATGGCGGCAGTGCTGTCGGCGGATATGGACAAGACCGACAAGGTTGTGACGATGATCGCCGAGTGCCGCAACATGAACATCACTCTGCTTCCGCCCGACATCAATCGCTGCGACCATGCCTTCGTGCCGCTCGACCACAGTGGCCCGGATGCGGTGGCGCAGCCGGAGGGAGACGGAGCACGGCATCCGAGCCTCACGATTCTCTATGGCCTGGGCGCCATCAAGGGTTTGGGCGCGTCAGCCATAGAGGCCGTTGTCGATGCGCGCTGCAACGGCGGAGCCTTCCGTGATCTGTTCGACCTGTGTCGGCGCATCGATCTGCGGCGCGTAAACCGGCGTGTCCTTGAATCGCTGATACGGGCCGGGGCGCTGGATGGGCTCGGGCCGGACCGCGCATCGATGACCGCGTCGCTCAATACCGCGCTCGCGGCTGCCGGTCAGTACAGCAAGAACCGTGATGCTGGCCAGGACGACATGTTTTCGGCGGGGAGCAGCCCGGTCGAAGAGCCGCGCTTCACGGAGATTGCCCCGTGGACAGAGGAGCAGCGCCTTCAGGGGGAAAAGGAGACGCTCGGTCTTTATCTCACCGGACACCCCATCAGGCGCTATGAGGAAGAGCTTCGCCACATCACCGACAGCTGTCTGGCGGATCTGAAGCCGATCGAGGACCGCACGGTGGTTGTGGCCGGGCTTGTCGTAGGCATGCGCACGATGAATACCCGCCGCGGCGACCGCATGGCATTCGTTACGCTGGATGACCGCACCGGGCAGCTGGAGCTCGCCGTGTTCTCGGAGATGTACGAGCGTCATCGCGAGCTGCTTGGCAAGGATAACCTTCTGATCGTCGAGGGGCCGGTGAGCGTCGATGAGTACTCCGGTGGTTTCCGGATGAGCGCGGAGAAGATATACGACATCGACCAGGCGCGTGCGGCCATGGCGAGCGCTCTGGAGATCGATGTGGATGCGCAGCTTGCCGGAAACGGCTTCACGCGCGATCTGCAGGAAATCCTCAAACCCGCAACGCCAGGCAAGTGTCCGGTACTGCTTCGATACCGGCGGGACGACGCCGAGGCACAGATTGTCCTCGGGCAGGAGTGGCGGATCACTCCGAGCGGTGCGGTGCTGGAGCGCCTGTCGCAACTTGCAGGGCAGGAGCATGTCCGTTTAATCTACGCCGGGGCATCCCACCCAGGTTGAGTCATGAATCCCAACTTTCTTGATTTTGAGCAGTCGATTGCCGATCTTGAGGCGAAGATCGAAGCATTGCGTTTCGCCGACAAGAACAGCGAGTTGAATATCAATGAGGAGATAAACCGCTTGCGGCTCAAGAGCCGCAAGCTCACCGAGTCCATATTCACCTCCCTGACACCGTGGCAGGTTTCGCAGCTGGCACGCCACCCGCAGCGACCCTATACCCTGGACTACATCGGGCGCATCTTCACGGATTTCAACGAGATGCACGGGGATCGCGCATTTGCCGATGATCCGGCCATAGTGGCGGGCATCGCGCGCCTTGAGGATCACGTGATAGCGGTAATTGGGCACCAGAAGGGCCGGGATACGCGCGAAAAAGTGCGGCGCAATTTCGGCATGCCGCGGCCGGAAGGCTATCGCAAGGCGATGCGCATCATGAAGACCGCAGAGCGTTTCCGGATGCCGGTCATCACGTTTATTGATACCCCCGGAGCCTATCCCGGCGTTGGCGCCGAGGAGCGGGGTCAGAGCGAGGCCATCGCGCGCAGTCTGTACCTGATGGCCTCCCTGGTGACGCCGATTATCGCCACGGTGATCGGCGAGGGCGGTTCGGGCGGAGCGCTTGCGATCGGAGTAGGCGACCGGGTGATGATGCTGCAGTATGCGACTTACTCCGTGATATCTCCGGAGGGCTGTGCCTCCATCCTCTGGAAGAGCGCAGACAAGGCGGCGCTGGCGGCGGAAGCGATGGGCATCACTGCAGACAGCCTGATGAAGCTCGGGCTCATCGACGAGGTGGTGCCGGAACCGCTCGGGGGTGCCCACCGGGACATTGATGCCATGGCCGCTTCGCTCAGGCAGGCCCTGCTTGCCGCCCTGGCGAATGTCACCGATATCCCTGCGGACCAGCTGCTGGCGGCGCGGTATGCACGCCTCATGCAGTACGGCAAGTTTGACGAGGTCTGAGAGCCGCTTTTCGGCAACGTCCCTGGGACAGGTATTGTTCGGGGATCTGGGACTCGCCGCCGATACGTCCTTCAAGATCGCATACAGCGGCGGTCTCGATTCCCACTGTCTGTTGCATGCCTTGGCGGCGCTGCGCGCAGCCGCACCGCTGCGTCTGGAGGCGGTGCACGTCGATCACGGACTGCAGCCGGCGTCCGCGCAATGGTCAAGCCACTGCCTGCAGGTGTGTGCTCGGCTGGATGTTCCCTGCAGGGTGGAGCGGCTCGAAGTGCGTCCGGTGCGCGGCGAGGGACTGGAGGCAGCCGCGCGCGAAGCGCGTTACGCTGCGCTGGGGCGACACGTGCGGAGCGGAGAAGTCCTGGTGACCGGACACCAGCAGGACGATCAGGCGGAGACCGTGCTGCTGCAGCTGTTGCGGGGAACCGGCGTGCGCGGTCTCGCTGGCATGCCGCCGCTTGCCCGGTTCGGACACGGACGCATTGCAAGGCCGATGCTGGGGTTCAGCCGTGCGTCACTGCGCGTTTACGCGCTTGCCCAGGGCCTGAGCTGGATCGAAGACTTCAGCAACCAGGATATGAGCTACAGCCGTAACCGGTTGCGTCAGCAATTGATTCCGCAGCTGGAGGTGTACTGGCCGCGGCTCCGGGTGGTTCTTGCGCGCAGCGCACGCCATGCGGCAGAGACCGCAGAACTGCTCGATGAGGTCGGGGAGCAGGACCTGGCGAATTGCCTGGCGCCTTGCAGCGCCGGCATGGTGGGGCGCGGCCGGTGGTCGAACCGGCCGCTATCAGTTGCGGCGCTTTCGGCTTTGTCGCCTGCACGGCGGCGCAATGTGCTGCGATACTGGCTGAGGGTCCGGGGGTTTCTTGCACCCAGCACCGTGCACCTTCAGGAGATCGAGGCCCAGCTTACGCATCTGCCGAAGTCGCACCAGGTGCGCATTGCCTGGCCACAGGCCGAGGTCCGGCGCTACCGTGATGAACTGCACGTCATGGCGCCGTTGACACCCGTAGCACGGGATATCGCGCTCGACTGGGACCTTGCCGGTCCGCTGGTGATTCCGGGCACCGGCCATCGTCTGCGCCCGCTGGAGACCGTCGGCCGCGGTCTTGCGCGTGCGCGCCTCGGGCGCGGGGCGGTCCGGGTACGCCTGCGCAGGGGCGGAGAATCCTGCCGGCTGCCAGGGAGGGATCACCACCAGAAGCTGAAGAAGCTGCTGCAGGCCAGCGGGCTCGAGCCGTGGTTGCGGGAGCGGGTGCCTTTGGTCTATGTGGGCGAGGAGCTTGCAGCCGTGGCCGATCTCTGGGTGTGCGAGCCGTATGCGGCCCGCGCGCAGGAGCCGGGCATAGACCTCGTCTGGGAGTTTGGTTAGGGCGCCGGACACGGCGCATGCCGCAGGTTCGCGGGAATGCGCATTTTCATTGTGTGCCAACCCGTCATCTGGTAACCTGCGATTCCGTTCGGGCTCCTCCGGCGCGACACCGGAAACCCTTTAAGGAAGCCCCCAAAAAACGGATTCCATGACCAAATTCATCTTCGTCACCGGCGGAGTCGTGTCCTCGCTTGGCAAGGGCATCGCGTCGGCCTCCCTGGCCGCCATTCTGGAAGCGCGTGGCATCAAGGTCACCCTGCTGAAGCTGGATCCATACATCAATGTCGATCCGGGCACCATGAGCCCGTACCAGCACGGCGAGGTGTTCGTCACCCAGGACGGCGCCGAGACGGATCTCGATCTCGGCCACTACGAACGGTTTGTGCGCACCACCATGGGGCGCAACAACAATTTCACCACCGGCCGCATCTACGAGAATGTGATACGCAAGGAGCGCCGGGGCGACTACCTGGGGGCGACCGTGCAGGTCATTCCGCATATCACCGATGAAATCAAGCGCTGCATTGTGCAGGGAGCGGATGCGGCAGACGTTGCCATGGTCGAGATCGGCGGCACGGTAGGTGACATCGAATCGCTGCCGTTTCTCGAAGCGATCAGGCAGATGGGTGTCGAGCTCGGCCAGGAGAACGTGGCGTACATGCACCTGACGCTGGTGCCGTATATCGTGGCGGCCGGTGAAATCAAGACCAAACCGACCCAGCATTCGGTCAAAGAACTGCGCTCCATCGGCATCCAGCCGGATGTGCTGCTGTGCCGTGCCGACCGGCGACTGCCCGACGACGAGCGGCGTAAGATCGCCCTCTTTACGAACGTTCCCGTGAAGGCCGTGATCTCCGCGGTGGACGTGGGGAACATATACAAGATTCCGCTGCTGCTTCACGAACAGGGGCTCGACGACATCGTTGTCGAAAAGCTTCGGCTCAAGGCGCGTGCGGCTGATCTTGGCGAATGGCGCCAGGTCGTAGAGGCGATGGAACACCCGACCGGCGAGGTCGAGATCGCGATCGTCGGCAAGTACGTTCATCTGACCGAGTCTTACAAGTCGCTGTCGGAGGCTTTGTCGCATGCCGGATTGCATACCCGTACACGTGTGAAGATCCGATACGTCGACTCCGAGGAGATCGAGCGAGACGGCGTGGGGGTATTGCAGAATGTCGATGCAGTGCTGGTTCCCGGAGGGTTCGGCGAGCGCGGCATTGAAGGGAAGATCATGGCTGTTAGCTATGCGCGCACACACGGCATTCCGTACCTCGGCATATGTCTGGGGATGCAGGTTGCAGTGATCGAGTTCGCGCGGCACATGGCCGGTCTCGAGCGGGCGCACAGCACGGAGTTCAATCGCGGGACACCCGATCCGGTGATCGCGCTCATTACCGAATGGAAGCGCGCGGACGGGGCCGTCGAGACGCGCAGCGGCGCGAGCGAGCTTGGCGGCACGATGCGGCTGGGAGGCCAGGAGTGCCATCTGGTTGCAGGCACCCGTGCGCGCACCCTTTACGGCAAGGATGTCATCGTGGAGCGGCACCGACATCGCTATGAGTTCAACAACCGCTATCGCGAGACTCTGGAGCAGCACGGGCTCGTGCTTTCCGGGTCTTCCGCCGACGGCAGCCTGGTCGAGGTGATCGAGCTGGCTGACCATCCCTGGTTCATCGGCGTGCAATTCCATCCGGAATTCACCTCCACGCCGCGTGATGGTCATCCGCTGTTCAGCGGATACGTGCTCGCCGCCCGCGAGCATCGCGCCGCTCAGGTGCAGCAACAGGTGGAAATGCTATGAAGTTGTGCGGATTTGAGGTGGGACTGGACCGGCCGCTGTTTCTCATAGCCGGACCCTGTGTGATCGAGTCGCGCGACCTGGCGCATGAGACTGCCGGCCGTCTGAAGGAAATCACCGCACGCCTGGGGATCCCGTTCATCTACAAGTCGTCGTACGACAAGGCCAACAGGAGCTCGGAAAAATCGTTTCGCGGTCTCGGTATGGACAGCGGCCTCAAGATTCTCGAGAGCGTGCGCCAGGAGATCGGGGTCCCGGTCATCACCGACGTGCACGAAGTGGCGGAAATAGATGCCGTGGCCTCGGTGGTGGACGTACTGCAGACGCCGGCGTTCCTGTGCCGTCAGACCGATTTCATTCAGGCGGTGGCTGCAAGCGGAAAACCGGTCAACATCAAGAAGGGTCAGTTTCTTGCGCCCTGGGACATGAAGAACGTCGTGGACAAGGCCAACGCCGCAGGCGGGACGGGGCGCATCATGGTGTGCGAACGCGGCGTTTCGTTCGGTTACAACAACCTGGTATCGGACATGCGTTCTCTGGCGGTCATGCGCGAAACCGGTTGTCCCGTGGTATTCGATGCGACGCATTCGGTGCAGCTGCCGGGCGGCCAGGGCACGCGCTCGGGCGGCCAGCGCGAACACGTACCGGTGCTTGCACGCGCGGCTGTCGCCGCCGGGATCGCGGGTCTGTTCATGGAGACGCATCCCAATCCGGACAGAGCTTTGAGCGATGGTCCCAACGCATGGCCCCTGGGATACATGGAGATGCTGCTTGTTACGCTGATGGAACTGGATGCTAGCGTCAAGCGCTCCGGCCTGGCCGAAGCGCTTTTGCCGTCGGGCTGAACGTCGCCGGTGACCTGGGTGAGGCAGGGATAGAAAAGAATCACAACTTGTCTGAAGAAAAGATGACCACTATCACAGAAATACATGCGCGCGAGATTCTTGATTCCCGCGGTAATCCGACGGTGGAGGCTGACGTCGTCCTGGCTTCCGGTGCGCGCGGCCGCGCGGCGGTTCCTTCCGGCGCCTCGACGGGCGAACGCGAGGCAGTGGAACTGCGCGACGGAGATACGAAGCGCTATGGCGGCAAAGGAGTGCGCAAGGCGGTGAAGCACGTGAATGAAGATATCCGCCAGATTCTGCGCGGCAAGGATGCGCGCGACCAGGCGGCGGTCGACCGCGCGATGATCGATCTGGACGGCACTCCGAACAAAAGCCGGCTCGGCGCCAATGCCATACTGGCGGTGTCGCTCGCCTGCGCGCGCGCAGCGGCGGCGGACTCGGGGCTGCCGCTGTATCGCTACCTGGGCGGCGGCGGACGCATGGTGATGCCCGTGCCGCAGATGAATGTCATCAACGGGGGCGTGCATGCCGACAACAACGTCGACATGCAGGAGTTTATGATCCTGCCGGTCGGGGCGAACAGCTTTGCCGAGGCACTGCGCTATGGGGCGGAGGTCTTTCATGCGCTCCGCAAGGTCCTGCAGGGCATGGGTCTCGGCACGGCGGTAGGCGACGAGGGCGGATTCGCTCCCAACCTGGCCTCGAACGAGGCGGCAATCCAGGTCATCCTGCAGGGGATCGAGGCAGCCGGCTACCGTCCGGGAATCGACCTGTTTCTGGGTATCGATGCGGCGAGTTCGGAGTTCAGTAAAGACGGCAAATATGTGCTCGCGTCGGAAAACGTCGAGCTCAGCGCACCGCAGTTTGTCGACAAGCTTTCCGGATGGGTGAACAAATATCCCATAATCACCATTGAGGATGGCATGGGCGAGAACGACTGGCCGGGATGGACGCTGCTTACCCAAGCCCTGGGCGACAAGGTGCAGCTGGTGGGTGACGACGTGTTCGTCACCAATACGTCCATTCTGCAGCGGGGCATTGCCCAGGGGATTGCCAACTCTGTGTTGATCAAGGTGAACCAGATCGGTACCCTGACCGAGACCCTGGCGGCCATCGAGATGGCCCGCAATGCAGGGTACACCGCGGTGATGTCACACCGCTCCGGTGAGACCGAGGATACTTTCATCGCCGACCTTGCTGTCGCGACCGGCATCGGCCAGATCAAGACCGGCTCGATGTCGCGTTCCGACCGGATTGCCAAGTACAACCAGCTGCTTCGAATCGAAGAGGAACTTGGAAGCGAGGCGCTGTATCCGGGCCGGGCGGCGTTTCCGAAACTAGGATCCGCTGTTCCGGTGTCGGGATGAATGGGCGGCAATCGTGCAGCGATTGCCTATACTGAAAACCAGGATCTCGGGTATCCGGCATTGTCAGGGTCGTTTGTGCAATGGCAAAATTGCGGAAGGAGGTGAAAGGTGGAACATGCGGCTGACCAAGGGGGTCGCACCCGGTTCCGGATTCCGTTTGCCCATCGCGCATTGTGGCAGGAAGTGCGTCTGCCCCGGTTTCGGTCCGGTCAGGATGCCGTGAAAATCGCTGCCTTCTTGCTGACGGGATTGCTTCTGCTGCTCCAGTACACGCTGTGGTTCGGCAACGGAGGCGCAGTCAGCTTGTGGCGCCTGCAGCACCAGATCGCAGCACAACAGACGCAGAACGTACGGATGACGGAACGCAATCAGGCGCTTGCAGCCAAGGTGCTCGATCTGAGGCAGGGGCTGGCATCGGTGCAAGACTTGGCGCGATCCCAGCTGGGCATGGTGAAGAAGGGCGAGACTTTCTATCAGGTCATTCAGCAGCCCCGTCAGGACAGCCGGCCCGGGCAGCACTGATGCGGCGACGTGGGCCAGCGGGTCGCGCGGCCGTTTGCCCCATCACCTACCCGCGCCCGCAGGTTCGGAGACCGGTTCGATCGAATAGGGCATCTCGAGCCGCTGCAGCTTCGGGCCGGAAGGACTGTCCAGATGGAGTTCCCCGTTCCTGATGCTGCTGAGCTGGACCACCGCGAGCAGTTCGAAGCCGCCATCGGGCCCTGGCTGCGCGTCGACGACCGTGCCGGCCGACTGGTCCACGAAGTCTGGTGCGTAGACCGGCGCTCCCGGTTCGGGCCGCTTCCCTGTCTCGACCCGTGCCCGGATCATGCGTTGCTTGAGGCGACCGAGATAGTGCATGCGCGCCACGATCTCCTGACCCGGATAGCAGCCTTTCTTGAAGTTGATTCCGCCGACAAGGTCGAGATTCGCCATCTGGGGGACGAACTGTTCGACCGTTCCCGGCAATACCACGGGGATTCCGGCCGCGATGTCGAGCCACGACCACGCTGCGGCACCGACCGGCGCAAGCCGCGCCCGCAGCTGCGTCCAGACACGCTCCATCGCTTCGCTGAGCCCGATGATCTCGAACCGCGGGGCGGGTTCCGAAATCTGCAAGACCGTAAGGC
This sequence comes from Pseudomonadota bacterium, assembly GCA_021790335.1. GTDB lineage: Bacteria > Pseudomonadota > Gammaproteobacteria > Acidiferrobacterales > UBA6901 > JAJYCY01. The sequence continues at coordinate 31,604 of JAJYEE010000009.1, read as the reverse complement.
CGCCGTCCGTGACGCAGTTGTCATTGTGACCCGGAAGTGCGAGCCCCGCCTCGGCCAGGATAGCTGGAGTGTTCGGTCCCGATACGCCCACGCGTACCCACTCGGTATCGGCGTCAGCGAGGGTGACCTTGGCGCGCAGCACGAACATTTTCAGGCGCTTGAGCGTTGGTTCCGTCAAGCTGGCAGGCAACTGCAGGAAATAGACGCCGTCGCGCATAAAAACCCGGAAAACAGCAAACATGCGACCTTGCGGGCTGCAATATGCGGCAAGCTCGCTGTGTGTGGCGGTGACCAGGCGGATGTCGTTGCTAACCTGGCCCTGGAGAAAGCTGCCGGCATCTTCCCCGGTGGCGCAGATCAGCGACAGATGCGACAGGTCTGCAATGACATCGCCGCCGACAACGTGCCGGCGTTCGGACTGCGGATCTCCGAAGTGACTAACTTCGCCGTCGGTCAATACGGCGCCCGTGCGTTGTAGGAAATCCTGCCAGTTGTGACTTGATCGCATGAAACCGCCCTTGGTTTTGCAGGTATTGCATAGGGTCCGGAACCCGACGGGTTTGCCCGGCGCCAGCCGCTCCCGAATCTCGCACCGACATTGTACTGCAGGCGCGCGTTATAGTTGAATGTGTGCCTGCTCCGGCACAGTCCGATCCGGGAGGCGCCTGATGCGGGACAGTGGTGTCGATCCTTGCGTGGGATCAGCCGCGCTGCCAGCCCGGACGTACGGTTGAAGATTGGTCAATTACCCCGTTTCGACGGCACCGTGGGGGGCAGTCTTAGCGTGAAAGAACCCATGTTCAAGGCGAACGCACCCCTGACCAGCCGAAGGTCATCGGCCGGACAACCTTGTCCCTGCTCAGGCGCTGGCTGGGATGAAGCCGAACTTGGTCAGGGCTTTGATCCAGCGCGGCGCGTTGCGTTGTACGGAAAGCGCTTCATAGTCGGTGGCCGGGTCCCGGTAGGGCTCGCCACGCTTCAGCATGAAGAAGATCGTGCGCAGGAGCTTGTGGGCGATGGCGACGATGGCGCGTTTATGGCCGCGTCGCGCAAGGAGCGCCTGGAACTTCGACTTGAGCACCGACCGGGCGCGGCGGGCGGCATGGGCGAACTCGCAGAGGAGCCGTCGGACATGGGGATTGCCCTTACGTACCCGCCCGGATTTGCGCTTGCCGGCGGATTCGTTATTGCCGGGGCACAGCCCGACCCAGGAAGCGAGGCGATCGGCGCTGCCAAAGGCGTCCATGTCGGTGCCGATCTCGACCAGCAGCAGGGCGACCCCGATGAGATCGACACCGGGGAGGGTTTGCAACAGCGCCAGGGTATGGCGCTCGGTTTCCAGTTCAGCGAGCAACCGGGCATCGAAGCGCGCGATACGGGCCTCGATCCCCTCGATGTGCCGCATGAGCTCCTCCAGGACAAAACGGTGGCTGGGGGTCAAGTCGCCCTGCAGGGCATCGAAGAGTTCCTCGCGGGAGGCCTTGAGTCTTCGGCTGGCCAGTGTGAGCACCTCGTGGGGGTGGTTGCCCGGCAACGATCGCCTTCACCATGACGCGCTCTGACTGGCCGTGCAGGTCGGAGACCACCACCCCCAAACGGATCCCGGGATCGGTCAGCACTTTGTGCAGGCGGTTCTTCTCGGCAGCGAGCTGCCCGATGAGCTTCTGCCGTTGGCGGGCAATGAGGCGCAACTCCCGCAGCTTCGTCGGGGGGCACGAACGAGCCCCGCATTCGGCGTATAGCCCGCCACGGTCCTCTGGCGGTGTCTGATGGTGCCGGTCGTGCGGTACTGGGCGATCAATCGGGTGACCTGCTGTCGGGAGTATCCGCTGACCTCACATGAGCGCGCGAATCACGACCCCTGATCTCGCCGGGCGAGGGTCCGATACCGGAATCGGACGAGGGTTTTTTGCACCCATTCATAACGGGCGGCCGGGCTACTCAGTACTGAAAAGGCCACCGTCTGCGTGCTGGACAAAAACTCCGCCAGCTGACCAATGGAGGTCAGGTTGTCGAGGTTCATAAGGGTTTGCATCTCCCCATCATGAACAAAACCCGATCCAGCTTCAGACTCATTTCATGTTAGAAACGCAGCCCCTCCTTCAGACCCATCTCATGTTGGAAGAGGTTTTTCTTTCCAGAAATTCTAGACTAATGTTAAAATCATGTCCTTGCCTTGGCGGGGGTGCGCTCGCCCGCAACCCGGTCGTCACCGTAGGATAAACAACGTTGTGCCAGGTTCGACAACGTGCGAATAATCAATGTCGTAGCGGGCGATCTGCTTATGAAGTCATAACAAATCCGTTGATAGGTGCGCTTTGCTCTTCTTTATTAGGGAGCTGACTCATCATTAAGTAGTCTTCATCGAGGCACGCAGCTGCACCGCGGTCGTGCGAGCATTGTTGCGACCGGCTTTGGAACGGCATCGATGGTCGGCGGTTCAGGCGGGTCCGCCGTCATGCGGGGTTTGGTGTTGGGGAGTATGCTGTATGGTCCGTATTTTCAAGCATTACATGCCCGCATCGCTGTTGGTCCTCGGTGCTGTCGAGACCATGATCCTGTTCCTGTCGATGTACGCCGGCGTGGCGATACGGTTCGAGAAGCAGTTCAGCAGCATACCCTATAACGCCAGTCCGGTGCTGCCGATTTATCCGAAGGCGATCGTGTTTGCGGCAATTATGCTTGGCATCATGATCGCGATGGGCCTGTACCAGCGAGAGCATCAACCGCAGTCGTGGCATTACGGGCGGCTCGGGGTGAGCTTCATCGCCGGCCTGGCGGCCATGGCCCTTGTCTTTTACGCAGTGCCGCGGTTGTTCCTCGGCCGCGGGGTGTTCGGCATTGCCTATGTCATCGCGTTTCTGGCAATTGCCGGTGTGCGCCTTGCCTATTTCACAGCGACTGGCTACGACGCCAATAAGCGGCGCATCCTGGTGCTCGGTACCGGAACGCGCGCGGCGAAAGTGGATGCCCTGGAAAAATTGGGGAATGGCCGGCAGGGATTTTGCGTGGTGGGGTACCTGGCGCTGCAGGGCGCGCATCATTTCGTAGCCAAGGACAGGATTCTTTCCGATGAAGAGTCGCTGTGCGCGATCGCGAAGAAGTACGATGTCGACGAAATCGTGATTGGCGTCCGGGATCGGCGTGGCGGCGGATTGCCGATCGATGATCTTCTCCAGTGCAAGCTCAGCGGCATCGACATTATCGATCTGCCTTCTTTCTTTGAGCGCGAGACCGGATACGTGCATCTGCAGTCGATGAATCCGAGCTGGATGATATTCTCCGACGGTTTCGACCGTGGACCGCTGCGCGATGCGATCAAGCGGATTTTTGACGTGCTGTTCAGCGTAATGCTGCTCGCGATTTCGCTGCCAGTGATTATTGTGACGGCAATACTGATAAAGCTTGACAGTTCAGGGCCCGTTCTTTACCACCAGGAGCGCGTGGGACGGGGTAGCGTGCCGTTTGACGTGCTGAAGTTCCGCAGCATGCGTACTGATGCCGAGAAGGACGGCAAGCCGCGTTGGGCAAGCCAGAACGACGACCGCATTACACGTGTTGGTCGGGTGATACGTAAACTGCGCATTGACGAGCTGCCGCAGATTTTCAACGTTCTCAAGGGGGAAATGAGCTTCGTTGGGCCGCGACCGGAAAGGCCGTATTTTGTCGACCAGCTGTCCCAGCAGATTCCCTTCTTCGTGTGCCGCCACAACGTCAAGCCTGGCATCACCGGCTGGGCCCAGATACGCTGTTCCTATGGTGCTTCCGTGGAGGAAGCGATCGAGAAGTTGCAGTACGACCTCTATTACGTGAAGAATCACAGCCTGTTTCTGGATCTGGTCGTTATATTTCAGACTGTGCAAGTTATTCTTTTTGGAAAAGGGTCGAGGTAGAGGCATCCGCACGAACTCCGGTCGCGCGGTGTGGTTACGGTGTCGGATCGCGCCAGCGCCGAAGTGTAGCGCGTGACCGGCCGTTATGCCGGAAGTAGGCGGTTTCTAGCCGGGCGGTTTAGATGCGGAGCGTGGCTTTGCAGGCGGTAGCGTGTCTGGGCAGCAGGTTTCCAGGGTTACGCCCCTAAGGAGAGCCTGCGACAGCGCTCTCCGTCCGTAGTTATGGGGATTGACAAAAATTGGCGTCCAGTGAGTGCGTGCGAATGGCCGACCTGCTGAGTAAATCGGAAGAAACCGCGGCGCGAGGCGCTGCCGGCACCGGTGCGGCATTGATCACGAACGCCATGACAGTGGACGTAGAGGATTACTTCCATGTCTCGGCTTTCGCCAGGGTCATTGACCGTGCGCACTGGGATCGCTACGAGTGCCGCGTCGAGAATAATACCCGCAGGCTGATCGAATTGCTGGGACGCTACGAAGTCCGGGCAACGTTTTTCGTACTGGGATGGGTCGCCAGCCGCTATCCGGATCTCGTGCGCGAAATTGCAAACGCCGGGCATGAAATTGCCTGCCACGGACTCACCCATAAGCTGGTATACGAGCAGACACCGCGCGAATTCCACGACGAAACAAAGACCGCGAAGGCGCTGCTCGAAGACATAATCCAGACACCAGTGAACGGATACCGTGCTGCCAGCTACTCGATTACGGCGCGATCTCTATGGGCAATCGACATCCTGGTGGAACTAGGTTTCCAGTATGATTCGAGCATATTTCCGATTCGTCACGACCGCTACGGGATTCCTGGCGCTGCCCGCAAACCGCACTGGATGAGTGGTACCGGTGGTGCCAGCATTCTGGAGTTCCCGCTCAGCACCAAGAATCTCGGATTTGCGCGCTTGCCCGTTTCGGGCGGAGGGTATTTCCGGCTTTTCCCTTATACGGTTACACGCATGGCACTGGCAAGCATCAACCGCAACGAGGGAATTCCGTTCATTTTCTACCTGCATCCGTGGGAGATCGATCCTGGTCAGCCGCGAATTCGCGCAAGCCGGCTGTCGCGTTTCCGCCACTATAACAATCTCGCGAAATGCGAATCGATGCTATGCCGGCTGCTGGGGGAATTCCGGTTCGGAACGGTATGCGACAGCCTCGGTGAGATCGGTCTGTGGCCGATCGTGGGACCCGGAGCCCAAGATAGCCGCGGCGTGGCTACGCCCCGACCGCGTGAGTAAATAGAATGAGGTGGCAGGACGGTGTGCCAGCTGCAACGGCATGGAAAGGTATGGCAGTCCGTGAGACACCGCATGTTAGTCCGTGGCAATAAGCTGAATGACCTGACATCCGGTCTATTTGACAAGACTTCTGCGTCGCAGGACGGGACAAACCCGGGAAGATGAACACGATTGGTTTTGACGCCAAACAGGAGACCCGCGCGGCGGAAGCGCGCGCCGATTGTCATGACGCGGGCGGGCTGCAGGAAGGTGTCGAAGTCGCGCCGCTTGAAGCTCGATCCGTGGCCGAGTGGGACACGTTTGTAGAGCATCACCCGCAGTCGACCTTGTACCATCGGTCGGTCTGGCATGGAGTGATTCATGATGTATTCGGCCATGAAATCATCCGCCTCGCCACCCGTGACGCCACGGGACTGTCGGGCGTATTGCCGTTGGTGCGGCTACGCAGCCGCTTGTTCGGAGACTATTTGGTCTCGATGCCGTACTTCAATTACGGCGGCGCACTGGCGCGGTCTGAGTCGCTTGCGCGGGAGTTGATGTTGGCGGCCGCCGCAGAAGCTCGGCGGATCGGGTGCGATCATGTGGAATTCCGTGATACGGCTGTGCATGAAGGTTGGCAGGTGCGGACAGACAAAGTGGTCATGCAGTTGCCGTTGCCCGGGACTTATGATCATCTCTGGGGGGCGCTCGGCGGGAAACTGCGTGCGCAAATACGACGGCCGCAGAAAGAAGGTGCCGAGGTGCTGCGCGGCGGGGCGGAGTTGCTGTCCGAGTTCTATGCAGTGTTCGCGCGCAACATGCGGGACCTTGGAACGCCGGTGTATCCACGTTCTCTTTTCGAAGCGATCCTGCGCGCCCTCCCGGGAGATGCGTCGATCGTGCTGGTTCGGCACAAGCGGCGGCCGGTTGCGGCTGGATTCTTGCTTGGATTCCGGGATTGCCTCGAAATACCTTGGGCGTCGTCCCTGCGGGAGTATAATTCGCTGGGCGTCAACATGCTGCTGTACGCCGAAACGCTCAAGATGGCCATTGAAAACGGATATCGTATATTCGATTTCGGGAGAAGCTCCGTCGGCAGCGGCACCTACCGATTCAAGAAACAGTGGGGAGCTTCGGAACAGCAGCTCTACTGGCACTACTGGCTGGCCGAAAACCGCGAGATGCCGCAGCTTACTCCCGACAACCCCCGGTACCGGCTGGCAATCGCCGCTTGGCGACGTCTGCCTGTCTGTGTCGCGAACAGATTGGGGCCGTCAATTGTCAAATATTTGCCCTGACATCTTCTGCTTTGGCTCAGGCGACAGCTGCCAGCCGCGGTCCGGCGGAATTCGGCTGTCGTGAATGTTAGGGGCGGCATTGGCCCGCAACGACGTTAGGAGCGTTTTGGCGGGAAAACGGGTCGGAAATTGCAAATTCATATCAAATGGTGGGCGGCTGGCTGGCGTCGCATTCGGACCGGTGGCTGGGTCGAAGCGGTTATGGATCCGACGCTGCGGCGAGCGACGATCGATGGCACACCGCAACCGGCAGAGGCCGTCGTGGAAGAACGTATGCGTACCGGCGCTGGGAACAGGGCAGTGAAAGAACACAAAATCCGGGTTCTGATCGTTGATCAGGCGACCGCTTTTGGCGGATCCATCATCGTGGCCTCCCGCTTGGTGCGGGCGCTCGACGCTTCCAAGGTCGAATGCCAAGTGATAAGCGAGATGGACACAGCGATACTGCGCAGCCATTTCGGGAATTGGGGGAAGGTCGATGTGGTCAGGCATCCTCTCAGTTATGAGGATCATGCCCGGATAACGCGTTGGCTCCGCCGAATGCCCATGTCCAACCTCATCACGCGCCCGGTCATGTATGGGATTTCTTTGATTTCGGTGGCGATGAATACTGTGTACGCATGGCGACTCGGCTTGCGCATAGTTCGCGGAAAGATAGATGTGATTCATTTGAACAACGAACTATATAACGTCGAGGCGGCGCTGGTAGCCTGGGCGCTGGGGCGCTGCTTCGTGGTTCATGCCCACGGCCCCGCCCAGCACGGATTCCTGCAGCGCTTTCTCGCGCGCAGGGCGCATGGTTTCGTGGCGGTATCCTCCCACATCAAAGAAGATCTGGTGAGCAAGGGAGTTCCGGAACGGATGATCGAATTCATTCCCAACCCTGCCGAACCAATGACTATTGATTCCGGCATCGTGCGGTCGGTCAGGGCTCGGTATGGCCTGGGGTCGGCACAACGGGTCTTCGGAATATTTGGACGGATTGTCAGATGGAAGGGTCACCGTGAGTTCGTACTGGCAGCAAGCGAGGTGCTGAGGGGCATGCCGGACGCGGTCGCTCTTGTAGTGGGGGACGTTTCGGACGGAGACCAGACACTGTGGGCCGAATTGCATGATCTCGTTCGGCAACAGGGCCTGTCGGACAGGTTCATTTTTACGGGTTACATCGACAAAGTCGTCGAACTGTACGGAATCATGGACGTGGTCGTTCATGCGTCAATCAGCCCAGAACCGTTCGGTCTGGTGATTACGGAAGCGATGGCCTGCGGAATTCCCGTGGTGGCGTCGAATCTCGGCGCGCCGCGCGAAATCATCGACGATGGGAAGGACGGACTGATCGTGGACCCGACGGACACACCCGCCCTGGCGCGAGCCATTTCGACTTTACTCGGTGATGAACGGCTGCGCCGCGAGATGGGTGAGCTGGGACGCCGCAAGGTGCTCGGCAGATACAATATGGACGAGTATGCACGCCGGATGGAGCAGGTCTATCGCCGTGCGTTGAGGAATGACCGACCGCCCAGCGCCAACCCATGACCGGCTGTCTCGCGCCCGCCGCCATGCCTGATTGAGAACGCTGTGAAACGCGAAACGCAAACGCTGGTCAGGCATACGGCGATCTACACTGTTGGCACCCTATTGCGCAACGTGGCGAGCATAGTCATGTTGCCGATCTATACGCGCCATCTGAATCCGTCCGACTATGGCGTGATCGAACTGCTGTCCACGACGGTCGACCTGTTCGCGGTTGTATTTGGTCTGCGGGTAGGGGAGGCAATATTTCGATATCACGCGAGCTACTCCGAAACCAAAGACAAGAACGAGGTAATATCTACGGCCCTGATTATGGTAGCGGGTCTGACGCTGTGCGGGCTGTTGTTGCTGATGGGCTTCGGCAGGGATCTTTCGCTACTGGTGTTCGGCAGTACCAAGCGTGCCGGCGAGATGCGCCTGTACGGCATCACGCTACCGCTATCGGCACTGGTGGAGCTCGCCTTCATCAGTCTGCGTGCGGAGCAACGTCCGTGGTCATTCGTGGCGCTCAGCACGCTGCGGCTTGTGCTGCAGCTGAGTTTCAACATCTATTTCGTCGTGATCGAGCACCTACGGGTGACCGGTGTCATTTACAGCGCCCTGCTCTCCGGAACCATTATGTTTATCGTGTTGGCGGGCTATACCATGTCGAGAATCGGGCTGCGGTTTTCGGGCAGTAAGGCCCGCGAGCTGGCGGCGTTCAGTTGGCCGCTGGTCCTTTCGGCCGTAGCCACGTTTTTCTTCACCAGCAGCGACCGGTATTTCCTTCGGCATTTCGCCAATATCTCGGAGGTTGGCATCTACAGCCTGGGGTACCGGTTCGGTTATATGCTGCTTGCCGTGGGTTGGGCCCCGTTCGGCGCAATCTGGGATAGTCAGCGCTATGTCGTTCTGAAAAGCACGGATCCACAAGCCGTTTTCAATAAGACGTTTGTTGTTGTCAGCGTGATGCTGATCTTCGGCGCTCTGGGCATTGCGGTGTTTGCTCAGGACGTATTGCGGGTCATGTCCAACTACCGCTTTTGGGACGCTTATCAGGTGGTGCCGATGATTGTCACCGCGTACGTGTTTCAGGCCTGGACTTCCTTTTCGAATGTCGGCCTGCTGCTTCACAACAAGACGATGCATGGGTTCTATTCGACCATTGCAGCCGCGATGGTGGCCGCTCTCGGGTATATGATCCTGATACCGCGTTTCGGGGCGATCGGGGCGGCAGTTGCGACGCTGATCGGCTTTGCGGCGAGGTTCGCGTGGATCTATAGCGTGTCGCAATCGTCCTATGACATGGGTTTACGGTGGGGGAAGGTCGTTAAGATATCCGGTCTGGCGATGGCGATCTACTTGCTGTCGCTTTTCGTGCCGAAGTATCTCGCCTGGGCGATTACCGTGCATGCGATGGAGATGCTGTTATTCGTTGGTCTGTTGCTGGTACTTCCGGTTTTCGATCCAGAGGAACGTGCCCGGGTTGTGGCATTAATCCGGAACCCCAGGGCGGTCATGGCGATTTTTTCTGGGGCTGACGGATCTTGAGTTTGACGGTGTCCCTGTGTCGGGGCAACGTTGGCGCATCAATTCAGTACCTGGGCAGCGGAATGTTTTCGAGATTTCGATAGGGCACAACGTACTCTGGGGATGGCTTCTGGGGAAACGTCAAGAACGAACTGGTGCGCCGCCGGTGCCATGAGACCCGCGCTCGGGTGATGCATGAGATTGCAGAGTACATCGAGATCTTCTGCAACCGTCAACGGCGCCGGTTGAAGTTCGCCTATCTCTCACAGGCAGCGTTCGAACAATAGTTTTGCCGTCAGTATCGGGCCGCATCATGCTGACAATCTATGGCGTCGTCGATTTGACGACCGAGCCTCAATTAAGGCAGCGCTCACGGGCGAATAGTTTGTCGAGCTGCGCAAGCAACTGATGTATCGCCGCAGGAAGCAGCGGCACCGGGTGGTTGATGCGCTGCACGCACACAAGAAGGCGATGGTCAAAGAGCATGTGGCCAGCACAAAGGGCCGTCTGATGGCACACTTTCTGAAAGGCTATATGCCAGACCTCAACCCAGACGAACTGGTGTGGAGTTATGCCAAGTGTGCGGGTGCCACCAGAAGGCCGCTGCAAAAAGGGAGGAAACCGCAAGGGCGTGTGCACAAGCAATTGTGCCAGATCGGTGACAATCCAAAGTGGGTATCAGAGATAGGGTGGCACGAAGGGATGCCGCTATGAAACTTTCCGGGTGTAGGCTGGATGACCACGTCGTTTGGATCGGCTATGCTTATTTTTTTAGCGTGAAAGAACCCATGTTCAAGGCGAACGCACCCCTGACCAGCCGAAGGTCATCGGCCGGACAACCTTGTCCCTGCTCAGGCGCTGGCTGGGATGAAGCCGAACTTGGTCAGGGCTTTGATCCAGCGCGGCGCGTTGCGTTGTACGGAAAGCGCTTCATAGTCGGTGGCCGGGTCCCGGTAGGGCTCGCCACGCTTCAGCATGAAGAAGATCGTGCGCAGGAGCTTGTGGGCGATGGCGACGATGGCGCGTTTATGGCCGCGTCGCGCAAGGAGCGCCTGGAACTTCGACTTGAGCACCGACCGGGCGCGGCGGGCGGCATGGGCGAACTCGCAGAGGAGCCGTCGGACATGGGGATTGCCCTTACGTACCCGCCCGGATTTGCGCTTGCCGGCGGATTCGTTATTGCCGGGGCACAGCCCGACCCAGGAAGCGAGGCGATCGGCGCTGCCAAAGGCGTCCATGTCGGTGCCGATCTCGACCAGCAGCAGGGCGACCCCGATGAGATCGACACCGGGGAGGGTTTGCAACAGCGCCAGGGTATGGCGCTCGGTTTCCAGTTCAGCGAGCAACCGGGCATCGAAGCGCGCGATACGGGCCTCGATCCCCTCGATGTGCCGCATGAGCTCCTCCAGGACAAAACGGTGGCTGGGGGTCAAGTCGCCCTGCAGGGCATCGAAGAGTTCCTCGCGGGAGGCCTTGAGTCTTCGGCTGGCCAGTGTGAGCACCTCGTGGGGGTGGTTGCCCGGCAACGATCGCCTTCACCATGACGCGCTCTGACTGGCCGTGCAGGTCGGAGACCACCACCCCCAAACGGATCCCGGGATCGGTCAGCACTTTGTGCAGGCGGTTCTTCTCGGCAGCGAGCTGCCCGATGAGCTTCTGCCGTTGGCGGGCAATGAGGCGCAACTCCCGCAGCTTCGTCGGGGGGCACGAACGAGCCCCGCAGCAGACCTGCCCACGCGAGTGTTGCGAGCTACTGAGCATCGCCGACATCGGTCTTGCGTCCGGGCACGTTCTTCACGTGTCGCGCATTTACCACCTTGGCCCGGATGCCTGCCGCCTCCAGCGCCGCATACGGGCTCTTCCAGTAAATGCCCGTATTCTCCATGACCACTTCATCCGGACGCAGCGCCGCCGCCCATTCGGCCAGCGCCCGGCGGTCCCGCCTGAAGGCGCCAAACTGCCGCTGCTCGATACGCATCGTTCCGTCCGTCTCCTCGATCAGCGCACAGGCCGTGATCCGTGCCTGATGCACGTCGAGGCCAATCACCCGCTTGTACAGTGCCACCAGTTCCATGCCCCCTCCTGTCGGATTACACTGAAAGGTGGAAGGGGGCGGGTGCCGGTGCTGAAAGTGCCTGAAGGCGGGTGTCTGCCTTCGGCCTGTTTGGTGTGCACTCTTTTTACAAGGAAGCAATCCGGGGTGCGAGTCAGCCCGGCGGGTCACGTTAGGCGCAGGGTCGAGCCGCCAAAAAAACTATCGCGAGCTCTACCCGTCTCCCTTTCGCCCCGAAGTCTCTTTCATGCACTGGGGTGACGCAACTGCTATGACCGTTAGGGCGACAAAATATCGTCGGAGTGGGGAAGTTCTTCTCGTAGACCAGATCAGTGCGGGGCTTGCCGCATGTGCGGCAGTGCGGCACAGGTTACCACTGTGATTCATCGAACAAAAAACATTCTGAAGCAGGTAGTTATCCGCGCGCTCGCGCACCCGAGAGTGCGCACATTTTTCAGCCCGTTCACCGGATGCTTGCGAACGGTTTTCATGATGCACCGTATCGAAGATCCAGCCCAGGGCATATATGGGCACTCCATACAGTTCATAGAATCAATATTGCAACGCTTGCGGCGCCAGAATTATCGGCTGGTGTCACTCCCGGAGCTAATAGCGGATCTCAACGGGGACGCCCCTCCAAAGGGGCATAGTGTCGCGTTTACGTTCGATGATGGAACCTATGATCAGGCGGAAATCGCGGCACCGCTGTTCCGGCGCTACGATTGCCCGGCAACGATATTCCTGATTACGGGCTTTGTCGACGGGAGTTTGTGGCCCTGGGACGACCAGATCGCGTATTTGTTCAGACATACGACGCGCACGTCTGTGACGATTCGGACCGATTCGCAGACGCTATCCTATGATTTGCGTAGTGATGCACAGCGCCTTTCCGCCGTTGAAGATCTGCGCTTGCGCTGCAAGGCGATGGCGCAGCCGGAGCTCCTCGCTGTGCTCGACGCCCTGCCTGATGCCGCGGAGTTGGCGATTCCGGAACGTGCGCCACGCGCATATGCGCCCATGAGTTGGGACGACGCCAGATCGCTCGAGCGCACCGGGCTTTTCTCCTTCGGGCCACATTCGGTGAGCCATCAAATCCTGACGGGCATGTCCAGCGAACATGCGCGGGGCGAAATCACGGGTTCCTGGCAGCGCATGCGGCACGAGCTGGCCGAGCCCTTACCCGTTTTTAATTTTCCGAGTGGGCTTTTCGGAACACGCGAAATCGAGTTCTTGAGCGATGCTGGGTTGTCCACGTTCGTGACGTCTGATGCCGGCTATGTAAGTTTGTGCAATGATCGGGAGCGTAGAGACTTTCCGCGGCGGCTCGACCGGTTCGTCTTTCCGGAGACACTGGAGGACTTCCTGCAGTACAGTACATGGATTGAGTGGGGCAAGACGCTGCTGCGTCCCGGGACGCGTAACTCATGAATACAGGGGTCATTCCGCTAGCCTCGAAGGTATACGCAGCTGCCATGGCACCGCTTCAATCAAGGTTGCGAAAATGGCAGGAAGTGATTGCACAGCGGCACGGCCGCAATCGAGCGATGGTGACGCACTTCCGGTACATGCTGGCGTACCGCATAGGGTTCTGCAGGGGATTCGAACGCATCAATTGGCCGCACGTCGAGCGCCTAGTGTTTGTGTGCATGGGAAACATCTGCCGTAGCCCCTATGCTGAGGCAGTGGCGACTGGCCGCCGGATGTCGGCTGTTTCGGCAGGTCTGAAGCCGCAAGTCGGCGCGTGCGCCAATCCCGACGCTATTCGCAACGCGGATCAGCGCGGTGTCGATCTCAGCGGACATATAGCCAAGCACATAGACGATTTGAACATTGGCCCGGGGGACCTGCTCGTTGCCATGGAGCCATGGCAAGCACAACGGCTACGACGCATCGATCGCGTGCGCAGTTCAATGGCCCAGATTACTCTTTTGGGAATCTGGGACAGTCCCGGGAACCCCTATATTGCTGATCCATTCGGTTGCGGCGACGCCTATTTTCAGACTTGTTATTCGCGTATTGATTCGAGCATTGCCAGAATACTGCGGCAGATTGGAAAATGACTTGTTGCGGTCTGCGGTGACGTGCATCTTAGATCCATCCGGACAGCCTCGCGAGGAACGACGTCTCGTCACCGGTAATGTCCTGGTGCACGGCGATCCGTCGGATCATATAGCGGTCGCCCCGGACGCTGTGCCAACCCGGCATGGTTGAGCAAGCGGCAAGATAGTTTTCCGCAACTAGCATGCGCGCAGCGGCGGTTGCGTCGCCGTTGGGGTAGCAGAATAGCCGTACTTCGCAGCCCGCGTTGCTTTCGATGACGTGTTTGGACCCGGTGATCTCATCGTGCAGCTGCTCTATGGTCAGTGCGTCGGATAGGCGCATGTGTCGGCGTGTATGTGACCCGATTGAGATCAATCCACCGCGTACCATCTTGCGGATCTGTTCCCAGTCCAGAAGCTCGACCTCCTGGGGGCATTCAGAATCACCGAGGCTCGAGGCCATGTCATCGACGCGTGCGCACAGCGTGGCGTCATCGTCGAGCTTGGCATTGTTGATGATTCGATCCAATCGCTCTGGGTTCAACTCCTCTACGGACGACGGAATTTGAGCATCGAGAGCGCGGAGCCAAGCGAACTCACTTAGGGAATAGAGCTGCGCTGCGTGGCGTGCCAAACCCTGTCGCAGCAGGGTTCCCAGGCGTTCCGGCCAGAAGAGGCGCCCTGTGCCCACCATGTCAGATACGACGAAAATGGTCGCTGGCACATTTTCCGCGGCCAGTACGGGATACGCGTGCTCAAAATTGTCCGACCATCCGTCATCGAAGGTGATAGCGAACGCCCGTTCCGGTAGGGGGGCGTTGTCACGTGCCGCCTGAATCCAGTGGTCGAGTTGAACTGGCTGAAAGTGCCGTTTCAGCGCCACTAGGTGGAGGCGCAAAGTTGAGGGATGCACATACATTCCCGGCTGCTCCAGCTCGAGACGGGAATCGCCGGGCGGAAGTACCCGGTGGTACATGAGTACAACCAGCGAGCGATCGCGTGTGCGCCACAATAACGGCGCCGTCTTCGCCATCACAAACTCGGCCATGCGTTTCACTGCGGCTTTCGGTGTTCGGCGGCTCATAGGCGCGGGACGGGTACGTTGTGAACAGAGTCCCGCGTGATTCCAAGCCTTTGCTTTTGAGCAGGGCCGTGTCCGACCCTGCCGGACCTGTTAGCGGAAGCCGTATGGACAGTGTGCCGAACCGTGTCTGGCCCGGTCAGCACGAAGTCTGCATGAGCCGCATGCGATCCGGAACAGCGTGTGTGAAAACCGGGATTCCTGCCAGTCTTTCTTGTCCATTCCGCAAAATAACTGCCGCCAAGACGGGAAGGAGGCATCCATCCTTGCGTGTTGCCAGACGGGAGACGGTGGGTAAACATTGCATAGATGCAGGGTCTGGGCATGACGATACAATCGTACAGTCTGGACAGGGGGTCCGGAGGTTGAACATGGCCGGATTTCTTCATGGAGCATTCACGGACGCTCGTGCTGCAGCGTGGGTGCGGCAAAGCGCAGTTTCAGCCCGGTGCGGAGGGATCCAACCTTTTCCCGTCGCCGGCGGCCACGGCCGCCTATCCCTGGACCACAGGGCGCTGCACATAGGGAGTATATGTTGACATTAGGAAACAGACAACTGCAAATGCTGTCTCCACCCGGTGTATCGGCTGCGGACGGTCATTTGGGTTTGTCGCGAGGTGTAAAGAACGCATTCGCAGCAATGAAGCGCACGGCAATCCGGTCCTACCGCGTTGCCTTCATGCATTCCGGAGTCAGGGGTATGTCAACGCCATTCGGCGTGCGTTCGCCTGCATCGGGATTGTCACTGCGGGTTTTCAAAAATACGTATGCGCCGCTCAGGCACTAACCTGTCGACAGTAGTGCACGTTGCCTCTGGAGACCTTTTTGCGGGCGCGGAGGTGCAGCTGTATCAGTTGATCAGGCAGCTGCGCAACAGCGCGGAATGCACAATTGCCGTGATCCTTTTGAATACAGGGATCCTAGAGCAGCGTCTGCGCAGTTTAGGTGTGGATGTGCATGTGTTGGACGAGTCCAGACTTGGAGGAATGCAAATATTCATCAAGGTATGGAAGTTGCTTCGGAAGATCCGACCGGATGTCGTGCATACACACAGAAGAAAGGAGAATGTCATCGGGGCGGTGGCCGCAAAACTCGCAGGCGTCCCATCGATTGTACAGACCGTTCACGGGTTGCCGGAGGAGACCTTCATGCCGTGGGCTGTGGTCAAGCGTACCTACGGCATGCTCGACCGGTTGTCCGCTAGGTTATTCGCCGCCAGAGTAGTGGCGGTGTCGCTGGAACTGGGTCATCGGCTGAGTTTTGTGCCGCAATCGAAAATCGTGGTTATCGAAAACGGCATCGATGCCGACGAGCTGGCCAAAGAGTGTTCTCAACCACAGCCTTTACCGGGAGATGCGCGCACCACGAAAATTGCGTTCGTTGGCAGGCTGGTTCCGGTAAAACGCGCCGACGTGTTTCTTAATATCGCACTTCATCTCGCCAGACGATTTCCGGACCGGTTCTGCTTTTTCATCTTTGGCGATGGCCCTGGGGCAGAAGAACTGAAAGCACTTCGAGATAATCTGGGCCTGGAGGATGAAGTCCACTTCATGGGATTTCAGGAAAGACTTGCGCCTTATTTCAGGCTCATGGATTTTCTGATTATCACGTCTGATCACGAAGGATTACCGATGACCCTATTGGAAGCAATGGCACTGAACGTCCCTGTGATAGCGCATGCTGTCGGGGGGATTCCACATGTTCTAGGATGCGGGGAATTCGGTGTTCTGGTCGAGCGTCAGAGCATCGCGGAGTATGCGGCTGCGGTCATTGGCAGTCAGGACGATCCGCAGGTAACCCGCGAAAGAGCGGGCAGGGCACGTCTGCAGGTAGAGCGCCGTTACTCTGCCGCAGCCTGTGCGGCGCGATACATCGAGCTGTATCGTTCGCTAAGCCGCAGCTAGGGTGGATATCGAGTGTTGGGCGCAGTCAATGTAACGGTGTAGCAAAGGGTGATAGGAAGAAATGTGCGGGATAGCCGGGTTTTTTGACCCTTCAAGAAGCAAATCTAATATCGATCACCGCGGGCTGGCCGACAGCATGGCCGGTATGCTGGCGCACAGGGGCCCGGATGATCAGGGAGTGTGGATCGACGAGGCCAGAGGAATAGGGCTAGTTCACAGGCGTCTGGCCATAATTGATCTTTCGCTGACCGGACATCAGCCGATGTGGTCGGCGTCGGGCAGATATTGCATTTGCTTCAATGGCGAGATCTATAACTACCTGGAGCTTATGAAAGAACTCCACGCCATGGGACATGAATTCAGGGGGCGGTCGGATACCGAGGTGCTGCTTGCCTCGGTGGAACAGTGGGGGGTGGCTGCCGCATCGTCACGCCTCGTCGGGATGTTCGCGTTCGCATTGTGGGATCGCCTGGACGGGCTCCTGCATCTCGTGCGCGACCGGGTGGGGGAAAAGCCGCTTTACTATGGTTGGGCAGGAAATCTGTTTGTCTTTGGTTCCGAACTCAAGGCACTGCGCGTTGCGCCGACATGGATCAACCACATCGACCGTGCCAGTCTCGCGCTTCAAATGCGATACGGATATATCCCGGCACCGTGGTCGATCTACGCCGGAATCTTCAAGCTTTTGCCCGGTTCCATTCTTTCTCTTGGTGCCGATGCCCTCTCTGGTCCATTATCAATCTGTCCTGACCCTGATAGTGCAGCGCCGGCGGATGTGGCACCGCGCCGGTATTGGTCGGCACGGAGCGTGGCGCAGTCCGGGACGCGCAGTCCGTCGCATTTGGACACGGCCTCCGCTACGACCGAGCTCGACGAGATCCTGAGGAAGGTGGTACGTCAGCAGATGGTGGCCGATGTGCCGCTGGGTGCCTTCCTGTCGGGGGGGATAGACTCCTCGACCGTTGTCGCGTGCATGCAGGCGCAATCCACCCGTCCAATCAAGACTTATACGATCGGCTACCAGGAGGTGGATTTCAACGAGGCGGAACATGCCTGTGCGGTTGCCAAACATCTCGGCACAGATCATACGAACTTGTGTATTGACCCGGGCCAGGTCCGCGACGTGATACCCATGTTGCCGCTGCTTTACGATGAGCCGTTTGCAGATGCGTCGCAGCTGCCAACCTATCTGATCTGCAAGCTAGCCAGGCAGCACGTTACGGTATGTCTTTCTGGTGACGGGGGCGATGAGGTCTTCGGGGGATATAACCGTTACAAATGGCTGCGGACGGTCTGGAATGGAGTTCGATGGATCCCGCTGCCGGCAAGACGCCTGTTCGCACTGTCGCTGACCATGGTCCCGCCAGCAACATGGGACCGGTTGGCGTCAATGTGGCGGGGAACGAACGAGGCGGGGAGCAGTGGACTGCTGCAGATGGGGAACAAACTGCACAAGCTCGGACGTGCCGTCGAAGCGCGCACCATCGGGCAGATGTATGAGTCTCTGGTTTCATATTGGGGCGACAATCCGTCGATCGTGCTGGGTGCCGACGGCTGGTCGGGACGTCTTTCCGGTGCAGCGGATCTTCTCGGCTGCACAGCGGACGCGGTCGATGAGGCGATGTACAGAGACCTGAGACAGTACCTACCGGATGACAACTTGGTCAAAGTCGACCGGGCCAGCATGCGGGCAGGTCTGGAAGTGCGCGCGCCGCTGCTGGATACCCGTATCGTCGAGTTCGCGTGGTCGCTTCCGCGAGCCATGAAAATACACGGTGGCAGCGGCAAATGGATACTGCGTCAGGTTCTGGCCCGCTACGTTCCTCCGACGCTTACCGAGCGGCCAAAGATGGGCTTTTCGGTTCCGATCGGAGAGTGGCTGCGGGGCGAGCTGCGACCATGGGCAGAGGAGATGCTGGACGAGACGAAGCTGAAAGAAGAGGGCTACCTGGATACCTCACGTGTGCGGCGGCACTGGAGCGAGCACCTGTCCGGCCAGCGCGACCACTCGCTGCGGCTGTGGGCGGTGCTAATGTTCGAGACGTGGTATCGCCAGCAGTATCTTGCACAGGGGATGAACACGGATTAGCGGCAGCCGGACTCCTTCGCTGCGAGCCAGGGAAGGCGCGAAGCACCGCGGCGAGTAGTCCGCAGAAGGCGTAGGGTCCGGGCGGGTGGCCGCAAGGCCACCTTGCCAAGGACACCCGAAATGCGGTCCAGCCGTTGAGAGGCGCGTGCGTTTCGCGCGCGCTCGATAAGCGCGCGCGGCTCGACCGCAGGGCGGCCGCGGCCGTGCCGTAGCCGCAAGGCGCAGGCACAATAAGTTGCGCCGGCTCTAACCGAGTGCGCAAGGGTGACTTGGATGTCCCGTTGTGCATCACGAGGGGCCGGCGCACATACAGACTCCGATTCCCGGTCCGCATAGCTTTGGCGACAGCCGCGGACATGACTCAGGCCTGAAGCTGGGCAGGCGCAATTGTTTCAGAGCCTATTGCGAAACCGGCGCCAGTCCTCCGTACAACTGTTGCAGTTTCTTTCCGATGGCACCGTAGCTGTATTGTGACAGCACAAGTTCGCGTGCAGCCTGCCCAAGCTTACGCCGCAGGTCATCATTGGCAAACAGAGCGCAGATATGACTGACCCACTCCTCGTGGGTCTTGGCAAAGAGCACGTGCCGCCCCTCTCGCGCATCGATACCTTCGCAGGCCACCGGGTGGGCCACCATTGGTTTGGCCATGGCGAATGCATCCAGCACCTTGAGCTTGGTCCCACCGCCGTCAGAAATGGGGCAGACATAAACCGCTGCGCGCTCAAGATAGGGGCGCACGTCATCGACAAAGCCATGAACGTGGAAATTCTCATCCCTCTTCGACAGCGCAAGCAGGGAATCGGATGGGCCTTCGCCAACCACATCCATCGAGACGTCAGGAATGACCGCCTTGAGCCGTGGCCACACCACTTCGGCAAAGTAGGTCATGGCGTCGCGGTTGGGATACCAGCCCATGCTCCCGGCGAATATCAGGCGGTGTCTGATCTCCTCACCGCCGCGCGGGCGGAAGTAATCCACATCGACACCGTTTGGAATCTCCTCCACTCTCAGGTCCGCACTGACGCCACGCAACCGTTCGGAATCGAGTTCTGAACAGGTGATGTGGAGGTTGAAGCGTGGACCTACGAGGCGCTCGTAATTCCGCAGCTTGACCCCTTCCTGTAGAAAGTAAGCCTTCTTCAGCCAGTTCCTGTCGACGCGCGCACGACGTGTCATCATGTGGGACTCGATATTGTGGTGATCGAGAACACGAGGCAGCGGCGGAAGGGCATCGACATAGGGTGCAAGGCTTATGGTGTCCACGTGAATTGCATCGTAACTGCGTGCTGCGTGCGCATGCATGGCATCGCGGAAACTCGCTGACCGCAGCCAGTTGACAGTGTAGGGGATCGGTGTTGCCAGGCTGGCCAATGCCAGGGCGTGTTTGGTGTAGCGGTGTCGTTCAGAGGGGATCGGGAAGAAGGCGACGTTCCGGCAGAATTCAGACAGAGCAGCTTGCGCCTCCTGCAGGCCCTGTTCGACGCTGGCGAAGCGCTGTACGAACAGGTCGCGCTGAATAAAGGCCATGAGGTCTATCTCGTTGCAGCGGGCAAGTTCACGCAGAAGGTGGTAGCTGCGTTGCAGTACACCACCTTTCGGTGGATAGGGAACGAGGTGCGACAGCCAGAGAATTCTCATTATCCGAAATCCTGCCAGAAATGATTGATACCGTGCGGGACTCCATCGGGGATGGTCACGGGCCTAATTAATAGTAATGCCACAGGGCGAACGCTACCTCAGACTCCGCATTCATTGCAATGACTGGGCGCTGTGCAGCCCGATTGTCGTGTTTCGCAGACGCGCATGTATGGCATGACAGATTCAAGGGCGGAGGCATGGACAGTTTGCCCGCTTCGCGCCCTGACTGGTGCGGCCGACAGAGGCATTCCGCCGCATTTGATGGATTCCGCAATTCGGTATCCGGAGTGCAAAATCAAGGCGATCATCGGTTATAATTGCGCCGCTCTGCGGCTGGCTATCGCAGCATGTGGTGTTGGGCACGAAGGTTGCCGAACCGCGCTTGGTGTGCTTCAGTCTAAGACATTGCTTGAGCGGCAGGGCCGCCACGCAGTCGTGGATGCCGGAGATGCCGGCTAGCGGAGGTGGCTTCCGATTGTTGATTGGACGGGAAGCTGTACCATCGGCCGGGGGTCGGCCAGACGGGCGGGCACGCCGCCCTGGAATAGTGGGGACGAGGAGGGCGCTCGGTGGAGATGGTTTTCTGGATCGGGGTTGCAGGATGTCTCTATAGCTACCTGATATATCCGGTGATTCTGATGCTTGTGCCGAAAAGCAGGAAACAGTGGTCAGGTGTGGCACCGGAGATTCCGGTTATATCCGTCATCATCGCCGCGCATAACGAAGAGGCGCGGATTGTGCCGAAGCTGGAGAACACCGTGGCGCTGGCCTATCCGCACGACAAGCTCGAGATTATTGTTGCCTCCGACGCGTCCCGTGACGGCATGGACGAAATCGTGCAGGGCTATCGGGATCGCGGTGTAAGACTTGTGCGCTCGGATGCGCGCAAGGGCAAGGAGCATGCGCAGTTGCTCGCCATCGCGCACTCCCGCGGTGAGATTCTGGTGTTCACGGACGTTGGGACCGAGATCCCGGGCGAAGCGCTCATGCGCCTGGCGAACCGGTTTTCTGACCCGATGATAGGAGCAGTATCAAGCGAAGACCGATTCGTGAGCCGCGACGGATCGCTTGTCGGCGAGGGTGCGTACGTGAAATATGAAATGTGGCTCAGGCGGCTCGAGTCGGAGCATTCGGGGCTAGTGGGGTTGAGTGGTTCTTTTTTCGCCGCGCGTCGGACTGTATGCGAGACTTGGGATGCCGAGACGCCAAGTGATTTTAACGCTGCCATCGGGTGCGCACGCAGGGGCCTAGTTGCCGTGACCGAACCGGGTGTGGTCGGATACTATGCCGACATAAAAGACGCGCGTAAGGAGTACCGCAGAAAGCTGCGCACGGTTCTGCGTGGAATCGTGGGTCTCGCGCGACACCGGGAGACACTCAACCCGTTCGAGTTCGGCCTGTTTGCGGTTCAGATCTGGAGCCACAAGGTAATGCGCTGGCTGGTGCCCTGGTTTATGCTTGTCACCCTTGCCAGCTCTCTGCTTCTGTGGCGGTCACGGGGTTTCTTCAGAATTGCCGCTTTGGCCCAGCTGGTGTTCTATCTCGGGGTTGGCGCGGCGTTTATAGCTCCGTGGCTGCGGAAAAGCCTCTTCCTGCGGATAGGCTACTACTTTGTGCAGGTCAATATCGCCATTGCTCACGCATCACTGCTGTTTCTGGCTGGGCGGCGCATGACGATGTGGGAACCTTCCAAGCGCTGAATGTTTTATCAACTGCCACCTGCAGGGGAACCGGTCACTATCCCCGGGGATTTTCCCGTATCCCCTGACCTCGGAGAGTTGTTTTCCCCCTATGTTCCGAGCTTCTACGGATCGGCTACTTCGGCGCTGGCTGCAACCCTGATCGCGGCGATAGCGCGTGTGCGCACCCCGTCGCCCGAAGTGCTGCTGCCGGCATACGGGTGTCCTGCTTTGGTCAGTGCGGTGCTGTTTGCCGGTGCGTGCCCACGGCTGGTAGATTTGGAGCGCGATCGACCATGGATGGATCTCAACGGACTGCGCTCCGCGCTTAACCCAAATACAGTTGCGGTTGTTGGTGTCGATCTGTTCGGGATTCCAGAACGCTACCGGATGATACGCGAGATCATTTCCGGTACCGGTATTGTGCTGGTTCAGGACAGCGCGCAGGCGCTGGCGCGACCAATGGACGCACACTGGCTGGGTGACTACATCATTTTCAGTTTTGGCCGCGGTAAACCGGTGAGTCTTCTGCACGGAGGGGCGGTGCTGGCGCGCGACGATGTGCTGGCGCGGGCGCTACCCATGCCACCAGTGCAGGCGCCAGTCAGACGCGGGCAATCAGGGATCGCGTGGCGTGCCAGACTCTATAATCTTCTGTCGTCGGCATGGCTGTACTGGCTGCCGGCAGGTTTGCCCTTCCTTGGGCTCGGAGCGACCCACTACCGGCCGCTTGTCTTGATTGAAGCAGCGGATCCGTTGCTCTTGGAATGGCTGCCGGCCAACATTCAGGCCCACTGGAGGCGCGGTGACGACCGGCAGAGATCGATTCACAGGATTCTGGAGGAATTGGCGGACAACCGGTTTGTGGATCTACCGGGTGTCTGTGCCCCAGATGCGGCGGTGCCCCGGCTCCTGAGGTATCCGATTTTGGTCAGTGACCCGGAAGTGCGGCAACGTCTGTTCGACTGTCTCGGGCGGTGCGGCCTTGGAGCTTCGGCGATGTATCCATCGTCATTGCCAGGGGTGCCGGGACTGGAGCGGCTTTTCGGCGGCGTTTCCTGCGCTCAGGCGGATTCCTTCTCCCGTCAGATCGTTACGCTTCCCGTGCATAGCCGCGTCAGGGCACGCGACATTCAGCGTATGCGCACCTGTTTCGCACGTACAAGCAGCAGTACCGGCAACCCGGATCAGCGCGGCAGTCGCGTTAATACCGCTTCATGAAGCCGCCCGCCGTTTTTTTGCTGTGCTGGATTGCACCGGCGAAATTACGCAGTGTCCGCTGGAGCGGGATCCCGACTGGTGCGCCCAAGCTGTGAAATTTAGGATCCTATCAGGGGCAGGAAGGTGGCCAGCATCGTTGCAGACGAATGTAGCGGGCGGATGTTCAGCAGGTGCCCGGAACGGGAGCGCAATGGGCAGCGACGAAGTCGTAGAGGTCCATGACCATGCATGACGGACGGCCGTTGTGTAGGATCCTCCATACTATCGATACCACGGGACCCGGAGGTGCCGAGACGGTTTTTGTCGCGTTGGCCACGTGGCCGATGGGTGCGAATGTTCACAACATTGTCGCGATCACCGGAAGTGGGTGGGTGCAGGACGAGCTTCGCCGCCGCGGCATGAACGCGCATGTTCTTGAAGTATCGGGCTCGTTTGATATCCGTTACCTTTACGGCCTTGTCCGTCTCATCCGCAAATACCAAGTGGATTTGATCCAGTCCCATTTACTGGGCTCAAACGTGTACTGCAGCCTAGCCGGCATGATTTGCCGTGTGCCGGTGGTGTCCACATTCCATGGTTTGGTCGATTACGGTAGCACCGAAAGATATCTTGCATTGAAGAGATTGGTCCTGAATCAGGGGTCAAGCCGTTGCGTCTTCGTCTCGGATGCGTTGCGCGAGGAAATCATCGAGCGCTCGGGAATTAGCCGGTCTAGGACGGTCACTATCCATAATGGGATCGACGTGGAGGCTTTTGCTCCGGACAGAAAAAAAATACTGAGTCAGGAGCTTGGGCTGAACGATGACGCGATCATCGTCGGGGCGGTTGGGAACATCCGGCCCAGCAAGGACTACGCCACGTTTCTGCGGGCTGCGGCGCTGCTTCGTGGTGGAAATTCGCGCTACCATTTCGTCGTGATCGGGGACGCCGGCAATGCATTGTCACAGCAGCTCCTGCAGCTGCGCGGGGATCTGGGCCTGGATGACGCCGTGCACTTCATAGGTTTCCGGCACGATATCGCGACCCTATTGAACAGCATGGACATGTTCGTGTTGAGCTCGGTCTCCGAAGGTTTTTCGCTAGCTACGGTCCAGGCGATGGCGTGCGGCGTACCCGTTGTCGTTACACGCAGCGGTGGCCCGGAAGAGATCGTTTCTGATGGAGTAAACGGGATCCTGGTCGATGTTCAGGCGGAATCTCAGCTGGCGGAGGCCATCGGGCGTGTCACGCAGGACGCCGGATTACGACAAACGTTGGTAACGAATGCCCTGGAGTTGGTGAGGGCGCGATACACGTTGGACGCGATGTTGGCGCAGTACGGGGCGCTTTACGAGGAACTGCTCGGGCGCAGCTGTGGGGCGGTTGCGGGCAGACGAACTGCGCGATAATGACGAAGACCAGGCTTCGAAACAGGAATCTGCAATGGGTTCTAGGAGGCCAAGTGACGCAGGTAATTGCTGGGCTTGAAGACAAACGGCCTGAAATCGTCGATGCGGTTGATCTCGTAGCGTGTTTTGCCGTCGAACAATCTCATGAATCGCAGAATTTCACGCAGCCGGGATGTATGGGATCCGCCCATGTCGCGGTCCCGGAGTACCAGGTATATGTGGTCGAGATCTCCAAGGAGCCACCGGCTACGGATATGCCAGTCCGGTAACTCTGCGGCGCCACTGGTACCCTGCCGAGGGCCAGCTCGTAGAGCAGCCCGGGGAAGTCGACACTGGCGTCGATCGCCAGCTGCGGGAGCCCCAAAACCGCGGGTTGATCTCCATCAACTGCGGGATTCCATCCTTTCTGCCGCGGAATTCCATTATTGCAACTCCGTGCCAATGGGCATGGTTGAGAAGACGGGTGGCCTAGGTCTGAATGTCGGCAGGCAATGCTTTCACTAAGCGCGCTCACACCGCCGCATGGCGGTTTCCCCCGGATGCGGCGGTGCGCGAAGAAGGTAACTGGCTTTCCGTGGTCATAGAGCGCGAAGACACCCAGTCCCGAACCAGGAGCGTATGCATGTACGGCAAGCGGGAAATCCCTTAGGTAGCTATGTGCTGCCGTGAGCGAGCCGAGTTCTGCTCGGGCGTGGGCGACGTGCACCGCCGTGGTGGTACACCGGTCCTGGCTCCACACCTTTGATCGGCAGGGTTTAAGGACAGCAGGGTGACCGAGTTGCTCGACCGCGGCGACAAGTTCGTCCGCAGTGTCCGGGAAGAGGGTCGTCGGCGCCGGAACCTGTAGCTGTTGCGCTGTTTGCAATAGCCTGCATTTATCGGAAAGAAAATCCCAGCTGTCGGCGTCGGGAAGGGGAACCAAAGCCTGCGCGAGCCGACCACGATTCCTGGCAAGAAGATAAGCTGTCGCCTCAGTCACGGGCAGGATGACTTGGACTGCGCGCGCCGACGCGTTTTCGTATGTGCGCCGGCCCCTCGCTATGCGTAACGGGACGTCCAAGTCACCCTTGCGCGCTCGGTTTGAGCCGGCGCACTCTTTGTGCCTTCGCCTTCGCCTCCGGCACGGCCGCCCTGCGGTCGGGCGGTGCGCGCTTTCGGCGCGCACCAAACGCTCGCCCCACAATGGCTGGACGGCGTTTCGGGTGTCCTTGCAGGTGGCCTTCGGCCACCCGCCCGGACCCTACGCCTTCCGCGGACTACTCGTCTCGGTGCTTCGCGCCTTCCCTAGCTCGCAGCGGATGAAGAACCGCACTTCCGTCGTGATGACCCGGGTGATGATTGTACTCATTGGAAGAGGTTGGGCGTTTACGTGTTACTGGGCTTTTGACAACACTACGCTTACGTGGTTGACAAAGAATTCCCTCAGCAATGGGACAGTGGTAAGCAAGTCTGCCCTCTTTACTCCGCGATATCTTTTCCATTCTATCGTCAGGCCGTTATTATTCCTCACGGTGCGCTCGAACTTCGAGATCGTCATCTTATTGAGCCCTGATTCGACATCCTCATATCTCGTCGCCCCATCGCTCCGAAAGCGACTTCTCACCTTCATTACCGCATCTTCCGAAAACAACACATTCACCCATGGCACTTTACAAAAAAAATGCATATGACTGCCATATGGTGCCAACCATGGCGGCCCAAACGTGATCAGGATTCGACCGTTGTCAGCAATCAAACTACGCATCTCTCCAAGTATGCTCGACGGATCCGGAAAATGCTCAAAGCTATTCTGTGAGATGACTACATCAAGAGTGCCTTTTATCATGGCCGAGGCATTTTCGCAAAACGACAGCTTTTCCTCTCCGACATCATGGGATTGAGCAAGATCACGGGCCATTTTCAGGGTCCGACCATTTGACTCTATACCGATGACGCGACAACCATATTTCTTAACTAATGCGACACTCTGATGGCCAGAACCGCAACCGAAATCGGCAACGTATTTTCCGGATACCAAGCTGCCAAAATCCGCGTACTCCTTTTCCAACAAGTCCAAGGCGTTGTCGACTGTCTGCGCGCTTTGGCCGACGGCGTAATCCGTGCTTGTTGGTGCTCTTGAAAGAGCTAGTAGCAGCCGCTCCTGGAAAGTCATATTGGGGCGCCTCCATAAGTTAGTTCGGTACCGGGCAAGGTTGCCGATTTCTTCGTTTCAACATGATTCGATTCAGATTTTTCGCAAAGAATTGCCAAAACCGCCGCTCTCTGCGAGAGTATGCACAAAATTAGGCCACTGTCGACGCACCGCTCCGGTCATGACCAGGGTTGCACGGCGGCGGCCGACGCATTACCTGTGATCAATTGTAACCGTCCGCGAACTCACACCCTAGCGTACTGTCTTGGAATTTGACAAGTTTTGGCCTCCTTTCATCCTTCAGAGGTTCATCCTTGGCTCACCCATGCTGGCCGGCGTCGTATGTGCGCCGGCCCCTCGTGATGCACAACGGGACATCCAAGTCACCCTTGCGCACTCGGTTAGAGCCGGCGCAACTTATTGTGCCTGCGCCTTGCGGCTACGGCACGGCCGCGGCCGCCCTGCGGTCGAGCGCGCGCGAAACGCACGCGCCTCTCAACGGCTGGACCGCATTTCGGGTGTCCTTGGCAAGGTGGCCTTGCGGCCACCCGCCCGGAGCCTACACCTTCCGCGATGTGATGGTCTCCTCCCGCTTCCTTACCGGCGTCGAATGCGCCACGATGGATAACGCTGCTGACCATCAATCTGAAAACAGGAGGAGATGAAGATGAATATTACGACCGTGGGGCTCGACTTGGCAAAGAGCACGTTCCATCTGGTAGGGCTCGATGCCCAGGGTAACGAGAAGCTGAAGAAGCGTCTTTCGCGGGGTCAAGTCATGAAGTATTTTGCCAATATACCACGCTGCTGCATCGGCATGGAGGCCTGCGCGAGCGCGCACCACTTCGCCCGGGAAATCACCCAACTCGGTCACTACGTAAGATTGATTCCTCCGCAGCATGTCAAGGCCTATCTGCGGGGCAGAAAAACGACATCAACGACGCGCGCGCCATCGCCGAAGCCGTGCGTGTGCCCAACATGTGCTTCGCAGCGATAAAGACCACGACACAGCAGGACCTGCAGTCGCTCGTGCGGTTGCGCGAGGGTGCCGTACATTCACGCACAGCGCTGGTGAACCGGTTGCGCGGATTGTTGGGCGAATACGGCATCGTGGCAGCCAGGGGTGCCGCAACGCTGCGTCGTGTCTTGCCCGAGGTGCTGGAGGCGGCCGATAACGGCCTAAGCGATGCCCCGCGCCGTCGGTTGAATGAAGGGCGGCAGCAGTTACTGGGGCTCGATGCGCACATCGACGCTTTGACGGCGGAACTGACTCTGGCAGCCGAGGGAGACGAGCGCGTGAAGCGGCTGCAGACGGTTCCCGGATATGGTCCGATCGTGGCGAGCGCTTTTGCGGGCGCCATGGGGGATGGCAGTCAGTATCGGTGCGGGCGCGACGCGTCCGCGGCCATCGGGCTGGTTCCCCGCCAGCACTCCAGCGGTAGCAAGAATGTGCTGCTCGGCATCAGCAAGCGTGGCGACCGCTATCTCAGGTGCCTGCTCGTGCACGGGCGCGTTCGGTGGTGATTGCCGCCAAGAACAAAGAGGACCGGCTCAGTGCCTGGATCAACCGGCTGCGCGAGACGCGCGGCATGAACAAGGCGACTGTGGCGCTAGCGAACAAACTCCTCTCCCCTCGGCTGGGCGGTATTGAGCAGCGGCACCGAGTATCAGCAGGCGTAACAAGGTGACCCCGCCGACGATTGCGAAGGTTTTATGAAAGAGATGACACACAGGTCAGACCAGCGTATCGAAAACCTGTCTAGTCCGGAGGCCTTTCAAGGCCGGTTCCGCGATCAGGACGATACGTGCGCATTGCATCGTGGCCCGAAGGGCGAAGTCCCTTTATACCGAGGCCGGATATACGTCACAATCCTGTCCCTGTCATCGAACGCACAAGGCCTTGCAAACAGGGAGGAGGCCATGCACGGACTACTCGCCTCGGTACTTCGCACCTTCCATGGCTCGCAGCGGTCGAAGCGCTCGGGGACTTTTGTCCGCGTATTTTTTGCGCCACCTTTCATTCCAATTAAATGCCTCTCATTTGGTACTCATGCATGAAAAAAATCGTATCGACCTTGGCAAGAAAATCCAAGTCCTTTGTAAGCGACCTGGTCAAGATTGTTGCCTTTCTGCTATTTGAACACCTGCTTCCAAAAAGACGAGGCATCTGGTGTTTCTGTACATGGGATAGCCACTATGCTCATACGATTGATAATCCCAGGGCTGTGTTTGAGGAAATAAAAAATGAACCATCCATAACCAAGGTGGTTCTGCGCAGGCCAAGTCAAATTGAAACAACCTCAACTATAGAGGGAATTAACGTAGTCGTTGTAAATGTCGAATCACTGAAGGGCGCTTACTACCTTGCACTTTCCAAAGTTATTATTCTTGGGTACGGACTGAGTGGGCTCTGCAGCTACGGCCGTTACATTACTAAACGGCATAAGATCGTTCAATTGTGGCATGGGATTCCTTTGAAGCGGATTGGCAAACTCTTTCCTGGGGAACGCTTCTGGGATTCAGAAACAGAAAAATATGCCGCCACGGTCTGTTCCTCTCCATCTGATCAGGCCATCATGGCCGCCGCTTTTGCGCCCACACCCAATATCTGGATCAGTGGTCTCCCGCGGAATGATCTTATTCTTAAAGACGAGTCGGACCTTCCGATTGACTATCGACAACAACTGAGCAAATTGAAGACGCGTATTTCTGGCAGAAAGTTCATACTTTATGCTCCGACATGGAGAGAAGGTAATAGTGGTGTTTACCAATTTTCAGATCAAGAGTGGGAAACATTGAAGAGCTTCATGGTCAAGCACAATGCCGTGATGGGAATACGGGCGCATGCCAACAGACGCCGTCTTGATAACCAAGCTGACGACCAGCTGTCGCGCGCGATATTTTTTCTGAACGATATTCCGGATGTCAATGTCATACTGCGGGTCGCCGACGTTCTGGTCACCGATTATTCAAGTATCTACATAGACTTCTTGTTGACTGGGCGTCCAGTACTGAATTTCACATATGACATCGATTCCTACGTGAGTGAGCGTGGTTTTCTCTACAACCTTGATGATGCAATGGTAGACACATGGTTCAAAACTTTCGAGGAACTGCTGACACGCATTGATAGGGCGTTAAGCGGAATGGGTGTCAACGCACCGCAATACAGCCGGGTTAGATCGTTATTCCATAACCACGGAAACCGGTCATCCTTATTGGCCACGAACAAGATCAAGGAACTAGCGGAGAGTTAATCGAACTATCAGAGTTCCTTAGATAACCCCAGCTTGATCATGGTGGAGGATATGCCTTCCGTTCTTGGAAGATAGATAACATCGCAATAACTGCGCAAGAAATCAAATTCACCTTTCCAGTCATCCCCCATCACAAAGATATCAATCTTATGTTTTTTAATATCATCGATCTTCTGCTCCCAACTACACTCTGGGATCACTAGGTCGACATACCGGATGGCCTCGACAATGGCTTTCCGTTCTTCATACGAACTATGACTTTGCTTGTGTTTGAGTCGGTTAAACTCGTCTGTTGAGAGGGCAACAACCAGATAGTTACCCAAGTCTTTAGCGCGCCGTAATATATTGATGTGACCAATGTGGAGAAAATCGAACGTCCCGTAAGTGATAACGCGCCTGTACATTGATCAACCTCCCCTTCCGCTCGTAGAGCGTATTGCTTCAGACAGAACCACGCATGGGCTCACATGGGTCAAGTCCCATGTATGGACCCCAACCCTTGGACAATAATACCGATAACTAAGGTGGTTCCATCCGCGTTATGAGACATCAAGCGGCCTCGGCCATTGTCCTGGTATAAGCGTCCCAAGGGGGTTTGTCCGAGTGTTTGATGACGACGCTCATGATTGTAGAAATAAGAATATTTTGCAAGGCCGGTTCGTGATTCGTTTACGGTTTCATAGGCCTTGAGGTACACCTCTTCATATTTGACACCGCGCCAGAGACGCTCGACGAACACGTTATCGACCCAGCGCCCTTTACCATCCATGCTGATGCGGATCTGATGGCCCTCCAGAACTCCGTGACTCTGCCTCGATTTGACGTACACCAGGCTATACAGCTTTGAGTTGCTCTTCACGCTGGTTCGGTACCTGGTAATCAATCGCAGAATGCATGCGCCGCGAATTGTAGAAACCTTCGATCCGGTCGATGAGGACGATGCGGCCTGTTCCTCTCAGTTTGACACTTTGTTGCCGTCCTGGCAGGGAGGAGTCCATCCCATCAGTTCAAAATGCCGGTTTCCTGCGAAAGTTCCCGGATCGAGAGATCCGGATCCGACAACAACTTCCGTACCGCTGACTCTTTACGTTCCAATGCGTACTGCGTCACGGTTTGACTGCCTTTCCGCCCCCATCAGGATGATAAGAAGAGGCGACACTTAATTCTGACAGCGGGAGCACCTTCCATGGCTCGCAGCGGGTGTGGGGCAGGGCGCGCCGGCCAAGTGGTTGCATAAAGCGGATCAACGGTAACCCGGAATTATTGCCCAAACCGCGCGTCTTCATTGACCGTCCGGCCATCGGCTATTCAGTGCCTGCCGTTGTTGCGCTGATCTATGCTCACAACACTCAACACCACTAGAGTCAAACTTCACGATGAAAAGGGTAGGACAGAAGATCTGGCGGCGGATCCTCACAGTGGGTACCGTGAGCTCGGTTTTTCTCCTGTCTGGATGCGGAGGCGGCTCCAACGGGGCGGCCGCGGGCATCAGCGCCAGCAGCAATGGGGGAATAGGTGTTCCCAGTTCCGGCGGCGGTGGCACCTCGGTAAGCACGGCATCCTTCGCCGTAGGCGCCGATCCTTCGATCCCGAAGTTTAATGGAGCTTCCGAGGATCAGAGCCTCGTCGTTGCAGCGCTGGCCAACGCCGGCATGAGTCTCACCCCGCCGTCGTGCG
>JAJYEE010000036.1 GCA_021790335.1 Pseudomonadota bacterium | reverse complement strand
GCCAAGGGGCAAGGTCGGCACTACACGCTGTTTTCGGGTCTACGGCAGATGTAAGTGGCTGATACCATTAGGGGCGGGTTGGAGAAGTTTGGGAAAACCGGGCGCCAACTGCTCAAGTTGGGCTAAGCGACCAAAGGTCGCGTCATGGATCACAGGCCCATACACTTAGACGCCTCCCGCAGGTCACGGAAATCGCGCCGGGCGGAAAGCCGATTTTTTTAAGTTTGCAAGAAGTTGTCAGTAATTCGCGGCCTATAATTGACAGCATAAGCGCCTAATGACCTGGACTTCCAACACAGCATCGGCCATGGACTCGCAGCACGCAGCATCGCTCACGAAATCCGCACTGGGCGACGCCTTCAGCCCGGCGTTTCAAATGCAGACTGATCACATAATTAGTGAGAAAGTAATGCCTGGACCCGGTACCATCATCGATGGTACAGCCACGTCAAGTAATAGATGTCCACGGGCTCGCCGGGTATGGTTGGCAAAAGCTTAACGAGTCAGCAATGCAAACAGATCGGAATGTCTGTAGTCGCTACAAGCAAGGCATGATCCACTTTGGCGTGTTTTCGATTGCAATTGCCGCAACCATCATCGCCTACTTTCCCGGCCTACACGGCGGTTTCATGTTTGACGACTTGCCCAATCTCGTGAATAACCCGCAAGTCCACCTGCACAGTCTCTCGTTGGCAAACCTGGCAAGTGCCAGTTTTTCTTCTGGAGCCGGCATTCTGCGCCGGCCCGTCAGCATGTTGACGTTTGCGCTGAACTATTATTTTTTTGGTCCGGCACCGTTCTCGTTCAAGCTGGTGAACCTGATCATTCACATTCTGACTGGTGTCGCTCTGTACATCCTGGGTCGCCAGTTGCTGAATGCCTACCGGCGGATTCACAACCCCGCTCTAACAGAAAACAATGCTGCCTGGATAGCGCTCGCGGCGAGCACAGTTTGGCTGCTTCACCCCCTCAATCTTACTGCCGTGCTCTATGTCGTGCAGCGCATGACCAGCCTTTCAACTCTGTTTACGGTTGCTGGCCTGTGCCTCTACACATGGGGTCGGTGGCGACGATGGAACGGACAGAATGGACTACCGCTGATGCTCGCTGGCATCCTGGGATTCGGTCTGCTGGCGCTGCTGAGCAAGGAAAGTGGGGCCCTGCTTCCGCTTTACATGTTCGTCATCGAGTATTCTCTGTTCCGATTTCACACGCGGGACGGTACACCTGATCCGGTAGTGCGCCAATTCTTCCTTTGGTCTCTGGTTGTGCCGGCCATCGGTGGCTTGATCTGGATGGCAGCAGACCCGCGCCCATTCTTCGGCGGCTACGCGTTCCGCAGCTTCACACCGATGGAACGTCTTCTGACCGAAGCTCGCGTGATCGTGCTTTACCTGCGCCTCATCTGCCTGCCGTCCTTGCACCATCTCGCGCTCTACCATGACGACATCGCGATTTCCCGCGGCCTGTTCCACCCATTGGACACCCTTCCGTCGGTTGCATTTATCGTGACGCTGTTGGTTACCGGGTTCGCCGTGAGGCGGCGCGCACCGCTCCTCAGCCTAGGGATACTCTGGTTCTTCGCCGGCCAAGTCCTGGAATCCACCGTATTGCCGCTCGAAATCGCGTTCGAGCACCGCAACTACCTGGCCGACTACGGAATCCTTCTGCCGGCCTGTTACGTACTACTAGACACAGGCTACGCTCCCAGGACCCTGCAGTTCCGGCAGGTGGCGCTGGTACTCCTCATCGCCGCGCTCTCGGCGGTCACATTTCTGCGATCTGAAATCTGGAGCAACAGCACGGAACAGATGATCAGCGAGGCGCAGGATCACCCACGTTCACCACGGTCGGTATATGCGGCCGGGCTGGCCTACGCGAACCTGGCGCTGTCCGGGCAGCACCAATTCACCGACCAGGCATACAGATATCTTAAGCGTGCCTCACAGCTCAACAGGACAGGCATCATGCCGGACGTCGCTCTGGTTATCTTCTCGTCCAAGATCGGCAATGCGATAAATCCCGAATGGATCCGTAGCATACGCCTGAAACTCGCGCAGGATCCGATCGCACCCACCACGGTCACCAGCCTCGAGCAGCTGCAGTCCTGCCAGCAAACACGGTGCGCCGTCAGCGATCGCCAGATGATGACTATTTTCCAGAGCGCTTTCGCAAATCGCACGCTGCCGTCGACACAGCAGCAATTCTCAGATGTGCTTGCCGTATACGGCTCGTTCCTTATCAACAAGATGGACAATTTCAGGGGCGGCAAAGCCGCCTTTGAAAGGGCGGTCCAGGTCAGCCCGAACATCCTTCAGTACCGCCTGAATCTCATCAATCTGCTCATCGCCATGTATCGCTATCGCGATGCGGGCGTCCAGCTGCGATACCTGAAATCACACGACTTTCTCGACCGGCACGCCGCACAGATCATGGCTCTCTCCAAGAAACTGGCGCAACTTCCGGATGCAAACCTGCAACCCCCCACGGACAGAAAGCATGGTCTGCCGAAATCGGCGGCTGCCCTGGGACACGGCGGATGATGGACTGCCGCAATCAGGGGCGCTACTCCGAGGCGCACGATCCCGCCTTACCTTGCCGCTCTCGAACTGCCCGACACGGCATTCATGCTCTATACTCGGTAGCATAAGGAGCGCCGACCTTTCGGCGCATGAAACAACAGCCCCTCTACACCAGAGCCGCAGAGCGCCTAATGGATCCTGAGATAACAGCCATCCTCCCTGCAAGGAACGAGGCCGACGGCCTGCGTGAGATCCTGCCGGTATTGCGACACGAATACCCGAACATTGAAATACTCGTGATTGATGACGGCTCCACCGATGGCACAATCGATGTTTGCCGTGGTCACGGCATCCAGGTGATTTCACACCCCTACCCGATGGGAAACGGCGCCGCTGTGAAGCACGGGGCACGAGTTGCAAGGGGAAAGACGCTGATATTCCTGGACGCGGATGGACAACACACGCCTGGAGATATCCAGAGACTGCTGGCAAAGCTGGACGAAGGCTACGACATGGTTGTTGGCTCACGGTCGAAAGGATCGCACGCAGGTCTGCACCGGGCCACGGCCAACGGGTTTTATAACCGCCTGGCCAGCTGGATGACTGGGCGCCGCATCCCCGACCTCACTTCCGGATTTCGCGCCGTGCGCGCTGACAAGTTCCGCAAGTTTCTTTATCTTCTTCCCAATGGCTTTTCCTATCCGACCACGATAACGATGAGTTTTTTCCGCGCTGGCTACAGCGTCGTCTATATCCCGATCACCGCCAAGCCGCGCATCGGAAAAAGCCATATCCGCCTTTTCCGCGACGGCTTCCGGTTCTTGCTCATCATTTTTAAGGTCGGCACACTGTATTCGCCACTTAAGCTGTTCGTCCCCATAAGCGTGGTCTTCTTCCTGTTAGGTCTGGGGCACTACCTTTATACTTATTTGACTGCCGGCCGGTTCACCAACATGAGCGCCCTGCTGTTTGCCACATCCGTCCTAGTGTTCCTGATCGGCCTGGTCTCAGAACAGCTGAGCGCACTCAACTACAAGGACAGTGAAAGAAACTAGCCGCCGCATGCACGATACGCAACGATGTCGCACTGGACCCATTGCCTGCGAATACCCATCGGGGCCCCTCTTTCCATGACCCGCTGCAGACTCGGAATCCTGGACCTCTGCCAGCGCCAGAGAATCCGGATCCCAGCAACGATACTTTTTCGGCCAATTCCAGCCCTTTCGCTTGAGGCCGTGAAACACCCGCCCGGAAGCATGGCTACCGCATAACAATGACACGGCACAGCTCCATATTCCGCTTCGTTTCAGCACCCGGCCCCAGGTACCTGATGCGTCTGAATCTCGTGGAACAACTCATTCGCAGCATTCCAGGGCCGGTCGCGCGCTTCGCCGAAATTGGCCCCGGCCAAGGCGACACCAGTTTGTTCCTTGCCGCCACCCTGCCCGGGGCAAAGGGTGACCTGATCGAGTTTTCCGAACAGAGCGTCGCGGCGCTGAGACGACGCACAGCGAACGTAACAGCGCTGACTGTCGTCGAGAGCGATTTCCGGTCTCGGGAAACAGGGCCGGTCTATGACCTCGTCGTGGCCTGCGAGGTCTTCGAGCACATCGCGGACGACGACGCAGCATTCGAGGCGGTCAGCCGCATGCTCCAGCCAGGTGGCTATTTTTTGTTATCAGTGCCGGCATTCATGCACAAATGGCAGGCAGCGGATGAATACGCCGGGCATTTCCGCCGCTACGAACACGACGAGCTGGTCGACAAGCTCGGTTCCGCCCGACTGCATATAGTCAAGCTCTGGTGCTATGGTTTCCCCGTCACTCACCTGCTGGCGCTTCCCTACCGGGTTTACTATGGCAGGCAGCTGCACCGTCACCCTCTGTCGAGAACCGAAGCCACCAAGCGCAGTGGAATCGAGCGCTCGCATGCGCACAGACTCGGCGCACTTCCCGTTTCAACGCTGATGAAACCGTTCTTCCTGCTGCAGGACCTGGTGAAGACAACCGGCATCGGGGATGGTTATTTGGTACTGGCACGGAAATGAGCCCTGCGGATTTGAACTCGCGAGGATCAACGGCTCTCGTCAGCAGCGCGTGTCCCAGGATCATCATCGCTGGGGTCCATGACTCTTCGGACGCCTACCCGAACGTCAAATACCGGGTCCTCGGGTTCCACAACGCCAAAGGAATCCTGGTCCGGGAATACAGATATACGTTCCGCTGGCGGCCGTTCGCCTGTCGCCGCCGCAGCTGGTGGAGCAGGCTGGCGTCTATAGTCGGTATGGTCTTTGGCGCATTTTTCTCCCATCTGCGGGCGGTGATAGCGTGCGTACTTTACGCACGCTCTGAATCGGTATATGTGCCCTATCCGGCACCACTGGTACTGTTCTGTCTTTCATTCCTTCCACAGCCGCTGCGCCCCGGAAAAATTGTCGCCGACGCCTTCATCTCGCTGTACGACACGATGGTTTTTGACCGCGCCATGATCTCCGGTGGCGGCCTGCCGGCCAGGCTGCTGCGCTGGATGGAGCGGCGGGCCTACCGGTTTTGCGATCTGGTCGTGGCCGATACTGAAATGAACGCCGCCTACCTGACCCAGATTTTCCAGCTTCCTGCAGGGAGGGTGATCGCACTGCCTCTTGCCATCTGCGAACAGATCTATTCTTACACGCCATATATCCCGCATGACGGGCAACGCACCGTTCTGTTCATCGGGACGTTCGTTCCGCTGCAGGGAACGGACGTCATCGCCGAGGCCGTGTCCCTGCTGCGCAACGAGCCAGGCATTCATTTCCGAATCATCGGCTACGGGCAAACGGCCGAATCGGCACGGGAATCGCTCGAGCGCCATGCATGCCGGAACTATGTCTGGATTGAGGAATGGCAGGATGCCGCAGCCTTGGCCAAAGAGATACGCCGTGCCGATATATGCCTGGGGATATTCGGCGCCACAGACAAAACCCAGCGGGTATGGCCGCTCAAGAACTATGCATACATGGCCTGCGGCCGCACCATCATCACTGGCGAAACGAATTGCGCACGCAGTCTGATCCGTGGCACCGATCGAGCCCCTTTCGCAACAGTGCCAACCGGGGATCCACAGGCGCTGGCGGCGGCGATACTGTCCCTGGCCTGCGATGACGCCGCCCGGACCGAATATGCGAATCTCGCCCGCGGCTATTATGAGCGGCATCTGGCAAACGCGATCTCGATCGACGCGATCCTCAGGGAAATGCTTCACTGACCGACCGCCACGCCATGCGTGCCACACGGCATAGGCTGCCACCCCACAAAACGGTCAGCCCGGCGATATCGCGCTATTCATCGGCGCCAGTTCGGACACGGCGCAGCGCCGCAAGCATACCCCTGCCGGATCCCCAGAAAGCGATCATGCCCAGCACGATTTCCGTGATGATCAGCCACAGGCGGAACAGCAGGCTCAGCAGTACAGCATCCGCCAACGGGACCTGCGCCGCCAGGATCCCGCTACTCACCGCTTCGCGTACACCGATTCCACCCGGTGCGAACACCGCCAGAAATCCGGTCGTGATACTGACAGTGTTGGCGAGCAGCAGCGAATAGATCAACCCACCCCGGGCCTGGGCGGAAAAGAAGGTGAAATAAACACTCGCGAACACCAGCCCCAGGAGTACCCACTGGGCCGCATATGAACACATCAGGAAATAATACCTGCGGCCAGACAGATTCCCGAAGGCGGTCGCCTTCCGCTCCTTTCCTCGTAATCGAACATAGAGCCGCAGTATCAGTGCAATGACCCTGCCATAATAGCGCTGACCGACAGTGGCGCCGGCGATGGCACCGGCCAGCAAAGCCCATGCCCATGCACTGTGATACCACCCGGTCAGCAGAGCCGCCGTCACCAGAACCGCCGAGTAAAGCACGAAAAACTGCTCTACACAGGTGGCAGTGATGATCTGCTGCTCTGTGATGCCATGCAGCCGCTTCATGCGGGAACCCCTAGCCACGGCACCCCAGAGCTTTCCCGGAAGATACTTGGCGATGCTCACGAGGCACAGCTGGTAAAAACTCTCCTTCAGTGCAATCCGGGATCCAGTTACCTCAGCAACGATGCGCTTCCAAAGTGCGCTCAGAACCAACCAGTAAACCGTCTGCAGTACCAGGGCGAGAATCAGGAAACGGGGGGATACGTGGAGCGGATGGTTGACCCTCTCAAGTCCGCGGCTGAAATATACTCCCGCAAACACCAGGCCACCAATGATCAGTAGCGACAGCCAGTACTTTCGGAGCATCGTGTTCGTGGCAGACACCAATGAATGAGACTGTCGAAAGGAATCCGTATAACCGCGTCAGAAAGTCGCCAGGTTGGCAGCGATGTCGAAATCGCGCCGACCGCCACCACGGTCGGGACCGAACATCCGCAGAATCGGTTCCAACGCGGCCGCGTCTGCAGCCGGCCTGGCCATTCCACTGAACCGAATCTGCCCGCTGACCAACTGCCAGATGCCCTGCCCGTTCACCATGAGACTGCCACCAATTGTCTGCAGCCGCAGCGCCGCACTGCTGCCATGGCCATCCAAGTATAGGCGATAATCGCCGAGTGGCCGCACACTGGAAAGGCTACTCGCTGCCTGCTGCCATTGAACCACCGCGCTTCCGCTCACGGTTCGGCTGCCGAGCGTAAAGCGCTTGGCACTGACATGCACCTGCCCGGCTGGACCGGCCAGCGCCGCCGGGCTGTAGAGAACACCGACAAGCTGTGCCGGAAAACTGGCGGCGACATCGCTCAGGATGATCCGGCGGTAGCCCAGACCCAGGTCAGCACGGACCTCGGTACCGGGTCCGTGCACCGCGGCGTGCGTGCGCAACTGTCCCGCGATAAGCCACAGGGGGTTGATTACCCAGCGGGCGGCGCCCAGGCGCTGCGGCGGCGAGGAAACGATGTGGATCACCAGTTCTCCGCGCCCCCGCCAGATGGTCCCGGCGGGGCGGTCGATACTCACAATGCCACGGCTTGCACGCACCATCGCCCACGACACCCACACCGCCGGCGCCGTCGCAATCAGGAATGCCAGGTAGAATGCCAGCCCCAGGAAACCGAAAAACAGCCAGCGGCGTGTCATGCTCCCGGCCCGCGCAGCTCGAGGCGCGCATCCACCACCCCCGGCGTCGCCTTCGCGTTTATCGCTGCGCTTTCTATGCGCACCCCGTTGTGCACCTGCAGCGCATCAAGCCAGGTCACCAGCGTATTGAACGCAACACCCTGCAGCACCAGACGCGCCCCGCTGGTGCCATTCGGCTCCAATTTGGTCAGTGCATGCTTCAGGCCGTAGGCGGCCGCCGACTGCTCCAGGGATGCCAGAATGGCGCCGCTCGAGGCATGTCCGATCTTGCCGCTTGCGCGCAGCGCGCTGATCTGCAATGCCTGGGCCTGCATGATGGTCAGGCGCGCACGATCGCGCGGGACATCGACGCGCAGCACGTGCAGATCATGCTCCATCGGCATCCACAGAAGGTCAAAGAACAGAAACCCGCCCAGCGCCACGGCAGCGATGATCACTGCGATACGCTCGCGCACCTGGAGCGCCCGCCAGCGCGCGCGGTAGGGTTCCAGGAATGTCAGTGCCGGCCATTTCATGAGGACGCCCCCGGCTTGACGCGTATTCGCCCGTCGACGGTCCCGCTATGGCTGGTGGCATCCATCACCTTGGCGCGCAGGCCATGCGCGGCCAGCGCGCTGCGCAGCGCCTCCATAGACTGATAATCGGCCACGCGCACATCGAATGTCAGGCTCGAGTCTGAATAGCTCAGGCCGCGCAGATGCACCGCCGGGGCCGACTGGATCGCCGGCGCAGCCTGGGCCAGCAGGGGCAGGAAATCTCCGGGCACCGGCTGGCCGCTGCCCGATTGCATCGCGCCCAGTTCGCGCGCCATCTGCAGCGCCGGATCCACGATGGTGCGCGCATTCGGAAAGCTGCGCCGGAACAGCTCGTACATTTCGCGCCGCTGGGTACGCTCGACCTGCTTCAGGTGCCACCATGTACCGAGATTGAATCCAAAGCTGAGCACCACCCACACCGACAGCATCACGCCAGCCGGCCGCAGCGCCTGCAGTACCTGGCGCATTGGATCTGCGCGCGAAAACTCGCGCTGGAGCAGGCTGAACCCGGAAGCGCCGGGCGGCTGTGCCCAGAATTCCTTCTCCAGGCGATGTACCGGCAGTTGCAGGGTATCGGACCAGCGTCCCAGGTCGATCGCTTCGGGCGGATTGTAAAACAACAACGACTCGGGGGCTGCTGCACCGGCGCGCGCCTCCCGCAAGGCGATTGCGAGCGCTTCGGGCAATTCGCCGCTGCGCGGCAGATCACAGGTGAACCCCGACCATGCGCCCGTGCGCACAATCAGCTCATCACCCTCCGGCGTGAGCGACCATCCCTGCCCGTCCCAGGGAAGGGCCAGCGTGGCCGGGCACAGGGCCGCGGGTTCCAGCCCCGCCGCCTTCAGAGCGTCGATCCAGATCTGCAGCCGCGTGCGTGCCGTAACAGCCACAGCCAGGCTGCCTCCTCCTTGCGGACGATAGGCAAAATGCAGGCTTTCCGGTTCCCCCAGGAGCTGGTCTTCCAGTGCGTACGGCAGCGCCTGGGCAATCCGGGCGCGTGAGCTCGTCGGCAGGGTGACCTGTGCCAGCATGGTTTCCGCCGCCGGCGTCCAGACCCAGGCGTGTGCACCGCGCAGCCCGGGCGGCAGCTCAGCCAGATCTGCAACCTCGCCCTGACGCATCTCGCCGCTGCCCGCTCGCCACCACCACGATACCGGCAGACCGTCCTCCGGCCAGCCGGCAGGCAGCCGCAGACTCAGCATCCCGCGGTCCGGGATGCGGAAACTCAAAACACCATTTTTCACGGGTGCGTTCATGGAGGAGCGAATGATGGACTTGGTCCCTATGCTGCCAGATCCGATTGTGTCTGCCGTCATGTCTGTTCTCGGTAGCTGCCAGCGCTAGACGCAGTTTACCCGCTATGTGCCGTTCTGATCCAATGTCGACTGCGATGGCAATCCCTTGTTCACACTCGCCGGCAGATTGGCCACCAGGACCCCGGACCGCCACAGGACCGTCGCCGGCTGGCCCCCGCCGGCACAGTAGACAAGCGCCCGGCTGTCGCTGTAGATGCGGCCGAAAGTCGTCTGGATATCCACGATGAAATAGGAAGTCTTCACACCGTAAGTCTGCTGGCTTGCCGGCTGCAGCCCGGCCCGCGCCGCGAGCTGGGACGTATCGGTGAACGGATCCGGCGGGGTATTGTCGCGCCGGGCGATCAGGTTCTGGGCGGTCTGCAGCGACATGGCATTGAACAGCGCACTCAGAACCATTGCGCTGGTGGTGTTGATATTGACCGTGGTGGGAACAGGCAGGGCCACCACGTAGGGCCGCAGCAGCTCGACGGATTTGGCGTCGAACCCGCGCACCAGGCGCAGCTCCTCTACGCTCTGCAACGGCTGATTGGCGTCGCGGTAGGGCGGCGTGAGCGTCAGATAGTAGTCGCTTTGGGCGCCGTTCGGCCGTGCCGGGCCCGGCGGGCCGATCCAGTCGAGCAGGGCATCGATGATCCCGGGGTTGATGCCGAGAGATTGCAGCAGGTTCTGGAATACCGCGATGTCCGGCTGGCTCGGAACGCTGCCGCGCATCAGGTTGTTGAGGTTGAATCGCGCTTCCGCGTCAAAGATCCTGACGGCAACGCTTCCGTTGGCGACCGGCATCGGCGGAAGCGTACGCGCCCACTCCTGGGTAAGATCGTCCGTCGGGCTGTTCTTCTTGGCGTTGTCCTCAAGTACCTTGAGCGCGAGCTCGAGTGCGCCATCGCGGACCTTGTCTGCCTGCACACGGTCGGCGAGGTTCTCAACCTGACGTATCCACACCTCCTGATTCAGGCTGAGATAGGCCGCGATGGCGGCGACGATGGCCACGACCAGCAGGGCGGTGATCAGCGCCACGCCGCTCTGCCGCGGCGGCCGGCAATCCGCTTTCAGGTGTCTATTCATGTACGAGAAACAGCCACCTGAAGCGGCCGCGGCCGCGGATTGCGAGCTTGATCTCGACGCCGCGCGGAAACGGATTGAGCGGATTCATCGGACTGGCGATTGGCGAGTTGCCGGGCAGCTGCGGCCACAGGTCGGACCACAGCTGCTCGGACGTATAGGCACGCACGCGGAATTCCGTGACATTGCGCAGCACCGCCGACTTCACGGGCACGGTGTTCGGCGCACGATCCAGCACCGGCCAGCTCAGGCGCCACAGCACGTGATTCTCGAGCTGGTACCCCACGCGCTCGAGGTCACTGCGCGCGGCGTTGCCGGTCACCAGGACCCCGCCGCGAGTGAACTCGAGCTGCGGCGCGTTGGGCAACTGCATGTCCTCAGGGCGGATGATGAACGGCTGCAGTATCTGGCCATCATCGTCGATCACCGGACGCGGCCGCACCTGGGAGAGGTCATCCTGCAGGTGCGCAAAACACATGGCAAGCCCGCTCCAGAACCTGCGCTCCGCCGTCACGCGGTCCCGGCTGCGCAGTACCTGGTTGAGCGTGCCGTAGGCCATGACCGCTATCAGCGCAAAAATCGCGATCGCTACCAGCATCTCGAGCAGCGTCAGGCCGCGCGCATGGTGGCTCCCCACGCCCCGGTTCATCCTGGCTGCCTCAGAAAGCCGATAATCCGCCCGAGCACTTCGCGGTTACGGTGGGCGCGGACATCGATCCGGATGCGGCGGAACCCGGCGATCGGCGTGGCCGATACCTGCTCACGCCAATACCACTTGCGGCCGTTGAACTCCGTAGTGCCGCTGGTGGTATCCGTCGACGGCCAGTCGCGGCGCAGCTGATGCTCGGTCATGCGGT
Organism: Pseudomonadota bacterium; assembly: GCA_021790335.1. Lineage (GTDB taxonomy): Bacteria > Pseudomonadota > Gammaproteobacteria > Acidiferrobacterales > UBA6901 > JAJYCY01. Next base: position 12,270 of record JAJYEE010000036.1, on the reverse strand, counting down.
TTTCAGCCACCCACTGCGCTTCCAGATGGTTGCGCAGGCTGATGCTGGTCTCAATCGATTGGATGGTCACGCGCATGACCGCCGCCAGGGCGATCGCCAGCACTGCCAGCGCCACCAGCACTTCGAGCAGCGTGAAGCCGCGTGCACGGTTAGGCACGGGACTGCACCGCCCGGATCACGCCCTCGGCGGTCCCCTCCACGCGCCAGCTGGTGCTGCCGCGGGCAAGCACGATATCAAATGCGGGCAGCTCGCCGGTCGGAAGCAGGATCAACTCCGGCCGATTTCCGGCATCCGCACCGTTGATGGTGATCGAACGGATGGACATGCCCGCCGGCAACCGGCGCGGGCGCAGAATCTCATCCGAGCTGACGGTTTCGAACTGGCCCTTGCGGTTGTCGAGAACCAGAAACTGATAGCCACCGGAAGAGAATTCGACCGCATACACTTCTCCCTCCAGTATCGATTCCTGGCGCGCCGTGCGCACAAGCAGTGCGAGCCGCGCTGCCTCCTGCTGGACAGCACGCGATTCGCTGCCGCCCAGGCCGAGCCCCACCGTGCCGATCACGATCACGATCAGCAGCATGACTACCAGCAATTCGATTAGGGTAAAGCCCCGCCCGCGCGGGAGCAGGCCCAGGGAAGACCCGGGTCGCGGATGCCTCCGGGGTCCGGGCAATGGCGCGCAGAGCACGGCAACGCCCCACGACGACTCAGCGCCCAACGGTGCAGGCAGTGGGCCGCCCATTTCTCCTGACATCACCCGGTATTCCGGCCGGCGAGGCCACCGCACGTAACCCGCAATTCGCCGTATGGCATACGCCTTGCGCTGCCCTCCTGCTCACTGGTTCAGATTCCAGTTGCCGATTTCCTGACTGCTGCTGCCGCCGTCTGCTGAGGGGCCCTTCGGACCATAACTGAACACGTCGATCTCGCCGTGCAGTCCCGGATTGAGATACTGATAATCATGTCCCCACGGATCCTTCGGCATGTGGTCCAGGTAACCGCCGGGTCTCCAGTTTTCCGGGATATTGCCGGAATCGGGTTTGCGCACCAGCGCCGCCAGTCCCTGGTCTGTGCTCGGATAGGTGCCGTTATCCAGACGGTAAAGATCAAGCGCACTCACGATGGCGCGAATATCGCTCTTGGCTGCTACCACGCGCGCCTGCTCGGGCCGATCCATGATCCGGGGGACGATGATGGCCGCCAGGATGCCCAGAATCACCATGACCACCAGCACCTCGATCAGCGTAAAGCCGGAATGTTCTCTGCTCCTGTACATTGCAATCCTCACTTGATCAACTGATTCATATCGATTATCGGCAACATGATCGCCAGCACGATGAACAGAACGATGCCGCCCATCACCAGTATCAGTGCCGGCTCCAGCATTGCGGTGAGCGCAGAGACCCAGTTCTCGAGTTCCCGTGTCTGTGCTTCGGCCGCGCGCGTGAGCATCACATCAAGGCTGCCACTCGCCTCGCCGCTCGCGATCAGATGGATCACCAGGGGCGGAAACAGTTTGGCCTTGCCCAGGGAACGCGACAGGCTGCCACCTTCGCGCACCTGACGCAAAGCATCCTCCACGGCGGCGCGCATTGGCAGGTTGCTGACGACCTGGAACGCCGACTGCATGGCGCTGAGCAGCGGAATTCCACTTGCGGTCAGGATCCCGAGCGTGCTGGTGAGACGCGCCGCGTTGATGCCGCGCACCAGGCGCCCGAACAGCGGTATCCGAAGCAGAGTCCTGTGCCAGCGCAAACGCAGCTTCGGCTCCCGCAGCACCGCGCGCGCCCCAAAATAGGCCAGCGCCGCACCGACCAGCCACCACACACCCACGGCGCGCACGAATCCGCTGAGATGGATCAGCACACGCGTCGGCATCGGCAATGCCTGCCCGGTGTCGGTGAACACGCGCGTCACCTGCGGCACCACGTAGATCAGCAGCCCGGCCACAACCGAAAGCGCCACGACGGTCACGAGCGCCGGATAGATGAATGCAAGCATCACCTTGTTCTGCAGAGCCTGCCGTTCCTCGGTGTAGTCGGCAAGCCGCTCGAGCACCTCGTCGAGCCGCCCGGACTGTTCACCAGCATCCACCATGTTGCGGTAGATGTCCGGAAAGGCCTCCGGGAAATCCTTCATGCTGCGCGCCAGTGCCTGGCCCTCCAGCACGCGTCCACGCACGCCGGCCAGCACCGTACGCGTGCGTGCTGATTCGGTCTGTTCGATCAGCGCATTGAGACATTCCTCGATCGTCAACCCTGCGTGCACCAGGGTGGCGAACTGCCGCGTGAGCAGGGCAAGCTCGCTGCCGGAAATGCCGCGCCGCCATATCCTGTGACGCGTTCCACGGACCTGCGCCTCGGACTTGCCGGCACGGATGGATTCAACGTGCATGGGAGTGAGCCCGCGCTCGCGAAGCATGGCGCGCACCTGCCGCTCGGCGTCGGCCTCGAGCACCCCCTTGACGGCCCGGCCCTTGGCATCCAGCGCCTGATATTCAAAAGCGGCCATTACGCCACCCGGCGCAGCCGGCTGCGATGCGTGCGCATCGGCCACGCCTTCCGCAACGGAATGATGCCGTTTCCGGACAGTCGCCGCCCTATCCTGTCACGCATCCCTAGTCCTCGCGCGAGACGCGCAATACTTCTTCCAGGCTTGTCTCCCCGGCCCGCACCCAGCGCAGTCCATCCTGGCGCAGCCCCTGCATGCCTTGCTCACGTCCATGATCCCGGATGCGGCCCTCGGCGGCACGGTCGTGAATCATGCCGCGCAGCGTGTCGTCCACCGGCAGCAGTTCATAAATGCCGGTGCGCCCCTGATATCCGGTATTCCCGCAGGCCGGACAGCCCGTAGCCCGGTAAACAGTGGCGTGTGCGGCCTCTTCCGGCGCCATTTCCAGCAGCTCCGTCTCGGCGGCGGTAGGCACATGCGCCTGCCGGCACTCAGGGCAGAGCCTGCGTACCAGACGCTGTGCCAGCACACCCAGCAGGCTCGACGCCACCAGAAACGGCTCGACACCCATGTCGACCAGACGCGTGATCGCGCCCACGGCATCATTGGTATGCAGGGTTGCGAGCACGAGATGGCCGGTAAGGCTCGCCTGCACTGCAATCTGCGCGGTCTCCAGATCGCGAATCTCCCCGATCATGATGATGTCGGGATCCTGCCGGAGGATCGCGCGCAACGCCCGTGCGAACGTCAGGTCGATCTTCGCATTCACATGGGTCTGACCGATGCCGTCCAGATCGTATTCGATGGGATCCTCGACGGTCACGATGTTGTGGCGTTTCGCATCAAGCTGCGACAGCGCGGCATACAGAGTCGTGGTCTTGCCTGAACCCGTTGGTCCCGTGACCAGTATGATCCCGTGGGGCTGGTGGATCAGCCGGTCGAGGATGGCGAGCGTGGTTTCGGACATCCCGAGACTGGCCAGCCGCAGGCGCCCCATCTGCTTGTCGAGCAACCGCAGGACAACACGCTCGCCGTGCCCGGTGGGCAGGGTCGAGACGCGCACATCCACCGGCCGCCCCGCAAGACGCAGCGTGATACGCCCATCCTGGGGCAAGCGCTTCTCGGCGATATCGAGACGCGCCATGATCTTGATGCGCGAAACGATGACCCCGTGCAGAACCTGCTGCGGCTCGACGATGTCGCGCAGCACGCCATCGAGGCGGAAGCGCACCACCGAGCGGGTTTCAAAGGGCTCGATATGGATATCCGAAGCGCCTTCCCGCACCGCCTGGGTCAGCAGCGCATTGATGAGCCGCACGATGGGGGCATCATCCTCGCTCTCGAGCAGATCCTCGGCGCGCGGCAGATTCTGCGTGAGCTCCGCGAGGTCCATGTCCTCGCCCAGATCGTCAACGATCTGCATGGCCTGGTTCATACCGCGTTCGTAGGCGCGATTGAGCGCCGCGTCGAAAGCCTCGGTACTCAGTTCATGTACGCGCAGCGGCCGTCCCAGGGCACGACGCAGCTCTGCCAGGACCGTGGTCGATACGCCCGGACGCGACCACACTTCGACGACGCCGGCGACCTGACGTGCGCTCAGAACACCGTGCCGCTTCGCGAAATGATACGGCAGGCGCTGACAAAGCTCCGGATCCAGCTCTTGCAGATCGAAAACAGCGCTCATCTGTGGCAGGCACCTTAATGCTTTTGTACGGGGGCCGGCAGCGCCGACCCCTGGTCGATCGGCGTATCGGGGGGCATGGGCGGGCCGAGCAGTTCCCCGGGGGCCGCCGGATTGGCTGCCGGTCCCGACTTCGGCGGAATATCACGGCCCACGCTGAACCGCTCCATCAGCGCTCTCTGGGCCGGCGTCAGCGGCTGCTGCCCCGCGATATAGGAGTAGCGGTCGGCGGTAAACCCCCGGGCATCGGCCATGCTGCGCACGATCATGGGACGCAGAAATATCATGAGGTTCGTCTTGACCTTCTCGTGATCCTTGTAACGGAAAAGCCAGCCGAGAAGTGGCAGATGCCCCAGAACCGGCACCGATTCATTGTTGGTGTTGATACTGTTCTGGATCAGCCCGCCCAGCACCACGGTATTGCCGTCATCAACGATTACGGTCGTGTCCAGGGCGCGCTTGTTGGTGCTCTCGGTCAGAGGATTCGACGAGGGAACCACGCTCGAAACCTCTTCCTGGATTTTCAGCTTCACGGTATCGCCCTCGGTGATCTGGGGCTTCACCTTGAGCGTGAGGCCGACGTCCTTGCGTTCTATGGTCTGGAACGGATTGACCACACCCGATGCCGTAGTGGCCTGGGCATATTCACCGGTGAGAAAGGGCACGTTCTGGGCCACGACGATCTTGGCCTGGGCGTTGTCCAGGGTAAGCAGGTCGGGGCTGGACAGGATGTTGGCATTGTCGTCGGTTTCCAGGGCGCGCGCCAGCGCCCCCAGGCCGCGGGTCACGGTGCCGTCCGGGAGCACGATTTCCGGCCCTACGAATCCGATCGAAAGTCCGTCCGCGGCACCCAGGGTCGTGATCGGATTGGCGACGGCATTGATGATCCCCGCGCCCTGCGACGAAAAGTTTGTGACACCGCCGACAGCTCCCGCGCCTGCCCCGGTCAGCCCGGCCCACTGGATGCCGAACTGCGATGCGCGATCGCTCGACACTTCTGCGATCAGGGCTTCCACGAAAACCTGGGCACGGCGTATGTCGAGCTTGGCGATCACGCTGCGCAGGCTGTTGTACACGGAGTCCGGGGCGTCGATGATCAGGGCATTGGAAGACTCGTCGGCCTGAATCCGTGATGCTGCGGCTTCCTTGTTCCCGACAGGCGCCTTCAGTGCGGTCGCGCCGCTGACGCTCGGTGACAGCGTCCCGGATTGCGCTTCACCGGAAAGAAGCCCGCGCAGAATCTGGGCGAGTTTGGTCGCATCGGCATTGCGCAGGTAGATTACATGGGTCCTTCCGCCGGGCTGTGCCGGGACATCGAGCTTGGCGATGAGGGATCGCAGCTCAGCCAGGCGCCCCGGATTGTCGGCGCGCACGAGCAGGCTGTTGGTGCGCACGTCCGGCACCACGACGAGCCGGTTTCCGCCGGCGACTCCTCCGGGCATGACTCCCGGAAGTCCCGGCTGACCGGCGACACTGGCGCCTCCTATGAACCGGCTGATCACCGGCGCGACATCCAGCACCGAGGCATGCCGCAGCGGGATCACCGTGACTCCGGTGTTTCCTGGCTGATCGAGACGGCTGATGACCCGCAGCACGTTGCGTACGCTCTGCGCCGTGTCGGTGATGATCAGGGCGTTGGCCGGCGCGTAGACCGAAAGCATCGCCGTCGGCGACATCAGGGGTCGCAGCAGCGGGAGCAGCTGTGGCGCCGAGGCATGCTGAACCACCACGACATGCGTTGTCCACTGGTCACTCTCGCGCGCACTCGACCGGAAACTCACCTGCGCCTCGGGCTTGGCCTCGGCCTCGGGTATGATCTTTACGATACCCCCGGGGCCATTGACGGCGGTGAAGCCCTGCGCCTTGAGGGCCGAAATGAAAATCTGGTAGGCGGCGGCCTTGGAAACCGGCGTGGACGAGATGATCGTCACCTTACCCTTGACGCGCGGGTCGACAAGGAAATTACGCCCGGTGATCTCCGATACCGTCCTGATCACCGCCTGGATGTCGGCGTTCTGGAAGTTGAACAACATCTCCCCCGGACGCAGCGGCCGCGTCGGAGCAGACGGAGCAGGGGTGTAGCTCGGCGGCGGCATTTCCCTCGGAAGCGGCGGAGCGGGCGGCGACGGCAGCGTCACCGGCGGGACTGCCGGCTGAACCTGCTGAGATGCCGGCGGCGCGGGAATCTCTCCGTTGGTCGCTATCGGCACCATCTGAACAGCATGCGCGCCGACGGAGATTCCCGCCAGACCGGCCACCGACAGCGCGACTATCAGAAACCGACGATTATTCATGTGGCGATCACTTCCCCTGAGAACCCGACCGTAGGCGTCATGGCGCATGGATCACTGGACCTGGTACTGAAGGACTTCCGTCCGGCCGTTGCGGACGATCTGAAGCTGCACATTGGCCTGGGTCGATGCCTGCTGGTAGGCATGAAAGGCCTCCTGCATAGTGTTCACAGGCTGACCATTCACGCTGCGTATGACGTCTCCGACATGCAGGCCGAGCTTCTGGTACACGCTGTTCGGCTGAATCTCGCGCACCAGAAATCCGCCGCCCGGATCAGGCACCATCAGCGCCTGCGTCAACAGGCTCTGCGGCTGGTGGAGTTCGGCATTGATCACGGCACGCGGGACGACGTAATCGTTTTGCCCGCGCTTGAGTATGCCCGTCAGGTCAGGGCCGCCTGGAAGCATTGACCCCTCGGATGCGCCGGCCCCGCCACCCTTAACCCCTTCCAGCATCAGGCTCTCCGTGATCCCGTTGCGTCTGAGCAGAACACGGTCGGGATAAACCGCCTGCAATACGGCTCCGGCCGTCACTTCCTGGCCGATGGCGAAGGGTTCCTGCGGTTGGCCGTCGACGCTAATGAGCGCAAAGCTGGCGCCACCCGCCGCCACGACACCGGCAAGGACGAGGTTGAGGCCGCTGATCGGGATTGCATCCAGCGACTCACCCCCGGCGCCCGCCACCTGCGGCGCCTGGCCAAACAGCTGCGCGTCCAATATGGGCTGCACATTAAGAGGCTGGTTCCCGACTCCCGCATAGCGGTCCGGAATCACCTGTGGCACGGTGGGAACGACGAGCACCCATGTCCAGTCCGCCAGACCCCAGGCAAGTATGGCCAGCGCGACAATATTGACGAAGGCAGGGAACCATCGCCGGAACAGCGGCGACGCAGACCCCCTCCGCAGCGTGGCGATTATGTCTTGCCCGGCGCCCATAATCTGCCCCGGTGCTGTAGTACTCATGGGCCCCATTATATCCACCTGCCGGGAAAAAACTAACCATATGCGGGGGTTTAGTGACGATAGTTCAAAAGGATCCCGGCACAGCAGTCGGTGGAATTCCTGCACCTCAATGGTCCCCGCGAACCCCACGCCACCCGAGTACTTCTGCAGCAGCAGGCGCTGCCCGGGGCACATTGGCGGGCGGTGGCTGGGCTTGGGTTGGCAGTCAGCTTCAGCTTCCGCGTTGGCTGTAAAGCAGGTACAATTTCGCGGCCTGCGCTGGCTGCCTGGCGGCAGCGGGAAGAGAAGCAGGTTGTTTCCATGGGGCGGTAGCTCAGCTGGGAGAGCGTCGCGTTCGCAATGCGAAGGTCGAGGGTTCGATCCCCTTCCGCTCCACCATTCATTCCTCCATGGCCGCGCAACGCGTCCCGCTGCATCGCGGCCGAATTACTCGCTCCTGGTAAATCCGGCAATTTCCCTCCGGTCGGGTTCGGGACCGTGTGCTCCCTCCAGCCGCCAGAGCGGTCTAATCGAGGAATTCTGCCGGACAGCATGTAAGTCATCCGTGCGCCGGTATCCCAACGACGAACCTGATGGAAATCCCGTCGCGCGCGGCCGATACGGCTCATCTACCGACCCCCTTTTGGTTGTTATCAGGCAGGGTTGATTTTCCCTGCCTTTTACACCCCTCATTCCCGGAACCTGCAGCCGGACCAATAAATGAAATGGAACGTTCGGCAATTTGCGTTCGGGTCTGGACACTTGTCGGACGGATCCATCGGATCGGTCATTTCGTTTGATCTGATCAAACGTTCGTTCCGGATCAATAATGCCATCAGGCAACTGCCGACCAAATCCGCTCAACCCGGTTGCCCTGGCGTCCGTCCCAATTCCAACGGTCGCCGCTTTTCAAAGACAGCCGAGACCGCCGGCATGAGGCACACAGGCTGCTGGCCGGCGCCCATCGGCGGGGCGAACACTGCAAGACAGAGAAACTGTCCCGGTTCCATGGGGTCAGAATATGAGGCCGTCAGCAACTTTCGGTCTTTGGCTGCTGCTGCGAACACCATGAAAAGCGCCGCCCCATCAGGGCAGTCCGGCGTTGCGCTCAGCCGGCGCCAAGCAGGAGACGAAGATCGTGGCCGATGGCGCCAACGGAGTCGGAATTCGTGGCAATCAATCGCGCCCGGCCGTGGCGGTCGAAGATGAACACCGCACTGCTGTGGGACACCTCATAGTTGCCGCGGGCATTGGGCTTTCCGTGCGAATAGACCACGCGGTAACGCTTCGCCAACTTTTCCAGCGCAGCGTCGCTGCCACGCAGTCCGACGAACTCCGGACCGAACGCGCGGACGTAGCGATGCAGCACCGCCGTCGTGTCGCGGGCCGGGTCGACCGTGACGAACAGCACGCGGACTTCCGCGGCGTCCGCCCCCAAACCGTGGATGACCTCCCCCAGTTTGGCGAGGGTGGCAGGACAGACGTCAGGGCAATGGGTGTAACCGAAATACAGCAGTACCACCTTGCCGCGGTAAGCCGAAGCGTCAACCGCCTGGCCGGAGTCATTCGTCAGGTTGAACTTGAGCGCGGGCACGAGGCCCGAAATATCGTCGAGCGCCCAGCGCTTCGGTTTGCTGCAGGCTCCCACGAAGACCAGGAGCACGAGCGAACCCAGCAATGCCCATCGGCGCAGGCGCATGGTGTCGAAGATCGGACGCATCATTCGCTGTCAGCCCCGTTTACCCTGAACATCACCCGCAACGGTGCCGCACCGGTGAACTTCAGAATGACCGGCACCGTATCGCCGATCCTCAGTGGCTTCACTCTTCGCACCAGCATGAGATGGTATCCCCCGGGAGAGAATCGCAAAATCGCGCCGGCTCTGATTCCGAGGCGTTGGACCGGAACCATGGACGACATTCCGCCTTCTTCCATACTGCGATGGATCTCTACTTTGCGGAAAGCGGGGCTCGACGCCGCGATCAGCACTACTGACCGGGCTCCCTGGTTCGCGAGGTCGAAGTAGCCCGCCAGCGGCAGGTCTCCCGGCAGCAGGCGGATGCGCGCATGCGTTACAACTGTGGTCGACACGGCAGAAGTGACAGGCCGGGCAGCGGGCGCTGTCAGCCCGGTCACAAACGTCATGCCGATGAGGTAGAGGCCGAACCGGGCCAGCACCCCGATGTCCGCACGTTTCGTCATCCGTTCCTACTGTATGCGCAGTGTCATGCCGCGCTCCGCTCAGACGTTCACGGCATTGGCCAGCGTAGATTCGGCGCCCGGCCTGCCACCCTGTTCGTGCAGCATGTAGCGCAGGATGACCAGCATGTTGACCGCGCACATCATCGCCGGCGGGATCTAGGTAAGCAAGCCGATGACCTGCTGATCGGTCATCGGATTGATCGCCCAGGCGCGCCCGCAGATGCCATAGACATGGTATATAAGACCAAGTCCCACAAAGAACGAGAGTGGCCGCCAGAAACCAGCGGCCTCACCGGCATGTTTGGTCAGCACCAATCCGCGCACATAGGCGACAATCAGCAGGATGCAGGTAATGAGTACGGCGGGAGAGAACTCCCAGGGCTCAAGATAGACGATAATCGGCTGCACGCGATATCAGCCTGTACCTGTCAGGGACTACGGCTTTCGATCGAGCAACGCCAATTCGGTTGTCTCTGGCAATGCTCGTATATTATATGGTTGCAACGTTGGGTCCTTGCCGGCTGACGTCGTTGGCACCACTCCGTCGGTTCCGGCACATCAGACCGGATTCCGGTTTCCTTCAGAAACGGCGCCCATCACTACTTCCGCTGTCACCTGCCCGGCGGTTTCACACCTTCACGTGACGCCAGGACAGGAAAACTTTAGAGTGATTCTATCTCAATAAATGGTTGCATGAAATTTATTCTGATGCAATCGGATCTGCGGCCGACCAAGTCACAGTACGAACGAACTGTCCGGTATTTTGGCGGTACAGTCCCTATCGATGTCCTCAGAAATGCGCAGATCCTGATTGGCGGTCCGCGCCCGAATGGTCCCGAAACTCGCGGCAGCATCCCGACTTCGGCGAGGGGGTCGAGCATCAAAACGCAATGCCCCCGGACGCAGGCGGTCATGCAATCCACCGAGCAGCCCGGAACGGGACAAGGGTCCAAAAAGACGCATTATTTTGAGGGTATGGATTGGCGGCACGTAAAATCGGCATGCTTTCGTGCTTTCAGGACTGATCTGGATTTGTTCGAGATCTTTCACGCCGCCTGCGAACACGTAGCCTGACCGGGATTTGGCCCCCGGCATACCGGTGCGCGGCCTGCCACGGCTGGACCTGCCTTCCCTGGCCAGGACAGCCCCGATGAGTGTTAGAATGCGCCGCACCGCCCCGGTAGCTCAGTGGATAGAGCAGCCGCCTCCTAAGCGGCAGGTCGCACGTTCGATTCGTGTTCGGGGCACCATATTTTCAAATACTTAGCAGCACATAACAGGGGGTCATTGGTGATTTCGGCATAATCAATGCTGGCCAATTGAGTCTGACAATGGCGGCCCCGGTTGCATCGCGCTCTCGCGCACCGCATCGAGCTGTGTGCCGAATCTCAACTTGTCAATGTCGATTGCTGGCCGGACACCAAAAGCGACAAAGACCCCTCGCCCGGACCTCTGGTTCGTCCACGTCAGGCGCGCTCGATTCCTTGAACGTGGTCGCATTCAGACGGCCGCACGCCAGCCTTGTTTGGTTTCCTCGAATTCCACGTTCTTCGCGTGCAACGCGCGGTTGAGCTCGGCCAGGCGGTTAACGAGCTCCCGGATCTCCGAATTACCCGTGGCATATTCCTGAAAGAGCGCGCGAATCATCCGGTCGCCGGGACCAGTCACCTTAATACGTCCGCTCTCCCAGTTGCGCACTGTGGTTTCACCGACCTGCAGGCATTTGGCCAAGGTCGCCTGTGACATATCGAGTTCTTTCCTGAAAAAGCGTACTTCCGCGCCGGTCAATTGCTTCTTGTTGCGCACGAGATGCAGACCGATGGCACGGTGTAGACCCTCGACATCCTGAATGGAAACCGCACGGCCGTACGGGGTTTCCTTCACGTGAAAGCCATTGCGAAGATAGATGTTCCGAAGCCCGCAGCTCGTGTAGTGATAGAGTCCGCTTTTCATAAATAGTACGCCGTGATGATGATCGCATAGTTCCCGTGATTGTCCTGATCCAACGCCGCCGCCACATGCAGCACATCGCCTGCCGAAAGGGCTTCCACTGCGATTTCCCAGTTGCCCTTGATGCCGCGTGCCGGCCCTTCCTTGATCTGGCCATTGGCAAGACAACGCATCACTTGCAATCGGGTAATCCTGCGTTTCCGCATCTGTTTCTCTGCATGCGGCGAGAAAAAGACTCGCGCCGAATCCTTGGCGACGGCACGTAAGATCTCACGCGCCTTGGTAGCACTGAGGCTTAGGGAAAAAACGTTGGTTGGTGTAGGCAAGCCTGAGCACCCAATTCGCTATACCGTCAATTATTGACGGTCTAGGAACTCGTGTCAAGTTTGGCCAATGATCCTTGACACATTTGAATTCAGTCGCGCAGAAAAAAGCTCGGAACCTTGGGCGGCCGCGATTTTATCCGTACTGAAAGCCACATGCCGGACCCGCATTCGTGGCGTAAATTTGGCGTAAACGTAGAGTCTATTTAAGTAAATGTGAGTGTCTCAGAGTCAACGTAAGTCGTTGACAAAACAGCGCGCCTTCCGTAAGTCACTGATCCTGAACGGGCCCAGAACCCACTCCTAAGCGGCAGGTCGCACGTTCGATTCGTGTTCGGGGCACCATTTTCCTAAGGATTTCGGGATATTCTAGGTAGGGGCGCGGTACCCCCTCCCATTGCAAAATGGCTCGGGTTCTTCGAGATT